>NZ_CP028811.1:692841-1385682 GCF_003055625.1 Flavobacterium magnum | reverse complement strand
CAGTCCCCCGCGCAAAAGGATGCCGCCGCCATCCCTCTTGTAGCGCACTCCTGAAAAATCCTGTTTCAACCCCAAATTATCTCATTTCCGGATTAGTAAGTTTTCCCATTTAAAACTACTTTTGCACCTTTAAACACAACTACAGCATGAACAACACAAAAACCATCAAATCGGCACTGATTTCGGTATTTTCCAAAGAAGGCCTCGAAACGGTCGTCAGGAAACTCCACGAACAACACGTCACCATCTACTCTACCGGAGGGACTGAGGATTTCATCAAAAACCTGGGCATCCCGGTTGTGCCCGTTGAAGAAGTGACCTCATATCCTTCAATCCTGGGCGGACGCGTCAAAACACTGCACCCGAAAGTTTTCGGCGGGATCTTAAACCGGCAGGATCATGAGGGTGACGTGCAGCAAATGGCGGAGTACGACATTCCGCAAATCGACCTGGTGATTGTCGATTTATACCCGTTCGAGAAAACAGTAGCGTCAGGTGCGACAGAGGCCGATATAATTGAGAAAATTGACATCGGCGGGATTTCCTTGATCCGCGCTGCGGCGAAAAATTTCAACGATACCGTCATCATAGCTTCGGTGGAGGATTATTCAAAACTGTTGGAACTGATTACGGCGCAGCATGGCGCCACAACTTTGGAAGACCGGAAACTACTGGCTGCAAAGGCATTCCACGTTTCCTCGCATTACGATTCTGCCATCTTCAACTATTTCAACACCGACGAAACGATATTAAAACAAAGCGTTTCAGGCGGTCAGGTACTGCGCTATGGCGAGAACCCACACCAGAAAGGCTGGTTCTTTGGCGATTTTGACGCGATGTTCAAAAAACTGCACGGCAAGGAACTGTCATATAATAACCTGCTCGATGTGGATGCTGCCGTCAACCTGATCCTCGAATTCAAAGACGACGCCCCGACCTTTGCTATCCTGAAGCACAACAACGCGTGCGGACTCGCCTCAAGGGCTACAATCAAAGACGCGTATCTTGCGGCGCTGGCCGGCGACCCGACCTCCGCATTCGGCGGTGTGCTGATTGCCAATACCAATATTGACGTGGAAACCGCATCGGAAATCAATCAGCTGTTTTGCGAAGTGGTCATCGCACCTTCGTATGACGGGGACGCCGTTTCCATTTTATCAGAAAAGAAAAACCGCATCATCTTAATCCAAAATGACGTGACATTGCCGCAACGGCAGGTGCGCACGGCCCTGAACGGATTTCTGGTGCAGGACCGCAATAATATCACTGACAATAAAAACACACTGAGAACCGTTACGTCAACAGCACCGACGGCCCGGCAAACCGAGGATTTGATTTTTGCATCGAAAATCTGTAAAAATACCAAATCGAATACCATTGTCCTTGCAAAAGACAACACTTTGCTCGCGTCAGGGACCGGCCAAACCTCGCGCGTTGATGCGTTGCGGCAGGCGATAGACAAGGCAAATTCATTTGGTTTTGACCTGAACAATTCAGTGATGGCAAGCGACGCATTTTTCCCGTTCCCCGATTGTGTCGAGATGGCACACCATGCCGGTATAACCGCTGTGATTCAGCCCGGTGGCTCTATAAAAGACGAACTCAGTATCAATTACTGCAATGAAAATAAAGTTGCAATGGTATTTACCGGCACCCGTCATTTCAAACATTAATTTATGTAACTTTGTCCTCTCAAAATTATAACCTTTTTTAATTCATAAAAGACCTATGGGATTTTTTGATTTCATGACCGAGGATATCGCAATAGATCTCGGAACAGCCAATACGCTGATCATCCACAACGACAAGGTGGTGATTGACAGTCCATCCATCGTAGCCCGTGACAGGGTTTCCGGAAAAATCACGCATGTCGGCAAGGAAGCCAACCTCATGCAGGGGAAGACTCATGAAAACATCAAAACCATCAGGCCGCTCAAAGACGGTGTAATTGCTGATTTCGAAGCTTCGGAACAGATGATCAAAATGTTCATCAACAGCATTCCCGCATTGAAAAAGAGGATGTTCACCCCTGCCCTTCGCATGGTCGTATGCATTCCGTCCGGAATCACCGAAGTGGAAATGCGCGCCGTAAAGGAATCCTGCGAAAGGGTAAACGGAAAAGAGGTATACCTGATCCACGAACCGATGGCTGCTGCGATTGGTATCGGGGTTGATATCATGCAGCCGAAGGGAAACATGATTGTTGATATCGGTGGCGGAACTACGGAAATTGCCGTAATCGCATTGGCTGGTATCGTATGTGACAAATCGGTAAAGATTGCCGGTGACGTTTTCACGAACGACATCATTTACTACATGCGAACGCAACACAATTTATTTGTGGGTGAAAGTACTGCCGAGAAAATCAAGATTGAAATCGGTGCCGCCATCGAAGATCTTGAATCCCCACCGGATGACATGTCGGTTCAGGGAAGGGATCTTTTGACCGGAAAACCAAAACAGGTGGAAGTGTCTTACCGCGAAATTGCGAAGGCGCTTGACAAATCGATACAGCGTATCGAGGATGCTGTGATGGAAACCCTGTCACAGACACCTCCGGAATTGGCCGCAGATATTTACAACACCGGAATTTACCTGGCCGGCGGAGGCTCGATGCTTAGGGGCCTTGACAAAAGGATTTCTCAAAAAACCGACCTTCCTGTTTACATTGCGGAAGACCCGTTAAGAGCCGTGGTGCGTGGCACAGGCATTGCTTTGAAAAACATCACCAAGTTCCGGAGCATCTTAATTAAATAGTTAATAAACAAATCCCAAACCCCAGGATATAAAGCTAATTTTTATTAGATTTATTGGGGTTTGGGATTTTTTTCAACCAGTGTATTTTAACTGATTACCAATGCAGCAAATATTTAATTTTATATTTAAAAACAGCTACAAATTGCTGTTTTTGCTGCTTTTGGGAATTTCGTTTTCACTGACGGTGCAGTCGCATTCATACCATAAGAGTAAAGTGATCTCCTCTGCTAATTTCCTGACCGGCGGCGTGTATGAACGCATGAATGCCATCAGCGAATATTTTAACCTGAAAACCCGCAACGAAGAACTGGCTATCGAAAACGCAAGGTTGAAAAGCCTGCTGTTCAATAAGGCGGACACGACCAAGCCCGCACTGCCTGATACCCTACGCGGCGTGAATAAAGTCAATATCGTGACTGTCTCGAAAGTCATACACAATTCATTTACCATGCCCGAAAATTACCTGACACTGAATTCGGGAAGCCAGGATGGCGTGAATGTGGATATGGGCGTAATCAACGATTTAGGGATTGTGGGATTGGTGGAAAAAACGTCAGCCCATTATGCCACGGTGCAGAGCATCCTGAACCTGAATTCAAAAATCAGTGCCAAGATTAAAAAATCCAATCATTTCGGCACGTTGTCATGGAATGGCAAAAGCACAGGATATGTCCAGTTGACGGATGTGCCGCGCCTTGCCGCAATCCGTAAAGGCGATACCATCGTAACCAATTCCGATTCTACGATTTTCCCGGAAAATATCGGCATCGGGACGATTTATAAGATATACACCGATGATGAAACGAATTACTACACGCTGGACGTGAAATTGTTCAATGATATGACCAATCTCGGCCACGTCTACATCATCGACATGAAAGACAAAAAAGAAATACAGACACTGCAGTCCCAAACCCAACCGACAAAATGAACGCAACGGTCCTGCTGAATATCGCCCGTTTCGTATTGCTGCTCGCGGCCCAGGTGCTTATTTTCAACAATATGCAGTTTCTCGGTTACATCAATCCTTACCCGTATGTGCTGTTCCTGATCCTGTATCCGGTAAATGGCAACCGTTACGGACTGCTGTTATCGGCATTCGCTTTGGGCATATTGCTGGACAGCTTCCTCAATTCAGGCGGTGTGCATACGACCGCTTGCATCACCCTGGCGTACTTCAGGCCGGCTTTCTTTAAATTTTCATTCGGTGTCAGCTATGAATACCAGACCATAAAAATTAATGACCGGCTCACACCGGAACGGTTTTCGTTCATTGCGATTTCAGTACTGCTGCACCATGTGATCTTATTCATTCTTGAGACATTCCGTTTCAGCTTCTTTTTCGAGATCCTGTTCCGTACAATTTTCAGCAGTATTTTTACAATCCTGCTGTGCATCATCATTATTTACATTTTTAAACCGACGAAGCGATGAGGAAAGTACTGCTGCCGACTGTCATCATTATCGCCGGAATTATGATCCTTGCGAGGCTGTTCTACCTGCAATTGATTGATGAAAGCCTGAAACTCAAATCGGAAAACATTTCGATAAAGAAAAAATTCGATTATCCCGAACGCGGCTACATTTATGACCGAAACGGAAAACTGCTTGTGGCCAACCAGCCGTCATATGACATCATGGTAACGCCGAGGAACGTCAGGGACATCGATACTACCGAATTCTGCAGTTTGCTCAATATCACCAGGGAAGATTTCATCAGGATATTGACGAAAGCCAAAAATTACAGCCCCATGCTGCCGTCGGTTTTCCTGCCTCAGCTTAACAAGAAAGAATATGCGGCCTTCCAGGAAAAGCAGCGCAAGTTTCCGGGTTTTGACATTGTAAAACGGTCACTACGCGATTATCAGGTGCATGTGGGTGCGAATGTCTTCGGATCGATTGCACAGGTGAACCAGAAGATCATCGACAACAATCCATATTATAATTCCGGTGATTTGATCGGGATCCAAGGCGTTGAGGAAAGTTACGAAAAGATACTCCGCGGCGTAAAAGGCGTGAAATACCGCCAGATGAACAAATTCAACAAAGACATCGGGCCTTATAAGGAAGGCCGTTTTGACACGATTGCTGTGCGTGGCGAAGACATTACGCTGAGCATAGATGCCGTCCTGCAGCAATATGGCGAAGAATTGATGATTAACAAACGAGGCGGGATTGTTGCCATTGAACCAAAGACCGGCGAAATCCTTGCACTGGTCACAGCCCCTTCGTATGACCCGTCATTGTTGGTAGGAAGGCAGCGTTCGAGGAATTACACGATGCTTTGGCGGGATTCGATAGCCAAACCTTTGTTTGACCGTGGGTTGCTGGCCCAATACGCACCCGGATCACCGTTTAAGATCATGACGGGACTTGTCGGCTTGCAGGAAGGGGTTATTGACGAGCAGACGACGTTTATGTGCCATCACGGATTCAGTTATGCGCGAGGGCGTTTTATGAAATGCCACGGTTTTGGGCCGCACCAGCTGCACAACGGAATTTACAACTCGTGTAACGCTTATTTCGGGAATGTCTATCTGCGGACGATCAACAAATATGTAAAACCCGCAGCCGCAGTCGATGTCTGGAGCAAACACGTGCGCAGTTTCGGATTGGGGGATTTTATGGGCTATGACCTTCCTACGGGAAAACGCGGCCGGGTCCCGACATCAAAAACCTATAAGAAAATGTATCCGAACGGCGGCTGGCGTGCCACAGCGATTGTATCCAATGCCATCGGGCAGGGTGAAGTGGAAGCCACGCCCATCCAGTTGGCCAATATGATAGCGGCCGTAGCCAACCAGGGGTATTATTATACGCCCCACATCATCAAGAAAATCAAAGGTGAAAAAATCGATCCGAAATTTACCAAAAAGCACGTATCGACAATAGACAGGAAATATTTCGCACCGATGATTTCCGGACTTTTCGATGTATACAATTTCGGTACGGCGAGTGCGCTTAAGGTCGAAGGAATCAACATTTGCGGAAAGACGGGAACAGCGGAAAACTTCACCCGGATCGGCGGAAAAAAAATACAACTGAAAGACCATTCCATCTTTGTAGCTTTTGCACCGATGGAAAACCCGAAAATCGCCATAGCCGTGTTTGTAGAAAATGGCGGTTTTGGAGCAACCATCGCCGGTCCGATTGCGAGCCTGATGATCGAAAAATACCTGCGGGGCAAAATTACGCGTACGGATTTGGAGAAGCGTATACTCGAAAAGAGCTTAAAAAGCGAATATGAGCGATTTACAAAGAAAAATTCCGATACGCTTACGAATATTAAACCGGAACCCATCGATTCGACACAAGTCGAAAATTAACCGAGCATGAGAAATCAAAGCATCAGGAGCAATCTGGACTGGATCACGGTGATGATTTATATCGTATTGGTCATCATGGGATGGCTCAATATTTACTCGTCGTCATTGCCGGAAGAAGGGGCTGAACTGTTTGACCTTTCGCAGTTCTATGGCAAGCAGTTGCTGAACATCATCCTGGCCGTCCCGCTTATCATTGTGATCCTGTCTGTTGACGGAAAGTTTTATGAAAAATTTGCCGGCTTAATCTACGCTGGTACCGTCGTGCTGGTTGCCGGTTTATTCGTTCTGGGTAAGGAAGTAAATGGGCAGACGAACTGGTACTCCTTTGGCAGCTTCAGTCTGCAACCCGCTGAATTCGCAAAAATCGGCGCGTCACTCGCACTGGCAAAATATCTCAGTGACGTGCAGGTCAACCTGAAGGATGTCAACCGTCAGATGCAGGCGTTGGCCATTATATTCCTTCCGGTATTGCTCATTGCGCCGCATGACCCCGGAAGCGCATTGATTTTCATGGTGTTCTTTTTCGTACTGTATCGCGAAGGGTTGCCGTCGTGGTACCTTTGGACCGGGTTCATCGCCGCCATCCTTTTCGTACTGAGCCTCGTGATGACGACCTGGGCCATCATCCTGATTGCCGCCGCAGTCATTGCGGTCATTTATTTACGGACACGGATCGTAAACAGGAATATCATCCTGAGCACAATGATGCTGGTATTGGTTTCGGGATTCACGGTATCCACGAGCTATGTTTTCGACCACGTTTTCCAACAGCACCACCGCGACCGGTTCAACATCCTTTTGGGGAAGAAAGTCGATGACAAGGGAATCGGGTACAACCTCAACCAATCTAAAATTGCTATCGGGTCCGGCGGACTTTTGGGCAAGGGCTATCTCGAAGGCACCCAGACCAAGGGCGGTTTCGTGCCTGAGCAGCACACGGATTATATCTTTACTACCGTTGGTGAGGAATGGGGATTTGTGGGATCGATGACCGTCGTGCTGCTTTTCATCGGCCTGATTGTGCGAATCATTTATATGGCCGAAAGACAGAAAACCAAGTTCAGTCGCGTGTATGGGTACTGCGTCGCGTCGATTTTGTTCATTCACTTCTTTGTAAACATTACCATGGTGATGGGTCTATTCCCGACCATTGGCGTACCACTGCCGATGTTTTCGTATGGCGGCTCCGGACTATGGGGCTTCACGGTGCTGATTTTCATTTTCGTTAAAATGGATGCCAACAAGGTCAACGAGTGGTAATTGCGCAGCAGCGTTAAGGTTTCGACGCTAGAGGTTTTTGATGACAAATTCACTTCGCCTGTTCAGTTCATGTTGCTCTTCGGTACAGGAATGGTCAGGGATGCAAGGGATAATCGGTACCGTTTCCCCATAGCCTTTTGCAGAAATCCTTCCGGCCGGTACCCCCATTTTCAGGAAATAATCCCGCGTCGACTCGGCCCTTTTTGACGACAGTTCCAGGTTGTAGGCATTGTTTCCGCGTACATCGGTATGCGACCCGATTTCGACGACCATGTCAGGATATTTCTTCATCAGTTCAATGACCCGATTCAGTATCGGCTTGGACTCCTTGCGAATGTACCACAGGTCATAATCAAAATAAATCGGTTCGGTCCGGATCAGCAGCCTGCCGTTATCGCGTACCACATCTTTTTCTTTGCTGATAATCGCTTCCTCCTTCTCCTTCTTCCTGGTCTCGGCCAGCTGTTTGTCCTGTTCGCGCTGCTGCTCTTGCTTTTCGGCCAGTTCCGCTTTTTCCTTATCGGCGGCAACCTGCTGCTCCTTTTTCACCGCGGCATCCGACTTGAGCGCCATCGAAGCATCATTCACCTTATCCCGCGTCTTGTCGAGCGACAGCTTCCGGGAATCGCTGCTGTACATGGTTTTCGACGCCAAAACGACATACCCGCTTCCACATAGGGCTTCAAACGAAAACTTTCCGTCCGGCTGCGTCGTGGTACGCAGGATCTCCTTCCTGTTTTCATCCTGCAGCACGACAATCGCATTTTCTAACGGCAGTGCGGTATCGACATCGGATATGATTCCGGCAATCCACTGCATACAATCGCGAACGATCAGCGGTTTGGTCTCTAACAGGCTGTACATATCATCACCGCCCTTTCCGCCGGGCCGGTCAGAAGCAAAAAAACCCTCTTTGGTAACCGGATCGATATTGAACGCAAAGTCGTCGTAGCCAGAATTCACTGGAAGGCCCACGTTCAGAGGTCGGCTGAAGCTGCCGTCGTGTATCTCCGACACAAACACGTCCATCAGGCCATAGCCGAAATGCCCGTTTGAGGAGAAGTATAACTTATCATCTTTCGAAACAAATGGGAACTGTTCCTTACGTGGCGTATTGATCCTGTCGCCTAAATTTACCAGGGCGCCGTAATCGTTCCCGTTGATGCTGACGCTGAAGATGTCAAACGAACCCAGTGTTCCCGGCATGTCGGAGGCGAAATACAATGTCCGCCCATCGTCGGCCAGCGCCGGATGTTCTACAGAATAATCTTCGCTGTTGAAAGGGAGCGCGGTGATATTCGCCCACTGCCCTGCGACGCGCTCAGCTCGGAACAACTGCATGACCGATACTTTCTGCGCATTTTTGGCGCGTTTCCCATTCTTATAATTGTTCCTCGTAAAGTACATGGTGTTGCCGTCTTTAGTGATTACCGCACCGGCTTCATGCATCATGGTATTGACCGCTGCCGGAAAAGGTCGGGCCGTCGTTGCTTCTGCGGAAGCGATTGAAAACAAGTCGAGATAACGCTCGTCGTTCCATTTGTACCTTTTTGAAACCGGGTCGTTGGCGGTTGCTGCAAAGACAATGCTGTCGCCTGCCATTATTGCCCCGAAGTCTGCATCCTTCGTGTTTACAGCCAGGTTGTGAATCTCAAACCGGTTCCCAATCCCCGATATGTTGTCGAGCTCATGCACGCTTTTTTCAAACGCATCCAGCGCCGCGCCATTCAACGATTTACGCAGCAGCCCGTTGGCCAGTTCCGTATTGCCCGTAGCCCGCAGGCATTGGTTGTACCGGAAACGATACTCGTCATCCACATTAGGGAAGGTACTTAGCAACAAGCGGTAATACTGCAGGGCATTACCTATATCGTTCGTATAATAATAGCAGTCTGAAAGATTGCGCAACACTTCGAGCGAGCGGTTGTCCTTTACGAGTTCCTCATACAACGGAAGCGCATCACTGTAAAAGGTACGCTCAAAGAGTCGCTTGGCACGTTGCGCGTCAAACTCCTGTGCGCGGGCACCGAAACATAAAAGCAGCAGGAACAGGAGCAGTATTTTTTTCATATCAGAAGAATCTCGGGGATTTATCATAACCCTTGCCCAGCAGGTCAAGGTCGAACAAAATAAAGAGTTCGTGTGTGCCGGAATTAAACTGGCCCAGGTTAGACAATGTATAATCGTAAGCGTAGCCTACGCGGATGCCGGGAGTCACCCCGATGGACATCAAACCACTGATGGCATCGCCCAAACGGTAAGCAGCACCCAGCTCAAAACGGTGCCTGAACAAAAAATTGGCGGAGATGTCTGTCGAAACAGGCATGCCGTCGACATATCGCGCCATAAAAGCGGGCTTGAACTTCAGGTCGGAGCCCAGCGCGAATACGTAGCCTCCGGTCAGGAACGTGTGTATTTTTTCAGAACCAATCGCGTGGATGCCATTGCGTTCCTCGATGTGGTCGGTGGAAAGCAGGTTCGGGACAGATAAGCCTAAGTAGTAATTATTGGCAAAATAATACACTCCTGTACCGATATTGGGTTTGAAGAAATTGATATCCTGAGCAAATGCCAGATCGGTTGACGGATTGCCACTTTCAAGCCGGAAACCGTTGAAGTTCGTCTGGAATGAAGTAAATCCGGCTTTCACACCGAAGGCCAGCTTTCTTCTCCCCTTCAGTGAAATGACATAAGCGAAATCAGCATAAAAGTTATTTTCCTTTTTCGCGCCGTCGCCGATGTCGTCTGAAATCAATGACAGGCCGAGCTCTATACGGCGGTTTACGGGAATATGGCTGAAGAATGTAACGGTCTTCGGCGCACCGACAGCACCAACCCATTGTGTGCGGTACAGCGATCCGACATTCAGCACCGCCTCGGTCCCGGTAGCGTACGCGGGATTGACGACGTTCATGTTATACATATAATGGGTGTATTCCGGATCCTGTTGTGCCAAAAGCGGCATGGCTGATAACAGAAAAACGATGCGTTGTAATGCTTTCCTCATTTCTGTTATCGGTTAAGGTACAGCCTTCCCTGCTTAGCGGAAACGCCTGGTTTGTTGAAATTAACGATATAAAAATACACGCCGTTCGGGGCAATTTTTTCTGTCCCCGACTCCGTATCGGTGCCGTCCCATTCGGGTTTGTTGATATTCCCTTTGAATAGAATACTGCCATAGCGGTTGTAAATCTCGAACGAATAATCCGGATACAGGAACTCGATGTCCGGAATCCGGAACGTATCGTTCACCGAGTCGCCGTTGGGCGAAAATCCGTCCGGGATGAAAAAATCATATTGCGACGGATTGCCATCACAATTGGTGAGCGAGACCACCACTGTAAGGATTTGCTGCGAAGTGCATCCGAGCACCGGCGAAACCTGCACGCCGTAATAGGTAGCCCCTTCGCGCAGCAACGTGTCATTGGCAAGCAGGCTTCCATCCTGAGGGGCGTCATACCAGAGTACTGTGCCTTCTGCAGACACGTTTGCCGTGAGGTCTGACAAGGTCGGGTTGTCCGCGCCACAAAAAAGCGCGCCATCTGGACTTAATTCCAGAGGCGGTTCCTCGGTAATGGTCACGGTGATGGGCGTACGCGACGAAAAGCAGCCGGCATTGCTGGATTCGGATATGAAATAATTGCCGCTGGTTAATACCGTGTCAGGGTTTAAGGGCTGGGTCGCTTCTGCGGAAGCGTACCAGGCATATTGATCCCCTGAAGGAAGCAGATCCGAGACGGTCGCGTTCTGTTCGGCACAAAAATTCATATTATTGGCTGCGGGAGCCGCTGGAATACCGTTAATATTGAAATTGCCGGTTATAGCGGTGGCTGATTCGCAGCTGGTTTGCGGATTGGAAATTTTCAAAATCGTCATTGTGGTAAGCCCCGCATTGGGCAGCAAGCCTGACGGAATGACGAATGTGGCGTTTCCGGTGGCCGGGTTTACGGTAACCGTTTGCATCGCCGTGACATTCGCGCCCGAAAGTTCGTACGAAACCGACAACGGATTGCTTCCCGGTACACCTGAAATGGTCGCTGTAACAGCGCTTCCAAGGCATACATCTGCTGCCTGCAATGACAGCGCTGAGACGTCTGGTAAAGGATTGATTGTAAAAGTCCTCACAAGATTCGCGATGGTGCCGCAGCCCGTAGCAGGATAATCAACATGGGTAATGGTGAATGTAGTTGTGCCGCTGTTTGGCAGGAGCGCAGCCGGAATGGAGAGCACCGCGCTACCGCTCGCGATTGTGATGCCTGTAGTTTGCGGCGCAGCGGTGTTGGCGCCGGACAGCGTGTAAGTGATGTTCATATCCGTAATGTTGCCAAAGCCGGAAAGCAATGCAAACACCGGCTGACCAATACACACGTTTTGGATTGTGCCGAAAAAAGTTCCTGCAGGCGGAATCGGATTGACGTTAAAACCGACCGGGGTGTTTACAGTGGCAACACAACCGGTAATCGTATTGGTTACATTGACGATTTGCAACGTTGTCAAACCAGGATTCTGAAGCAGCACAGAAGGAATCGTAAAAATGGTCGTGCCGTTGTCGGCGAGCTGGACAGTCTGGACGGGTGCGGTATTCGCGCCGGACAAGGTATAACGCAGTACCAGGCTGGTTTGCGTGCCAAGTCCTGAAATTGTTGCGGACACCGGAGCACCCTGGCATACGTCGGTTACCGATGCAGTCAGTGTGGTGACATCGGGAAGGATGTTCATCAGGAACTCGTCGGAGATGTTCGTCGGACTCGAACAACCCGTTACCAAATCCTGTACAATCGTTACCGTCACGGTCGTCATACCGGAATTCGGCAGTAAGCCCGGCGGAATCGTAAAAGTGCCGTTGCCAAGGACTGCCGTAAATGTGGCTTCCTGAGCGACCGCTACATTGGCGCCTGAAAGGTCATAAGTGACTTTAACGCTCGTCATCGGCCCCAGATCGGTCACCAACACGTTCGTACCCAAGGTAAGGCAGCCGCTGTTTGCCGACAGTGTGATATTATCGACAAAAGGCAGGTCGTAAATGACGAAGGTCTGAAATCTATTTACATCCGCTTCGCAGCCGGTCTTGATACTGACAATGTGGGTGATGTAAAAAGTGGAACTGCCCGTGTTTGGGATGACGGCTGCCGGAATATTGATTTGCGCCGCGCCCCCAACGACATGGATGGTGGCGTGTTGGTTGAGCGCCTTATTACTCGCGAAGATGTTGTAGGTAATGTCATAAGGCCCATCCGCGATATCCATGCCGCTGAGCTGCACGATGCCGTCAGACCCTTTGCACACCGTCGGAATATTGATTTGCGCGTCGTCAATCAATGGCAGTGGATAAATATTCAGTATACCGGGCAGGTCAGCGATGTTGTCACACGATTGATGGCTTGCCAGGTCACGGATGTCGGTGATGGTGATCACGTAGTTTCCGATTTGCCCAATTCCGGCGGGAATAATATCAAAGTGGGAAACACCCGCTATGAACTCGATGAGCTGTGTACGCGTCTCTGAAATTCCGGGTCCTTCCACCTGATAATCTATCTCGTATTGGTCACCATTCGCAATCGGGTCCGGCCCTTGGGTCAATGTCGCATGGAATGGCCCACCACCTGCCTCACCACAGAACTCGTCAAACAAGAGCGTTGCGCCGGTGAGGTCAATCCTGTCTTCGATGACAATGCGGATGTCTGCCGTACTTTTGTCGCACACCGGATGCTGCGGAAAAACCGTGTAGGAAAAGGTATAGATGCCGCTACCGTGTGTCTGGTAAAGGTGCTCCAGGTCGATAATGGGGTCGAACGGGTCCGACAATTCGGATGTGCCGGACTCTGACCACAATCCGTTCCCGTCTTCGCCCTGCAGGACCGTAGTAAGGTCAAGGTTGTTGTACTGTGTAAGGTCGTCGGCTTCACAAACGACAAAGTCCGGTGCCGACCCTGCATTTGGCGCCGCATACACCGTAACATAAATGGTGGAAGAACGTTCAGGACAGGAGCCGATGGCTTCCGCGGTGTAAGTAAACGTGAAAGTGCCCGGTCCTGTAGCGGCGGCACTGAAATATTTGTCTTCAAAAACAGTGACATTCGGAGACGTCCACAAACCATTGTGCTGTGGATAGGGATCCATCCCGATAAAATACTCAAACAGGTTCACGCGGTCGTTACTGCTGCACGCTGTGCCGTCAGGGCTTGGCACGCCGGTATATCCCCCGACCGTAATTGTGACCGTTGCATTATTATCACTGCACCCCGGAATGTTATTCCTCACGTAAATAAAATTGAACGTTCCTGTAAAATGAAAATTCCACAAGTTCAACTCGCCGGTCAGTACATTCAATGCGCCGGACTGCAGCGGGTCAATCCAGAATCCGCCGGGAACTGCATCAGGACCAAGTAACGCGAAAAGGTCAATGTTTTGGTAAATAGGATTGTCGTAGTCACAAATTTCAATGGCGGCGTCGGTACCTGCACACTGGGACTGCATTTTCCCTGTAAAAAGAAAAAAAAACAGCACAACCGGCAAAAGGATGCGGAGGTTATTGGATTTAAATGACATTCGTGTCTTTGGTTATAGCCAATATAACACTTAATCCCAAGAAAACCCTAAAAGATTATGAAGATTTTACATCCAGCGCGTCGCGCAGTGCGTTTCCAGTCATCATAAAGGCCAGTGTGACCAGCATGATGGCGATTCCGGGCACCATCGCCAGATAAGGCTTGCCCAGGATAATGTAACTGTAGTGGTCCTTGATCATGCTCCCCCAGCTGGGCACCGGCGGTTGTGCGCCCAGTCCGAGGAAACTCAGCCCGCTCTCAACCAAAATCGCCGACGCAAAATTGGCCGCAGAAATTACGATGACCGGCGCCATGATATTTGGCAGGATGTGATTGAAAATAATCCTGAAATTGCCGTAGCCCAACGCGCGCGATGCGGTAACATATTGCATTTCCCTGATGCTGATGACCTGTCCACGGACCACACGTGCGACTTCAACCCACATTGTGAGCCCTACAGCAATGAATACCTGCCAAAAACCTTTTCCCAAAGCGAGCGTGATGGCAATGACCAGCAGCAATGTCGGGATTGACCAGATGATGTTTACGAGCCACATTACGAAAGCATCGGCTTTGCCACCGAAATACCCCCCGATTGCCCCGAAGAATATGCCTATAACAAGAGAAATGAACACCGCCACAAACCCAATTGACAGTGAAACCCGCGACCCTACCAGCAGTCTGCTCAGGACATCCCTTCCGTATTTGTCGGTGCCTAAAATAAAGCTTTGCTTCCGGATGACATCCTTCGCGGCAGTGTATATGTCAGGGTATCCTCCGAGTTGGCTCAGCGGAACCGATTTCACGATTTTTACTGAGGGATCCTCGTTGTATTCCTCGTAGACGATCTCATTGTTTTTGAGTTCATAGCGACGGATGGGAATCTCATTGGCCATACTTGGGAAACCGGAAACATAACCCGAAATCGCACTTTCGGCCTTTTCTCCCGACGGAATCGACAACATCGTCACCGAGAAGCCGGGCTTCCGGGAATGAATTGACAGATGCATCTGATTGGCGTTCTGCGAATTGTCAGGAGCCAGCACATACGCGAAAATGGCAAGCAGCATCACCAGGACGATAAATGCAAAACTGAAAACGCCCCAGAAATTCTTCCTGAATTTCCGGAGCGCTATACTGGTTAATGACTGGTTCCCGCTCATGCAACAATGTTATGACTTCACCAGCTTTTCCCTTTTCTTGAGATTGACTGTCGGTTTGCTGCCACTGTCCTGCAGGTCAGACAGCACGTTGAGCGCTTCTTCTACATAGGCATCCTTGGCCAGGCTTTCGTGCCATCTTTTCCGCTTCTCTTTCAGCACCTCATCTTTTTCCATCTGTGCCGTTTCGTACGGAAGCGAGGTGAATTCCAGGTTGGTTTTGTACTCCCCGATCGCCTTGTATTTTTTATTTTCTGCTTTGATATTTTCCTGCTCTTTCCTGAACTTGTCAATGTTCAGGCTGTAATCGTTCTCATCTTTACGCTTTCCGAGCCATTGCGCGTTCTCGTCAATCAGCCTGAATTGCTGGCTTTGCGCCACCCGTTTCTTGCTGTTTGCAATCGCCTTTTCAAAATTCGGCTGCCTGTCCCAGACATTGTAATTCGCCGGATCAATCTTATCCCATGGCATCGCGTTTTCAGAGTCGCGCTCACCTACTTCGATGTAAGTGTACTTGTCCGGCATTTCCACGTCACTGGCCACGCCTTTAAGCTGCGTAGAACCACCGTTAATCCTGTAAAATTTCTGCGTGGTGGTTTTCAGTGCGCCCAGGTCGCCGGTGGCACTGTTGCGCACAAACTGGTTCAGGTCGATGACGTTCTGCACGGTTCCTTTCCCATAAGACTGTTTGCTGCCGATGATGACGCCGCGTTTGTAGTCCTGGATCGCCGCAGCCAGGATTTCAGATGCTGAAGCGGAGAAATTATTTACCATCACCACCAATGGCCCGTCCCATTGTACTTTGCTGTCATTATCAGGAAGCACTTCCTTATTCTTGCCGGTTGATTTTACCTGTACGATCGGGCCCTGATCAATGAACAGCCCGGCAATGTCCACCACGGTGCGCAGTGAGCCGCCGCCATTGTCACGCACGTCGAACACCAGTCCCTGGATGCCCTGCTTCTTGAGGCGGTCAATTTCCAGCGCAACGTCTTTAGCCGCATCCCGACTGTCCTTATTTTCAAAATCGATATAAAACTTAGGCAGGTAAATCACGCCGTATAACTTGCCGTCTTTTTTGACGATACTGGATTTGGCATACGTCTCCTCGATCTCTACCACGTCACGGATAATGGAAATGACTTTCATCGAACCGTCAACTTTTTTAACGGTGAGACGCACCTCAGTACCTTTTGGGCCTTTGATTTTCTTGACCACATCGTCAATACGCATCCCGACAACATCCACGGGCTCTTCCTTGCCCTGTCCGACTTTCAGCACAACATCACCCGGTTCGAGTTCTTTTCCCCTCCATGCCGGTCCGCCGGAAATCAGTTCGGTGATTTCGGTAAAGTCGTTTTTCTTTTGCAGCCTGGCACCGATCCCGTCAAATTTTCCGGAGATACTCATATCGAATTTGTCCTTGTCTTCAGGAGCGAAATAAGACGTGTGCGGATCAAAAGTTTCGGCGATGGTATTCACGAAGACTGAAAAATAATCTTCACGGTTCAGGTCTTTGATAAACCCAAAATACTCGTTGAGCGACTTCAGCGAATTCTCACGGGTCTCTTTCTCGAGCTGCTCGAAGGTTTTGGGGGCCTCGTCTGCAGCCGTGGTTTTAGGCGCAGGCTCCGTATCGTCCGATTCCTCATCGGCGACAGGTTCTTCCTTGATGCCTTTGGCCTTGTCTTCCTGCAATTTAAGCCTGTCAGACAACGAGGATAGTGTGGAAAGCTTAATCTGCTTGCGCCATTTTTCCTTGAGCTCAGCGGTTGATTTGGCGTAAGGCATCTTATCGTAATCGATATTGAAACTTTCATCGACATTGTAATCGAAAGGCTTGGCAAGGATGTCCTTGTAGTATGCCTTGCTTTCCTCCATACGCTGCATCAAACGGTTGTAAGTGAGGTCAAAAAATGTGAGGTCCTTGTTCCTGATCGCATCATCAACCAATGTCTCATATTTTGAAAACTCGTCGATGTCCGACTGCAGGAAAAACCTTTTGGAAGGATCGAGCGCAGTAAGGTAGTCCTTATACACAATTTTGGAAAAGTTATCGTCGATGTCCTTGGGCGCATAATGCCCTTTATTGATGACGAAAGCCAACAGTTCCAACAGCAGCTTATCCTTCTCAGGGTCGTTCTTATTCCCTCTCGGGATAAAACTCCATAATGCCACAGACAACGCTGCGACAACCAGCAATACCTTATAATTTCTTCTCATAAAATTCATAATTGCATTCATCAATTTCGTGCCTAAATTACATAAAAACCATACCAATGATTTGGCGTGTCACATAATTTTTTGTTAAACATGCTAAAATAGGAAGTTCCGCTCAAAAATGCTTATTTTAGCGACGATTTATCTCGTCAAGAGGACAAAAAATTTTAACCGTAGCAGGAGCTGCAGCCCCGATAGAGCCGGTATCCTTTGCGAAGCATGAGCAAAGATAAAGGCGAAAGCGGGAAATGGCTGCCCAAAATATCATGACAGCAAAACCCCTGATTTTAGTAACCAATGATGATGGCATTTTCGCGCCGGGTATCCGGATGTTGATTGACATCATGAAGGAACTTGGCGACGTGGTCGTCGTTGCGCCGGACAAGCCCCAAAGCGCCATGGGCCATGCCATTACGATCAATAGTACACTGTACCTGAACCGCGTGTCAGGCGAAAATGACAACGAGTACAGCTGCTCGGGCACGCCGGTGGATTGTGTGAAACTGGCCGTGAATGAAATCCTGCATCAGAAGCCTGATTTGTGCGTTTCGGGGATCAATCACGGATCGAATTCATCAATCAACGTCATTTATTCCGGGACGATGAGTGCCGCGGTAGAAGCCGGCATCGAAGGCATACCCGCGATAGGATTTTCACTTGCGGATTTCGACTGGAATGCAGATTTCAGCCAATCGCGGAAATTTATCCGCAACATCGCAGCGCATGTGCTGGAACGCAGCCTGTCAAACGGCACCATCTTAAACGTAAACATACCGAAATTACCGGAAGCGGATATCAAAGGCATCAAAATCTGCCGCCAGGCAAAAGCCATGTGGATGGAGAAATTCGACAAACGCACCAATCCGAACGGCAAGGACTACTACTGGCTTACCGGCGAGTTCGTGAACCAGGACGAAGGGGAAGACACTGATGAATGGGCACTCGCCAACGGCTACATCTCAGTTGTACCCGTACATTATGATATGACCGCGCACCATGCGATACAGGAACTTAACTCATGGAAAATCAATGAATAAACTGCATGTATTCTTAGGAATTGTTATCGGACTGGCCACGGCATTGCTCGGAAGCTGCCTGTTTATTGTGGGCTTTACGGAATATGGGATCAGTGACGGGATCGCCGCGACGAAAGCCACCGGCCAACTGGGTAAGATCATTACGATCGGGGCAGTGCCAAACATCGGGGTGTTTTTTTTATTGTTGAAAAGCAAAAAGGATATGGCCTGGGGCGTCATTATGGCCACCATGATCCTGGCCATTGCTACAATATTTTTATAGATGAAATATTACATCATTGCCGGCGAAGCTTCAGGAGACCTCCACGGATCCAACCTGATGAAGGCACTTTACAGGGAAGATCCCGGCGCCGACATCCGTTTCTGGGGCGGCGACCTGATGCAGGCTGTTGGCGGGACATTGGTCAAACATTACCGGGAGCTCGCTTTTATGGGCTTTGCCGAAGTCGTGGCCAACCTGCGCACTATTTTTGAAAACATCAGGCGCTGCAAGGAAGACATTTCTGCGTTCCGGCCTGACGTGATTATTTTTATCGATTATCCGGGATTCAACATGAGGATTGCCAAATGGGCAAAACCACTCGGATTCAGGACCTTTTATTATATCTCGCCGCAAATATGGGCCTGGAAGGAAAACCGCATCAGGGACATCCGTCGCGATGTGGATAAGCTTTTTGTAATCCTGCCTTTCGAAAAAGATTTCTACGAGCAGAAGCATCATTTCCCTGTCGAATTTGTAGGGCATCCGCTGATTGATGCCATACACAACCGCAAAAAAATAAGTTACGCCGATTTTATTTCTGAAAACCAACTTGACGATGCGCCGATTGTTGCGGTACTCCCTGGGAGCAGGAAGCAGGAAATTACCAAAATGCTGTCAGTGATGCTGAGCATTGCCAATGACTTTCCGGACTATCAGTTTGTGATTGCAGGTGCACCAAGCCAGGATTTTTCGTTTTACGAACCGTTCCTGCAGCACGCAAACGTCAGGTTCGTTTCGAATAAAACCTACGATTTGCTGACACATGCGCACGCCGCCCTGGTAACTTCCGGCACGGCTACGCTGGAGACCGCGCTGTTTAAGGTCCCTGAGGTGGTGTGTTATAAAGGGGGATGGATTTCCTATCAGATTGCCAAAAGGATCATCACGCTCAAATACATTTCGCTCGTCAACCTGATCATGGACAAGGAAGTGGTCACCGAGCTGATCCAGGACCGGTTGAATCGGAAAAACCTCAAAAAGGAGCTGCAGAAACTCCTTACGCCGTCGCACCGCACCGCCCTGCTGGAACAATACGATCTTCTCGAAAAACGTCTTGGAGGCGAAGGCGCAAGCGGGAAAACCGCGAAGCTGATTGTTAATTACCTCAAAAACTGATCCGGAAAACTGCCTTGAAATAACCGTTTCATTTTCAATCCACTATCATCCTGACGCGCCGGAAAAATCACCCTGGCGGAAAGTTTTACACAAATTTAAAGTGTTAAAACACAACTTTTCTACGAAATTTTGATATATTTGTCGCGGGCATCATACTAAAGCTTTAGCCCAGGGCGTTATCCTTTTCCGGATTCGCCGGATTTCACAAAATTCACACCCGAATTTTATTTATAAATCTAAATCGTGAAAGCGGTATTGCTTTTATAATGAAAAATAAAAAATAAAATATGTCCTTAACAAAGAAGACTTTATCCATCCTGACGCTTTTATTGCTGTTTTCAACGGGCCACGCCCAGATTATCACTTCGAAGAAAGAAGCCTTAAAAAAAGGGGTTTACCAGAAGCCTTCAGACAGAAAAATAGTTGCCGCTCCTGAAAAACCAAAACTCATAGCGTATACCGATGCGAAAGCGCGGGACACCAAAGAGTCCAGAACGGTTTCGAAATCTAAAAAGGCAGCGCTTATCAATGATACCAATGACAATGACATCATCATCGAGTCGTATGATAATTATCTGGGCACACAGATGGTTTACAATGCGATGACTTTTATGGGTGTCCGTTACCATGGAGGCGGGACAACAACTGCAGGAATGGATTGTTCGGGGATGGTGACAGCGGTGTTTAACATCTTTGACATCAAGTTGCCCAGGAGCTCCAACGACATGTCTAAAGTCGGCCAGAAACTCGACCGCAAGGACATCAGGGTTGGCGATCTCATTTTCTTCAGGACCAATGGAAGAAGCGTGATCAACCATGTAGGCATGGTGACTGAGGTCAACGATGATGAAATCAAATTCATACACTCTTCCACGCAAAGCGGCGTAATCATTTCTTCTACCAAAGAGCCTTATTATCAAAGGACTTTCGCTCAGGCCAATCGCGTGACTGGAACGCTGTAGGCTTCGCGTTTCTTAAACTTTAACATTTATTACGGATTTTCCACACTTCTGCAGTTGCCGATGTGGCTAGTTTTACACCATGAAACCATAAGGCCGGTGTAAATTTTACTATATGCCACGTAGTCAACAATTAATTATTACCTCCAAGGAACCGGCCTTATTCTTAGGTTTTATATTATCCTGGTCAAGCGGAAGGAGTTTAGGGGCTCCTTCCCTTACCAATAATATAATCACATGAAAGCGCTGCAATTCCCGTTGGCGCGGATTACCGTTTTCTTTGTCTCCGGTATTATTTTCGGGCATCGCTTTAGTCCTCCCCTTAAAGATGTAGCCTTTATCCTGTTGCTGTGTTTCGTGTTGTGCGCACTCGCATTTGTGTATTCAGTGAAACATGCCGCGCAAAGGGTGATTTTCGGTATCTGCATCTATTGCTTCTCGTTTTTGTCCGGCCTATTTGCCTATACTGCGCAGCACTACGCAACGGAAAACCACTACAGCAGGCAACTTTCAGCGAATGACGCCCGCCATAGCTGCAAGCTGACAATAAAAGAGGTGCTGAAGAGCAATAGTATCAATGACCGATACGTGGCGACGGTCGAACACATCGATACCAAACCCTGCACCGGCCTGATCCTGCTGAATCTCAAAAGGGCCAAAAATGCCGGGCGTATCATTACCGGCGCGACGCTTTTGGTATCCGGACAAATCCAAAGACACAGGCCGCCTCAGAATCCGGAGCAGTTCGACTACGGCAAATATCTTTCACAGAAGTCCATTTTTGCGCAGATGTATGCCGACAGCGCAAACGTGACTGCGGTGGACACGCTCAAGAACTTGTCCTATTACGCAGCCGCATTCCGGAACAGGATCATCAGCAATCTGGAAAAAAGGCATTTCAATAAAGACAACCTCGCTGTGATTACCGCATTAATACTGGGCCAGCAGCAGGACATTTCCAAAGAAACGATTCAGGATTACCAGTACGCCGGCGCCATCCACATCCTTTCCGTGTCCGGTTTGCATGTGGGCTACATCATGCTTTTCGTGAATTTCATGTTGTTGCGTGTGCCTAAAAGCAAATCCGGAAATATCATCCGGCTGTTCGCCGTGCTGGTTTCGCTCTGGGGCTTTTCATTCATTGCAGGACTGGCACCTTCAATTGTGCGATCGGCGACGATGTTTTCGTTTGTCGCCGTGGGTCTGTACCTGAAACGCGAAACTTACATATTCCACACCGTCCTGGTCTCACTATTGCTGATCCTTATGGTCTCGCCATCATTCTTATTTGACGTCGGATTCCAGCTCAGTTACGTCTCGTTATTCTTCATCCTGTGGCTGCAGCCTTTTTTATCGCGGTTCTGGACGCCGAAGACCAAAGCAGCGAAATACTTCTGGGACATCATCACCGTTTCGGCCGCCGCACAAATCGGTGCGTTCCCGTTAAGCGTCTACTATTTCCACCAGTTCCCCGGATTGTTTTTCGTAACCAACCTGGTTATTTTGCCTGCTTTGGGAATCATTATGGCCTACGGCGTGTTGGTGATGGCACTAGCGTTTTTCGATGCGGTTCCTGGCTTTTTGTCTACTTCGCTGGATGTTCTGATTGGATGGCTCAACTTAACAATCAGGAAAATAGCATCGTTTGACCAATTCGTCGTGAGGGATATCCCGTTGAACGCCGCCATGCTCATTGTACTTTATGTAACGGTGATTGTACTGTTCCTTTGGCTGATGAAACCCACTTACAGGAAGATCGTATGGGCAATCTGCTGTCTCCTGTTTTTCCAGGGCACATTGATTTACAATCGTTGGAAAAACGACACTGCCGAAACCTTCGTTGTGTTCCGGATGAAGAACAGCAGCCTGATTACCGAAAAGCACGGCCATGGCATCAGGGTGTATTGCGAAGACGGTGTGCGCACAAAAGTACTTCAGGATCCAAATCTCACCGCTTACCGCGTGGCAAATTTCAGCAAGATTGTTGCAGTAAAACAGATGCGCAACGTGATGTATTTTAAACGCAGATCTATTTTTATTGCCGACAGTTGCGGTATTTATCCGAAAGGCATCAGGCCTGACATTGTGCTGGTAACACAATCACCGAAAATCAACTTCGAGAGAATGCTCAATGAGATGAAGCCGCGGCAGGTGGTTGCAGACGCGTCTAATTTCAAATTCTATACAGAACACTGGAAAGCAAGTTGCCAAAAGCAAAAAATCCCTTTCCATGCGATTGCTGAAAAGGGATATTATCAGTTGCAATAACCTTACTTTTTCAGGATGTTGTTGGCTTCCTGAATCCACGCCTTTGGACCACCGGCAACGTACCCTGTACTTCCGAGTCTCTCAAATGAAATCTGGTCATTAGGCTTGGTTGGAGTGACCATCCAAACGGTAGGATAGCCACGGATTGCGAACATCTGTGCCAGCTCGTTATTCTGCTTGGTCAGGTCGGCGGAAAGCTGCTTCCTTTTCGGGAAATCCAGTTCAACCAGGACTACATTGTCATTCGCCCATTTGGTAAAATCTGCCGTCTGGAATACTTCCTTCTGCAGCCGCATACACCATCCGCACCAGTCACTTCCGGTGAAGAAAAACATCAGTGGCTTTTTGCTCTTCATCGACACTTCGGAAGCTTCCTTAACGTCGGTGTACCATTTCAAATCCTGTGCTTTTGCAGTGACGGTAAATAAAACCAGCATTGCGAGAATCGCCATTTTTTTCATATTCAGTTTTTTAATCTTGTTATACATTATATCTTATCTGAAGGGCTGTATTATCATGCCGTTTTCAAAGTACCCAAAAATAATCTTTTCCTTCCAGCTTACTTAACACCCTGCATTAATTTTTTGACTAAAGGCGAAATGGCAATCATCACCACTCCGGCAATAAGGGCATAGAGCGCGAGTTGCTGATAACCATCTGCATATACGATAAGTTTCTGTGCATTGGATGCATCTTCAGAAGCTTCGGCAATATTTGCACCTAGTAACCCGGCAAAATACTGACCATAAGCGCTGGCCAGAAACCACATACCCATCATAACCGCCTGCAACTTCTGTGGAGACAGCTTAGTCATAATCGACATCCCGATTGGCGAAAGACAAAGTTCCCCGAACGTGATTACAAACCAGCCGAAGGTAAATAAATCAAGTGAAGTCATGCCATTTGCATCGGCAAAGAATTTGGTGTAATAAAAAATCCAGAATCCCGCCGCAAGAAACAGGAAGCCCAGGCCAAATTTCACTACAGTATTAGGCTCGATTTTTCGCTTGGCCATCCACAACCACACAATGCCCACCAACGCTGCGAAAATGATTACGAAAAATGAGTTTGCGGCATTATTGACACCATTTGGATCAAGCTTTAAGCCCAACACGGTATTGTCCAGATTATTTGCTGCAAACAGGCTTAACGAACCGCCACTTTGCTCAAAAAAGGCCCAGAAGAAAATTGAAAACACGATAAAAATCAGCGCAGCGCAAAGTTTCTTGTTTTCCTTTACCGAAAAGTGACGCATCTCGTATAAGAGGTACAGGATGGTACATGGTCCGATAATGAACATGAAGTAATCAGTATACTCGGTCTTAGACACCATCATCATGATAATCGGGATTATGATCAGTGATCCTGCATAAGTCAGCACTTCGTATACCCTTTTCTTTGATTTTGGTAGATGTAATATCGGTGAAATCCCTATACTGCCCAGACTTTTCTGAGTTTGTGTAAATGTCAGTAAACTAATGACCATGACAATTGCTGCAAGTCCGAAAGCCACATTCCAGGTTAGGTTCGCCGGAACAACGCTGCTCATCATTTCACCTTTCCCGATTGCAATACACAAATATCCTCCAATCAGCGCACCTACGTTGATTCCCGCATAAAATAACGAAAAACCGGCATCTGTCCTCGGGTCGCCTTCTTTATAAAGTGACCCGACCATTGTGGAGATATTCGGTTTAAAAAATCCGGTACCAATGATGGTAAAACTGATTCCTAAAAAAAAGAAATTTTTAGGATCCGCAGCCAGGATCAGGCTTCCTACAATCATCAGCAATCCGCCCCAGAACAACGATTTGCGATAACCCAGGATCTTATCGGCGAACAATCCCCCTATAAATGTAAAAGCGTAAACAAATGCTTGGGTAGCGCCGTACTGCAGGTTAGCAACCCGCTCGTTCATAAAAAGTTGATCGACCATGAAAAACGTAAGCATCCCCCGCATACCATAGAAGCAAAAGCGCTCCCACATTTCACTGAAGAACAAATACCACAGTTGTTTCGGGTATTTGCCTTTAAAATTCTGGATTTGTTCTAAATCTGATACGGGTACCTGTTCCATTATTTAATTCCTTTTTCGGTCATTACTTTATTTAATTGCTTTAAAAGCACAAACATCAACAGCGTGGCGAACATCAGCAGCGCAAAGTTCACCCAGAAGAAGTGGCTTTTGTCTTCGTAGCTGTCCCACATACTAGCCAATACGCCGCTTAGTTTGTTTCCTATCGAAGTGGATAAGAACCAGCCGCCCATCATGAGCGAGGTGATATTTGTCGGACTCAGTTTCGAAACGATGGAAAGCCCCATCGGACTCAGGAACAACTCTCCGATCGTGATGATGCCGTAATTCGCAACGAGCCACCAGACGCTGACTTTCTCAGCGCCGTTGTTCCCGGCCTTGACCGCAGCCACCATGACCAAGACCGACAAGGCCGAAATCAGCAGTCCGAATGCGATTTTAGTCGGGGTAGAAGGCTCTCTTTTCCGATTCCGCAGAAAGGTGAAAAATGCGACTACCAACGGCGTGAGCATGATGACCCATCCCGGATTGATCGACTGGCTCAGGTTTGCCGACCATGTGAACACCTTGCTGCCTTCTTCGGGCATTTTGTCTTTATGGACGTTGCGGAAATACAGCGGGTAATCAACTGTTTTGATGACGTTCCCATCCTTTTTCTGGATCCGGAAAACCTCGTCGTACAGCGGGACAGAGTCTTTTTTATAAATCAGCGTATCGGTAAGGACAAGCCGCGACGCCACCTGCTGCGCACTTCCTGTCATTTCCCTGTCGGTATATTTGTCGCCCCAGTTGTTGAGGGCAGAACCATTCAATTTAAAGACCGCCCAGAACAAAATCACGACACCGAAGATGGCCAGCAATGCGCCGATAGGTCGCTTGTCTTCTGACTTTGCCTTAAAATACAAACTCGCATAAAACAAGACGACGGGGATACAGGCGAAAATAAAAGCATCGGTGCTGTCTGAACCAAACCACGAGGAATCAGGATTGGCTTCTGATTGCACGCCCTTGAGCAACCATCCGATGATACCGAAAACAACCGATGGCAACAGGATAAAAAGCACGATCTTGTAAAAAGGCATGTCGCCTTGCTGCACACCTTTCTTTTCAGTCTTGTCGCCATAATGACGGCTTCCGAGCAGGAAAACCACAACACCGATAAACATCCCGACGCCGGCCGCCATGAAAGCGTACTGCCATCCGAAAAGGATTTTAAGCGCGGCGCCAAAGAAGTTGCAGATGAAAGCCCCGACATTGATTCCCATGTAGAAAATGTTGTAGCCTTCGTCTTTTTTATCCTTATACTTTTCTTCGTTGTAGAAATTACCGAGTAATGTGGAGATATTAGGCTTGAAAAAACCGTTCCCGACAATCACCAGCGTCATGGCCACGTAAAGCATCTCCAGTGAGTGGATACCCATCATAAAATACCCAGCACCCATCATGAGCCCACCGATGACAATCGATTTCTTGTAACCCAGGTAACGGTCGGCCACCAACCCGCCTATAAATGGCGTCAGGAACACCAAAGCGATGAAAGTCCCATACAAATCGGACGCCTCTTTTTCAGTCATCGAAAAGCCCGCCTCTACATCTTTAAGATACAGCGTGAATATCCCGATCATTAAATAATATCCGAAACGTTCCCACATTTCGGATAAAAATAAGTACGGTAAGGCTTTAGGATGGCTTTTCCACATAGACATTCGGTTAACGTACGCCGTGCATCATCTTTTTGAGAAATGGGGTAAGCAAAAATAAAATCACCGCGGCCAGACCGGTCAAGGCTACAAATACCATAAAAAACTCAAAGAGGTTGTGAATTTCAAAACCTGCAAAAACAGGATTGTGGTCGCTGATCTGGTTGTCAGCCAGGAGTTTTGCCTGTTCCGGAGTCAGCGTGATTTTCTTGTCGAGCACATCCTGCAGGTTGATTCCGAGTTCCTTAGCTTTGTTGAACTTATCGCCTGTAGACGGTAAGATTGATCCTAAAGTACCTGCGAGGGCATATCCTGACGCATTGGATAGAAAGAATACACCGTAGAGCAGTGACGAAAATCTCTTTGGCGACAATTTTCCGACCAGTGACAAACCAATAGGTGAAAGGCAAAGCTCGGCGCAGGTCTGGATGAGATATAAAAGGATCAGCCATTTAATCGCAAGAAGGCCGTCGTTGCCCAAATCTTTTACGTTGTGTGCGATGATAAAATAACTCACGGCAATCAACGCTAGTCCGAAAGACTGTTTCATAGGAGAGATAGGTTCCCTTCCCTTACTTCTGAGATAATCCCATAACATACTGAAAGGGACAGCGAAAGCAACGACAAAAAGCCCGTTGAAGATCTGGACCATCGAAGGCGGCATATTCCAGCCGAAGAAATTCCGGTCAGTCTGATTGTCTGCAATAAAAGTCAGGGACGACCCGGCCTGTTCGAAAGCAGCCCAAAAGAATATCACGAAAAAAGCCACGATGTAGATAACAAAAATACGGTCTCTTTCAACTTTGGTCAACGAAGTGTCTGAGATGATCAATCCCGCCAGGGTCAATCCACTCGAATAAATAAGCGTGTAAATCAGGTTTTGGTCGAAGACAAAGTGAATCAGCGCACCAAGGCCCAAAAACGCTAACATGGCGACAACCAGGGCCGTTGTAGAAAATACCGCTTTTTGAGATTCCCCTTCTTCAAAATCTGATGCTTCATTCTTCGAAGGCAAACCTCCGAGCGGCCTGCCTTCGGGAGTGACCACATATTTGTTTTTCAGCATGTAAAAAACGGCCGTTCCGATCAGCATCGCAATTGAGGCCGCTAAAAATCCCCATTTGAAAGCATGGATGTCGCGAATGCCGTTGACATCTTTCACGTCCCCGATGATAGGGCAAATCAATTGTCCCAGAAATGCCCCGAGATTGATTCCCATATAAAATATGGTGAATGCAGTATCTAATTTGCTTTTCTCCTGCTTTGGATACAGGCTGCCTACCATACTCGAAATGTTCGGCTTAAAGAAACCGTTTCCGAAAATGATGATTCCCAGTGCAACCCACATCAACGTATTGGCCAATCCGATATTGCTCCCGAAAACGCTCGCACTTCCGAAAAGCAGCAATTGTCCGATTGCCATCATCAATCCACCAAGAAGAATACAATTCCTGTTGCCGAAGAACCGGTCCGCAATAAATCCACCGAGCATCGGCGTGAGGTAGCAAAGCCCTAAAAATCCGCCATAAATCAGGGAAGCATCCTCCTCTTTCATCATCAGCGAATTTACAAGGAACAAGGTCAGGATGGCCCGCATCCCATAAAAGTTGAACCTTTCCCACATCTCTGTGCCGAACAATACCCAAAGTCCCTTTGGATGGCCTGTCTTTACTGCTGTTTCACTCATATTCTCTATTTATTTTGGTGGTTAAATTATAAATTTTCCTTGATAAAATTCGTCATCTTATTGTACAACTGGATGCGGGTATAACCGCCGTAAATTCCGTGGTTCTTATCGGGATAAATTGCCCAGTCAAACTGTTTGTTGGCATTGACAAGCGCGTCAATCATGCGCATGGAGTTCTGCACATGCACGTTGTCGTCGCCTGAGCCGTGGATCAGCAGGAATTTGCCTTTGAGTTTTTTGGCAAACGTCAGCGGGGAATTGTCATCATAACCTGCGGCGTTTTCCTGAGGTGTCTGCATGTACCGTTCTGTGTAGATACTGTCATAGAATCTCCAGCTCGTTACCGGTGCGACAGCGATCGCCATCTTGAACACGTCACTGCCTTTCAGGATGCAGTTTGACGACATGAATCCGCCATACGACCAGCCGAAAATCCCAATCCTGTCTTTATCCACATAGGCATAGTTACCGATGACTTTCGCGGCGTCAATCTGGTCTTCTACCTCATACTTCCCGAGTTGCTTTTGTGTAACTTTCTTAAAATCAGCCCCACGGAAACCCGTACCACGCCCATCAACACAGGCCACCACATACCCCATCTGCGTAAGCATCATGAACCAGTAATCGTCATTGGCGTGCCACTCATTGTTAACCTGCTGCGAACCCGGTCCTGAATATTGGTACATGAAAACGGGATATTTCTTAGTCGCATCAAAGTCTTTTGGCTTTATGATCCAGGCATTGAGTTCATTGCCCTTCGCTGTCTTCAGCATGAAGAATTCCTTTAATGGCAGGTCATACTTTTTCAGTTTGTCTGACAGGCTTTCGTTGCTGACAATTGTTTTGATCGATGCGCCGGTTTTTGAATCATTCAGCGTATAGGTTGGCGGCACAGTGGCGCTGGAAAATGAATTGATGAAAAACCGGAAATTCGGACTGAAAGTAGCGGCATTGGTACCCGTCATTGACGACAACCGTTTTTTGTTTTTACCATCAAGCCCGATCCTGTACACATCGCGGTTGATTGAGCCGTTCTCGGTAGACTGGAAGAATACGGTTTTTGTTTTTTCGTCCAGGCCGTAATAGGCAGTAACTTCCCAGTTGCCTTTGGTGAGCTGGTTGATGAGTTTCCCGCTTTTGCTATACAGGTAAATGTGGTTAAAACCGTCCTTCTCACTTGTCCAGATGAAGCTGTTGTCCTTGAGGAAAGTCAGGTTGTCCGTAATGTCGATATACGCTTTATCCTTTTCGTTGAGTATCACGGTTGGTTTGCCTGTGGTGCCATCCACGAAAATCAGGTCGAGATTGTCCTGGTGGCGGTTGATGACCTGCACGCTGAGCAGGTTTGCCTCATTGGTCCATTTGATCCTCGGGATATAAAAATCCGAGTAATTGCCAAGTTTCACTTCGCTGTCCGCGGATGTTTTTAAATCAATCAAATGCAGCGACACGTCAGAATTCTTTTCGCCCGCTTTCGGATATTTGAAAGTTTCAACAGTAGGGTACAATTCCTGTCCGTAGCGATTCATCGAGAATTCCGGCACCTGGCTTTCATCAAATCGGATGTAAGCGATTTTGCTGCCATCGGCACTCCAGTCAAAGGCGCGTACGAACGCAAATTCCTCTTCGTAAACCCAGTCCGTAATGCCATTGATGATGGCGTTTTTCCTGCCATCGAAAGTCAGTTGCGTAGTCTTGGCCGAAGCCAGGTCGTACTGATACAGGTTGTTTTCTTTTGCAAAAGCGACTTTCTTGCCATCTGGCGAAAATACAGGCTCCTGCACCTGCTCGGCCATTTTCGTGAGTTTTTTGGAGGCTATGTCGTAGATGAAAAAATCTGCGGTGAAGGAATGCCTGAAAATCGGGTTGGAACGGTTTGCGATGAGGAGCATTTTCTCATCATTGCTAAAGGTGTAGCTGTCTATCCCGTCGGCAAGTTCCTCAAAGTCCCTGCTGTCGACCAGGGTGCTGACTTTTTCGAGTGTGGCAAAATCGTACAAATCGACCTGCATGCTACGCGTAGCACGGGACGCATTCAAGACAGTATATTGGTTGGTGTTCTTAAGGGATTGCAGTTCGTCCATCCCTTTGGGCCTGAACGCGCCCATGTAAATTTCATCAATGGTGATTTTCTGCTGGGCTGAAACCGAAATGGCTGTGAAAACCAGCAACACGATAATCCTGTATATTTTCATTGGCTTAACTGAATATAAAAACCGTCAATTTTAGTGAAAAATTTACAATAAACGGCATTTTTTTCTGTTAAATGCAATTTCCGGAAAAATCCAAATCGTCGTATTGCTAAAACAGGCTGAGCTGCCCGCCTTTATATTGCTCATACAAAGCCGTGTTGAGTTCAGGAAACTGTTTCCCGGCAAAGAACCTGCGACGTGCCATAGCCATCTGCGAGCGCATCATTTCGGCGAATTCACCCTCACCACGCATGCGTTCACCCCAACGGCTGTCGTGTAAAGCCCCGTTATGACAGGCCCTGATCTGGTTAAGCACTTTCTCGGCGCGGTCAGGCATCGCCTTCTGGATCCAATCGGTAAAGATTTCTCCGATGGCACCATTGAGCCTGACGACGGTATGCGCAATCGACAGCGCACCGGCATCAGCGGCAGCCTTTGCCAAAGGCAGGATCTCGTGGCTGTTGATCCCCGGGATAATCGGTGCGAGCATCACATTTACCGGAACGCCATGTTCCGCAAGCCTTTTTACGGTCTCTAACCGCTTTGCGATTGTCGCCGTGCGCGGTTCCAGCAATTGTCTTGTCTTTTCGTTCATCGAAGTGATGGACACATTTACTCCGATAAGATTTTCCTTCGCCAATGCCGACACGATATCCATATCACGTGAAATCAGCGCGTTTTTGGTGATGATCGCTACCGGATGCCTGTATTTTAAGAACACTTCCAGGCACTGCCGTGTGATCTGGAAACGCTTTTCTGCAGGCTGGTAGCAATCGGTATTGCCGGACATGACGATGGGGTGCGCTTTCCAGTTTTTGCTCCGGAGCTTCTCCTCCAGCAATAAGGGCGCATTCTTTTTTACGAGAATCTTCCGCTCAAAGTCCAGTCCGGCGCTATAGCCCCAATACTCATGACTGTTGCGCGCATAACAATAAATGCAGCCGTGTTCGCAACCCTGATACGCATTCATTGAGAATTCCATGCCTACATCGCGGCTTTCGACCTTGTTTACAATCGTTTTCGGGAATACTTCAAGGTAATGGGTGCGGTTGTCGTCGGCCCTGTCGCCTTCTGCCTCACAGTAATTCAGGAAATCGTCGCGCATCTCATAAGATGCCGCAAAAAAACGGTTGTCCACATTTTTTTGTGCACCTCTTCCCTTAATATACCCGTTTTCCTCGTGCATGGCTTTTTTACTAAAAGTACACGGAAGGAACGTGGCACAAAAATCCGGGATGTTAAAAATACCGCGTTGTTGATAAAATTGGTGTGGCGGTTTTCGGTCAGTTTTAAGCCGATATTTGGGATAAGCAAGAATAGCCTTCCATTTTTCTGTGTGAAAACTTATCTTTGCCTCCAATTCAATTCGATTCCGATGAACGAGGCCATTTCAGGATTTTCCAAATTATCCAAAGCAGAAAAAATCAGGCTGATTGCCAGAAATTATTTTAAAGATGCTGATGCGGCAGAAGCCTTGGTGAAATCCTACTGGAACTCCGACGAAAAACTCCAACAGCTTCACGATGAATTCATTGAAAACACGATTTCGAACTTCTACCTCCCACTCGGCATCGCGCCGAATTTCCTGATCAATGGCCGATACCACACCGTCCCCATGGCGACTGAGGAGAGCTCGGTTGTCGCAGCAGCGGCCAAGGCGGCCAAATTCTGGGCGTCGCGTGGTGGTTTCAGGACGACGGTCATCGGTACAGAGAAAATCGGGCAGGTTCATTTTTTATATACGGGCGACAAGGATAAGCTTCAGGCTTTTTTCGACAAAGTGAAACCTGATTTTTTTACCGAAACGCAAAGCATCACCAAAAACATGCAGCAGCGCGGCGGCGGCATACTCGACATTGAACTTCGCGACAAGACCCAGCTGATGCCCGATTACTACCAGCTGCATGCGACATTTGAGACTAAAGATTCGATGGGTGCCAACTTTATCAACTCCTGCCTGGAACAGTTTGCATTAACGCTAAAGACAAATGCCCTTCAATACGATGGCTTTTCGGAAACGGAAAAAGAGCTGAAGGTCGTGATGAGCATCCTGTCCAATTATGTGCCCCATTGTATTGTCAGGGCCGAAGTGTCCTGCGCGGTGGCCGACCTGCGCGAAAAAAATATTGAAAACCCCGAACTATTTGCGGAAAATTTCGTGCAGGCTGTCCGCATTGCGGCAGTCGAACCTTTCCGCGCGGTGACGCACAATAAGGGCATCATGAACGGGGTAGATTCGGTCGTGGTCGCCACCGGAAACGATTTCCGCGCCATCGAAGCGGGTGTCCATGCTTATGCCGCAAGAAAGGGAAGTTACACCAGCCTTTCCGAGGCACGTATCGAAGACGGGATTTTTTACTTTTCGCTTGAATTGCCTTTGGCACTGGGAACCGTGGGGGGACTGACCACCCTGCACCCATTGGTGAAATTCTGCCACGGACTGCTTGGGAACCCCTCAGCACAGGAGCTGATGCAGATTACGGCGGCGGTGGGCCTCGCACAGAACTTTGCGGCGCTGCGTTCGCTGACCACCACAGGAATCCAGCAGGGACACATGAAAATGCACCTGAATAATATCATCAACCAGTTTGAGGTTTCGGCCGAAGAAAGGGAACTGATCGCTACGCATTTTCAGCAGCATGCCGTGTCGCATTCCGCGGTAGTCGATTTCATCAACCATCTAAAGTCGAATTAGTTGCAGCGTTTTTACAGCAACGGGAAGTTGATGCTCACAGGCGAATACCTCGTGCTTGACGGCGCGCGGGCTTTGGCGTTGCCTACAAAATTCGGACAGGATCTCGTTGTCAACCCAGCATCGGATAAAAAAATACATTGGAAAAGTTACGACGCTGACCATTCGGTCTGGTTCGAGGACACGATTGATTTCAGCGATATTCGCGATGAAAATGACAGAGAAAAACAGGATTCCGTCAGGCATACCCTCGTTACGATGCTGCGTGAAGCTTATCTCCTGAACCGGTCTTTGATTGACAATTCGGACGGCTACAGCGTCACGACACACCTGACGTTCCCAAAACACTGGGGATTGGGCACTTCCTCGACACTGATCAACAACATCGCCCAATGGCTGGACATCGATGCTTACACGCTGCTCAAAAACAGTTTTGGCGGCAGTGGTTATGACATCGCCTGCGCGCAAAACGATTTCCCATTGCTGTATCGACTTGAAAATGGGGACCCCGTTGTGGAGACAGCCGCATTCCGGCCGGCATTCGCATCGCAACTGTATTTCGTTTACCTTAATAAAAAGCAGAACAGCAGGACTGCCATTGCTTCGTATTACAAGCACCGTGAGGGTATTGACAGGCAGGTTTCGGTTATTGATGGTATTACCGAGGCAATACTGCACGCCAATACTTTGTCAGACTTCGCGGAATTACTCGAGAAACACGAAGCGACGATGGGTGATGTGCTTGATATGACACCCGTAAAGCATCTCTTATTCCCGGATTTTAATGGCACTGTGAAAAGCCTCGGGGCCTGGGGTGGAGATTTTGTCCTCGCGATCTCATCGGAGGATCCCAAAACGTATTTTGCAGGAAAAGGCTACACCACGGTTATTCCGTACCTGGATATGGTGCTCTAAGCCATAGCGAAAACCACCCGAATCGTCACTACCATCCGAAATAGCTTTTACGACTTCTATGGATTTTCCGTATTGGAAAAACGGCCGGTTTTGCACAAACAAAGGACGACCAATTCCCTCAAGGTGTTGCGTGTTTTTTAAGGAAAAATATTGTCATTGAAATTCATCCTTTTTTAAATCACGTCGCCGGCAAAGCAAAAAAGCGAACCTGTTTCCAATAAAAAAGCCGGCATAAAACCGGCTTTCATATCTATTGCTTTTCGCTTAGTAAAATAAGCTCCTGTTGTCGTCAATCTCGGCGTCTTTTTTCAATGAAGCGGAAATGCGTTGCATCGTATTTCCATTATTCATTTTCAGTTTCGCTACGTAGTCCTTGTAAGATGGAAGCGCTGGTGCCTTAGTGTAGGCGGTTGTTTTCACGACATACACGCCTGACATGCCTTCAATCGGGGCAGACATTTTGCTTGCCGGTGTCACCATCGCTGTAGCTACGACCCTTTGCTCTAACCCTACGCCTTCAAGACTTGCGGTTTCAAGTGTACGGTCAGCAACAGTCTGTACTTTAGTCGCATTTGCGGCTGCAATCGCTTCAAGTGACCCACCTTTCATTTTCGACTTGATTAAGGCTATTTTCTTTTGGTTCTTCAATTTCAACTCAATCATCGGCCTGGCCTCATCCAAAGGAAGCAAGCCTTCTTCGTTAATTTTCTTCAGCCTGACGATAACGTGTCCGGTATTGGCTACTTCGAAACGTTCAACGCTGCCGACCTTGGTGTCCTTATTGAAGGCCCATTTCACAATCTGCCTTTGGTTTGTAATAGTGCCAAGATTCTCGTCCATAGCCCTGACTTTCACTGATGGGTTGATCGTCAGCTTAGCGGCTTTGGCCACCTGATCAAACGACTTGTCTTTGGCATCCATCTGGAATTTCACTGCTTTATTGTAAACCGAATTCACGGTTTCAGCTGACGGTTCGATCTTTTTGGAAATGGTCGCCAGACGTACACCGTCCTGCTTGTCAGTTACTTTAATGATATGGTATCCGAACTCTGTCTCTACCAAACCTACTTTACCGATAGGGTTCGTAAAAATATAATCGGCGAATTTCTTTGTCAGGCTGTTGGCTCCCTTCGAGAAATAACCCAAATCACCTCCCTGTTGTTTTGAGGAATCATCTGAATTCTGCATCGCCAGCATGAAAAACATTTCAGGCTTTGCATTGGCTTCAGCTAATATTTCATTGGCTTTCGCCAAAGCTTCTTCTTTAGACCTTGTTACCGTCGGAGCTGCACGCATTGCGCCTTTGTAAGCCAAAAGGATGTGGCTTGCCTTTACGTTTGCGCCCGCTTCACGACCCATAGACTTTGACAGCCAGTAGCCGTTGTTGTAGATGTACGGACCGAAAACCTTTCCTACCGGAAGATTGTACAATTGCTCGGCAAATTGCGCAGGCAGATCCTTTTTAGCTACATAAGAAGAGTCGTACGGCGTATCCGAATTTGAATTTACGTATTCAGTGATATCCGTAGCGTTGGCAAAACTAGGAATGGTATCGTTCTTTCCGTTGACGTATTCCACCCTCGGTGCCATAAACGCATCCATTTTCGACTTGATCGCATCTTCATCAGCTTTGGAGGCTTTGTCTTCAAAAATCACGTAGTCGAGTTCACGGTTCTCTTCCGACTTGTATCGCTTTTCATCTTTCCTCATGTAGGCGATAATCTCATCATCGGATACTTTTACGTCGCTGTCCTTAATCGTTGAGAACAATACCGACACATAATCAAAGCTCACCTTGTCGGCCTCCATCTTGTATTTCATCTTGCCTTCAAGTGCGGTAGTGTAAGCGCCGGCCCTTAGCAAAGTGTTGTAAATTTGTTTTTTGGCATTTTCGGCAGCGTCCTTTTTAGATTCTGCAACGAAATTTTTAGCCTCAGGTCCGTTGGCCGCAACAGCGTCGAACTTAGCAATATCAAAAGTACCTGAAGGCCCCATAAACATTGGATTTTGTCCAATTTGCGGATTCTGTTTCAGGATGTCAATGATCTGGTCATCACCCACCTGCAGACCGAGCTTTTCAAATTCGGCATCAAGTAAAGCGTTGTTCACTTCATATTCCCAAACGTAATTTACCGCCTGGGCCTGTGTAGCGCCCTGTGAACTTTTGGTGACATTTTCAACCTTGGTCTTAAATTCATCCATAGGGAGGTCATGTCCGTTTACGCTACCAATGTTGTTGGCGCTCCTTGAAAACAGGTTGCTTTGTACAAGATCCCCGATTATAAATGCAAAGAGGCAAAAGCCGATCACTGCGATCAACAATATCGAACGTTGCCTGATTTTTGATAAAACTGCCATTTCTGTTCTGTTATTTTTTTAATTCAGTTTGCGAAAATACAATTATCTGTCAAATAATCGTACTTCGCCAAAATATTTTCGCTAAAAAAGCGGATTTTTTTTTCGGCTTACTCCCTGACAGTCATTTTTACAAGCTCGATTTTTTTATCCGTGGCGGCCTCGATGACGAAATGGAATCGGTCTATATGGATGCTTTCACCCTGTTGGGGAATTTCTTTGGTATGGTTTACAATGAACCCGCCGAGGGTACTGTACGAATCGCTTTCGGGAATGTCCAGTTTATAAGACTGGTTGATGTACTCCACATCAAACCGTGTCGAGAACAGGAATACGCCGGGCTCGAGCTCCTGCTCAATGAGGCTGTCATCGGCATCGTGCTCGTCCTCGATCTCACCGAACAGCTCCTCGACAATATCTTCAATCGTCAGCATACCGGACGTACCTCCGTATTCATCAAGCACTACGGCGACATTCTTCCTTTTTTTCGTCAGCAGCGCCATCACATCCTTGATCAGCATGGTTTCCGGCACAAACTCAACCGCAATCATTACTGACTTGATGCTTTTGGGTTTCTTAAACAATTCAAAGGAATGGATGTAACCGATGATATCGTCAAGCGAGTGCTGGTACACAAGTATTTTGGAATAGCCGGTTTCGATAAACAGTTCCCGGAGGTCGACGACGGAATCGTGCACTTCGACCGCGGCGATTTCAGTACGCGGATTCATGATTTCGCGCGCTTTCACACCGGAAAACTCCAGGGCGTTACGGAAAATCTGGATTTCCGAATCGACTTCAGCATCGTCCTCGACGGCACTCATCTGCTCGGAAATATAGTTCCCCAGCTCCACCTTGCTGAACAGCAGCTGCTCCTCGTCGCCGCCCGAATTGAAAACTTTGCGCAACACCATGTCTGAAATCCACATGATGAACGCCGAAATGAAATAAAAAATCCGGTAAAAAAAATAGGCCGGTACCGCAAAGAACTTGATCAGGCTGTTGGCATACACCTGAAAAAAAACCTTGGGCAGGAACTCTGATGTAATCAGGATAATAAAGGTGGAAATGACCGTTTGCAGCAGCAGCCCGGAAAACCCCTCGGACAGTCCGCCATAGCCTGAGAGCCATTGCATCACGACACTCCCCATGTAAAAACCGTATATGACGAGCGCTATGTTGTTGCCGATAAGCATTGACGCGATAAACATGGAAGGTTTTTCAGTAAGTCTGGAAAGGGTCCTGGATACAAACGTATCCTGCATCTTCTCGATGCCCAGATACACCTTATTGGAAGAGATAAAGGCAATTTCCATGCCCGAAAAAAAAGCCGAGAGCACTAAGCACAATGCAATGATAATGCCCGCTTCCATGGTTTACGGTTTGCGGTTGCGTGCGTCCATCCGTTTGATAAACCACAACCGGAAGCCGAACATAAAAAGGCATAACACCGTGATTCCGAGAAACAGGTAAGCCTGATCGGGCTCTGCACTCCAGACCGCAATGCTTTTGTACGCGGCAACCAGCGCCACTATGAGGTACAGGTAAGGCGTATATTTGAAATAATTGTTCATAATTATAATTTTGTGTTGGCCGATTCGTTGATAAGTCCGTTGACTTTCTGGAAATTGACCCTTGTGAAGTCCTTATTGAAATCAATGCCTTCACCGTTCGTCGATCCGCTTTTCGGGTCTGTAAATTTAAAGTTTTTTTCGGTGAAAAACCATTCGTTCTTCTGGTCGAAATACAGCTGTTCGGTTGTAAGCTGCTGCCCGGCTTCAGACGTGATGCGTACATTCCCGCGCAGGTCAATCATATCCGTGCCCTTAAAACTCACGGCGTAATCGGATTTGATGAAGGTCTTTCTGGCATTCTTATCGTACAGCGTCAGGTCAATCCCCTTCGGAAATTCGGTAAACGGAAACTTTACCGTACTGTAATCGAGCATGCGCCGACTGGCAAGCACTGCGGTGATTTTTCCTGAATCGGTATATTTCAGATTGATGGAATCCGCTTCACCGGTAGGCATAAATTCCGAAAAATAAAATTTCTGTACATCCTTGAAATTGCTTTCACAGCTCCATAAAAAAGGGATTGCAAAAAAGGACAGCAGCAGCGATTGTATTTTCAGTTTACGGGTCATCGTCAAAACCGGGCGCGGCCGGAGGTTAATCGTATTTCCTTTTCACGAACCATCTGTCGTTCAGCGAAAGGCTCAGGGTAAAGTTAGCATAATTTTCCCTAACAAGTCCGGCTGCTTTCGTGCCTTTACGACCAAATTCGGCGCCAAGGTTGATATTGGAAAAAGTGCCGGTTCCCAAAGGCAGGCCAAAACCGGCGGTCACTGCCATATCCTCGATGGATTTTCCGGCAATCACCAGTCCCGTTTTCTCATACCGAAGTCCGCCACGGTATGTTACCCTTTTGAAGTAGCCGTTGTAAGCGTTATAGTTCGGGATGAAATAGCCACCCACGGCATACTTTTGTGAGTTTTCGTAACCTACGTTATTGATGTCGGCGAACCGGCTGCCCAGGTTTCCAGACTTTCGGAACGTGATCTCCGTACCGATCAGCCATTTCCTGACCACTCCGAAGCCGCCACCGAAGGAAAACTTAGTGGGAAGGTTTACGGTCGTATCGGGCACGTCGACCTTGATTTCGTCAGTTCCTGATGAGTTAACGCTGGTTACCGTTGCGATTGTGCGTTCATTCTGGAGCGTCAGCTTAGTTTCCGGGGTGAAGGTGAAGCTCCCGAAAACGTCAAACTTATTATTGACGCGCGACTGGAACATCAAGCCGGTATTGAACGTCACCCCGCTGATGTTCGAGAGGTTTTTCTCACGCGACCCGAGCTGGATTTGCGGGAGGAACTCGTAACTGGAGGTTGAGATCTCACCAAAATTGTATTCTATGTTGGCACCGATATTCCAGCGGTTGTTGAGCCGGTATGCAGTACCTATCGAGGCCTTGTTTAGTCCGCCGCTGCCTTCAAACCTGCTGCTGGTCTCGTTTACATTCTGGGCAAGCGACTGCGTGCGGTAACCCACGGATGAGTATGGCAACAACGATGCGGAAACCGCCCATTTCCCGATAGGAAGCGCCAGGGCCAGGTAGTCAATCGACGTTCTGGACGCCTTGCCTTCCTGAGTGTTGGTTACCAGTTTATTGCGGCTGTTCGTACCACCGACTGTGAACGTGGTAAGCCTCAGTCCCGCTATCGATGCGGGGTTTTGCAGGTTCAGGTGAATACTGTCTGAAAACACGGCAACGCCTCCCATGAACCTGTTTTCGGCAGCCCCCTTAAAAGTGACATCGCCGATGCCGTAAAAAGAATAAGGGGAAGAAGTTCCTGATTGGGCAGTAATTGCAAGGGAAAAAAGCAACACGATGCCAGCTAAAAATTTTTTAATCATTCTTGATTGTGTATTGAAAAATGTGGTTCAGACTTTCAAGCAGAAAATTTGAATTGGCAAATATGGTATTTTTTAATTGTTTAGCCAAAAAAACTGCGTCACCGCCCGTTAAAATTATCGTAAAGTTTGGGTAGTCATGCTCATAGCTACGTACGAATCCGTCGATTTCATGTACTACCCCATTTACTACGCCCGAGTGTATGGATTGCTGCGTGGATCTGCCAATGAAATCGAGAGGCGTGTCCCGTTCCAACAGCGGGAGTTTTGCGGTATATTGGTGCAGTGCCGCATAACGGAGCCTGATACCCGGTGAAATCGCACCACCCAGGTACTGGTCGTCGCTGTTAATGAAGTCGTAGGTAATGCAGGTGCCCGCGTCAATCACCAGCCGGTGTTGTTTTGGAAAGGCCAATACCGCCCCGGCCGAAAGCACCATGCGGTCAATGCCCAGTGTCAGCGGCGTCTCGTAATGATTGGAAAAGGGGAAGGTATCCGAGTGGGAGATAATCCTTACCTGAACCCGGTCCTGAAACGATAGAAGGTCTTCCTGAGACAAGTTACGTACGGATGCCACGACCATATCGGTGATACTTTTATACGCATCGAGCAGTTTCCACACCTCCGATTTCAAATCTCCGGCATTGAAAAAAACAGCCGTAATCATGGTATCTTCTTCAAATACAGCGCCTTTAATCCTGGTATTTCCTGCATCGATTGCTAAAACCATCACTATCCTTTTGTGGACGCGAAGTTACGAATAGATTTTTTTTAATATTTGTTTTGGATAAATTAAAAATCATCCTATATTTGCACCCGCTAACGCAAGGTACCTTAGCTCAGATGGTAGAGCAACGGACTGAAAATCCGTGTGTCCCTGGTTCGATCCCTGGAGGTACCACTTAAACCCTGACATTTGTCGGGGTTTTTTGTTTTCAAACGGTTTTTGTTTTCAAATTCGATGGGTTGTTTTTTGTTATCAGACAGTTTCCATACTTATTCCAAAAAACTTCCGTTATTCTTTGGAGCTGATGGCCTGAAAAATTAAAATTTAATTATTTTTGTCAGGAGCCGCTTTTTGAGGCTTCATTAATATCACTTAAACAAACCTTTATGATGTTCCTTAATTTCCTGCTCCAGGATAATCCCGTAACCGATTCGATCGCAAACACAGCCGCCGACGCTGCCAATACAACCGCTACGGTAACAGAACAGGTGTCTTACCTTGACTTCGTCCTGAAAGGCGGAATCATGATTTATCCATTGATCTTGCTGTTGTTCTTTTGCATTTACGTGATTATCGAACGCTATTTATCAATTAAAAAACAAACCGCGCAGGACGTTATGATGCTCAACGACATCAGGATGAACCTGAAAGTCGGCAAGATTGACAACGCGCTGATGGTCTGCACCAGGACCCCCTCGGCATCCGGAAATATATTAAGGAGCGGCATCGCGATCATCGGTCGGCCGATCAGCGAAATCGAATCAGTGATGGACAAAACCGCCGAGGTTGAGATCGCGCAAATGGAAAAAGGGCTGGGTTACCTCGGGTTGATTTCAGGTATCGCCCCAATCCTTGGGTTTATTGGGACGATTTCAGGGGTTATTAAAATTTTCCACACCATATCGGCGACAGGAAACCTGAACATACAAACCATTTCGGGCGGACTGTACGAAAAGATGATCAGTTCAGGCGCGGGGCTTGTCGTGGGTGTCATCGCCTATGCCGGCTACCACCTGTTTAATATGATGATCGATAATTTTACGCTTAAGGTGCAGAAACAGACACTGGAGGTAATCAACATAATACACGAGCCACAAAATGGGAATTAAGAGAAAAAGGCGCTTTCATCCGGAAATCCCGACATCGTCGATGAGCGACATCATGTTTTTCCTGTTCCTGTTTTTCCTGATTATTTCGACCCTGGCCAACCCTAACGTCATTAAACTGACCCTGCCCAAGGCGAAATCAAACGAAACCACGAACAAGGACCACATTACGCTTTCGGTCACTGAAGACAAACAATATTTCCTGAACCAGGAAGCCGTGCCTTTTGAGACACTCGAAACGGCTTTGGCCGAAAAAACCAGTGCGGCCAATGACAAGACGGTGGTCGTGCGGGTTCCAGCCGACAACAAGGTGCAGGACCTGGTCGATATTATGCAAATCGGCGTCAAGCTCAAACTCAATTTCGTAATTGCCACCGCAAAATAAGCAAGAGTTCAAAACCGGGAAATCCCCGGTTTTTTTGCCCAAATTTTGTAAGAATCAACACCTAAAGTCATAAGGGTACGCGCGCTAAATCCTGTAATTTAGCGTCATGCGTACATTTAAGAAAATCCTGATCGGTGTTGCGGTGCTCATCGTCGTCTTGTTGTTGGTCAATAAAGGGGTCAACATCTGGGTCAACAAAAAGTTGCCCGAATTGCTCTCCGATAAAAACAAGACACCCTACCACATTACGTATGACAGCCTGAAGATCGACGTCTGGGATGGCAATATCAGCATCAGGGGGATACGGATTTCGCCGAAAAACGCGCTGCGCGATACGGTAAGCAAAGCGGGCATTTACGCCCGGATTGAATCGGTGGAGGTAAAGGATTTCAGCAGCATGGCGGTCCTGTTCTCCAATAAGATCAAGGCCAAAAGCATCACAGTAAACAGTCCGCGAATCACCTTCTTCAAAAAGACAGACAATGCGCTGAACAACAGCAAAAGCATCGGGTCTGAAGTAGTGAAGCCGTTTGAATCCATTGTCAAGGTTTCGGACCTATACCTCAACCACGGCGACGTCAAGATCGTGTATGTCAAAAACAATAAGCCGGTGCTCAATGCGGCAAATATCAACATTAAGCTCGAAGGTATTACCGTAAATGACGACATCCTGAAACGCAAAATCCCTTTCGATTATAAAACCTATTCATTCAGCTGCGACAGCCTCTACTTCAAGAATAACGCAGTCTACCACATCAAGGCCAAAAATATCCGGACCGAAACGAACGGGCTTAGTGTAAAGGATTTCGAAATGGTACCCGAAATGACCCGCAGGCAGTTTGTTGCGTTTACCCCGATTGAAAAAGACTTGTACACCCTGAAAGCCGCCTCGCTCGACATCCGTAAAATGGCCTGGGGGTTTAAGGATGACCGATTGTACTTCAGTGCCGATGCCGTGGAGCTGGACAAAGTCGACGCCAATGTCTACCGCAGTAAAGAACCCGTTGACCGTCCTGAGAAGACCCATTTATACAACCGCATGCTGCGTGATGTCAAGTTTCCGTTGCGCGTCGACACGCTCAAAATCACCGATTCGGATATTGTGTATGAGGAAGAAATCAATTTTGAAAAAGGCCCGGGAAAAATCAGCTTTAATAAATTCAATCTTACGGCACTCAACATCAAGAGCGACGAAGGACATGAAAAAATGAAGGATGTAAAAATCAATATCAGCTGCCTTTTCATGAATGCCTCGCCGATGAAGCTGGATTGGAAATTCAACGTGCTCGATAAGACAGACGGCTTTAATATTAAGGGCAGCATCCTTAATTTTAATACCAAAAACCTGGTTTCCTTCACGAAAAATTACAGCAACATGAAGCAGGAAGGCATTTTTGACGGTGTGTATTTCAATATCAATGGAAACGACGACAGTTCTAACGGTGAATTTGCGATGAAATACCATGACCTTAAAGTTACGCTTTACAGGAAAAAGGATCCGAAGAAGAAGGCCGGACTCAAAACCGCCATTGCAAACCTGGTCGTAAAAAACGATTCGGATGACCAGGTTAAAAAAGTCGGGGTTTCGGTGAGGCGCAACCCGAAAACGTCATTCTACAACTTCTTCTGGCGCAACATCGAAGAAGGATTGAAAAAAATCCTGATCTGACATCGCTGTAAAAGCAAAAGACCTTCCTGTGAAAGAAGGCCTTAAGCGGAAAAACTAACTCAATTTTATTGTTTTACGAGCTTCATCGTAGTTTCGCGTTGGTTAGCGTCAAACGACTTTACAATATAGACTCCGGCAGTAAGATCCCCTACCTCGAAAACAGAGGATGCCGTATAATGGTCACGATAGGATTTTACCAGCTGGCCGGTGATCGAATACACTTCCACTGCCTCAGTCTCAGCGTCCAGCGTAAAGTAGCCGGATGCGGGATTCGGTGACAGGCGGATGTGTGCCTGCTCGACGATGTCAGTGTTGAGTAGCGCCTGCTTGTTGCCGTAAATACGGAAACCTCCTGCGGCGATATTGAGCGTCATGGCCGTATTGATTACATTAACCGAACTGTTGTCCATCAGGTTGTACCATGTCCCAGCGTACGGGAAATTGGCCGTCACGCTCTGGCTGATTGAATTGAAATTCGTCAGGATCACAACATTCTTCAGGGCTGTAGCCGGCAGTGCATTATCGAAAACGTAAATCCGCTGCTTGAGGTTGTTGCCGCCGTCCGGACTGATGGTGTAGGATCCCTCAAACACAGGTTCGTTGATTTTCAGCGAGATCATCCTTGCGTAATTATTGTAGAGTTGCGCCCTTTCAGTGACACCGAGCCAGTTGCCTGTCCATTGCTCCTGGGGTTTGGTGGACAGCTTGCAGTCTCCCGTAGTGGCATCAGTTTCTGTATTCACCGTGCCGTTGTCACAGGTATAGATTGAATCGTCGTAGCCCAGATCGGCAAAATGCCAGATCATCTTCGGTCCCGGCACCAGCAATGAGATGGCTGCAATAGATGACATACGTGCCAGGGAATTGTTCAGGTTATTGAATACCGGGGAAGTCCCGGTGTTGAGGCCATATTTCATCGCGCTGTACATCAGGCGTTCCTTGTCATGACTTTCGGGATAGCCCATGACGCGTTTGCCGGTAAATCCGTGGGCGGTGTTGCCTATCCGGCTGATATCGGCACCTGTAGCATAGCCTTCGATGAGCTGGGTGTAGGGATAAGTCAATTCGCCCCACATCATCACTCCTTTACTCGGTGTTTCATTCAGGCGGTAGTTCGCCCATTGCTGTTCTTCGTTATCGGCGCCCAAATGCTCAAAGATAGCGTAGTGATAAGGATCGCCATTCCATGCATTGGGGTTAGCCGAATTGTCTCCGAACCAGGAATAATCAGCGTATTCCTTAAGTACGGCAACGCGGTCAGCCTGATAGGTGTTGGTACAACTGTCGTCGCCTCCCGAGCAGGCCTGCGTGAAGCCCTTGGTGAGATCCCATCGGAAACCATCGATCTTGTAATCCTTGATCCAGTGCTTGATGACCCTTTTTACATAAGCCCTGGTGTACGGAGAGGCGTGATTGAAATCGTTCCCAACGCTGTAACTGTGCTTCGCAAACTCATTGAAGTATGGGTTTTCGCTGCTCGCGTCACCCCAGCCGTCACCGTCAGGATCTTTCATCCACATGCGCACCATCGGGTTGCGACCGAAAGCGTGGTTCAGCGCCACGTCAAGGATAACCGCAATGCCGTTCTGATGACAAAGGTCAATCAACTCCTTAAACTTATCGGAAGTACCGTAAAACTTATCCAGCGCCATGTGAAAAGACGTGTTATATCCCCACGACTCATTGCCTTCAAACTCCATCACCGGCATCAGCTCGATAGCATTAATCTTTAAATTTTTAAAATAGTCGATGCGGTCAATGAGCGACTGAAAATTTCGGTTGGCATCAAAATCCCTTATCAAGACCTCATACACAACCAAATCCTCTTTTTTAGGTTTGGTAAAATTCGTGACCTGCCAGTTATAAGGCGCCTGTCCCGTCTGCAAAACGGTCACATCGCGGTTTTGGCCTGCCGGGTAGGCAGGAATATTTGGATAAGTAGCCGCGGGAATGAACGGATCATCATAGGTGTTGACGACCAAGGTTGAAAACGGGTCCGCAGTTTTAACCAGCGCGGGGGAATTCGCGAAGGGTGTCGTATCAACAACCCAGTATTGGTAGGTGTAATTGACGTTTGGTGTGAGTCCGCTGATTTCGAGCCAGAACTTGCCGTTATTGGCAAAATCCGGGTCTTTTTTCATGGCATAAGATGCGTCGGGCTCCCAGTTGTTGAAGCTGCCCGCAATGTAAACAAAATCTTTGCCAGGTGCACTAAGCACCAAAGTGGCGCGCGTAGCGTCACCAGGATTGTAGTTGATTCCGTCCTCCATACCTGCGGGTACGGATGCTGTTACGGTGCCCGGATTGACAATGGCCGAGAATTTTTTGGAAATCGTCACGGCGCCCTGTGTCACCTGCAGTTCATAATTCTGGTTTGCAGTGATGCCCGCGTGATTGAAGCTGTAACTTGTCGTTGAAGGATTCGTGTTGAGCACTACCCCATTGGATAACAGCACATAACTGGCATTGCCATTCGTATTGGATGCCGTAACCTGCAAACTGCTGCCCGGAGCGAGAATCGTATTGCTGTTTTGGGTGGGTGTTGACAAAGTCACGCCAAAAGCGCCCACCTCAGCGAAAATATCCTGCGATTTTTTGTCGCCTGTACCGTTTTTGGCCTTGACCAGAAAACCGATCTTGCCAATGCCCGCCCGATTGTAAAAGGTGGTCGGGACAAAGGTGATGCTGTAGGAATCCGTTCCCGCATTGTAGGTGAGCCTGTTGGATTCACTCGAAGAGGTCCAGGAGCCGTTGGTGGGACAGTCCTGGCTGTTGGCATCATTGACATCGAAACACCATGACCACAGGTAAAGTGCGTGATCAGAGGCGATTCCCCAACTGGTTTCGTTGAGGCTGCTTCCGTTGACCGTAATCGTAATTGAAGTAGTCTCTTCGAACGCCGGCGGAGCGATGCTGTACGTTACCGTCTGAACCTGGGCAAACGCAACGGAAACCGCAAAAAGCGCGAAACAGGATAAAATCTTTTTCATAGGAATGGTTTTAAGATAAAAAGGGCCATCCGAAGACGGCCCTTGGCTATTAGAAGCTCAAATTATTGTTGCGCTGGCAGGAAAGCATATCTGCCATCGAGGTCATTGAAGTATACATCATAAGTACCGTTCACGTCGACCGCTTTGAAGTCGCCGCCATCAATAGACGTTTTCCCGAACAACTCAAAAGTTCCCGCGCCCCAGTTTCCGGGAAGCGCCCATTGGTCGTTCGCCCTGAACTTAACGTTCTCTGCAGTCAGCTCAAGACCCCTGGCTTTCCAAAGGTGTGGATTCTGAGGCGTGGCAGTCAGGTTCTGGTCGCTGGTCCAGTCATCACTTGTACCGGTACCGATGATTCCTACCGAATCAAAACTTGCAGCCCCTGATGCATCATAAGGAACGATAGAATAAGTGAGCGCTTGGGTATCTACAGTGACAGTATAATAACCTGCAGTTGCAATGTCAATAGGAGATGGATCAGGATCGGATTCCGTTGGCCTGAACACCAAAAATCCGCCACCGCCACCGTATTGCGGGGCCCATTGGCCGTATTTGGCAAGGAATTTCAATTGGCCCGCGTTAAAGTAGGCAGTCAGGATAAAAAGCTTGTCGTTGTTAGCGTCCCTGAACATCGGCTGGTTGTCGGCACCGTTGGCCCATCCGGCTTCTGAAGCAGGACCTACCAGATAAAGCTGTGGATAATCAATCAGAGGCGGGTTTGTAGGGATAAAAGAAGTTACCACTATGGTAGTCACTTCTGAATATTTTTCTTCTGAAGCCGTAGTTCCGATCGATGACTTGATCCTCACATCGATGGCGATAGGTGATCCGTCGTATGGTATTTCCGGCGTCGTGACCAGCGCTTTGGCTTTGGCATCTAAATCGGCAAAAGTCATGGCGTAACGCGTATCCGGAACAGTGGTAATGACTGTCGGATTGGCGAAATCCGTTCCGTTTAACGCGAACTCAACGGTGTAATTCACTAAGGTAGGGGTACCGTAGGTGACGTCTTCCCAGGTCAGGGTCAGGGCGGTGTTTGCTGTAGGTGTGGCTTCCGTGATTGTAACGGCAGTACCGGTGTCCGGGGTAAGGATGGCGAAAGCATTGGCCTGCGGTTCGGCAATCATGAAATTATCTTCGCTTTCGCAGGACCATAATCCTGAGATCATGATGAATGCAGCTAAAATTTTAAATGTATTTTTCATTTTTATATGATTTTTATTTGAAGTTTAGTAACCTGTATTTTGAGTTAAATTAGGATTGGTACGCAATGACGCGGTAGGAATAGGGAATACATTCAGGTTTGGGGAAATGGCAATACCGTTGGCGGCGTTTCCTTTCCAGGCCCAGTTGTAGCTGCCGCCCGAAAATTTACCGAAACGGATCAGATCCTGTCTCCTGTGCGACTCCCAGTGCAATTCGCGAGCCCTTTCGTCAAGGATGAAATCCAGTGTAAGCTGGCCCGAAGTGATATTTCCTACATCAGAACCACCGTTTGCCCTTTCCCTCAACGCATTCACGTAACCAAGCGCCAGTCCGGCGTCTCCGTTTCCACCCCTTAAGGTGGCTTCAGCGTACATCAGGTAAACGTCGGCAAGCCTGAATAAGGGAAAGTCCGTATCAACGAAAGTGGTGCTTACGCCAGCTTGTCCTGAAGCGGTCTTATTTGACCATTTGTTAAGGATGTAGCCTTGCGTCCGCACTGAGATATCGCTGATATCGATACTTCTTTGCTTATTAGGATTGTCAGCCACACCGGTTCCAAAGGTTTTCCTGGCGTCGAAATCAAATTCACCGCCATCAAACTTCTGAACAAGTTGTTTCCTCACGCGCAGGGCGCCTCCCCAGCCTCCAACACCGAACTCGGATCCATTGCCTTCCCATTCTCCTATCTGACCATTGATAAGCATTGTGGTCGCACCGTAATTTTGCGTTGCGGCACCGTCTGACTGGAGTGTAAAGATCATCTCCTCTGAAGTATTGTTATCTGCTTTGAAATTATCGAGGTAATTTGGTTTCAGTGAATACCCTCCTGCTATAATCTCATTGCATTTTGTAATACAGTCATTGTATCTGTTCTGCTGGATGTAAACTTCCGCATTCAGGTACATCTTAGCCAGGATCATTTGCGCGAAAGCCTTGTCAACCCTGCCATACTCATTGGATCTGGCAGGTTTCAGCTCAGGCAGTACTTCATTGAGCTCGCTTTCGATAAAGGTAAAGAGTTGTTGCCTGTTGTATTCCGGCCCTTTGGTATTAAGTGGGTCATTTTCGGTCACGAAGGCCGCTTTGCCAAATAAATCCATCATTTCATAATAAGCATATGCCCTGAGTACCCTCGCCTCATTGCGGTAATCCTTCACATTGGCTAAAAACGCCGGATCTGTATTGCCTCTTTGTGCAATTTTCTCGTCGCTCGTCTGCCTTAAGAAGTCGTTTGCAAATGATACTTCGAGCATCACGCGGCTGAACATCCCAATGATAATCGCATTGCTTGGCGTCCAGATTGTTCTCTGAAGCTCTGCTGTCCCGGCATCGTTTTCATAACTCCAGATTACCTCATCTGTCGTCATGTCCTGCAAATACCACAGACATCTGCCATAGTTACTCGTACCGGCATCAATACCCTGAAGGTTTGACGATCCGGAGTCACCCGTACCCGTAATGGCAAGGTTACCGTACACTCCCGCCAATGCCTGCCTGTAGCCCTCAGGCGTACTGTACAGGATTTCAGGCGACAATATATCGTCGTCCTCAGACACTACATTCATTTCATTCGCGCACGAAAACAGCACCAATGAGAGGGAAAGGATGTAGAAAAAGTTAAAATTAATTTTTTTCATAGTCTTTTAATTAAAATTTTACATTAGCTCCAAACAAGAGCGTTCTCTGCCTTGGATAAATTGTTTTGTCGAGCCCATTGTTGGTAATCTCAGGATCCAATCCGCTGTATTTTGTCAATACAAATGCGTTTTGAACACCAGCAGACAGCCTTAATGAAGCTTTTCCGTCAAGCCATTTTGGGAACGTGTACCCCAAAGTAATATTGTCCATCCTCAGGAAAGAGGCATTTTCCACAAAAATATCGGACTTCAACACATTCGAAGTGGTGTTAAAATCAGTATCAAGTACTGAACTCGGAAGGTTGTTCAGCGCGGCGCCATTTTGCAACAGCGCATATTGCGCCTGGCTTGCGTTCACCCCGTTAAAAACGTGGTTTCCGATACTGGCCCTCAAATTGAATGAGAAATCAAGATTGCCAATGTTCATCGTTGAAGCAAAGCCCATTGTTACATCAGGATCCTGGTTCTTATAAACGTAACGGTCAGATTCATTGATGACGTTGTCGTTATTTAAGTCTGCGTAAGCGCCTTCGATCGGATTGTTGTCCGTATCGTACAATTGTTTGAAAACGTAGTAAGAAAATGGGGAAAAACCTTCCTTGAAAAGTAATACCGGAGATCCGGTGCCCGCCACGTTTTCACCGGTCAATACATCCTGGTGGTTTGCCAGTTCAGTTACTTTTCGCTGGAAAGTCGAGGCATTGAAATTGACATTCCAGTTAAAATCAGCCGTCTTTACAACATTGGCGTTGATACTAAATTCAAGTCCTTTGGTCGTAAAGCTTCCAATATTCTGGATCGCATAATTCGAATTGTTACCGCCGTCGGCAATAGGCGCATCCTGGATCAGGTCATTGGTTTCACGGTAAAACGCATCAATACTTCCGGTAATCCTGTTTTCGGCAAACCCGAAATCAAGGCCGGCATTATAGGTGGTCGCTTCTTCCCATTTCAGGTCAGGGCTGATCCTGTCAGGCTGTGCGATCGGTACCGGCCCCGCACCGAAATAATACTGTGCCGTACCGCTTCCGGTAATGAATTTTTGAAGGTAAGCATTGGCAAAATCGAAGTTCTGCGTTCCGGTGATCCCGTATCCAAGCCTCAATTTAAGGTCAGATACTGAGGCACTGTTCTTAAACAACGCATCTTTCAGTTTCCATGCAAAAGCTGCCGCGGGGAAGTTACCCCACCTGTTGTCGCTACTAAACCTCGAGGTACCATCCCTACGATAAGAGAGGGTAAGTAAAAAGTCGTTCAGTGTCAGGTTGGTTCTTGCGAAATAGGCCTCCAGGACGTTTGGCGTCCTTCTGTCTGTTTCAGGAAACTGACTGTTCCCCAAAACCAGCAGGTCGCGACGGTTCCCGGTGGTGAATTTTTCTGATTCGAATTTCTGGTAAGAATGCCCTGCCGTCAACTCAAAACTGAAATCATTAATCGTCTTACTGTAAACAAAATATGCGTCAAGCAGTTTATTCCTCCTGTTTTCCAACTCCAATTCATCTTTTCCGAAAGGCTGGTTGGCATTGCTTGGCGCAGATCCTGCATCGCGACCCATAAGCCTGGTGCGCACACCGTGTGCCTCGTCGAATCCACCATTGACAACCACGCGCAGATCAGGGAAGAAGTGCAGTTTGTAGTCCATTTCGATGTTTCCGAAAGTCCTGTTGTTCCTTCCGTTGTCATAAGTCTGTAACAGCTGAGCCACAGGGTTTCTTGTCACGTTTGGCGACAAGGTTGATCCTGAAAGCGTACCATCGCCGGTATAGTATTGGAAGAAACCTCCATAGGGAGAATTGGCATCATATATAGGTTGTGTCGGATCGAATGCGATGGCAGAGCCCTCAACACCGTCGGCGAACCTGTTGGTTTCATTGGAATAATTGGCATTAATCCTCATCCTTAAATGATTGTCGAACAATACCGGGCTCATGGCGAGGCCAACGGTGTTCCTTGTAAATTCATTGGTGAGCCTTAATCCTTCCTGATAAGTCCTTCCTACCGTAAGTCTGGCCGGGATGGTCTTAAAAAGGTTGCCCCTCAAAGTAGCGCTTTGGTCCACCAGGTCGGTTTTCCTGTAAATGGCATCCTGCCAGTTTGTGTTAGCGGTGCCTAGTGAGGTGACTTTACCCGGAAGTTTGTCTGCAATCAGGGCACGGTATTCATCGCCGCTGAAGACATCAATAGTTTTCACAAGCTTCCCTAATCCATATTGGAAATTATATTCAAAAGACAAGTCTTTACCTCCGCGTTTTGTGGTAATAATAATCACACCATTGGATGCACGTGAACCATAAATAGCAGTCGCCGACGCATCTTTCAACACACTGATGGATTCCACTGTATTGGGATTTAATGTCGCAAGAAACGAGGTAGAACCGGTGTTAGTCGTGTTTTCAATAGGCAAACCATCAACTACGATCAGCGGCTCATTACTGGCCAAAAGCGATCCGCCGCCACGGATCCTGATCTGGGAACCGGATCCCGGTGCGCCACTCGTGTTGATTACAAGACCTGCAACCCTACCATTAAGCAGGTTTTCGGTGGTAACATTGGCACCGCGGTTGAAATCCTTTTCGCTCACTGTGGTTACGGATCCGGTCGCGTCTTTTTTCTTCACGCTACCGTAACCCACCTGAACCACAACTTCCTGCAGTTCACTTGATTGCTCTTCCATAACGACAGATACGGATTTTTGTCCGTCATAGTTTTGGACGACTTCCTTATACCCGATAAATGAGAAAACGAGCTTGTCGCCGCGCTTCACATTAGATAGGGAGAAGTTTCCATCCATGTCTGTCGAAGTACCATTCTGGGTACTCTGGATGATGATGCTGACCCCCGGCAACGGTTGTCCTGACGCCTGGTCAGTGACTTTACCGTTCAAAGTACCCTGAGCAAAGGCACTTAGCGGAAGCAGCAGTACTAAAATTAACAACTTAGTGTAAATTGTTTTCATACATTTTGTTTAAGTTAAAATTGAGTTTTTGCTTGGATTTTATTGCTTCGAATGTTAAAAATATGTAAAAAAGCCGTTAAAAAAACTTCACCGGTTTTTATTGCCTGCCGAAAACGTTTTCGTGTTGAAAACTTTCGGGAATACCCAAATTTTTAAGGTAGAAATTGACAGAAGTGAAAATTAAATTTATCTTTATTCACAAAACAATATTTATCCCGAAAACATGAAAAGGAAGGTCACGCTCAAACAAATTGCAAAAGAACTCGACGTCTCGATTTCGACGGTCTCGAAATCGTTGCGCGACAGCCCGGAAATCAGCGAGGACACACGCCAGAAAGTGCAGGCTTTCGCCAAATTATACAACTACAAGCCCAACAATATCGCATTAAGCCTCAAAAACCGGAAAACCAAGACGATAGGCATCATCATTCCGGAAATCGTACACCATTTTTTCGCCACCGTCATCAGCGGGATTGAGCAGGTGGCGAACGAGCATGGCTACAGCGTGGTGGTTTGTCTCTCCAACGAGTCGTTCGACAAGGAAGTCATCAACATGGAAATGCTCGCTAACGGCAGCATCGACGGCTTTGTGATGTCACTCTCTAAAGAGACACAATATAAAGGTGACTTCCACCACATCACCGAGGTCATCAACCAGGGCATGCCGGTTGTGATGTTTGACCGCGTGACCAATGAGGTGCTTTGCGACAAAGTGATTATCGACGACAAGATGGCCGCGTACGAAGCCGTACAGCACCTGGTGAACATGGGTAAAAATAAAATCGCATTGGTGACAACCGTTGATTATGTAAGCGTCGGGAAGCTCCGTACCGACGGCTATACTAAGGCCATCCTGGACAACGAGCTTCCATTCAATGAAAAGCTTATCATCAAGATTGAAGACATCGAGAATTTTGAGGCCCAAATCGCTGACTTTATGGAAAACCGTGCCATCGACGCCGTGCTCGCCGTCAACGAGTTGTTTGCAGTAACGATTATCAAGCTGGCGCGTAAGATGGGGTTGCACGTCCCCGAAGACCTGTCCGTGATTGCGTTTACCGACGGCATAATTTCGCAATACTCCACCCCGACGATCAGCACCGTGAGCCAGAACGGAATCAAAATGGGGCAAAAAGCAGCCAAGATGCTTATTGACAGGCTCGAAGCAGAGGAGGACGACGAGGCAGAGGAACTCTACCGTACCGAAGTGATTGAAACCAGCCTGATCGAACGGGAATCGACGAAGTAACCGGCTGTCGACTGTAACATGGCTTGAGAAATGCCGTCATTAAACCGGCAGCGTTGAGGATAATGTTATAAACACTATTACGTTATAGTTTGGATCTGTTCCCGGAAATCAGGAAACTAAAAACCGAAATATAAAAACTTTCATATATTTACCACTGATTTATCAAGGCTTGCGATTTTTTGCTTCGAAAACAAAAATTAAGTTTTGATAAGCCCAGCGCTTATCGTATCATCTTTAAATTACGATAATGGAAAAGCGTAAATTAGGTTTCTGGGAAATCTGGAACATGAGTTTCGGGTTCCTTGGGATACAATTTGGTTTTGCACTGCAGAACGCAAATACTTCAAGGATTTTTGATACTCTGGGCGCCGATGTCGATAAAATCGGCCTTTACTGGCTCGCGGCACCACTCACCGGATTGATTATCCAGCCCATCGTAGGCTATTTCTCAGACAGGACCTGGACACGACTGGGCAGACGGCGGCCTTATTTCCTCGCAGGCGCCATCTTATCTTCACTGGCGTTGTTCATGATGCCCAACTCCCCTACTTTATGGATTGCCATCGGCACCCTTTGGATTATGGACTCTTCGATAAACATTTCCATGGAACCTTTCCGTGCGTTTGTAGGCGACAACCTTCCTGAAAACCAAAGGACGCTCGGTTTTGCAATGCAGAGCTTTTTTATCGGATTAGGTGCTGTGGTCGGATCGGCGCTGCCCTACGTTTTTACCAATTGGATCGGCATTGAAAACACAGCCCCTAAAGGCATTATCCCGCCTTCGGTAAAATGGTCATTTTATGTCGGCGGCGTAACGTTCCTGCTCGCCGTGCTCTGGACAGTTCTCAAATCTAAAGAATATTCGCCTGAAGAACTCGAAGCTTTTGAAGAGAGCAAACGGGAACATGCAACGAAGAACCACCATGAACGGATGGCTACACAAAGCGGTGTAACGGTCAGGCGACAGCTGTCTATCGGTTTGTTACTCCTGATTATTGGTGCGGTAGCTACTTTTTATGTCCACCACATCAACCAACAATTAAATGAAAATGGCGAGAACAACCAGCATAAGGAACTGTACATCCTGTCTATCGGGCTTTTGGTGGTCGGTTTCCTGTTTTCTATGGTTTCGCAACTTCGGAAACGAGACGTACGCAATGGTTTCACCATCATTGTAACCGATTTACTGAACATGCCCAAAACCATGAAACAACTGGCGTGGGTGCAGTTTTTCTCGTGGTTTGCCCTTTTTGCGATGTGGATATACACTACCAAAGCGGTGACCGGGCATGTATTTGGCACGAGTGATTCGACGTCAAAAGTGTACAACGACGCTGCCGACTGGGTATCCGTCATGTTTACCGTTTACAATGGTGTAGCGGCTGCAGTAGCATTCCTGCTGCCGGTGCTGGCCCGCCGCACGAGCAACAAGTTCACCCATATGCTCGCGCTGATCGCCGGAGGGTTGGGACTGATTTCCGTTTACTTCCTTTCTGACAAAGTTGGGCTCTTGCTGGCGATGGTTGGCGTGGGAATCGCCTGGGCGAGTATTCTCTCCATTCCGTACGCCATGCTATCGGGCGCGCTGCCATCAGCAAAAATGGGATACTATATGGGCGTCTTTAACTTCTTTGTCGTAATCCCACAGATTGTTGCGGGCACCATCTTAGGCTTCCTGCTTAAAGAATTTTTCAACAGCGAGCCGGTGTACGCGCTGATTATCGGCGGCTGTTCAATGATCCTCGCTGGCTTGCTGACGCTGGCCGTTTCCACAAATAAAAAGATTGATATTAATGAATAAGAAAGCATTTATTTTTGACCTGGACGGCGTCATCGTCGACACGGCAAAATACCATTACCTCGCCTGGCAGAAGATTGCGGGCGAACTCGGGATTGAATTCACGCCCGAACACAATGAAGAATTAAAAGGCGTGAGCCGCGTACGCTCTTTAGACATTATTTTAAACTTAGGCAAAATCGACGCATCCCAGCAGGACAAGGACCGCTGGCTCCTGCAGAAAAATGAGGATTACCTGGGCTACCTCGTGCACATGGACGAAAGCGAAATCCTGCCCGGCGTTTTACCGGTACTGCAATATTTAAAGGAACAGGACCAAGGGATCGCTTTAGGATCTGCGAGTAAAAATGCCCGCCCTATACTCGAAAAAGTAAACATCATCTCCTACTTCGATGCAATCGTCGACGGAAACGATGTGACACTTGCCAAGCCTGACCCCGAAGTTTTCATAAAGGCAGCATCGCTGCTGGGCATTGCGGCCGAGAAAGCCATCGTGTTTGAGGACTCCGTGGCGGGGATCCAGGCTGCCAACATAGCGGGGATGACCAGCATCGGAATTGGGGAAGAAGCCATTTTACACGAAGCACAGTACCACTTTCCGGACTTCACGCCTATCGAAAGCGGTTTCATCGATATGCTCATCAGGAAATAAATAACGAAACGGATAAAACCGGCGACAGCGGTTTTTATATGACTATAAAAATACAGAGAAATGAATCAGGATTATATCAAACCGGACAATTGGTCCATCATAGAGGAAGGATTTGATGCGGAAAGGGTCAAATCATCCGAAAGCCTTTTCAGCATCGGCAACGGCGCGATGGGACAGCGTGCTAATTTTGAAGAAACTTACACCAATGAGACCTTTCAGGGCAGTTACATTGCCGGAGTGTATTACCCGGATAAAACCAAAGTCGGCTGGTGGAAAAACGGTTATCCCGAATATTTTGCCAAGGTACTTAACGCCCCGAACTGGATTGGCATCAATATCGAGGTAAACGGTGAAAACCTCGACCTGAACCGTTGTGCGAAAGTCAGCCATTTCCGCCGTGAACTCAACATGAAAGAAGGCTGGTACCAGCGCACTTTTGAAGCTACGCTGCAGAACGGCACGGAAATATCGGTCAGCGCAAAGCGTTTTCTTTCGCTCGACGACGATCAGGCGGGATTCATCCATTATGAGATCACACCGCTGAACCGCAATGCCGAAATCGCATTCAAACCGTACCTTGATGCCGGTGTGCACAACGAAGACGCAAACTGGGAAGAAAAGTTCTGGGAACCGCTCGGAGTACAGGCACAGGGTAATGAGGCTTTTGTGACCGCGCGCACCTTCAAGACGCATTTTACCGCGACGACGTTCATGCACAACAGCATTTTGATAGACGGCAATAATCAAAATCTAACACCTGAAAATACTGTTAAAAGTGACGATAAGATCGAATTTACCTACACCGTCAATGCAGCCCGGCATCAAAAAGCGGTCATACGGAAAATAGGCGGTTATACCGTTTCGACGAATCATACCGATACCGTTTCCGCTGCCGCAGAAGTGATCCGGGCGGTTTCTTCGAAAGGCTACGACCAGATGCTCAGCGCACAAGCCGATGCCTGGGCCAAGATATGGGAAATGTCTGACATTACGATTGAAGGCGACGTAAAGGCCCAGCAGGGTATCCGTTTCAATATTTTCCAATTGAATCAGACCTATTCCGGTAAGGATTCCAGGCTGAACATAGGCCCGAAAGGATTTACCGGCGAAAAATACGGCGGCTCGACCTATTGGGACACTGAAGCGTACTGCATCCCATTTTATATGGCAACCAAAGACCAGCAGGTGGCCAGAAACCTGTTGACCTACCGGTACAATCAGTTGGACAAGGCCATTGAAAATGCTGAGAAACTAGGATTTAAGAACGGTGCCGCACTGTATCCCATGGTCACGATGAACGGGGAGGAATGCCACAACGAGTGGGAAATTACCTTTGAGGAAATCCACCGCAACGGGGCGATAGCGTTCGCAATTTACAATTACCACCGTTTCACGGGCGACTACTCCTACATTCCTGAGAAAGGGCTTGAAGTGCTGATTGCCATCGCACGGTTCTGGCACCAGCGCGCTACTTACTCGAGCCACCGCGAAGCTTATGTGATTCTGGGCGTGACCGGGCCGAATGAATACGAAAACAACGTCAATAACAACTGGTACACGAATTATCTGGCCAAATGGTGTATCGACTATGCCGCGGAGCAGATTGAAAAAACACAAACGGATTATCCTGCCGATTACAGCCGCATCATGTCTAAAGTACGGCTTGAAGCCGCTGAAATCAAGCAATGGAAAGCCGTTTCCGGAAACATGTATTTCCCTTATTCACAGAAACACAGTGTCTATCTGCAGCAGGATGGCTTCCTTGACAAGGAGTTGGTGAAAGTATCGGACCTGGATAAATCGCAGCGCCCCATCAACCAGAAATGGTCCTGGGACCGCATCCTGCGCTCACCGTACATCAAGCAGGCTGATGTGCTTCAGGGATTTTATTTCTTTGAAGATGATTTTTCCAAGGCGGAACTCGAGCGCCATTTCGACTTTTACGAACCGTTTACCGTGCATGAAAGTTCCCTCTCCCCGTGTGTGCATTCCATCCAGGCCGCCGTGTTGGGAAAAATGGACATGGCCTACACATTTTACCTCAGGACGTCACGCCTTGACCTTGACGACTACAATAAGGAAGTGGAAGAAGGCTGCCACATCACGTCGATGGCAGGAACCTGGATGAGTATCGTGGAAGGTTTCGGAGGCATGCGCGTGCGCAAAGACCACTTGCATTTCGAACCTAAAATACCGCAGGGCTGGCAAGGCTACTCGTTTAAGATCAACTTCCGTGGGCAGGTTTTGAAAGTGTCTGTGCACCCGAATGAAACACGTTTCTCCCTCGAAGGAGGCCGTCCGCTTCACGTTAACGTCAACGGCAGGGAAGTGCTTGTAGAGCCAAACAGCCTGGTTACAGTATAAATCATCATAAAGGACTGGGGATTTCCGGTCCTTATTTATGCGCGAAAACATGAAAAAACTACTTCTCCTACTGATTTGTTGCCAGGCGTTGGCCCAGGTGCAGAAAACCGAGCCGCCATTCTGGTATGCCGGCATGAAAAACCCCAGGCTCCAGCTAATGTTCTACGGCGAAAGTATCGGACAGTACGTGGTGGCGGTTTCCGATCATGTCCCCATCACCGATGTGACGAGAACCGGCAACCCCAATTACCTTTTCGTCACGATCGACACCAAAAACATTTCAAAGGCCACCACGCTTACGTTTTCATTTTCCGAAAAGAAAAAGACCGTTTTTACAGTGAAGTATGAACTGCGTGCGCGGGAAAAAAATGCGGCTTTGCGAAAAGGTTTCGATGCCTCAGACGTGGTATACTTAATCATGCCCGATCGTTTTGCCAATGGCAATCCCGCAAACGACAATACCCCGGCCACGATCGAAAAAGCGGACCGCAGCAATCCCTCCGGGCGTCACGGCGGCGACATCAAAGGCATCATCGACCATCTCGATTACATCCAGTCGACAGGCGCCACGACGGTGTGGAATACACCGCTTTGTGAAGACAACGATCCAAGGGGATCGTATCATGGCTACGCCCAATCGGATGTGTACAACATCGATCCGCGTTACGGAACCAATGCCGATTACCTGCAGTTGTCGTCGGAACTGCACAAACGCAATATGAAACTCGTCCTGGATTATGTTACAAACCATTGGGGTTCTGAGCATTGGATGATCAAGGATTTGCCGACCTACGACTGGATCCACCAATTCCCGGGCTATGGCCAAAGCAACTACCGCATGACCACGCAATTTGACCCGAACCATTCAGAAAACGATAAGAAGTTTTGCGTTGACGGCTGGTTTGTCAAAACCATGCCCGACCTGAACCAGTCGAACCCGCTCGTGCTCAATTACCTCATCCAAAACGCCATCTGGTGGATCGAATACGCGAACCTCGACGGTTTCCGTGTCGACACGTATTCGTACTGCGATAAGGAAGGTATTTCAAAATGGACCAAGGCCATCACCGACGAATATCCCTATTTCAATATTGTCGGTGAAGTATGGATGCACGATCAGGCACAAATGGCGTATTGGCAGAAAGACAGTAAAATCGGCGCGATTCAAAACTATAATTCCTACCTGCCTTCCGTCATGGATTTCACTTTGCATGACGCCATCAGCAGTGTTTTTAATGAAGACAAACCGTCGTGGGATAAGGGGATTATTAAAGTATACGAAAATTTCGTCAACGACTTCCTCTACCCAAATCCAAATTCGATTCTTGTTTTCGCTGAAAACCACGATACCCAGCGCATCAGCCATTGGTATCCTGATTTGAATAAATACAAACTGGCAATGACATTAATTGCAACCATTCGCGGCATTCCTCAGCTCTATTATGGCTCTGAAATTGGAATGGAAGGCAACAAAGATAAAGGCGACGGCGACATCCGCCACGATTTCCCCGGGGGCTGGACCGGCGATGAAAACAATGCATTTTCCGCAACGGGCCGTACGGAAACCCAAAAACAATATTTCGATTTTACTTCAAAATTATTTAACTGGCGTAAAAATAAAACTGTGATCCACAACGGGAAAACGATGCAGTTCCTTCCCGAGGACAATGTCTACGTGTATTTCCGGTACAATGACGCCGAATCGGTGATGGTCGTGATCAACAACAGCGACGCCCAAAAAACCTTCGGCACCGCGCGGTTCAACGAGGCCATCAGGAATTTCAAAACCGGCAAAGACGTCCTGACCGATGCAGATTTTGATCTGGGTCAGCCGATGACGGTCGATGCGAAAACCGCGCTGATCCTGGAATTGAAATAAACCGTGCCTAGGATACGAAGCTGATCCCGCTGTCCGCTGTATCTTTTCCCGGCTAAAGAAGCCGGAAAAAGGATGCCGCTGCCATCGGGGGCTAAAAAACCCACACATGAAAAAAAACCTACTGCTCATTTCCTTTTTTGTTTCCCTGGCGGTTTCAGCACAGCCGGCAAGGGCGTTCCGGTCTTTCAAAAAAACGGACGCTGCTTTTATCGTAACCGTCTCTGACGGGGAATACAGGTTCCGTTTCTACAATACGTCCGTGGTGGAAACGACTTTCCTGCCCATCGGCGAAACCTTCAACCCTGAATCCCATGCGGTGGTACTTTCCGCGCAGAAAAATATCGGGAAGGCATCGGAGAACGGCAACCGCATCAACCTTGTTTCAGCAGGCATTTCGGTATCGATACAGAAATCCCCTTTCCGGATTGCTTATTCCTACAAGGGGAAATCCCTGCTTTCCGAGAAAAACGGCTACGCCAAAAAATCCGAAACCGGAAGCGATGGAAAAACACAACAATTGGAAATGCTCGATTTCAACCTCGACCAGGACGAAGCGCTGTACGGCGGTGGCGCACGCGTACTCGGGATGAACCGACGTGGCAACCGCCTGCAACTCTACAATAGGGCGTCATACGGTTATGGCGCACGCGCCGAATTGATGAATTTTACCATGCCGTTGGTATTTTCCTCAAAAATCTACGCGGTGCATTTCGACAATGCCGCCATCGGTTACCTGGACCTCGACAGCCAGAAAAACAACACGCTGGCTTATGAAACCATTTCAGGACGAAAAACCTATCAGGTCGTCGCCGCTGACAATTGGGCTACACTCATTGAAAGTTATACGGCATTAACGGGAAGGCAGCCTATGCCGCCCCGTTGGGCACTCGGCAATTTCTCAAGCCGTTTTGGGTACCGCGACCAGGAAATGGCCGAAAAGACGGCGCAGCATTTCCGTGACGACAACATTCCTGTCGACGCGATGATTTTTGATTTGTATTGGTTCGGCAAGACAATCAAAGGCACGATGGGCAACCTGGAATTCGACCGCGAGGTGTTCCCCTACCCCGAAAATATGATTGAGCACCTGAACCAGTCCAACATCAAGACCATCCTGATTACCGAGCCATTCATCCTGACCTCATCCAAAAAATGGCAGGAGGCTGTCGATAAGAAAGTACTCGCGACCGATGCGTCCGGAAAACCATTTACTTATGATTTTTACTTTGGACACACCGGACTGATTGACGTCTTTAAACCTGAGGCACGTGAATGGTTCTGGGACATTTACAAAGGGCTGGCCAAAAAAGGTGTCGCAGGAGTATGGGGAGATTTGGGCGAACCTGAGGTTTTCCCGTCCGAAGCCTTTACCGTAAAAGGAAAAGCCGACGAAGTCCACAATATTTACGGGCATAACTGGGCTAAAATGGTTTTCGAAGGCTATAAAAAGGACTTTCCCGGAGTGCGCCCGTTCATCCTGATGCGTTCCGGATACTCCGGTTCTCAGCGTTATGGCATGATTCCGTGGAGCGGCGACGTAAGCCGCAGTTGGGACGGACTCTCGGGCCAGATGGAAATTGCGCTCGAAATGGGCATGCAGGGTATGGGGTACATGCACTCTGATCTTGGCGGATTTGCCGGCGAATACAACGACAACGACCTGTACATCCGCTGGCTGCAATATGGGGTGTTCCAGCCCATCTTCCGTCCGCACGCGCAGGAGCTTGTCGCTTCGGAACCCGTCTACAAGGATTTGTTGACCAAAGCGCAGGCCAAACAGGCAATCGAAATGCGTTACCGCCTGTTGCCATACAACTACACCCTTTCATTTGAGAACCATCGTAAAGGCACGCCGTTAATGCGCCCACTGTTTTTCGACGAACCCGGCAATCAGGAATTGTTGAAACTAAGCACCAATTACCTTTGGGGTCGTGATTTCCTCGTTGCACCCGTGATACAGCGCAACGCGCCATCGGTAAAAGTATATTTCCCAAAAGGGAGCAACTGGATTGATCTTGACGACAGTTTCAGGACGATCGAGACACAAGGCGGCTACTTCGAAGGCGGCCAATCGATAGACATTCCCGTAACCATGGATCACATCCCGGTATTTGTGCGGGGTGGCGCATTTGTTCCGATGAGTCGGGTGGTCCAACACACCGAGGCTTATGATCAGGACAAGCTGCAACTCCATTATTTCTTTGACCCGACCGTGGCTTCGAGCGATGGATTGTTATATCTGGACGATGGGAAAACCGCGGATGCCTTTGAAAAGGGGCAGTACGAGCTTATGAAGTTCCATGCGGCGTACGACGGTAAAACAGTAACCATAACCATCACGGAAGAGTTCGGAAAAACATACAATAAAACTGCCAAGAGCTATGAGGTGTACTTCCACAACCCATCGCGCAACATCAATATGCCTGTCCAGACTTTTTCGAACGGGCAGCCCGTACCTGACAGCGGTTCAGGCAACTACCGCATCGTACCTGTCACCATCACCGCGGGACAACCCGCAATCGTAAAATTCGAAATGCCATGAAAATGATTTTTGCCATGACCCTGGTCCTCGCCGTGAGCGTCGCGACCGCACAGAAAAGAAATACCGTAAATCAACCAAAAAACAGCGCGCCTTTTGTATGGGAAGGCGCCAACCTCTATTTCCTGATGACAGACCGCTTCTGCGATGGAAACCCGGCAAAGGATGTCTACTTTAATAGAAATAAGAAAACCGGGAAACTGCGCGGTTTTGAAGGCGGCGACCTGCGCGGCATCATACAGAAAATCGATGAAGGCTACTTTGATAAACTCGGTATCAACGCAATCTGGTTTACGCCAATTGTAGAGCAAATACACGACGGCGTCGATGAAGGGACAGGGCTGAGCTATGGTTTTCATGGCTATTGGACGCGCGACTGGACCGCGCTCGACCCCAATTTCGGGACTAAAAAAGATTTGGCTGAACTTGTCGGGAAAGCGCATGCGCACGGCATCCGTATTTTGCTTGACGCGGTGATCAACCACACCGGGCCGGTCACTGATATCGATACCGTGTGGCCTGAAGGCTGGGTGCGTACCGGACCCCAATGCGATTATAAAACCTTTGCAGGCACCACCGAATGTACATTGGTCAAAAACCTTCCCGATGTGAAAACAGAAAGCACGGAAGAAGTCACCATCCCGGATTTCCTGGCTGAAAAGTGGAAAGATGAAGGGCGTTATGAAAGCGAAATGCAATCGCTCGACGCGTTTTTCAAAAGGACTGGTTACAAACGCACACCAAGAAATTATATCATCAAGTGGCTGACGGATTATGTGGCGGAGTTCGGGATTGACGGCTACCGCGCGGACACAGTAAAACACACCGATGAAGCAGTCTGGACCGATTTCAAAATACAATGCGAGTACGCTTTTGCGCTCTGGAAAAAGAACAACCCCGGAAAGGTGCTTGATGACAATAAGTTCTACACCATTGCCGAAGTGTACAATTACGGCATCAGCGGTGGCAAATGGTTTGATTTTGGCGACAGGAAGGTGAACTATTTTGAGCACGGTTTCAACAACATGATCAATTTTGAATTCAAGTGGAACGCCGCACAATTGGACTATGAAGCGCTTTTCTCAAAATATTCAGAGAAACTGAATGGTGAGCTCAAAGGCTTGAGCGTACTGAACTACATTTCCTCACATGATGATGGCGCACCCTTTGATGCCAAACGTGAAAAAACATACGACAGTGCAGTCAGGTTACTGCTTTCGCTAGGGATCTCGCAAACGTATTACGGTGATGAAACCGGGCGTTCGCTGGTCGTTGAGGGGACTCAGGGCGATGCTACACTACGCTCTTTCATGAACTGGGATGACATCAAGACCAATCCTGACACACAGAAATTACTGGCGCATTGGCAGAAAATCGGGCGATTCAGGAAAAACCATCCCGCTGTCGGAGCGGGGACGCACGCGAAAATTTCATCGGCACCGTATGTCTTCAGCAGGCTTTATTCGAACGGACAATTCCACGATGCGGTGGTCATCGGCTTGAGCCTCAAGACAGGGAAAAAGCAAATTCCTGTTGGTAAGATTTTTAAGGATGGTACTCCGGTACGCGACGCTTACTCCGGCAAGAAAGCCACCGTGTCGAAAGGCAAAGTAATAATTGACAGTCAATCCGGTATTGTTTTGCTCGAAAAGATTTAATTTCGCGCAAATACCATTCCTTAGTGAGCAAAATCCTCAAAATCGGACATCGCGGCGCCAAAGGCTTCCTGCCTGAGAACACGATCGCGTCTTTTGAGAAAGCGATTGCCCTGGGCTGTGACGGCGTGGAGCTTGACGTGCACCTTTCGGCTGACGGTGAAATCGTCGTGATTCACGATCACACGACAGACCGCGTTACGGGGCAACATGGTATTGTCGCGGAAATGACCTCATCGCAATTGAAAAAAATGAGGATTGAAGGTGGGCACCAGGTTCCATTGCTTTCAGAAGTAGTGGATTTGGTCAATGATCCCAGCCTCGTAAACATTGAATTGAAAACGGGCGAAGCGGCTGAACCTGTATTACGCTTGATTGAAAAATATGTCGCCGAAGGCCGGTCCTTCTCCCAATTCCTGATTTCGTCATTTGACTGGCCGGCGTTGCAAAAGGTGCGGACACTGCACCCGGAAATCCCTCTAGGCGTTCTGACCGAGACCGATCTGGCATTGGCTGCGGCTTTCGCCAAAACCATCCGTGCGGAAATGATTCACCCACATTTCCACCTGCTCGACCATGACAATACCAAAATGCTGCAGCAGGATTTCAGGGTTTTTGCATGGACGGTCAACGAACCGCAGGACATTGAAAAAATGAAGTCATTCGGCGTCGACGCCATCATCACCGATTTTCCCGACCGCATATGAACCAGGAATTCGACATCATCATTGTAGGGGGCGGCGCCGGAGGATTTTTCACCGCCATCAATATTGCGGAAAAGAATCCGCTGCTGAAGGTGGCCATACTCGAGCGCGGTCAGGAAGTGCTTACTAAGGTCCGTATCTCGGGCGGTGGTCGCTGCAATGTCACCCATGCCTGCTTTGATCCCAGGGAACTCGTTAAATTTTATCCGCGCGGTGAAAAGGAACTGCGGGGACCGTTCCACCAGTTTGCGTCCGGCGATACGGTAGCCTGGTTTGAGTCGCATGGTGTCACCCTGAAGACCGAAGAGGACGGGCGCATGTTTCCCGTGACCGATTCATCGCAGACGATTATCGACTGTTTCCTTAAAACAGCCGCCGCGCTGGGCATAAAGGTGCTTACAGGCGAAAGTGTAAGCCACATCATGAAAAGTGGTGACTACTGGAAAATCGAAACCAGGCAACAGCATTTCCTGTGTGAAAAACTCGTCATGGCTTCAGGAAGCAACCCGAAAATTTGGGAAATGCTTGAAGGGATCGGGCATTCGGTGGTGAGTCCGGTGCCTTCACTGTTTACATTCAACATCAAAGACGAACGGATTTCAAAACTACCCGGCGTCTCGGCCATGGCTTCGGTTAAGGTAAAAGACACCAAACTCGATTCGTCCGGACCGGTACTGATTACCCATTGGGGTTTGAGTGGCCCGGCAATCCTCAAACTTTCGGCCTGGGGCGCCAGAATCCTTGCCGAAAAAAATTACCGTTTCACGATTGAAGTGAACTGGCTCAACGACGTCAGCCTGGCTGAAGCGGATACGCAGCTTCGCGGACTCAAACAGGAACATGCGAGAAAATCGGTCTCTAAAAAATCGCCTTTTGATTTCCCGAACCGCCTGTGGGAAAGCCTGGTGCTGGCAGCAGGAGTCGGCACCGAAACCAAATGGGCCGACCTGTCCAAAACCCAACTTCAGGACCTGGCTGCATTGCTTACACAAAGTGCGTTTAGGGTCGACGGCAAAAGCACGTTCAAGGAGGAGTTCGTAACAGCAGGAGGGGTTGACCTGCGCGAGATCAATTTCAGGACGATGGAAAGCAAACTGCACCAGAACCTTTTTTTTGCCGGTGAGATCGTAAATATAGACGCCATCACCGGAGGCTTTAATTTCCAGAACGCCTGGACCGCCGGCGCTATTGTGGCCAACAGCATCTGATTTTATTGCATGAACCAGTGTTTTCGAGGGGGCAAAAGACTTATATTTGCCTGAAATCCAAAAACATGAAAACACAACTACACCTCAGCGTTTGTGCCTTTTTGATTTTTATCGCAAACGCATTTTCCCAAACCGGAAACACCTGTGACAACCCCATCGCCATTCCTTCGTTGCCTTATCAGGTAAGCGGGTACACCGGCAATTACGGCGACGACTTCGATTTGCCCCAGGGGACATCCTGTGGTGCGCTGCCCGCTACGACGAATTATCTCGCCGGCAGTGAGGTTTTTTACAGCTATACGTCAGTGGTCGATGGAGATCTTACCCTCTCTTTGACCGCTTCCAGCCTCAACTCCGGCATCTTTGTTTATACAAATTGTGCGTCAGTGGGTACGGCTTGTGTGGCCGGCTTAGCCAACAGCAGCTCCTCGACGCGTTCACTTACACTGAATGCCATCGCGGGGCAAACCTACATTATCGTGATTTCGTCGAGTGGGGTGACACCGGAAATCAACTACACGCTGATCGTGCAGCAGCGTATGTGTGGCCCACGTCCGTTTGCATTATCGGCTTCGGAAATTACGGGAACACAGGCCACACTTTCATGGAGCAATGCGTTTTTTCCGTCTTACCAAATTGCCGTACAGCCGTTGGGAAGCAGTATTCCTACAGGGCCGGGGCAATATACCAGCAATACGGACTCGGTGACGGTTTCAGGACTTGAGCCTGTTACACCCTATCAATTCTGGGTACGGTCAGAATGTGCAGAGAATTCCGGAATCTTTACCGATTGGGCCGGACCTTTCGCCTTCAACACCCAGATGTGCGACGCAACAAATACGTGCAATTATACTTTCCGGCTGAAGACCACGGCCAGCGGCTGGGGATCGACACGCATGCAGGTGCGGCAGAATGGTATTGTACTGGCCACACTGGGTTCAACCTTTGTCACAGGACAGGGTCCTGTGGATGTAACTGTTCCTCTTTGTAACGGTGTTCCTTTTGACCTGTTCTGGAGCGTTGCCAATACGACACCCGGAAACAAGATGATTGACATCCTGAATTCTTTCGGGCAAAAGATTTTTTCGAAACCAGCCGGGGTCGGCTCCGTAAACACCATCTTATATTCAGGTGTGGTCGACTGCAGCGCGCCGCAATGCGATTTAGCGCCTGAATCTGTTTCCGTAAACGGGCTCACCACCAACAGTGCCAACGTCGCCTGGGTTTCGCCTGCCATAACTTCCTGGGATATTTACCTCGCTGCACCCGGAGATCCCATACCGACCGTGGATACCGTCCCGACATATGCAAATGTGACGACAAATTCCTACACTTTAAGCGATCTGGACGATGATACCGCATATACGGTATTTATCCGGTCGAATTGTACGCCTTTAAGTTCCGGCTGGTCAGCGGCAAGCTTCAACACCTTGCCGATATGTATTAAGCCGCTGTCCTTATCAGTGTCGTCGATTACCACCAGCAACGCAACACTTTCGTGGCAAAAGGGCACGCCTGCCGATACGGCATGGGAAGTGCTGCTTTTACCGAGCCTTTCCGGACAGGTTCCGGCGACGCCCCCGGCGGCCAATCCTGATTTATCGGGCGGCGGACTGCTCATCCCTACGACGATTTATTCGCCACTGACACTGGACACGGGGACACTGTCTGTAGCAACGATTTATTTGTACTACATCAGGACCGTTTGTTCCGCCGACCTAAAAAGCAAATGGGCCGGACCATACGTTTTCAATACCGTGACCTGTGACCCGGCAGACAAATGCAACTATGTGTTCACAATGACCGATACCGGTGCAAACGGTTGGAATGATGGCAGAATGCAGATAAGGCAGAATGGCATCGTCATCAAGACGATCGGGAATTCAATTAATGGCGCCTCGACTTCGGTAGCGGCCGCGCTGTGCAACGGCGTCCCTTTTGATTTGTATTGGAGCGAGGGCGGGACTGCTCCGTCGGAAATCGGGGTATCCATACAAAATCCTTATGACGATACCATCTTTACGAAATTACCCGGCCAGGGCAATCCGTTGGATGTATTGTACAGCAGCATTGCCAATTGCAACCCGGCCGCTTGCCCGAAACCATCGGCACTGACCGTAAACAGTGATGCCATGACGCAGACTTCAGCAATGTTGGCATGGACTGAGAATGGAACGGCGACACAGTGGGAAGTGTACGTGGTCCCTGAAGGCGGACCTGCACCGGTAAATGACAATCCCGTCACGGGAACAGGCGCTTATCATATCGCCGACAGCAATCCGTACCTACTGACCGGGCTGGAGCCGCAAACCAAATACATCTATTACGTAAGGGCAATTTGCTCAGAAACTGAAATCAGCACGTGGCCCCTTACCGCGCCCAAGGCTTTCACCACCAAACCCTTGAATGATGAATGTAGCAATGCCACCATAGTTCCGGTCAACCCAGGCATTGACGGCATGTTGTTTGCCGAGGGCAATACCAAAGGAGGTACCGCTTCGCTTCCATATCCTTCGATGGTGTGCGGGAATTTTGATGACGACATCTGGTTTAGTTTTCAGGCCACTGCCACCACGCACCTCATCATGATGGATGATTTCTTACTGGATTCGCCTGTGGGACAGGATCTCTCCCATTCGCTTTACAGCGGCGACGATTGCGGGTCGCTGACGCAACTGTATTGCAGCACGCTGAATGCCAGTGTCGCCAACAATCTTACCATCGGGAATTATTACAAAATCAGCGTATTCACCAATTGGCCGGATGCGCAGTCCGGGCCATTCAAAATCAGGATTACAACGCCCGAACCGGTAACCAATGACGAGTGCAATACCGCTATACTGGTACCTACCGGTGACAGTACCTGTTCAAACGCAACCCACGGCTCGATAGCCGGCGCTTCGGCTTCGGCGCAGTCGACTACCTGTGTTGGCACTCCCGATGATGATATTTGGTTTAAGTTCGTGGCAGTCGATACCAACATGGCCATTTCGATTGATAATATAGCGGGGTACAGCGACCTGGTGCATTCCTTGTATAACGGGGATTGCGACAACCTGACGCCGTTGTATTGCAGCAGGCCCCATGCGAGCATCGCTGAAAACCTGATCGTGGGACAAACGTACTATGTCAGGATATGGAGCTATTCCGATGTGCCTGTGAACGCGACTTTCGACCTCTGCATCAGGAAAACGACCGTCCCTATTACGGTGACGACTGCACAATACACGAATGAGCAGCTGGTATCCAACGTTTTGATTAACAACCCCTGCGTCGACATCAGCAATGTCTCGTCGTCGAGCGGAAATAATTTTGGATCGGTCAATGGCATTGGCTATTTCACGAATTTCGAAAGCAATAATTTCTTTCCTTTCACGAACGGAGTGGTCCTGAGTACCGGTGATGCCGTTCATGCGGGAGGCCACAACCTTACAACACTCAGCGATGGCAGCACTTCATGGGCCGGTGATTTCCAATTGGAAACAGCAGTCAATATGGATGTCGGGTCACGGAATGCGTCGGTACTCGAGTTCGATTTCACGACACCCACGGCATACATGAGTTTCAATTTCCTTTTTGCTTCAGAAGAATATGGAACCTATCAATGTAATTTCTCCGACTCTTTCGCGTTCCTCCTGACCGATTTGGTCACCGGTACCACCAAGAACCTGGCGGTCCTACCCGATGGCAGTACGCCGATTTCGGTCATCACGATTCGGGACAATGCCTACAACCTCCAGTGCAGTTCAGTAAACCCGGAGTTTTTTGATCACCTGTTCTCTGCAGATCTGGGCAACGAGCTATTCTCAGCCATTAATTTCAACGGGCAGACCCACGTGATGACAGCCGCATCAGCTATTGAGCCGAACCATCCGTACCATATCAAGCTCGTTATCGCTGACAGGGGCGATTCGCAATTCGATTCAGCCGTATTCATTCAGGCCGGAAGTTTTGCATCGGGCCCACCCGAATGTCATGACAAGCTAAGACTTACGGCATTTATCGACGCCAATAATAATGGAATCAAGGACGACACCGAAATTCCATTCACACACGGCTCGTTTTCTTCCCAACTCAACAATGCCGGTGAGGTCAGTCACATTTCAACGCCGGTTGGCGTGTACACGGTCTACAACCCGAATCCGGCAGACACTTACGATTTCAGTTATACGGTAGATCCGGAGTATCAAACATATTTTACTGCCGGTACAACCGCATTCAACGATGTCAACATCCCCGTGGGAAGTGGCACGACCGAATTGTTTTTCCCAATCAGTATCCTGCAACCGTACACCAACGCATCGGTATCAATAGTTCCTGTGAACAGCCCGCGCCCGGGGTTTGACTATGTGAACAAGGTCGTTTACACCAACCTGGGTATGACTGCCTGCTCCGGGACGATAACCTTTAACCGCGCAGCCCCAACAAGTATCGTGGCTGTAAGTCAGTCCGGAACGACGGCTACTGATGACGGCTTCGACTATAGCTTCAGCAACCTGCTGCCTCAGGAAACACGTACGTTTGACGTGACGCTGCATGTGCCGAACATCCCGGCGGTGCACCTTGGCGACCTGTTGACTACGTCAGCGGTAATTACGGCCCAGGCGGGCGACATCAACAGCAATGACAACCTCTTCACCAACACCCAGGTTGTCGTGGGATCATACGACCCGAACGACAAGCAGGAAGCACATGGCGGCAAAGTCAATATCAACCAATTTACGGCTGACGATTACCTCTACTATACCATAAGGTTCCAAAACACGGGCACTTACAACGCGCTTAACATACGGATCGAGGATTTATTGGATCCGCAGCTGGATCCTGCGAGCATCCGGATGGTAGATGCGAGCCATAATTATGTGATGCAACGCGTCGACAATAAGTTGGTTTGGTATTTTGATTATATTCAATTGCCGTCTGTTTTCCAGAATGAGGAGCTGAGTCATGGATACGTTATTTTCAGGGTTAAGCCGCTGCCTGGATTCGAGGCGGGCGATGCAATCCCGAATGTTGCGGAGATTCATTTTGACACCAATCCGCCGATTGTGACCAACATTGCCAACACCATTTTTGAAATACCGCTGGGCATCGGGCAAATTTCTGAGTCGGATGTGTTGCTATTTCCAAATCCGGCCGATCAGTACGTCCGGATAATCCTTGCCAATACGTCGGAAAATATTGCTGCTGTCAGTATCTTTGATATGTTGGGCAAATCGATTTTCAGGCAGGTCACGGTTAATTCACGGGAAGCGGAACTCGATATTTCGCAGTTGGCCAAGGGCGTTTACATGGTCGAAATTGTCACTGAAAACCATCTGAAACAGGTAAAAAAATTAGTCATCCGATAGTTCATTAAAACCAAGCCGGCCGTTTACTCGAGCCGGCTTTTTTATAAAAGTCCGACTGAAACATCACTGACCCGATATATGTGCCATTCATCAAAAAAATTAGTGCCTTACTCAAAAAAGAAATAACTTTAACAGCTGATTTCAAAGCCAAAATCCAAACAAAAACTGTTTTTTATTCCCAAAATTGACAGCAATGAAAAAAAATTACTGCCTGCTCTTAATCTTATTGTGTATCGCGTTTTCAGGCTACAGCCAAAATTTTGAATGCTTCGCCAGCGGGATAAGGATCAACAATACGATCTACAACATCTCCGGATCCCAGCCCATCCAGCTCATTAACCCGGACCCCGGCGCTTCATTCTTTGATGGCGTTGCGCTGGGCGTATTCAGCCAGAATTCGGGCTGCGCAGCCATTACCGCGGGCGAAGTAAAAACCTGGAAAACCGCCTCCTCTAATGTGTGTTCCGTAACCCTCCAGTGGCGTGTTTATCCTGCGGGATTGCCGTCAGGCACTTTTAATACGATTCCGTTAGCACAGGTTTTTGAATGCAACACCGTGACGAGCATCTTCAATGACGGCCTGGGTCCGTGCGCTGCAAACGACCAGAAATGGAAAGATTACGGCCTGAATGTCAATTTCCTTACCGGCCTTACACCGGGGAATTATACGCTGGAGGTGTTTTACAGTTTTGATGGCTCAGATGTAACCGCGTCCGGTTGTGAAACCACGCGATTTATCAGCAATTCAGGTCAGAATTTCAGGGCATCGTTCACCGTTTCCAATCCGACGGCAAGTCCGTCCGTATCGGCCACGACAATTTGCGAAAACAGCAGCCTTCAATTAACCGCGAATCCCTCAGGCGGAACGCCGCCCTACACGTACAACTGGACCGGCCCCAACGGTTATACCTCAGCCCAGCAGAATCCGGTGATATTGGCCCAACTGAGCCATTCCGGGGTATATTCGCTTACCATCACCGACAGTTGCGGCGTCACTTCCGCCGCGCAGCAGACACCGGTTGTTGCCGTCGAGGACCAGGTCGTACCGTCTTTTGACGCCATCGTCCCTGCCATCTGCCGCAACGGCATTGCCCCTATTTTATCCACCTCGTCCACAAACGGCATCACAGGTACGTGGAGTCCTGCAACGGTAAGCAACACAGCCACAGGAACATACACCTTTACACCGAATGCGGGACAGTGCGCAGAAACGTTAAGCCTTACGATTTTTGTGGTGAATAATGTGACGCCCACTTTTTCAGTCCCTTCCGTAATTTGTTATAATGAACCTGCGCCGGCCCTGCCCGCGTTGTCTAATAATGGCATCGTTGGGACATGGAATCCTCCGGTTATCAACAACCAGGTGGGAGGCAATTATACCTTTACCCCTAACGCAGGACAGTGCGCCGTACCGTTAGTCCGCACGATCACCGTAACGACAATCAATCCAACTTTTGACCCGCTGCCCCCGGTCTGCGAAGGATTGCCAAGCCCGGCGCTTCCGGCAGCTTCAACCAATGGCATCACAGGCACGTGGAGTCCTGCCGTAATTAACAACATGGTTTCAGGCTCGTATGTGTTTACGCCGAACCCCGGGCAGTGCGCACCGCCATTTACACTACCCGTGACCATAACCCCTAATACCGTCCCGACATTCAATCCTATTCCGCCCATCTGCGAGAACGCGGCACCACCGGCACTACCTTCCACTTCGCTGAACGGCCTCACAGGAACCTGGAGTCCGGCCGTCGTGAACAATACCGTCACGACCACCTATACGTTCACTCCGAACCCCGGACAATGCGGCACAGTGGAGACATTACAAATCCAAGTTATCCCGAACGAGACGCCGCTTTTTGATCCTGTTGACCCGATTTGCGCAGGCGATGCCGCGCCGGTTCTACCCGCCACTTCAAACAACGGCATCAACGGTACCTGGAATCCTGCTGTGGTTGACAACATGGCTACGGGCACTTACACGTTTACGCCTGACGTTGCCGGACCCTGCGCCGAACCGGTAACTGTTACAGTGACGGTCAATCCGATATTGACACCTGCGTTCGACCCGATACCACCGATTTGTTCGGGCGGGCTGGTTCCGTTGCTCCCTGCCGTGTCCAATAATGGCGTTTCCGGATCTTGGAACCCCGCCACGATTAGCAATACGGCAACTGGAACGTACACTTTTACACCGGATTCCGGTGAATGTGCGCTTCAGGCTACGCTGACCGTTACGGTTCAGGACAATCTGATTCCCGCTTTTGTACCGCCTGCCCCAATCTGTGAAGGCGATATAGCACCCGTCTTACCAACGACCTCGACGAACGGCATCACAGGAACCTGGAACCCGGCCGTCGTAAGCAACACGGCAACGGCCACTTATACTTTTACACCGGACGCGGGACAATGCGCCTTGACAGCGCAGATTACCGTTACGGTGCAAGACAACATCGATCCAACATTTACGATTGATACGCAAATCTGTGCAGGAGATATCGCGCCACTTTTGCCAAACGTATCCAACAACCTGATCACGGGTACATGGAATCCTGCAGTTGTTGACAACATGGCTACCGGTACTTATGTGTTTACTCCCGATGCAGGGCAATGTGCAACCGTCACGACGATAACTATCGAAGTGAATCCGATTTTGGTGCCGTCGTTCAATCCTGTGGCTGATTTGTGCGCAGGTGATGCGGCACCGGTATTGCCTTCGGTTTCCAACAATAACATTTCAGGAACATGGAATCCGGCTGTGATAGACAACACGGTTTCCGGCACCTACACTTTTACTCCGAATCCCGGGGAATGCGCCACGCCAACTACCTTAAGCATCACGGTACATCCGGTCATCACGCCGTTGTTCGACCCAATTGCCCCGATTTGCGAGAACGCCATTGCGCCCGTTTTACCGCTTGTTTCAAACAACGGCATCACAGGAACCTGGAATCCCGGCGTCGTAAACAACACGGCAACGGCCACTTATACTTTTACACCGGACGCGGGAAATATTTGTACGTTAACTGCGCAACTGACCGTCGTGGTTAATGAAAATACTACGCCTACATTTGCCATCGACACCCAAATTTGTGTCGGTCAAACGCCTCCGTCGCTGTCCAATATTTCAGATGAGGGAATTACCGGAAGCTGGGCCCCTGCGACGGTTGACAACACGACCAGCGGCACTTATGTATTTACGCCCGATCCCGGACAGTGTGCTTTGGTTACCTCGGTATTTATTGAGGTTAGTCCGATAATGACGCCGGATTTTGACCCGATCGGGCCGTTGTGCTCGGGTAACGTTGTACCTGCCCTGCCGTTGGTTTCCAACAATGGTATTTCAGGTACGTGGAGTCCCGCAGTTGTCGATGCTGACAGTTCGGCGACCTATACTTTTACACCTAGCCCAGGAGAGTGTGCTGTACCAACGACGTTGGACATTATCGTCAATCCGACAATTGTTCCCCAGTTTGATCCGATTCCGGCAATCTGCGCGGGAGATACCGCGCCGGTTCTTCCACTGACATCGAATAATGGAGTAAATGGGACATGGAGCCCCGCCACCGTGAACAACACGTCCACCACGACGTACACTTTTACGCCAGACCCCGGAAATGTATGTACTTTGGATAGACAACTTACGATTGTAGTGACCCCTATCATCACCCCGTCGTTTAGCGTCGATACCCAGATTTGCGTCGGCGAAAGTGCGCCAATGCTTCCTGGCGTCTCAAATGAGGGCATCACGGGATCCTGGAATCCCGCAACGGTTGACAATACTACTGACGGCACGTATGTATTTACTCCCGATTCGGGCCAATGCGCGACGCCGCTCAGCGTTCAGATTAATGTGAGTCCGATACTGACACCTGATTTCAATGCCATCGCGCCGGTTTGTTTCGGATCACCCGCACCTTCTTTGCCTTTGGTTTCAAATAACGGCATCTCAGGCACGTGGTCGCCTGCAACGGTCAGCAATACGGTTTCAGGAACCTACACTTTCACCCCGAATCCAGGCGAATGTGCCGTCCCCATCACCATAGACATTTCCGTCAACCCGGTAATCACCCCATTATTTGACCCAATCGCACCAATTTGCGAAGGGCAGCCCGCGCCCCTGCTTCCTTTAGTTTCCACGAACGGCATTACCGGAACATGGAGTCCTGCGGTGGTTGATAACATGGTGTCAGGATCGTATACTTTTACCCCCGATGCCGGCATCTGCGCTGAGATGGTGCAAATAACCGTCGATGTGAATCCGCTAAGCACGACCACATTCGCGCTCAACAACACCCTATGTCTCGGAGACACACCTCCTGTCCTTCCAACGACGTCGCTTGAAGGATATACCGGAACCTGGAACCCGGCGGTGGTCGACAATACAACAACCAATACGTATGTATTTACTCCGGATCCGGGACAGTGTGGACTGGTAGTTACGCTGCAGATTACACTGCTTCCCTACCTGACACCAACGTTCAATCCGATCGCACCAATTTGTGTGGGTGATACCGCTCCGGTCCTGCCGTCGGATTCCAACGAGGGTGTAGCGGGGATTTGGAGTCCTGCAGCTGTCGACAATACCGCATCCGGAACTTATACGTTTACACCATATCCGGGACAATGTGCCAATGTGGCCACTTTAGACGTTGTTGTGAACACACCGGTTACGCCAATTTTCAATAGCTTGTCCCCCATTTGTCCCAATCAGGCCGTTACTCTGCTCCCGGCGGTGTCTGAGAACGGAATAACCGGATCGTGGAATCCGGCTGTCATCGACAATACCACCTCGGCCACCTACACATTTACGCCCGACGTGGGCCAGTGCGCTACTACAACGACTTTAACACAAACAGTGAATACTTCGGTTGATGCGGTGTTCAGCTTTCCGACTGCGTTGTGTACCGGAAGTGTTGCGCCGCTTTTGCCGGGTGTATCGGATAACGGCATTACGGGCAGTTGGACTCCGTCTGTCATTGACACCAATGCCAATGGCAGCTACATATTTACACCGGATTCCGGCCAATGTGATTCCGGGCCGGTCACGATTGCTGTTACGGTAGGAAATTCGGTGCCGTCACTATTCGATCCGATCGTTACAATATGTTCGGGTTCAGTCCCTCCCGCGCTCCCGTCAATCTCTAACAACGGCATCACCGGAACATGGACTCCGGCCGTAATTGACAACCTGAATGATGGCGTGTACACCTTCACACCGGATGCCGGCCAATGCGGTTTACCCGTTACGATTACTGTAACCGTAGCGCCATCTGTAGTTCCTGAATTTGATGCGATACCGGCATTTTGCTCAGGCGCTACGGCACCGGTGCTGCCTGCTGTGTCGAATAACGGCATTTCAGGCGACTGGAATCCCGCTGTCGTGAGCAACACCTCGTCGGGGACTTATACCTTTACGCCAAACGGCAATGCGTGTTACGCAACCGTGTCTATCACTATCAACGTCAATCCTGTGACTGTGCCTGCGTTTGATCCTATTGCTCCTTTTTGCGCGGGTACTCCGGCTCCAGCGCTGCCGACTGTCTCTAACAACGGAATTTCCGGATCCTGGATGCCGTCGGTGATCAGCAATACGACAAGCGGAAATTATACATTTACGCCGTTTGACAATGGCGGTTTATGCTCAGTGCCGGTAACGATTGCAGTAACGGTAACGCCGGGAACCGCAGTATTCAGTTTCCCTACGACGATATGCGCCGGAGGTACAGCGCCTGTTTTACCAAGTCTTTCCGACAACGGTGTCAATGGAACATGGAGCCCTTCAACCGTGGACAACCAGCTTTCCGGCACGTATGTCTTTACGCCGAATGCCGGGGAATGCGCCTCACCGGTAACGACCGCAATAACGGTAAATCCGGCCCTCACGACAACATTCACGCAAATTCCGCCGGTATGTGTAGGCACTACGCCACCTGTTTTGCCGACGGTTTCCACAAACGGAATCTCGGGTACGTGGAACCCGCCCGCAATCAATATCCTGAATACCGGCCCGGCGGCTTACGTATTTACACCCGACCCCGGACAATGCGGTACGGGCTTCACCATGACTATTTCGGTGTTGCCCCTTACGCTGCCTGTGTTTGATCCTTTAGCGCCAATCTGTGAAGGCGATGCGGCACCGGTACTTCCTACCGTATCGCTGAACGGAATTGTTGGCGCATGGTTTCCGCAGACCGTCAACAACATGCTGAGTGCGATTTACGTATTTGTGCCCGATGCAGGCCAATGTGCCGATATCACAGCCGTTGAACTGACGGTCAATCCGAAAACCTTACCTTATTTCGACCCTATTCCCGCGGTTTGTATAGGGAGTACGCCGCCCGCATTGCCATTGACTTCTCCAGGCGGTATCACGGGCACCTGGAGTCCGCCCGTAATCAATACGGCACAGACGACATTGTACACCTTTACACCCGATCCCGGCCAGTGCGCGTTGGGCACGACAATGTTTGTCAACGTAGTGCCTACTGAGGCGGCGGTATTTGCACCGATGGGTCCTTACTGTTCGGGCTTTATCCCCGAACTGCCGCCCACATCGGACAATGGCATTGAAGGCACGTGGAATCCCGCTTCGATTAGTGGCAGTGGAACGTACACCTTTACGCCGCAAAACAACTGCGGCCCGAGTATCGCGATGGACATTACAATCAACCCCTCACCAGAGGACATGGATATTACAATCATCAATCCACAGGGCGATTCGGCCACCGGAAGCGTACGCATAGAAGGCGTGACCAACGGAACAGGGCCTTATCAATATGCGGTTGACGGCGGCGCCTATGGATCAGACAACACAATCCGTAATATCCTCGCCGGTGAACACACGGTGAGTGTGCGCGATGCCAACGGCTGTGAATTTACGAAAACGGTCACACTCGTTGGGGGCTGTCTGCTTCCTAAAGGTTTCTCCCCGAATAATGACGGCAGGAACGATACTTTCAAGGTCGTGGGTTGTGATATCCTGAAACTCGAACTTTTTAACCGTTGGGGTACCAAGGTGAATTCATTCAACCACTACAACAACACCTGGAACGGCGACGACGACCGTGGAGAACAGCTCCCTGATGGTACGTATTTCTATGTTGCTGAAATGGTGGATGGAACTACAAAAAGCGGGTGGGTTTATCTTAACAGGTAATGATTACAAACCACAGAAAATCCCAGATTCCACACCAATTGGAATTTGGGAATTTTTTTTAGCCTGTACAGAAAATTTCGGGGATGACGGCGCGCAACAAAAAAATAAGCCAAAAGACATGTAGAAAAACACAGCACTCGATTCCCTGATAGAGAGGTTGATATTAGATGACATTGAGGTCGACGACAAGTATAAACATCTTACCGTGCGTTATTACGCGATACGTAACCTGCTATTTTCTTTTTATCAGGACAAAAGTTACTGTTAAGAAAGTCTTTGGCGGCCTTGAGGACCAAGCGATAAATCACCTTTAAGACTGCCGAAACCGGGATAAGGCAAAAGGATTTAAAATTTGTCCTGTACGAAGCCGTCCGACACTGTAACAATTACCAACAAAAAACCCGCCAAAATCTGACGGGTTACATTGTATTTTTTTTATCGCTACGCAAGCAAATCAAGCACCACGGACGGAAACAGCCCCATTGCAATATTCAGTGACAAAGATATAATTGCCGTAGCGTAAAGCAGCACCGGTGTCCCGGGACGCTCTTCGTTCGCTTCTTTGGTGTACATGGCAAGAATCAGCTTAAAGTAATATCCGACGCTGATAATGGAGTTTACGACGGCTACGATCACTAACGCGATATGCCCGGCGCTGATGACCTGTCCGAAAAGCATTAGCTTTGCAAAAAACCCGGCGAATACCGGAATCCCGGCCATTGACAGCAGCGCTCCGGTCAGGATAGCAGCCAATAACGGATTTGATTTCCCTAATCCGTTGAAGTTGACGATATCCTCGTTTTCACGGTTTTTGCAAACGTACAGGATCACACTGAATGCCGCGATCCCGGCCAATGCATAGGCGGCAGAATAATACAACAAGGTCGCAGGAGGGTTTTCGTTTCCTAGAAGGGTCATCAGCAGGAATCCCGCATGGGAAACGCCGGAGAAAGCGAGCATACGCTTTACGTTGGCCTGCCTTAATGCCATTATATTACCCACAGTCATTGACAGCATCGAAACCACCACAATGACGCTCTGCGCTTCAGGAAGATTTACGTTCATTACAGTAGCCAGCTTAAAAAATGCGGCCATGGCGGTGACTTTACCGATGGTACTCATCGTCGCTGTAGTCAGTGCCGGTGCACCCTGGTACACATCCGGCGCCCAGAAGTGGAATGGCACCGCTGCAATCTTAAACAACAACCCGATACTTACAAGTATAATCCCGATGTAAAACCATTCTTCCACGGCGGCCGACATTCCGGCTTCCTGGATTGTTGCCATGTCAAACGAGCCGATTGCCCCATAAATCAGGCAAATCCCGAACAGCAATATGCCGGAAGCAAAAGATCCCATGAGGAAATATTTCATCCCTGCTTCATTACTTTTTAAATTCAGCCTGTTGCTCGCTGCAAGAATGTAGAGCGAAATCGACAATACCTCTATTCCAAGAAAAAACATGGCAAGGTTCTGGAATGACACCAGTGCCACACAACCCGCGAGCATAAAAACCTTTATCGCGATGTAGTCGGAAATCTTGGTTTGGTGGTTCTCATAAAAATTATGGCTTAAGGCCACGAGGAAAATAGTGAGGATGATGAACAGCCCTGAAAATGCCACCGAAAAATTATTTACGGTAACCATGTTGTTGTTTGACGTGATGATGGCATCGTATTCGGAAATGTCCAACGCCAAGGCACCCAGCAGCCCGAGAATGACCAACGGCACGAGCGCTTTCCTCAGGTTGAAGATTTCAAACATCAGGCATAAGACACCTAATCCCGTTATAGCTATTAATAAGTTCATTGTTATCTGACTGTTATCTGTTGATTTGTGATACGATGTTCTCGATGCTTGGCGCAATCAGGTCGGTGATCGGTTTGGGATACATCCCGAAAAAGAAAAGGACACCGATAATGGCTACCATAGTGATGGCCTCATTGAGCGTCACATCGGTAAAGGGAGTTCGCTTGGCTTTTACATCACCCAGCATAACATTCTGGAACATTTTGAGCATGTAATACGCCCCGAGGATGATCGTGGTTCCGCCCAGCACCGCGTAAATGACGTTGACATGGGACAAACTGTACAAGACCGTAAACTCGCCCACAAAGTTAAATGTTGACGGCAATGCCACCGAAGCAAGTACAAGTATCATGAACATCGACGCGAATTTCGGCGCCTGCAGCCTGATACCGCCCATATCAGCGATGGTCCGCGTTTCGAATCTCCTGTGAATAATCTCCGCAGCGAAGAACAAACCGACCACCACGAAACCGTGTGCGATCATTTGCAGTACCGCACCGCTCAATCCGTCAAAGTTCAAGGCGTAGGCACCCGCAGCGATCAACCCTACGTGGGCCAGTGAAGAATAGGCCAAAAGTTTCTTAAGGTCTTTCTGCTTCAAAGCGACGACTGAGCCGTAAATGACACCGGCAATGCCAAGTCCGATAAGGACCTCCTTGTATTCTCTGGCAGCAAAAGGCGCAATCGGCAACTGCCAGCGGATGACGCTGTACAGACCCATTTTGAGCATAATTCCGGAAAGCAACATCGTGCCCACCGTAGGCGCTTTTTGGTAGACCGTCGCCTGCCAGGTGTGAAAGGGGACGATTGGAATCTTAATCGCATAAGCCAGGAAGAACGCAGCGAAAATCCACAACTGTTCGTCGGCTGTCAGGTCGAGCTGATACAGGTCGGCAATCAGCAGACTTCCCGCTTTCTGGTACAGATATACAAACGCTGTCAACATGAATAAGGACCCTGCAAAAGTGTAAATGAAGAATTTTACAACGGCTTTCTTACGCGCCTCGGCATCGCCGTTGCCCCAGATCAGCGCGATGAAATAAATCGGGATTAAGGCCAATTCCCAGAAGATGTAATACAGTAATCCGTCCGCAGCAAGGAAAGTGCCTGCCATCGCAAACGCCATGAATAATATTAAGGCATACATCGATTTGCCGCTTTTGAACTGATTGCCAAAACCTGAAAAGATGATGACAGGCGTCAACGCCGTGGTCAGGAGGATCATGGCCAGCGACAGGCCGTCGGCATGCAGTGCAAACGAAATGTTTGGTTTAGAAATCCACTGACAGCTGAAATTGATGTCCTGTCCGGCATTGTGCAAATCCAGCAGGCCGATGGACACCCCAAGCGAAGCCAGTCCGAACAAGAGCGCCACTTTCGGTGCCGCCTTATCCCCTGAAAAATAAGTTACAAATGCTCCTGCCAGCAGCAGTATTAATAGGTACGTTACATCCATTATGTAAAAATTATTGAGCTGAAAATGAATAAAAATATCGCGCAAAGTCCGAGTACAAACGCAAACAAATACAGGCCGATGCTCCCGTTATGAAGTTTTCTTCCATAATAACCGAGCTCTCCGGTAGCCTTCCCGAGCCCGAAGATGGTAGCGGATAAGGCGGTTTCGATGTAATCGCGGAAGAAACGGGAGAGTCCGACGATCGGTTTTACGAATACGAAATCGTAGATTTCATCAACATAATATTTGTTGTACACCACTTTCGTGATACCGGTAATTTCCGCATCCACAGGAGGGACCTGTTTCTGCTTGATATATTTCATATAAGCCAATACGATTCCGAGGACAGCGCCCGCTGTGGCAATCGCCATCAATACGTATGCTTCATCAGTCAGCCCGTGATGTGCCGATTTCTTACTACCTTCGAAAAGGGGTTCAAGATAATGATTGAGCCAGCTTCCGGTAGGCAAACTGATCAAACCCCCGATTGTGGCCAGGATTCCCAGTACAATCAAAGGGAAAGTGATGAGTCCCGGACTTTCGTGCAAATGATGTTTCTGTTCCTCGGTGCCGCGGAACTCCCTGAAGAATGTAAGGTACATGAGTCGGAACATATAAAATGCCGTCATAATCGATGCAATCGAACCGACAACATACAACACCATATTGTGCTCATGGGCCACCATCAATATTTCGTCTTTGGACCAGAAACCGGCAAACGGGAATATCCCCGAAATGGCCAGCGTAGACACCATCATCGTCCAGAACGTAATCGGCATGTACTTTTTCAAACCGCCCATATTGCGCATGTCCTGTTCGCCATGAAGTGCGTGGATTACTGAACCGGAACCAAGGAACAAACACGCCTTGAAGAATGCATGTGTAATTACATGAAAAATCGCCACTTCATAAGCCCCAAGCCCTAAAGCCAGGAACATCAGTCCCAATTGGGATACTGTAGAATAAGCCAGTACTTTCTTGATATCATTTTGAGCCAGACCGATTGTTGCAGCCACCAATGCCGTGATAGCACCGACAACCGCAATAATGTTTTGTACATCCGGTACCAGATCAAAAAGGAAATTCAATCTCGTCACCATAAAGATTCCTGCGGTGACCATCGTGGCTGCGTGGATCAATGCCGAAACCGGTGTAGGTCCCGCCATCGCATCCGGAAGCCAGGTGTACAATGGGATTTGTGCTGATTTACCACAGGCACCGATAAACAATGCCAGTGCAGCAACCCCAATCCAGAAATCACGGTAGTCAACACCGGCGACAATCTGGGTTTTTAACACGTCAAAATCCAGAGTAGAGAATGAACCTGCCAATATGAAAATACCGATCAGCAAACCGAGATCCCCGATACGGTTCATGATGAATGCCTTCTTCGCCGCATCATTATAATCCTGGTTTTTGTACCAGAAACCAATCAGCAGATAAGAACACAATCCAACTCCTTCCCAACCGATGAACATCACCAGAAGGTTACTTCCCATCACGAGCGTAATCATAAAAAATACGAACAGGTTCAGGTAAGCGAAAAATTTATGCATATTTTCATCATCGTGCATATAACTGATGGAATACAGATGGATCAACGATCCTATTCCCGTGACAAACATCAGCCACAACAACGAAAGCTGGTCTAAAAGAAATCCGAAACCAATCTTGACATTGGCCACTTCCATCCAGTCAAATACGGTAATCTTAACCGGAGCATGCCCATTGTTGATGTCCATGAAAAATACCAGCGTAATAATAAAAGATACCACTACTGAGGCCGTCCCAATCATACCGGAAACCGATTTGCCGAGGCTTTTACCAAAGAAAACATTGATAAGAAAACCTATAAAAGGCGCTAATAACAACACTAAAGCTACATTGGTATCCATTAATTATCCTTTTAATTTTTTAAGGTAAGCCACATCGATCGAGCCTACATTTCTGAAAATAGACACCACGATGGCCAATCCTACGGCGACTTCCGCAGCGGCAACAGCCATCGAGAAAAACACAAAAACCTGTCCCTGGGCGTCCTGATGATACGTTGAAAAAGCAACGAACAACAAATTCACCGCGTTCAGCATGATTTCAATCGACATGAAAACGATAATCGCATTCCGGCGGTACAACACCCCGAAAACACCCAGGCAGAATAAGATTGCCGAAAGGAAAATATAATTCTGTATGCCTATCTGTTCTAATATATTCTGCATCTTATTTTTTTTCGGTTATTTCTTTTTTAGACAACAATACCGTTCCGATCATCGCAACCAGCAACAATACCGAAGCGAATTCAAACGGCACCATATAGCCCTCTTTTCCGTCAAGCAGCACACGGCCCAACACCTTAATCGATTGATAGTCGGTGTTTTCCTGAATGTAGATATCGGAAACAGGCTTCGAATTCATAAACAGCGCAATCAATATCACACACATGATCCCGAAAAGCGTAATGGCCACAAAACGCGCCATCCGTGGCTTATGCACTTCATCTTCCTTGTTCAGGTTCATCAGCATCACCGTAAACAGGAACAGGATCATAATCGCCCCGGAATACACGATGACATGCACAATCGCCAGGAACTGCGCATTAAGCAACAGATAATGGCCAGCAATCGAGAAAAAACAGATGACGAGGTAAATCGCACTGTGAATTGGGTTTCTGGAATAAATCGTCAAAAATGCGCTGGCCAGCGTGACGGCAGAAAGGATGTAAAATATCAGTAAAGCTGTCGCCATCAGTTCGCGTTTTTAAGTTGGGCATTCTGCATCGCCTGCGTGAGCGGCATCACCAGTTTGTGTTTCCCGAAGATAAAATCCTCACGCTGATATTGCGATGGCACGAGCACCTTTGATTCGGTCAGGTAAATCGCATCTTTCGGACAGGCTTCTTCACACAGTCCGCAGAAAATGCAACGCAGCATATTGATTTCATATACTGACGCATATTTTTCTTCGCGGTACAGGTGCTTTTCTTCCGGTTTGCGCTCTGCAGCGGTCATCGTGATGGCTTCGGCCGGGCATGACAAAGCACAAAGCCCACAGGCCGTGCAATTTTCCCTTCCCTGTTCGTCGCGTTTCAGCAAATGCTGCCCACGGTAGACTTTACTTCTCTCGCGTACCTGCTCCGGATATTTTACGGTCACTTTCCTTGTAAAAAGGTGCCTGATCGTGATGAACAGCCCCTTTACAATCGCTACCAGGTACAGGCTCTCCCAAAAAGTCATCTTTTTGTCGGAAACCTCTTTTTTCCTGCCCGATAATGAAATCGTTTCTATTGACATTTTATATTTTTTTTATTTGAAGCTATTCCCGCTATCCGCTGCAATCTTTTTGCCACTCCGTTGCACTGCGTGGAAGATTTCCCTCCGCTGCGCTCCGGGTAATCCAAAAAGGATTTCCGCTGCTATCGGGGCTAGGCGCTTGTACTCAAATTTACATTCCCAGTGCCGACATGATTTCCGGCCACAACATCACGATGCCCGTGATGAAAATATTCACGATCGCAATCGGGATCAGTCCCTGCCATCCCAGACGCATCAACTGGTCATAACGGAACCTCGGAATCGTCCACCTTACCCACATGTAAAAGAAAATGAAGAAACAGATCTTTGCAAACAATACGCCGAACCCGATAAGGTTGGCCGCATTGACGCCCCAGTTCTCCAACGCCCAGGACATGCCCGGATAGTTATACGCCCCGAAATACAGCACTGCTAAAATCGTCGAAGAGATAAACATACTTGCGTATTCTGCAAACAAATAGAATCCCATACGCATCGACGAATATTCCGTATGATACCCACCGATAAGTTCAGCCTCACATTCCGCAAGGTCAAACGGAGTACGGTTGGTTTCCGCAAACGAACACACCAAAAAGATAATAAAGCCGACCGGCTGGTAAAACACGTTCCAGTTCATGCCTTGCTGCCCTGCGGCAATTTCGCGGAGGCTCAGCGTTCCGGTCATCATCAACAAGGCGATAATCGACAATCCCATCGCGACTTCGTAAGAGATCATCTGCGATGCGGCACGCATGGCACTCATCAGCGAGAACTTATTATTTGATGCCCAGCCGCCAATCATAATGCCGTAAACACCCACCGAAAGCACACCGAAAATGTACAACAGGGCCACATCGATATCTGTAGCCTGCAACACCACCGTCCTTCCGAACATTTCGAGCTTATCGCCCCACGGGATTACCGCGCTGGTCATCAATGCCACACTCATCGAGATGGCCGGCCCTGCGACGAACAGGAATTTATTGGGTGTATCCGGTAAAAACTCTTCTTTCGAAAATAATTTCAACCCGTCCGCCAATGGCTGGAGTAGTCCCCACGGTCCCGCACGGTTTGGCCCGATACGGTCCTGAAGCCAGGCCGCTACTTTACGCTCCGCCCAGGTAGAATACATCGCCATCAGCATCGTCAGTCCGAAGATGACGAAGATGAAAATACTTTTCTCTATGATTATGCTGCTCTCCATCCGTTAAATATTGCCATGTTTAAATGCATCCTGCTCTTCCGGTTTCAGCGGTACAGACGGCATACTGATTTTCTTTCGGTCCTGGTCACGGCCCTTAAGGATATTTTTCTCAGTGTCGATTACCACCGTATCCAAATCCCTGGTATAGTTATTCTGGTTGATTACCGAATCTTTTTCGAATTTCCGTGGCCCTTCAATCACCCAGTCTTTCGGGTCTTTGTGGTCAAAACGGCATTCGTTGCAGATGAATTCTTCTACTTCGTGGAATTCATCTTTCCTTCCGGTGACCCTTTGGATTTCATTCCCAAACATCCAGACTGTGGTTTTCCCGCAACACTTCGTACAATTCCTGTGCGCATTGTATGGTTTATTGAACCAAACCCGCGATTTAAAACGGAAAGTTTTATCGGTTAAAGCACCGACAGGACACACGTCGATCATGTTTCCTGAAAACTCGTTGTCAATGGCTTTTGAAATACAGGTCGAAATATTGGAATGATCCCCACGATCCATGACGCCATGCACGCGGTTGTCTGTCAATTGATCGGCAACCATCACACAGCGGTAGCAAAGGATGCAACGGTTCATATGCAGCTGGATGTTCGGGCCGATATTTTCGGGCTCGAATGTCCTTTTCTCTTCGATAAAACGCGTTTTTGATTTTCCGTGCTTGAAGCTTAGGTTCTGCAGGTCGCATTCCCCGGCCTGGTCACACACAGGGCAATCCAGCGGGTGATTGATCAACAGGAATTCCGTTACCGATTTTCTTGCTTCTTCCACCCTTGGCGACGATTTGCTGTTCACTTCCATACCGTCCATACAGCCGGTAACGCAGGAAGCCATCAATTTCGGCATCGGACGTGGGTCGGCTTCGCTTCCTTTGGAAACCTCGACAAGGCAGCAACGGCATTTTCCGCCGCTTCCTTTTAACTTCGAATAGTAGCACATGGCCGGCGGGACAGATTCCCCACCGATCATACGCGCAGCCTGCAGGATGGTTGTCCCTGGTTCTACTTCAATGGCTTGACCGTCTATGGTTACTTTCATTTTTATATCTTATTGTCCTCTAACCTAAATCAGATTCAATTAATAAAATTCTTATTTATAAATAATGCATCTGTTCGTGATGCCAATCCTTCTCCGGTGTATTCAAATGCGTAAAATCTCACAAAATTAAATCCTTTTCCCGATAAATAATTATACACGTCTCCAAACGACGACTGGCCTATATAATTTTCGTAGAAGAAGACTTCAACATACACAAATTGAATCCTATTTTCATCCATCATTTGGCTGGCTCCCTTCAACACCTGTAGCTCATAGCCTTCCGTATCTGTTTTTAATAAATCTATTTTAAATATGCTGTTGCTTTTGCAATACTCATCAATCGTTATGACATCTACCTTATAGCTGTCAATCAGCTCCGATTTTGTAAAAGATCTTTTGAGCAAAGAATTTAAACTACTCCACGAATACTCATTAAAATCTAATGACCCTTTTTCAGAACCAACAGCCACATTATTTAAGACCAAATTATGTGTGCTCTTATGGCTATCCTTTAAAACATCAAAACATACCTTACTCGGTTCGAAACTATGGATTTCTGACGTTGGAAAAACGACTTTGAACTTACTTACCGTTTGCCCCACATTAGCCCCAACATCAAACAAAACCGGATTCTTCCTTATGTAGCCTGACACTGCCTTTAAATAATCCTCATGAAGCAAAGCCAACGTACTGACCTTATTGATTTTGTATCCTCTTCTATATAAAAAATCCTTAATAAATCGTATCAAGTGGCTCTGAATTAATGTACTATTCTTAAATTAATTCTTTGGAAACCAAATGCTTCACCTGTTCAAACGGTTCGGTGACAAAATGGTCCCTGTTCTTAATCTTCTCCGGGAAACGGACATGGTATTCGAATTCCTCCCTGAAATGGCGTATCGCAGCTGCCACCGGCCATGCCGCAGCATCACCCAACGGGCAAATCGTATTCCCTTCAATTTTGCTTTGGATGTCCCACAGCAAATCAATATCTTCTTCCCTTCCTGTTCCTGTTTCGATACGGTGTAATACTTTTTCAAGCCAGCCTGTTCCTTCACGGCATGGTGAACATTGCCCACAACTTTCGTGATGATAAAATCTCGAGAAATTCCATGTGTTTCTTACAATACATGAGGTGTCATTGTACACAATAAACCCACCTGAGCCCAGCATCGAACCTGTGGCAAAACCACCATCGCTTAAACTTTCATAAGTCATCAGACGGTCTTCTCCATTCGCGGTTTTATAAATCAGATTGGCAGGTAATACAGGTACAGAACTTCCACCAGGCACAAATGCCTTCAACGGACGGTCAGAACTCATTCCGCCCAGATATTCATCAGAATTCATGAATTCGTAGACGCTTAAGCCCAACTCAATTTCATAAACCCCCGGATTTTTGATATGCCCTGAAGCAGAAATCAACTTGGTTCCTGTCGATCTCCCAATACCGATTTTTGCATATTCTGCTCCGGAATTGTTCACGATCCACGGCACTGCCGCAATGGTTTCCACATTATTTACCACGGTTGGATTGGCCCAAAGTCCCGAAACAGCAGGAAATGGCGGCTTGATCCTTGGATTGCCGCGTTTTCCTTCCAACGATTCAATCAAAGCGGTCTCTTCGCCACAGATGTAAGCGCCGGCACCGCAATGCACATATAAATCAAGGTCATATCCTGAACCCTGGATGTTTTTACCCAGCCATCCGGCATTTTTGGCTTCGGCAATCGCCCTTTCGAGGATTTTGTAAACCCACATGTATTCGCCACGGATGTAGATGTATGATAAATTCGCACCAAGCGCATAACTCGACGTAATCATCCCCTCAATCAAAAGGTGCGGAATGTACTCCATCAGGAAGCGGTCCTTAAAGGTGCCCGGCTCTGATTCATCGGCGTTACAAACCAAGTGCCTTGGCTTTCCTGATTTCTTATCGATAAAACTCCATTTCATGCCGGCAGGGAAGCCCGCACCGCCGCGACCGCGAAGTCCGGAAGTTTTGACTTCTTCCACGACCTCATCCGGAGTCATTTTCAGTGCTTTTTCCACAGAAGCATAACCACCCTCACGGCGATACACTTCATAGGTTTTTATACCCGGAACGTTAATCTTGTCTAATAATATTTTTTGTGACATATTATTTATCGTGTAACGTGATTTTATTATCGCGGCAATCAACAATCAGCTGATCGATTTTTTCTTCATTCAGATGCTCAAGATAAAAATCCCCCAGTTGCATCATCGGGGCGTAACCACAGGCACCGAGGCATTCCACGCCCCGCACCTCAAACATACCGTCCGCAGTCGGTTCACCCACCTTTACGCCCAGTTTACTGCACGTATAATCCATGAGGTTCTCCACGCCGTTTAAGCAGCATGGAGAGGTCTGGCAAAATTCAAACATGAATTTACCGATAGGCCGCTGGTTATACATCGTATAAAACGAAACCACCTCATAAACCTCAACCGGCTTAATGCCAATGATCTCAGCGACTTTGTCCTGCAATTCAATACTGAGCCAGTTGTCGTGGGCGTCCTGGACTTCGTGCAATACAGGCAACAATGCCGACTTCCTCTTATCAGCAGGATAATGACTGCACAGCTCTTCGATACGGGACGAAAGCTCGGGAGTAATATTGATATCCTGTTTGTAATGTGTTCTCTCCATAATTTAAGCGTCTAATTCTCCGGCAATCACGTTCAGGCTCGACAAAGTGGCAATCGCATCCGACAGCATCTGTCCCTGTACCATATCGTTAAAAGCCTGATAGTATATGAAACACGGCCTGCGGAAATGCAGCCTGTAGGCTGTACGGCTTCCGTCGGTGACCAGATAAAAACCAAGTTCCCCGTTTCCGCCTTCCACCGGATGGTACACTTCGGTAACCGGAACGGATATTTCACCCATCACAATCTTGAAATGGTATATCAGGGCTTCCATATTATTGTATACCTCATCTTTCGGAGGCAGGTAATAATCTGGCACGTCCGCGTGGTAAGGGCCCTCGGGCAGTTTTGCCAGGGCCTGTTTGATAATGCTCAGACTTTCCCAGACTTCCGCATTCCTTACGCAAAAGCGGTCATACGTATCGCCTGATTTTCCGACCGGGATATTGAATTCAAAATCTTCGTACGAAGAATACGGCTGCATCACGCGGATGTCATAATCTACTCCGGCTGCGCGTAAATTCGGGCCCGTAAAACCGTAATTGATTGCCTTTTCAGCAGAAATCGGACCGACGTTGATGGTACGGTCCATAAAAATCCTGTTCCGGGTGAGCAGGTTTTCGAATTCCCTCCAGATGGGTGGAAATTCTTCAAGTAAAGTATTTAATTTTTCGAAAGCCAGCGGACTCCAGTCTCTTTCGAAACCGCCTATCCTTCCCATATTCGTGGTCAGGCGGGCGCCGCAGATTTCTTCATAAATTTCGTAAATCTTTTCCCTGTATTGGAATACATAGAGGAAGCCTGTCAAAGCCCCGGTGTCAACACCCAGGACGGAATTACAGATGATGTGGTCAGCGATACGCGCCAGTTCCATCACGATGACACGCAGGTACTGTGCTCTCTTCGGCACTTCAATCCCCAGTGCTTTTTCCAAAGTCATCCACCAACCCATATTGTTGATCGGCGAAGAACAATAGTTCATCCTGTCGGTCAGCGGCGTGATCTGGTAAAACGGGCGGTTCTCGGCAATTTTTTCGAAAGCGCGGTGGATGTATCCCACGGTCCCTTCCCCATCGATGATTCTTTCGCCATCCATCAAAAGGATGTTCTGGAAAATACCATGAGTAGCCGGGTGTGTAGGTCCTAAGTTAAGGATGGAAAGCTCACTCCCGTCTTCGTTCTTGCGCTGCTCGATGATTCCTGCGTACCTTAATTCCGGCGGTAATAATAAGTCTGACATATATTATTTCAATGACATTATTAACAATTATCTGTTGTCCTTCCAAAGAAACGGTCGTCTTTGTCGGTCCTGCCGCCGTCTTCGAGCGGGAATTCCTTGCGCATCGGGAATGACTGCATTTCGTCCATATTCAAAATACGCTTCAGCTGCGGATGCCCTTTAAAGATAATCCCGAAGAAATCATAGGTTTCCCGTTCCTGCCAATTGGCGCTTCGGAACAACCCCGTGACCGAATCGATTTCAGGTTTGTCAGCCGGCATAAAACACTTAATGCGCACCCTGACGTTGTCCATCCAGTTGTGCATGTGGTAGACCATCCCGAATTGCCTTCCTGCTTCCGCGTCCGGAAAATGCATCCCGCACAACGTCGTCAGGAAATTAAACCGCATGGTTTTATCATCTTTTAAGAATCCCATCACTTCCGTGATATTTTCGGTCTGCACCTCAAAAGTCAGGATATCGTGAATTTGCTGGAAGTGGCGTACTTTGTCACCGAACTGGTCGGTTAGGGTATTTTGTATGACAGCAGTTTCTAAAGCCATTATTATTTGATGTTATAAGAAGCCAGCAACTCGGTGTATTCCGGAGAACTCCTTCTTCTTACTGATTCAGATCGCACAAGGTCCTGCAGGCGCATGATGCCGTCAAGGATTTGTTCCGGCCTGGGCGGACAGCCGGGCACGTATACGTCAACCGGGATCACCTTGTCGATACCCTGCAACACGGAGTACGTATCAAAAATTCCGCCAGAACAGGCACAGGCACCCACCGAGATAACCCAGCGCGGTTCGGCCATCTGCTCGTAGACCTGACGTAAGATTGGCGCCATTTTTTTCGCAATGGTTCCCATCACCAGCAACATATCGGCCTGCCGCGGCGAGAAACTCATACGCTCTGAGCCGAAACGCGCCACGTCATAATGTGATGCCATCGTAGCCATAAACTCAATCCCGCAGCAGGAAGTCGCAAACGGCAATGGCCAAAGTGAATTGGCACGCGCCATCCCGACAACAGAATCCAGCCTCGTTGCAAAAAAACCTTCTCCTGAATAACCTTCAGGAGCCGGCGCATTGGTTATTATTTTTGAATCGCTCATTTTAAAAATTTTTGAATTGAGAATCAAGAGTCAGCAACCTGAAAATCGGATCTGACATCCCAGTTCTAAAATCGGTTAGTCCCACTCGAGGCCCTTCTTCTTCATTACATAAAAAAATCCGACCAGCAACAGGATCATAAATACACCCATTTTCAGCAGTCCGTCGATGCCCATGTCCTTAAAGTTGACAGCCCATGGATACAGGAAAATCACCTCGACATCAAACAACACGAACAGGATCGCGACGAGGAAATATTTTACCGAAAACGGCACGCGTGCGTTTCCGATGGATTCGATCCCGCATTCGAAAGACTTGTCTTTATTTTTGGAATGCCTTTTCGGGCCCAGGAAACTGGAACCGATAATCGTCAGCACTACAAATCCGACCGCCAGAAGCATCTGGATTAAAATCGGGAGGTAATCCGTTTGGGTTGAATGCATAATCAGCTGTAAAAAAATTTGGGAACAAAGATAACTTGCGGGTATTGAAATCACAACCCAAAAGCCAAATTTCGTACCTACTATATCGTTATAAAATCGTAATTTTTATTGATTATAAATAACGCTTTGTACCGATGTTTAGCGGTTCAGCCACCAAAGGCTGCCGTTGAGCACCAACGCAAACGAAACCCAAAGCAGGTAAGGGACAAAAAGCCAGCCCGAAACGGCATTAATCCTTCGGAACTTGTACCAGGTTTCATAAATCATGAGCCACAGAACAATCATTTCGATAAACGCGAGCAACGGATTCTTAAGCATGAAAAAGAGGAACGACCAGGCCGCATTGAGTGCGAGCTGGATCCAGAAAAAACGCAACGCCGATGCAACCTCCTCACGCCTCGATTCGATTTCAGCCCAGACCAGTCCCGCAGCCACGCCCATAAAAACGTAAAGTGTGGTCCAGACGGGCATGAAGACTTCCTTAGGGGGATTGAATACCGGTTTTTTAAGCGTTGGGAACCAATCGTTCCCCCCGGATTGGGTCGCAATCCCTGAGCAATAGCCGATACCGAGGCAGGTGGCGACGAAAATCAAAATCCTGAAATACTTATTCATGTTTTTTTCTTAAAAGTAGTAAAAACCTGTCGGAACAAAAAAAGTATCTTTGCAGCAAATACATTTTATGGATCCCGAGACGCAATTCCTCCCGAAAAAATACACGAATGATCTTACCCAGGGCAGCGTGAGCGTGTCTGCGCCCAGCAACATTGCACTGGTGAAATACTGGGGAAAGAAAGAAAACCAGATTCCTGCAAATCCGTCGGTGAGCTTCACGCTGAGTCATTGCAAAACCATTACTACGCTGGCCTTCGCCGAAAAAAATAACGACGGCTCGTTTTCATTCGAACTGCTTTTCGATGGCAGGCCGAAGGACGATTTCAAGCCCAAAATCGAAAAATTCTTCGAAAGGATCCAGGCCTACGTGCCGTTCCTGAAAAAATATCATTTCACAATCGACACCAGAAACACTTTCCCGCACAGTTCCGGAATCGCCTCTTCGGCGTCGGGAATGGCGGCGCTGGCTGTGGCATTGATGCAGGTTGAAAGGCAGCTTTCACCTGAAATCAACGACGATTATTTCTACCGGAAAGCCTCCTTCCTGGCACGACTCGGATCCGGAAGCGCCTGCCGCAGCGTCAGGGGCGATGTCGTAATCTGGGGCGCGCACGCTGATTTCCCAGAAAGTTCCGATAGTTATGGCCTTGCATTCCCGCATCCGATCCACGACAATTTCAGGCAATATCAGGACACTATCCTGCTGGTTGACAAAGGCAAAAAGGAAGTGTCAAGCACCGTCGGGCACGATTTGATGCACGGGCACCCGTTCGCGGCACAGCGGTTTTCGCAGGCCCACCACAATTTAAGCAGGCTCAGCGTCGTTTTGCAAAACGGGAATCTCGAAGATTTCGTAAGTATCTTGGAAAGTGAGGCGCTGACGTTGCACGCCATGATGATGACCTCGATGCCATATTACATCCTGATGAAGCCGCATACGCTGGAGATCATCAACCGCATCTGGGCATTCAGGAAACACACCGGAATTCCTGTTTGTTTCACGCTCGATGCCGGTGCGAATGTACATGTGCTTTATCCCGAAAACGTTAGCGTGGAAGTTTTGGACTTTATTAAGACGGAATTAGTTGGCTATTGCGAAAATGGTCAGTATATTTGTGACACGATTGGCCATGGGGCTGAATTAATTTGACATAAAAATATGAAAGGACCTTTATTCTACTCCAAAATACTGCTATTCGGCGAATACGGTATTATCAAGGATTCCAAAGGATTGTCAATTCCTTACAATTTTTACAATGGCGCCCTCAAATCAGACGGAAATCCTGCAGCTGAGGCAATCAAATCCAACGCCAACCTCAAAAGATTTATATCGCATCTTGAAACGCTTCAGGCAGAGCAGCCGGAGTTGGTGCAGTTTGACTTAGGCGCCCTTAAGAAAGACGTTGAAGCGGGCATGTATTTCGATTCCAGCATCCCGCAGGGTTATGGCGTGGGCAGCAGCGGCGCATTGGTGGCTGCGATTTACGACAAATACGCGAAAAATAAGATCACCGTTTTGGAAAACCTGACGCGTGAGAAGCTTCTGACACTCAAGAATATCTTCGGGCAGATGGAATCGTTTTTCCACGGGAAAAGTTCGGGCCTCGATCCTTTAAACAGCTATTTGAGCATCCCGATCTTAATCAATTCCAGGGACAATATCGAAGCCACCGGCATCCCCACCCAAAGTACTTCCGGGAAAGGCGCCGTGTTTTTGCTGGACTCAGGAATTGTCGGTGAAACCGCACCGATGGTGAATATCTTCATGGAAAACCTGAAAGACAAGGGCTTCCGTACGATGTTGAAAAACCAGTTCGTGAAATACACCGATCTTTGTGTTGAGAATTTCCTCGGCGGCGACCGCAAATCGCTGTTTTCAAATACCAAGAAACTGTCAAGGGTCGTCTTGGACAATTTCAAGCCGATGATCCCCGAGCAATTCCACGGTATCTGGCAAAAGGGCATTGACACGAACGACTATTACCTCAAGCTTTGCGGCTCAGGCGGCGGCGGCTACATCCTCGGATTCACCGAGGACCTGGAAAAAGCCCAGGCTTCCCTGAAAGACTACAAACTGGAAGTCGTATACCAATTTTAAAAACGCTCAGGTGCAAGTTACAAGGTACACCTATCCTGCATTACCGACCAGTCTGCAACCTGTAGCCTCTGCGCGCTTTCAATCATGCTAAGCAGGAAGAACCGCCTGCTGTTGATGAAGATCGTGAGTTTGTTCTCCGTAGTGCGCGGCTACAATATCCCCGTCATCATCCTGGCACAATACCTCTCAGCGATTTTCATACTGGCACCCGGAAACTCCCGTGCGCTCGACGTTCTCCTGGACTGGCGCTTGTTTGTCCTGGTGACTGTCTCGTCCTGTTGTATCGCGGCGGGCTACATCATCAACAATTTTTACGACGCCAAAAAAGACCTGATCAACCGGCCGCAGAAGTCGATGCTCGACCGGCTGGTCAGCCAGAAAACCAAACTATCGGTGTATTTTGGCCTCAATTTCCTGGCTGTGGCTTTGGGGTTACTGATCTCCTGGCGGGTAAGTCTGTTCTTCTCCGTATATATTTTCCTGATTTGGTTTTACTCACACAAGCTCAAGAAATATGCGATTATCGGCAATGTTACGGCAGCGTTCCTGGCGGTATTTCCCTTTTTCGGACTCCTGATTTATTTTTTCAAGACCCAGTTCGAGGACTACGACCTGCAAAAAGCAGGCATCATTTTCAGCCATGCGAGTTTCCTGTTCCTGCTGCTGCTGATACGTGAAATCGTCAAGGATCTCGAGAACCTTGCGGGCGACCTGGCCAACGGCTACAGCACCATACCGATTGAATATGGTGAGAAAGCGGCCAAAAAAGCCATTTCCTTCCTCGCTTTTTCCACACTTTTTCCGGTATACCTGCTTATCGAAGACTATGACGTGGGCTACATGGACCTGTATTTCTACACCTGCCTGGTTGCTTTGGTTTTCTTCAACATCTACCTCTGGAAGTCGGACAACAAGGCCCAATACCTGCGCCTGCACCTCACCTTAAAGACGCTCATCGTCGCGGGTATTTTCTGCATCGTGCTGATCGATCCTTCGGTATTATGGCACGGACGCAATTTGTTGTAATTTTTCTGAGAAGCTGATCCCGTTATCGGCCATATCTTTGTGCTGCTAAAGAAGCAGCAGCAAAGGATATATGCCTCTACCGGGGCTAGGCGTTCCGTGTCATAATAAACCCTATCTTTGCAAAAAATTTCAGAATACCATGACGAACAGGGAAGGAAGTAACAAACGCGGAGGTTCGAGACCTGGCAGCGGCAGGCCATCAACAAACAAGCCGAAGCCGCCTATGCCAAAACGCGCACAGGGAAAGAAAGCGGCACCGGAGACGGCTGCAGGAAAACCTGCGGGAAAATTCGCCAAGCCGGCTACAAAAACCCCGAAACCGAAAACCCCTAAGAACCCGGACGAGATCCGACTGAACAAATACATTGCCAATTCCGGGATGTGTTCGCGTCGCGATGCAGACATCTACATCCAGTCGGGTAACGTGAAAGTCAACGGAATCCCGGTCACTGAAATGGGCTACAAGGTAAAAAAAGGCGATGTGGTCAACTTCGACGGCAACCTCGTTACACCGGAAAAGAAAGAGTACATCCTACTGAATAAGCCCAAGAACTTCACTACTTCTTCTGATGAAACCGGAGAAATGCGCAACGTGCTCGATCTGGTGCGTGGTGCCACCACCTCTAAAATAAGCCCGGTAGGCCGTATGGATAAGAATACGACCGGTTTGCTGCTGCTCACCAATGACAATGACATCATCACTAAATTCACGCAGACCAGCCAGCGCTCGTCTAAAATTTATCAGGTTTCGCTTGACAAAAATCTAAAATATGAAGACCTTGAGAAAATCGCAAAAGGCCCGATGATAGAAGAGCACAAGGTGTATGTGGAAGAAGTGAGTTACATCGAAGACCAGCCGAAAAATGAAGTGGGCCTAAAGTTGAAAACCTCGAATGTCAAGATTGTCCGCACCATTTTTGAGCATTTCGGATATGACGTTTTGCGTATCGACAGGGTGGCTTTTGCCGGACTTACAAAAAAGAACCTGCCACGCGGCAATTGGCGATTCCTTACCGAACAGGAAATCATCAACCTCAAAAACAGTTGAGTTTGGAAAACCAGAATGAAAATATAGCACGGCAGTGGTTCGACGCCTTTAACAACCACGACCTGGAGAGACTGCTTTCGCTTTACGATGACAACGCGATACATTTCAGCCCGAAATTAAGGCTGCGTAAACCGGAATCAGATGGTTTTGTAAAAGGAAAAGCGGCTTTACATGATTGGTGGGAAGATGCGTTCACGCGCTTGCCTCAACTTCATTACCGCGTCACATCGCTTACCGCCAACGGGCAACGCGTGTTTATGGAGTACGTGCGTTCGGTGCCGGGCGAAGCCGATATGGCCGTCGCAGAAGTATTGGAAATCAAAAACGGTAAAATTACCGCCTCACGTGTGTACCACGGCTAAAATATTGGCGCCTACAATTTTAACATAGATTAACGCGTTGGATTTGGGTACCGACCCCAAAATACATATTTTTACAGCCTTTTAAAAACCACCTTAATATATAAAAATTGAAAATGAGAAAATTAATGGCCGTTATGGCCGCTACCACTTTAGCAGTTTCAGGTGTTTCAGCACAAAACATGAGACTGAGCGGAAAAATCAATACTACAAACGGCGGCAGTTCGGAACTGGCTGAAAAAATCGGCAAGAAAGAATCTGCAGCAGCTACCGGTACACCATATGTCTTGCCTAATTTCGTACTGGCCCAAATCAGCAACGTCAAGGAAACAATCCTGGTGAAATACAACGCTTACAGTGACGAAATGGAAATCGACAATGGTGACGGGAAAATTTTCCTGCTCCCTAAACAGGATGATTTCAACACGGTAACGCTCAAAACCGGGACTGTTTACAGGCTGGTGGATTATAAGAACAGTGAGAACGTGAGTGCAAAAGGCTATATGGTCGAAAAGACGACGGTAAACGGTGTCACACTGCTGAAAAAGGAAAAAGTTACGCTCATACCTGAAAAACAGCCGATGAACGGTTACGGAAGTTACACGCCACCGCGCTACGACAAGCAATCGGAGGAGTATTACCTGATGCTGAAAAACAACAGCGTCGTGTCATTTCCGAAAAACAAAAAGAAACTTCAGGAACTGTTCCCTGAGCAGGCTGAGAAAATCAATACGTACCTGAAAGAAAACGACTTGTCATTCAAAAAGGAAAACGATATGGTCAAACTTACCGAGTTCCTGTCAACATTATCTTAAGTCAAGATTTGGAAGGAAAGAAAAAATCCTTTAAATAATAGGGTTCAAAATAAGCGACATCTACAGTGTCGCTTTTTTTATGGCTTTCATACGATAACCCACACATATCGATCGCCGATGGGAATACGACATCCTCAACAAAAATAATTGCATCCGAAGCGAGCACCGGCTTGCATTTCTCCGCGCAATCACCTACGACGTAAATCGGGCCGCCCCATTCCTGAAAGCTTTCAGGTGTGATCACTTCAGCACGGACCTCGCGGATTTTCTCAAATTCTGCATTGAAAACCGCGCTGTAGACTTCCATCCGCCGCGCATCGATCATCGGGATGATGCGTGCATTTCCAGGCAGTGAAAGATTTCGTAAACCCAAAGCCAGCACCTGCAAGGTATCGACTGCCATCAACGGGATGTCCAATGCATAACACAGGCCTTTGGCTGCGGAAACGCCGATGCGCAAACCCGTATAGGAGCCCGGCCCCTGACTTACGGCAATTGCATCGAGCGCCGCGTAGGCGATTCCGGCTTCACGAAGCAACTCATCGATAAACAAATGAAGTTTTTCAGCGTGGGAATAATCCTGGTCAGCGACTTCGCGGTGCAGGACCAGGATACCGTCCTTAGCTAAGGCAACCGAACAGTTTTTTGTTGCCGTCTCAATATTCAGTATATAAGCCATTATTTTTTGGACAGGTTACTTGCTTCATTTTCGTTGACGACCACGTCGCCCGAGTTGAGCTCTTTGGTAATCAGGTTATAGGGACCACTGATGATTACCTCACCGGCCTTGAGCCCTGAAAGGATTTCGATATTCGTGTCGTCCTGGATTCCGGTTTTTACAATACGGATTCTCGCCTTGTTACCCGATTTCACAAACACACATTCCAGTTTTTTGTCTGATTTTGTCGCCTGAGGCTTGGCGTCACCTTCCGGCCCCTCGACTTTTTTGACCGGAAGTGTGTCGGCTTTTACCACCACAGCACTGATCGGGATCGCCAGTACACTCGACTTGCGTTTGGTTTCAATGTCGACAGTAGCGGTCATACCCGGACGGAACGGTGAGTAACTCTCGGGCTTTCCTTCGAGCAAATCGGCATAAGACTCCTTCAGGATCCGGATCTTTACCTTAAAATTGGTAACCTGATCGGCCGTTTGTGTCGTGCTGGCCGAATTGGAAATGCTCGTCACAATGCCCTTAAATTTCTTTTTTAGGTAAGCATCCACCTCTACCCTTGCCGAGTCGCCGATGCTGATTTTTACAATGTCATTTTCATTCACATCCACTTCCACTTCCATGTTGTTCAGGTTGGCTACCCGCATCATTTCAGTTCCTGTCATTTGCTGCTGGCCTAAAACCCTTTCGCCGAGCTCTACCGCCAAACTGGAAATGGTACCATCAGCGGGTGCGTAGATTGTCGTCCGTCCGAGGTTGTCCTGTGCTTCATTGACACTCGCCGAAGCACTTTGTACGGTATAATACGCGGATTGTTTATTGGCTTTGGCCACTTCAAATGCAGAAATGGCCTTGTCCCAGTCTGATTTCGAAATAATGCCTTTATCAAAAAGTGATTTATTGCGGTCATAATTGGCCTTGGCTTCGTTAAACTGTGCATCCGCCTGGCTGAGTCCCGCTTTGGTCTGCGACAGGCCTGCGACCGTCCGGTTCAGTCCGGAAGTGTATAAATCAGGGTTGATCTTCACGAGCAAATCGCCCTTTTTCACCACCTGACCTTCTTTTACGGGCAGCGCAATGATCTCACCCGACACTTCAGGCATGATCTTGATTTCGGTTTCCGGCTGTATTTTTCCGGTGGCCGAGACGGTTTCGATAATTGTCATTTCCCTGACCGATGCCGTTTCGATGTGTTTGCTGTTGTCTTCCTTACTGAAGAACGCTTTGTAAAGCACGAATAAGGCGAGTAAAACCCCGAGCGTGATGAAGATTGATTTTTTTGACATGGTGCTTATTTTTTTGTTATCGGGATGCCGAAATAAAATTCAACGACTTTAACCCTGAAAATATAATCGTATTTGGCCCGGAGCACTTCTGACTGTGCATTGGCAAACAATGTCTGTGCCTGATTCAGGTCGAAGGCATTCATCAGTCCGACATTGAACTTTTCCTTGGCATAATTGAACGCTTCAGTCCTTGCCTCTAAGGCCGACACGGCCGCTTCATAAGAATTCAACGCGCCCTTGGCATCGGTAAAAGCAGTGTAAACATTGCGCTGCAGGTCTAACTCCTGCTGGCTGTAAGCAATTTTGTAACGCTCCAGGCTGATTTTAGAACGCGCTACGCTGTTCCTTACCGTGAAACCGTTCAGTATTGGTACGTTAAGCTGGAGGCCGAAAGAATGTCCCTTATTATCACTAAACTGGTCGAAAAGTGGCTGAGGCCCCGTCACAATTGGATTTCCATTACCATCTACGCCAATGATACGGTCGGAGTAAGAGGCCCTGGTGCTGAAGCTGTAGTAGCCGGTAAGGCTTGGCTGGAATCCCGCCCTCGCGATTTTCACGTCCTTTTCCGCAATCTCCAGATTGGTTTTGGCAATCTTAATTTCGGCCCGCTCCTCCTTGGCTTTTTCATAAATCGCATGAGGCGTTTGCATCATCGTCGGACTGTCCTGCACATCAAAATTTTCGTCGGCGATATCAAAGTTCTCATAGTCTTCGAGCTGGAGCAGCTGCGCGAGGCTCAATTTTGAAATCAAAAGCGTATTTTCTGCAAGCACCACGGCTTGTTTGCTGCCCGCGACTGTGGCCTGCGTATCGAGCAGGTCTCCGCGCGGTACAGAACCCGCGTTTACCAATTCCCGCGTGCGTGTTTGCTGTTTCTCATTATTCTGCAACAGCTCTTTCTGCACTTTGAGGTTCTCTTTGTTGAAAAGGATCTGCAGAAAAGCGTTTGCCACATTGAGCGACACGTCATCGCGCATCTTTTTAAGCTGGTACTGCGATGCGATCAGGCTGAGGCGTGCACGGCTCAGGCGGTTCTGGTTCTGCATCCCTCTGTAAATATCTATCCCCATATTCAGGCCTGCAGAGGTAAACTGCGTGGTCTGGTTTTCGAGTAAGCCCGTAGTGATGTTCTGATTTAGACCGATATTCCACGAATGCGACGCATTGGCATTGACTGACGGAAGGAAATTCCCGATGGCGTCTTTGCCGTCAATTTTAGCCGCCATGGTGTCGAGCTCGGTCTGACGGATTGAAATGTTATGCTGCAACGCATATTCCACACATTCCAGGATGGTCCATTTTTTATTTTGTGCCTGCACGGAAACACTGAAAACCAATAAAAATAATCCGATGTAATTTTTTATTTTCCTCATGTTGATGAACCACAGCGTGGTGTGCAAATTTAATTCAATTTTGGTTACGGTGGGAGAAGTTGCCCCGACGTATTGCCCTTTGCGTCATCTTTTTTTTTGCGGTCGTGGCAACACTTCGGGCGAATGTATGGGTGCGCTCGCGTTATCCTGGTGGGCAACCTGACGATTTTGTACAGAAGATGTGCGCGACTGCAAGAACTTTAGCGCTTTGTAACTATTTTTACGCAAAATTATTCAAATGAAACGCAGTACATTTTTTCATATCGCCTTACTGGTTATTTTAGTAAGCGGATGCGCATCAACTAAAAAAATTGAAACGCTGAAACCTGAACCTGACGATGCCACGCCGCTGATTTATGACAATGAGTCCTCATTCATCGATCTGCCGGTCACCATCAAGCTGAAAGATATTGAAAACCAAATCAACAAAACCCTAACCGGATTGATTTATGAAGACAATACGATCGACGACGACGATTATACCGTAAAAATCTGGAAAACAGGAAACATAACGCTGCGCAATGTTAGTGGCCGTATTGAAACCGTGCTGCCGCTGAAAGCGATTGTAAACTACCGCTACGGCCTGGGTAAGATACTTTCAGATACCCGCGAGATCACCATGAATGGCGTGGTAACGGTGTCAAGCAGCATCAAGATGTCAAACTGGAAAGTGAATTCGGTTACAGAGCTTAAATCCCTTGACTGGACCGACAGTCCCACGGTGTCTGTGGCCGGCAAGAACCTTCCGATCACTTACCTGATCAATCCGGCAATCAAGCTTTTCCGCTCCAAAATTGAAAAAAGCATTGACGGTGCCATTGACAAGTCGATGGATTTCAAGTCGAATGTACTCGATGCACTGGAAAAAATCTGTACGCCATCTGAAATGAGTGCCGAATATGAAAGCTGGCTCCGCATCGTGCCTGTCGAATTGTACGCGACCGACGCGGTGCTACAGAAAGATGCCGTAAATATGGAGATGGGGCTGAAATGTTATATTGAAACTTTGGTGGGTAAAAAACCCGAAGCCAAATTCGACCGCAACAAAATCGCGTTGAAAGCGGTTTCAAAAATGCCGGATAAGATCACCGCCAATATCGTTGCCGTATCGACCTTTAAGGATGCTTCAAAAATCATGACGAAAAATTTCCAGGGACAGGAGTTTGGTTCAGGCAATAAAAAGGTGACGGTCCAGCAGGTAAACCTTTGGCATAAGGATGGAAAAATGGTGATTGCCCTGGATTTGCTCGGCAGTGTTACCGGGACGGTTTACCTCGCGGGATTCCCACAGTACAATGATGCGACCAAGGAAATTTTCTTTGACCAGCTGGACTACGCGATCGATACGAAAAGCAAACTGCTGCGTGCTGCCAATTGGCTCGCATCGGGATATATTCTGAAGAAAATCCAGGAAACCTGTCGTTATTCCATAAAGCCCAATCTTGAGGAAGGAAAGCAGAATATCCTGAAATATATGAAAAACTATTCGCCTATGCCGGGTGTTTTTGTAAACGGAAGCGTGAGCGAAATCCAGTTTAAGAAGATGCAACTGACAAACAAAGCCATCATCGCCTTTTTAGCGCTGGACGGTAAGGTGGATATTAAGGTCGATGGATTGAAGTAGCAGCGCGAACCTGCCCGGGTTATCGACGTCCCTAAGATGCCTTTGGCTTCTTGTTAAACATGCGGTAAATCACATAACCAAGAGCGCCTACCAAAAGGTATGGAAATACCATGAGGTACACGATGCCATCGTTAACGGCTTCCCCTTTCTGACCCCCGTCCTCGGATTCAAGTACCGCGCGGCACATGGCGCACTGCGCGGCCATGGGTAATGAATTCAGAAGAAAAACGGCGGCAATCAGGACACGAACCATCCGACTCGCCCTGAAGTATTTATTAACCTGCATAATAAGGAGCAATCATAAGATATACCACCACACCGGTAATTGCAACGTAAAGCCAGATTGGGAACGTAATTTTCGAGATTTTCCTGTGCCTGTCGAAACGCTGTGCCAAGGCCCTCACGTAAGACACCAACACCATTGGGATCACGGCGATAGACAGCGTAATGTGCGTCAGCAATATGAAGTAGTACAGGTAACGAATCGGCCCCACAGCCAGTTTTTCAGCGTCATCAAGGATGTTATTATGGTCTGTATCGCCAAATTTTGTGTCGCCCGCAGTCATGTGATACGCGACGTACATGGCCAGAAACGCGACCGAACACCCAATGGCAATTTTCATCAGCCTTTCGTGCTGCACGCGATTTCCGCTTTTGATTGCCCTGACGGCAAAAATCAACAGCAGTGCTGTAACGCCGTTTATTGACGCATAAATGGGCGGAAGGAAATTCAATGGCTGTACATCAAAACCGATGTCCCTTAATTTTACAGTGAAAAGCAAGGCCACCACCAATGGAATGGCTACCGATAAAAGGACAATCCATTTGCTGTATTTTTGTTCGATTGTTGTGGTATTCTCCATTATTCTTCGAGTAAAATTTTGATATCTTCTTTTAACTGGGCAATCCCCTGCGGACTGAGTCCGTCATAGTAAACAATCGGGTTGCCGCTGTCATCGCGTCTTGATCGGATGTAGCCGTTTTTGTCAATCAGTGCAAAAAGGCCGGAATGCTCAAACCCGCCATTGCTGTTATCGGGAAGGGTGCCCGCAAAAACATTGAACCCTTTGTTCGCCAAATCGAAAATGTAGTCGCGCTTACCCGTCATCATATGCCAGTTCGCCGACGTCACACCGATCAGGTCGGCATGTTCCTTCAACACCTTCGGGGTGTCGTTGTCGGGGTTAATCGTAATCGACGCCAGTCCGAAATTCTTATTGCCCGCAAACGCGTCCTGCAGTTTCAGCATATTCGCATTCATCTTGGGGCAGATGGTTGGGCAGGTCGTGAAGAAAAACTCGAGCGCATACACTTTCCCCTTGTAATCATTGTTGGTGATCGTTTGCCCGTTTTGGTCGGTGAGTATGAAGTCGGGGGCCTTGCCTTTGGTAAACAAACCGGAGGCTTTCCCGCCAGAGCCTTCCACCATGTTTAGACGGTCGGCTTTCACGATATCACCATTCTTTACCCGTTCCACAATCTTCGGGATCACCAGAATGCCGAAAACCAATATGATGAACGAAATCCCGATATACGACTTGTTACTTGCCATGTTCCGGAGCGTTTTTAAGTTCGAGGTTGTTCTTTTTCAAGGCAGCTTTGTATTCATACAGGATGATCTTAAAATCATCAAGCATTTCGTTGCTCAGTTCTGACGGGTGAAACATGCTGTAGCCCTCCTTATATTCCTTTGGGTCTTTTCGGCCGCGCAGGTTCCGTTCCTTATCAAGGATATAAACATTCTCGGTACCGTAATCGATGTTGAGTTTGCCTTTGAGCCTAAGGGAATCAAACCACGAACTGATTTCCTTTTCATTTCCGAAAATAAAATGCCATTGCGCTATGTCGGTCGTTGCCGCCATGGCCTTGAGGATCCGCTGTACATCATGCTGCATCCCTTCCGGACAGACCACCACAAACTGAAGGTCCTTGAACGCATGGTAACGCTCATAAATTTTCTGGTTCAGATTGAAGAAATTACCGCGGTTCTTCAGGATGTCCTTACCGCCGAAACCCAACACCGTAATTTTACCGGTCAATGTGGCCTCCTGTCCTTCCATGGTTTTCCATGAAGAGGGAAAATCAGGCACTTTAGGCGTCACGGTTGGCAATTTTGAAAAACTGTTGATGCCCGAAGCGAAGAAGAGGTAGGCCACAATCGGGAGCACGAACAGCACAAAAAGGACCAGGTTTTTCTTCATCGGGAAAGGGAAATAAATGTGTTGCAAAAATAAAAAAAGGTACGCAATGCGTACCCTTTTTTCTGAATTAATATGTTGTTAAAAATTCCATTTTATCGTAGAATTCTTAAACACCTCAAATATATAATCGGCTTCGGTCAAAAGTATAAAAAGCAGATACAATACCAGGAAAATCACCGGAAGGACTACGGCCCAACGCAGGCTTGCCTTTTCGCCCTCCATGTGCATGAATGCCCATACGATATAATAGGCCTTGAAAATGGTCAGGGCGTAGAAAACCCAGTTTAAAAGGTTCATCCCAAGTAAGTGCCTCGCATGAAGTATTTCAGGTTTGTAAATACCCAATGCCACTTCAATAATGGTTACTACTGACAACAGGATGAAAACTTTCCAGATCCTGCTTGTATTTGAAGCATGCGCGCCGTGTGCCATGATAATAAATTTTAAATTTTAAACCAGATAGAAAACTGTAAATACGAATACCCAAACCAAATCCACGAAGTGCCAGTACAAACCGACTTTCTCGATCATTTCGTAGCTTCTCCTCTTCTCATAGGTACCTAACAGCACATTGAAGAAAATAATGATGTTGATGATCACACCTGAAAATACGTGGAATCCGTGGAATCCTGTAATGAAGAAGAAGAAATCGGCAAATAACTTACTGCCATATTCGTTGCGTTTCAGGTTAGCCCCTTCAACGACCAGATGCGCGTTCTCCATCCTTTTCAATGAAGCGTCACGGGTCAGGATCGCCTTGTGCTTGTGTTCTGTTGTTTTCATCAGGCCATGATCAACTGTAGCGTCGTTCATCAGGTCCTTGTTGTCCGTACGGTAGTTTACCTCGGTACGTACCCGCAACTCCGGATGTGCGATAAAAGCCGCCTGTACTTCAGACACCGAATAGGTTGACAGCGTTGGCTCGTCCATAAACCATTTTGCCCTACTCCTGGTCAACTGCTCCCTTTCCTCAGGCAACTGTACGACGAATTCCTCGAGTTTAACCCGTTCGCCCTTGTCGTTTACGAATTGCAGCAGACTGCCTCCCTTGGTTTCAATCGCCCCATATTCTCCTTTGATAAAGTTGCTCCATTCCCAGGCTTGTGAGCCCACGAAAATCAAACCACCGATAATGGTCAGGAACATGTAGAACGTAACTTTTTTCTTATTCAGCTGGTGCCCCGCATCTACGGCCAATACCATTGTCACCGAAGAAAAAATCAGGATAAACGTCATCAACGCCACATAATACATTGGTGCGGAAACGCCGTGCATGAACGGGAAGTGCGTAAACACTTCATCAGGCGTAGGCCAGGTTTCTATAAATTTGAATCTTGAAAAACCATATGCAGCAAGGAATCCTGAGAACGTCAGGGCATCTGATACGATGAAAAACCACATCATCAGTTTCCCGTAACTTGCACCTAACGGCTCATTGCCGCCGCCCCAGGTTTTCACGTTATTGTTTGCAGTAGTAGCTGTCGCTTCCATAAAAGTTATTCGTTAAAAAGTTCCCAAATTTACGTTTTTTTCTTATTTAAAGAAATATAAAAATAAAAACAGGTATAGCCACAGAAAATCGAGAAAGTGCCAGAACATCGCACCTAGCTCTAATCCAAGGGTTTGCCCCGAATTGTATTTTTGTTTAAAATGATTATAAATTACGACCAAAAGCGAAATCAATCCGCCTGCAAGGTGCGCCAAATGCACAACGACGAAAACATAGAGGAATGAAACGGTGATTTTACTCGAGCTTCCCGACGGGAAAAGCTGCCGTTCATACAGCTCATGAAATCCCGCAAACTGGAAATAAACAAAAAGTCCGCCCAGCACCAATGTAGCCAAAAGAAAAAGGCTGGTAGCACTGCGTTTGTCCTTTTGTATCGATGTTTTGGCGAGGTGAAATGTGATGCTGCTGATCAATATCAGGATGGTACTGATCGTAAAAGCCATCGGAAGATCGAAAGCCACCCAATCCTCACGTTTTTTGCTCACGATATAACCGCTTGTCAATCCCGCGAAAACCATAATCATACTGATCATAGCGAACCACAGCAGCATTTTTTTGGAACGCACGTGCTTTTGACGTTCTTCTTCTGTAAGAGTCATCTGTATCATTATCTTAAAAATTTATCTGCAATGTATATTATCTGCAATAGCGTGATGTATGCCACACTAGCCAGCATCAGCGACTTTGCGGCTTTTGCCGTGCGCAGCCTGTACAGCCGGATGCCATGGCTAAGCAGCCACAATCCCAAAATCAGGACCAGTAGGGCGGCCACCACAGAAAGCGACAATTTCGTCAGCACAAAATACGGCAGCACAAAAGGAAGCAGCGAGGCTCCAATCAGCCAGGAGGTGTACAGTATAACCTGCAATGCCGTCGTATTGTCCCGCTTTCCGGAAGGCAGCATGAAAAATCCGGCCTTCTCATAATCCTCATACAGAAACCAGCCAATTGCCCAAAAGTGCGGAAACTGCCAGAAAAACTGAATCAGGAACAAGGTACCGGCCTCAATCCCGAAATCGCCCGTCGCGGCTACCCACCCCAGCATGAACGGAATCGCGCCGGGAAACGCTCCCACGAACACCGACAATGGCGTCACCGTCTTCAATGGCGTATAAACACTCGTATACAGGAAAATAGACACGGCGCCAAACATGGCCGTTTTCGGGTTGATCAGGTACAGGAGCACCAGTCCGACGATTGTCAGCAGGCTTGCAACGAACAGTGCCATATTCGGAGACATCCTCCCGGACGGCACAGGCCTGTTTTTTGTGCGGTCCATCAGCGCATCGAGATCTTTCTCGATGACTTGGTTGTACGCATTCGACGCGCCCACCATACAGTAACCACCGACAATCAGCATGGCCAAAACACGCCAGCTAAACGGGTGCGCGTCGTCAAAACCGAGCAGATAACCCGCAATCGACGAAAACAAAACACTGATCGCCAATCCCGCCTTGGTGATTTCCTTAAAATCAAGAAAGATGGATTTGATGGAAAAAGTGTTTGCGGTCGCGCTCAAAACGTTTTTAATTAGTGGCGCAAAGGTACTTTACAGAAATCGATTCAGCAAAAATACCGGGGACAAATATTGTTGTTTTTTAAGGAGCTTTTCCGGCTGTCCGCTGTATCTTTTATTCCGTTACACTTCATAAAAGGATGCCGCTGCCATCCGGGCTATGCGATCCGTTTTCCGCTAATTTCCGGCGCATGGAGGCACTGCCGTTAATAATCGAAATACCAGTTGAACAGATCCGCACGCACGCCCACTGAAAACCAGGTGGTGTTGTCCTTAAAAGTAGTGGCAGTTTCGGTTTCGGGATCAAAGCTCCTGTAAATCAGGCTCGCAAATAATTTGAGGTTGGTCACGGGATTTATAATGTAGCCCGCTTGCAGGTCGGCGATCACGATATTGGTCTTATTGCCCTGCCCGATGGCCACTCCGGTATCAAACGGCCGTCCTTCATTGTAATTCTTGTAAATGTTCCCTCCATAATTGAATGCATCGGCAGCCGAATCAAAATCGAAGCCGCGGATGCCGTAAGTCAGCTTCGCGTCGGCAAAATACCGGCCTTTATTATATCTCGCAATCGCAATGAGTTCCCGCGCGTTACCGCCCCAGGGATGGCCCATGCTTTGGTTGTTGTGCCCGTAATTCGTGAGCGGGTCGCTGTGCGAATACACGTAGGGGCGGATCGCGTTGTATTCAAATTGAAGCAGCAGGTTGTCGATTGAAAAGGCGTTGAAGTATTTTGCACCCAGCTGTATCCCCGATTTGTTCAGCCAGCTTTTGTTCTGCTCCTTTACGGCACCCAGTGAAAATTCGTCGAGGATGAATTGCCCGTAAAAATTGATGCTGTTGCTCCATTTATATTTTCCGGTCAGTCCAAGTACAGCATTTCCGCTGCGCGCTGACGAGGTAAACTCGACCGTGCGGTAAAAAATTATCGGGTTGACGAAATTCATATCGAAGCCCCGCCCGTTGCTGTTTGTCCAAACCACCGACTCGAAAAAACCCAGGTTAATCCGTTTGTTGATGTTCCAGCTCAGGTAGTGGTTTGCCATGAATTTCGTGGCGTAAGTGCGGTCTTCCAGCACATCCTGGCGCACATCCTTGAGCCACAGATAGGTATTCGTGTACTTGATTTTCCAGAATTTTGTATTGATCTTTATGTAAGGATACGGACTTGCCGCATCCCCCAACAGTAACGACCGGTATCCATCACCGATGAAGTTCCGCCCATACCCCAGTTGGAGGTCAATGAATTTGGATGGCGTGTAGGTAATGTTGGCTTCCGCAGACGGAAAGTCGTACGCATCTGCCTTGAACCTTTTTGCAATCCCAACACCCGGAATGATCGCGGGATCACCGCCGGAGGGCTTAATCGACTCGGCATACTGGTTGAAATAACCCGCAAACCGGCCCTGGCTTTCGTAAATCGTCGAAGTGAAAACCAAATCGGTACCCAGTCCCACCTGCAGCTGCACGCCGCGGGTGTTCTGGAAAGTTGACACCGACTGCTCCCCTTTGCTCTTCCCAAGCCGCAGATCGACAATCGGATTCAGTGTCAGCCAATAGCCCTCGCCCTGGAACTGCACGAAATTCTCATCCCAGATTTTCCGGCCCCACCAACCGGTCTTGCCTTTAAGCAGCTTCTTTTCTGCGGCAGCGAGATCATAATACGCAGTAACTTCTTCGTAGGTAAACGGTTTTGAACCGGTATGATTGTTAGCCCCCACCTGATTCATTGCCGCGTCAAACCGCGCGTAATTGCTGTGGGTGAAAGGCACAAACAACCGGCTTTTCAGCAGTGGATTGTCGAATTTCCTGTACGGCAGGCTGTCGATTTCCGTGAGTTCCTTCTGCTTTGATGTTTGGGCTTGCTGTTCGGTCCGCTGCTGCGCATCCTGTGTGGCGGCTACGTTGCGCAGCGGGATGGCAATCCGGTAGGTAAACTTGCTGTACACCGGTTTGCCGTTGAAAGTCGCCGGTTTAATTTTGGGCAGCGCGGCGAAAATCCTCTTGGATTCCTTGATCAGTTCGGGGTAAATCGCATCGACGTATTGTACTTTGAATGTCCCGGTGGAATCGACTTCAAACAGTACATTGACGTTCCCTTTGTAATCATTTTGGGTCAGGTTTTCGGGCACCTTGAAATTGTTGAATACGAAATCCTGGAGTTGGGCGTAAAAACAGTCCTCCAATTCCTTGGGATTCCTGTTTTCGCAATTGGGGAACACAGGCAGCTGTTCGCTTGATTTCTGGCCGGACGCCACTCCGAAAAGCATCAGGAAAAACAAAGAAAGTAATGTATATTTCATTTTTTTAAATCGTTCAGGTTAATAGCTGCTTCCCGACACTTTTCCTTCAGCAATTGCTTTCGCGGACGATGTCCCGATGCGCTTTACCCCAAGCCGGATCATGCTGAGCGCTTCCTCTGACGTGCGCACGCCGCCGGCCGCTTTTACGGAAAGGGGCGACGCATTCTCGATCATCATCGTGATTGCAGGAATTGTTGCACCGTTGGGCAGGTTATTTTCAGTCGGATAAAATCCCGTTGATGATTTCACAAATACCGACGCGTAAAGATCTTCCTTGAAGTGGGTCAGCACGACGTTCTTGATTAGTGCCGAAAGTTTCACCACCTGCTGGTTGTCGAGCGCAGCCACTTCGATGATCCATTTTACGGTTTTCCCTGACGCGAGGCCGAGTGCCGTACATTTCAGCACTTCATCGCGTACCAGGCTACTTTCGCCGCTTTTGAACGCTTCGTAATTGCAGACAAAATCGAGATCGTCGGCGCCGTCCTCAATCGCCTTTTCGGCTTCGGCCATTTTCATTTCCACCGGGGATTTTCCCAATGGGAAATCAATAACGGTCCCGATCAATAGCTTTGAAGCCGCGTCATCGACCATTTTCCTTGCCAACGACACCATTTCAGGACGAATCATGACGAGTTTAAAACGCTCGTGTATGGCCTCCCGAATGCATTGGGTCACGACTTCCAGATTCTCAGCTTCAGTAAGTCCGGCCTGTTGCGCGGTCTTAAGGTACGTGGAATCCAGGTATTGCCTGATATCAGTCATATGCAAAAAATATATCGGTGATAAAAATAAAAAAATCCCGCCGAAGCGGGACAACTTTTTGATATTATTCTGTCTGAGTTTTCATAGGTTTCGCCAGGACGGAACATGCCAGCACGGCAATCAGCCCACCGACAGTATTGGCCGCCACATCGGCGATATCCCCGCTGCGGGTATCGGTAAAATTGGCCTGGACGATTTCGAGCAACACGCCGTACACGAATGAAAACCCGAAAGAAATGAGTAATGCCTTTCTGTTTTCGTTGCGCTTTTGGAACCGGAAATACAGGAACCATAACGCGGTGAGTCCGAAGTGAAACGTGAGGTGGCCGATCTTATCGAAATTCTTGGCGCTGACAGTCGGCAGGTCATTGAAATTGACAAGGCAAAAGTAAGTCACCAAAGCGGTCCAGCACAAAGCGGCCCAAAGAAATTTCCGTTTATGCGCCAATGAGTTCCTTATATTGGTCGGCGGTCAACAGGCTGTCGTAATCTGCTGCGTCGTCCACTTTGATTTTTATCATCCAGCCCGCTTCGTACGGGTCTTTATTGACGACTTCCGGACTTGTAGTCAATGAGTCATTGAATTCGATGATTTCGCCTGCCATCGGCAAAAACAGGTCTGATACCGTTTTTACCGCTTCCACCGTTCCGAAAACCGCATCCTTGTCTAGATGCTGATCCACGGTTTCTACTTCAACATACACGATATCGCCCAGCTCTTTCTGTGCAAAATGTGTGATGCCAACGGTTACGATATCTCCTTCAATCTTTGCCCATTCGTGGTCCTTGGTGTATCTCAGGCTGCTTGGAATACTCATTTTTGTAATTTTAGTTTATGGTTAATGCTTTTTGCAAATGTATCGTTTACGCAATTAATTCTGAAATTTTCTGCCGTTTAGTTTCCGAAATTGTACCGTAGCGTAAAACCGGCCCTGATGTTTGTTATCGGGAATGCCGTCGAAATCACCGCCTTCGAAAACGAATGGTCGTAGAAGAAAATCGCTGTCAGGTTTTTACTGAATGAATAATCAGCGGTCAGTTTCAGGTTCCAGTTATTTTGCCCCCCAGCAAGCTGGTTGTTGTCGTAGTCCAGGTGGCGTACGATGGTCTTGCTGTCACGCAATGACAAGTCGGCCTTGATATTGATGTCGCTCTTGATGACGCCCTGCGGATTATCTGCCAACGTAGAGTTGAACACCACATCCTTGATCCGGTAGCCGAGCCCAATCACGTAATCCATACCCTGTACTTCAGTGAGCAGGTTGTTGTCGAAACTCAAGGACAGTGCGCGGTCTTTCTTGACTTCAGCAGTAATTTTAACGGAGTTCTTCATTTCCATATCCACTTTCACCAACGGACTGAATGCTTCGACGAGGTTCACGTTTGACATGAGCAGCTTCGTATTAAAATTCTGACCCGGCTCCGGCGACGGCTGGTTTGGCGCATCGTCATATTCAAAATTCGAGCGGAACGAATTGATTGTGTAGGAAGCCCTGTAACCATGCTGAAGCGAAAACCGCTTGAACCGGTCCTTAAAGAACTTGTAGCGCATCAACCCGGTGTATTTCACGGTCCAGTTGGGCAGCGGAATATTACGGAACGCCTTCATTGAAACACCGCCCGCTCCTGAGCCGGTGTAAGCGGCAAGGAACGCCGGAAGCAAAACTTCCTGATTGTCTTTTTTGTAACCGATCGGGAAGCCCTGATTCGCCACATAAGTTCCGTACAACGGATCGTCGGTATTCGTCGGTATCGGGTTGGCGGCATCACCGTAACGTGGGATGCTTGCGCCATATTTCCCTGCAGCCAGGCGGTCTGCGATAATGAGCCTGTTGTCCCTGAAATCATCAAAAGCTGCCGACCCGTTTTCATCACTGCGGCTGAACGCAGTCTTAATCAACACTGTAGATATCGAATAGTTTCCGGTTGTATAAGGTGCCCTGGAATTATAGTGACCGTCATCGCCGACATCATATTGTTCAGAGTAATTTTCAGTATAGCTGCGGTTCGCAGTCCAGTCAATCTTGAAATCCGGAAACAGGTCCATCGAGGCGGTCATGTCAAGTTCCCTGTTCAGCACTTCAGTATAATTCTGGTTGAAATCCTGATAATCGGTGAGCCATCCACGCGCTGCAGAAAACTGCCGCACATCGTCGTGCAGACCGAAAACAAACCCTAAAGTAGGTTTCGAGGTTCCGAAGAACCCGACTCCAGGCAGATAACCCGGCAGCACCGTACCTGCACTTTCGGTGTAATTCACCTGCACATTCTTAAGGCTTGTGAGCACACCAATAAGCCCATCCACCAGCACATTCGGCTCCTTCTGCGGTGCGGCCTGCGTATTGGTCACTTTCTGGCCCGGCTTTGGCGCCGCCACTTTACCGGGACCTTTTGCAGGCGCTTTGGTTTTGGTCAATCCGAGGTATTTGTATAGCAGATCCAGATTCAGGGTCGTATTCAAACGGTGTGCCCCATTATTCTGGATGGTATTTCCAAGGTTGTAAAAATTACCCAGGCGGTCTTCAAAATTAGACGTTGCTTCAGACGCGCGCTGCCAGCTGTAGTCACCGGTATACGTGTAGGTGGCCTTCAGGAAGCTCAGGAACGGCAGTTTGCTCAATGGCAGCTCATAATTCAGCACAAACTGTTGCGTGTGCTGGTTCGGGTCACCGATATTCCAGTAATCGTCGTAAATGGTGTCGATGAGCAGCCCCTGGTCGTCATACGCCTTGACAATATTATTGGATGCCCCGGTGTAGTTGACCTTGAGGCTCTTGGTCAGGTTGTAGTTGAAACCGTACTGGTAGTTGAACATGAAATTCCTCCTGAACAACGGTTGCAGCGCAATGCCCTCGATGCCTTCCACCTGCCTGAACTGCTGGCGGTTGTACTGCCTGATGATCGATGAACTGAAAGTCAGGCTCGATGGCAGGTAGTTGAAATTAAAATCGCTGAGCAATTTCCAATAGCTGCTTTTCGACATGAATTTCGTTTTCTTAAATGGCTCGACAGGTTTCGGCTGGAAGTTAAAACTGTAATCCACCGTACTACGCACCTGCTGGTCTACATATTCCTCAATCTCAAAATCGTGCTTGAGGGTTTCGTTGAACGAATGCGAGAGCGTGATATTCTCCGGATCGTAGATGTGCGATTTCTGGTCGGCACTCCGTTCCTTTTTCACCCCAATAAAATTGATGCTGGTGGTTTTGGTGTACTCTATGGCACGATCCTCGATATTGGCGCGCTGGCCGACATTCGGGGTTTCATTTAGCAAAAGCGCGAGCTGGATATCCCGGTTGTACGGGTCATATTCCGGCTTGACGATTTCCTCACCGATACCGTAATTGAAAGGCAAAACAATGCCCCACTTTTTCGGAAGCAGTTTACCCAGGCTCATATTGGTTACGATACTGTATTGCTTGGCATCCTCGCGGCTCCTTTCGTTAGGGCCGTCCTCAAGTGCGCCGAAACCGATGGTGCTCATTTTACCCGTAGCCGACAAGGTCATGAAATCGGCCAGGTTCGTGTCAAGGCTTGCTACGGCAGCCATACCGCCTTTGTTGTCCATTTCGGAAAGCCGCAGTTCATTGAACCAGACCTCACCGGCAATGTTCCTTGGCGAAAGCGCCGTGCCATCAGGTTTGGTGCCGGTGTCGGTGTTGTTTTTGACGCCCACCATAATGGTCCTGACCTGCCCGAAGTTCGGATTCCCCTTAATACTCAGCGTCAGCTTATTGGGCTTGTCCGCCGCAGACGGATCCAGCTCTTCCTCAGATTTTGTCAGCACGCCATTGGCATCAAACTCATCCGGGTGGTTCATCGCATAAATCTTCAACTTGGTCAGCAGGTCCAGCTTGATGTCGATCTGGCTCTCTTCGGGCCACATTTCTTCCGCAGGCACTTCGATTGCGCTGTCATCCGGCGGGACAAGTCCTTCACGGGTCACTTTCAGCGGCAGGGCTACCTGGTAATAGTTCTCTTTCAGGTCTGTCCCGAAACGAAGCAGTCCGGAAAGTTCGTTGTCAAAAATGGGAGGGTGTTTGGCAAGCAGCTCAGCATGCATGAACATCTTGAGTTTCTTAAACTGGCGCATGTCCACATCGACATTCTTAAACACACCGCGCGCATCACCTGGCGTAAGCTCGTTTACCCGCAACGACAGCGATTGCTCGTTCTGGTTGATTACGGTATTGTTGTTGTACAATTGCTCCCGCACCACGTTCGGCGGCGTAACGTAATGGTAGGGCTGCCTGGAACCATTCTCCTGAATGTTTACGGCACTGATATCAAAAGTCGTGGCATCATCATCAGGATCGTCATTATTGGCCTCAAGCGAATTCAAATACTGCCTCCATTCCCCGCGCACGAGATCCAAGGTACCAAAACGTACCGTAATCGGTTGGGTAAACCCGGTCATGTATATCCTCATAAAGCGGATGGAGCGCAAATCTTCAATAGTTCCAACCTGCTCGCCGTTGGCGATCGGGATCTTGAACTGGATCCATTTTGTCGCTGACGTACGGTTGCCCGGCCCGCTGACACGGCTCGATGCCGGAATGACGCTGGTAACGAAATTTTCGCCCGGAATCATATTCGGCTTGATGTCGATATGGTACTGGAAGTACGCATTGAGCGTATTCATGGTATTGTCACGATTCACATCCTCGGCATCCGGCAAAGTCGAATTTCCGCGGTTGGTGTCTGACACGCCCACAGGGGAGTTCTTCTCCATCCCGTTGTAATTCTTATAGCGCTCAAGCACATCGCCGTCCGCAGTGAGGTAAAACTGGTAATCGTCAGCAGAAGGATCTTTAATCGCTCCGAAGTCCGGAAAAAATGAAGCCTCCGCAATATCATCAAGACCGTCAAGACCGACATCCTGCACGGCGCGGTTTGCGTCACTGGTATCAAAAGCGTAAATAAGGGACTGTGAAGCGGGAATCCTTCCCCATTCAGACGGAATGGTGGCCTGCTGTGAATCGGCTTCGGGAAGACCGTTTTCGTATTGTTTTTTACCGTCCCTGAGAATGTCTTCCGAAATCTCACCAAGGTTGAAGTAAATCTTACCGGTATTGCCCGGGTTGACTATCGTCGACCCGTCCTCGGCGATGTACGGGTCCATCATCCAGAACTGGATGTACTCGACATTGCTCTGCTCAAAATTGGTGGAGCTCAGCGAGCGCATAATCCCTCCGAAATTCTCTTCCGGATTGGGCAGTGTCCCGCTTACCGCAGCCGGATTGTAGTTATATGGCCCTCTTTCCTGAGGATAATAGGTCAAATCCAATGTGTTGAGGACATTCTGCTGCCCGTCGGCAATATCCTGATTGAAAAGCTCCTGGATGTACACACGCCTGGTCTTATTCAGCGCCATATCGTCATCTGAAATGCCGCCCGGCCTGTCGCTGGTGTAAAACACCGGGTCGATGGTGTACCAGGACAATTTCGCCCGTTTGTATCCGTATGAGAGGACGTCGCCAGGCGTGCCGTCGAAAACGGGATTGCTGGCCTGATTCTCTTTCACGGGAACCGAAGAAAGCGACCATGCCAGCGGTGATTTCACGTCGATGGCTGTCTGCGATCCTTCAAAATCATCGACATAAATGGTTGATTCCCCTTCAAATCGGTCGGCCTTTGGCGCATTGGGTTTGAGCCACGCCACTTCCCCGCGGAAGGAGATGTTCGAAGGCACATCGGTATCAATATTGGGTAATTTATTCACGAGCCTTGTCAGGAACGGCACTTCCGTGGAGAAATTTCCATTCAGGCCAAAAATTGTGTTGTTTACCGATTCCTGCCCGTAATTGGATTTGGTCGTAAACGGCCTTTCAGTCATTTTCAGGTAAGTGGCACCCAATACAAACTTGTCTGAAAACTTATGCTCCACGTTAATCCCGACAAACCGGCGGGTCTGCTGGCCAAAAACAGAATTGTTTTCTACCGAAATATTGATCGGTACATTCGAACTGGCCAGGGAAGGGTCGAGAATAATCACACGGCCCAGCTGGTAATTCACAGAATAATCCAATCCTTCCTGCAGCACCCTTCCACCAGCGGTGACGACTACAGAGCCTCGTGGCACATTGTACGCACCGATGGCGATACCATCACCCGCCGTGGATTTGTATTTACCGCGGAGTTCAAATTTGTTCTTTTCGCTTTCCTGTAACGCTTTGGCCTGCGTGCTGCGATACATCGTCTTGAACACGTATTTGGCCTGGTTCGCGTTGTATTCGGTAATGATGTTCGGATCCCCGTTATAATCTTCTGTAGGGCTTGTGCGGAGTTTATTAAAGAGGTATTCCCCAAAAGGCTCTACGGTGGTAAAGACGATGCGTCCGTTCTGGGAATCGACTGTAATTCCCGGGATAAAATCGAAGAAACCGTCACCAAAAGTACCGTCAGTGTTGCGCTGTGGATCGTTGGTGGCATTCAGCCTGTCTACACGGAACACCTTCAGAAGCGGAGTATTGGCCACATCAGCAGGTAAGGTGGTCGTGCCTGCGGGCGTAATGTAATTCAGTGGCGAAGGATCAGTATATAAAATGTTGAACCTGAAATCTTCCTGTTCGAGTTGCCCTCCTGGTGCCACCTGGTAAATGTTTTTCATCATCAGGTTCCAGATTGGGGTACTGAACCTCACCGGGCCCGAGGGTGTGGCCACTTCCCTTTCCACCGTTGTCAGGTTGCTTTTCAGCAGTTTCAGGATGAGGCTTTGTGTGATGATGGTCTGGTTCTGGGGAAGCGTTCCGTTTACGATGGTCGATTCCACCCCACCGTTACCGAATTCTCCGACCTGGTATACTTCATCCCCGATGGTATACTGGTAAGCCACCGCCAGAACTTCGTCATTCGCGAGGCGCTGCTGAAGCGAAATATAACCCAGCTGCGGGTGGAAGGTGAATTCTGTCGCTGTCAGCTTCCGTGCGTTTTCAAGTTTCACATAGTCCTGCCCTTCTGACACGTCAATACCGGATCCTGTCGGAAACGTGAAAGCGCCGTCATTGGTGGTTGAGATTTCCCTTATGTTGCCGTTCAGGTAGCCGTTCGTCGTGCCGATGGCTTCCGGGTCGAATTTATTGTTGGCGTTGTTCGTAGGCGTATTGGCCGGCACGTTGAAAAAGCCTGTGGGGTTGTTCAGGTTTACGATTTCGGCGTCGAGCTTATTGGGAATCTGCGATTCACCCAAATCCTGAAGCGCCACAATATTCCGAAGGTTGTTGTCCTGCGTCGTGATCCTGTTCTGCTTGTTAGTTACCCATACCTCTATCCGTGTAATCTGCACCCGGCTGTCGATATTCGGGTATGTCCTGAGGGCAGCATCATATTCATTCCTGAAAAACTGTGACAGGAAAAAGTGTCGGTCCGAGTCATAGTCGAGCGCGAACAGATCGAAATCCTGTATTGTCCCACCGCCTTGCGCGACAACGGCCTTGGTTTGTGATTTCTGTTCTGAATAGACTCCTGTAATCGTCGTTTTCCCAAATTGGAACTGTGCTTTGACCCCGAAAAGGCTCTGCGCTCCCTTAATCAAGGTGCTGTTTAAAGGCATGCTGACGTTACCAACCTCAATCTTCTGTAAAATGTCGTCTTCGGTTGGGGCGTATTCGAGCTTGATCAGGTTTTGAAACGCAAAAGTGGATTGCGTATCGTAATTCGCGTTTACATTCAACCTTGTCCCGACTTTTCCCTGCAGCGCCATGCTGATCCTCTGGTCAAAATCAAACGTGATCGACGAGCGGTTTCGGGGTGAAAATGCCGGATTGTCCTGTTTGGTATACCTGACGCCCAAATCCATCTCCACAGAACCGGTGGGTTTTACGTCGATTGTATTGCCTCCGAAAATGGTTTCGAAAAAACTGTTGTTGACGTAATATTTGGGCAGCAGGTCTTTTTTGGCCTCTTCGCTCCCCGGCTTTTTACCGTCGATGGCCTCTGCTTTTTCCTTAAAATATTTGTGCATTGCTTCCTTCATCACCAGGGCTTCATACTCTTTTGGTGTGAGGATAATCGGGTAGGTTACATTAAAAGTACCGACATTATTGGTGTAAATATAGCGGTCGGTGACTGGGTCATAAGTGTAAGATGACACCACGCTCGGCGGATTGTCCAGCTCAATCCTTCCCGGATTGTACCCTACAGTATCTTTCGGCTGTTCATTGTCCTCGTCGTCCACCTGTGCCTGAAGTCCCGGTGCTGCCAATAAAACCAGCAGGAAAATACTGATTTTCAACAGGGCATCAGTGCCTTTAATGTATAATGTTCTCAAGTACTTATAAATTTTTTAAAGCTTGTTTTATAATCGATTCCGAAGTGGCCTCAGGCTGTTCGCGAACGATTTTCTCAACGGCTTTTTCAGCCAATTTTTTGTTAAATCCTAAAACTTCCAAAGCAGATAACGCCTCTTCTTTATTTGTATTGCTTTGCGAAATCGAAACTTCCTCCAAATCGTACAACTTTAACACCTTGTCTTTCAGGTCAAGGATGGCGCGCTGCGCGGTCTTGGTACCGATGCCCTTAACGGCCTGTATCGTCGCCACATCTCCGGAAGCGATGGCCTGAACGATCTGCTTTGGCTCGAGCGACGACAACATGGTCCTCGCGATGCCTGCGCCAATACCTGAGACAGACAGGAGCATCCGGAATATCTCGCGCTCAGATTTCTGCACAAACCCAAACAGCGTATGCGCATCCTCCTTAATCTGGAGATGCGTATAAAGCCTTATGTTTTCAGTTTGGGGCAGCAGCGAATAGGTGTGCAGGGAAATGTTGACATGGTAGCCTACGCCGCCACAGTCAATGACCACCTCGGTTGGCGTTTTCTCTATCAATTTCCCTTGTAAGTGTGCGATCATTTGGCTAAGTAATGCCCAAAAGTAACAAAAATCTTTTACTAAGCGGAAACAGAATGTTTTTCCCGTATCATTTCGGTTTTAAAATCTACATTTTCGTTATTTTATGCCGCTTCTCCTTCTCCTGTGCGTCGACAACGGCAACAGCAGCCATATTAACCATTTCCTCGACGCTGGCGCTGATCTGGAAGATGTGCACGGGCTTGTCCATTCCGAGCATAATGGGTCCAACGGAATCGACATTATAAAGTTCCTTGAGCAACTTGTAGGTGATGTTTGCCGATTCAAGATTAGGGAATATCAGGGTGTTGACTTTTTTTCCCGCCAGTTTTGAAAAAGGGAATTTCTTGCGCAGCATTTCGTCGTTGAGCGCAAAATCAGTCTGGATTTCGCCGTCCACGATCAGGTCCGGATAATACTTATGCAGGTACGATACCGCTTCGTTCACCTTGGCTGCACTGGGCGTCGCCGATGATCCGAAGTTAGAATACGAAATCATCGCTATGACGGGTTCCATGCCAAACATACGTACCGTTTTGGCCGTCATCAGCGCAATCTTGGCCAGATCATCCGCTGATGGATCGGTGTTGATTGCCGTATCCGACAGGAACATCGGGCCACGGTTGGTCATCATCATATTGGTTGTGGCAAAAAGCGAAATACCGGGTGCCTTATCGATGAGCTGCATCATGGGTTTGATTACTGACGGATAACTGCGTGAATAACCCGTCACGAGCGCGTCGGCATCGCCTTCATTAACCATCATTGCGGCAAAATAATTGCGCTCGCGCATCCATTTCTGGGCGTCGAGCAGCTGTATACCGCGGCGTTGGCGCGACTTCCAGAAGATTTCCGCGTAACGCAGTCTGCGCTCGTCTTCTTTCTTAGTTTTAGGGTCGTAAATCGGTACATCGGCATCAAAGCCCAACTCCTCTTTGAGGCTAAGGATTACGTCCTTGTTACCGAGGAGTATCGGGTAACCGATGCGTTCTTCCATCACAATCTGTGCTGCCTTGAGCACGTCAAGGTGGTCCGCTTCGGCAAACACGATGCGTTTGGGATCCATCCTGGCGCGGTTGATGAGCAGGCGCACCATCTTATTGTCAGAACCCAATCGGGCCAGCAGCTCATCTTCGTATTCTGCCCAATCGTCTATCGGGTGTAAAGCCACTCCGGAATCCATCGCAGCGCGGGCCACGGCAGGCGCCACCTTGGCAATCAGCCTGGGGTCGAAAGGTTTCGGAATGATATAATCCCGGCCAAAATTCAGCTTGGTCTCACCATAAGCGATGTTCACCTGTTCGGGCACCGGCTCTTTTGCCAATGCCGCTAACGCGCGTACGGCGGCCATTTTCATTTCCTCATTGATCTTCGTAGCACGCACGTCGAGCGCGCCCCGGAAAATGTATGGAAAGCCCAGCACGTTATTGACCTGGTTCGGATGATCAGATCGTCCTGTGGCCATGATGATGTCTTTACGTGTGGCGATTGCCAGGTCGTAGTCGATTTCAGGTATCGGGTTGGCCATCGCAAAGACAATAGGATTTTTGGCCATGCCCATCAGCATGTCAGGCGAAAGGATGTTCCCGGCTGAAAGTCCGAGGAACACGTCGGCACCCTTCAATGCCGATTTGAGGTCTGTTCCGGGTTTGCCCTTAGCATATCTTTGCTGTAATGGTGACAAATCCGTGCGTTCCGAGGATAATACCCCATTGACATCAAACATAATGATGTTGTCAGGCCTGACACCCAACAACACATATAAATTAGCGCAGGCCAGCGCCGCAGATCCTGCACCTGACACCACGATTTTTATTTTGTCGACCTTCTTTTTGGCGAGTTCCAGCGCATTGAGCAGTGCCGCCGACGAGATAATCGCCGTGCCGTGCTGGTCGTCGTGCATGACTGGAATCTGCAGTTCTTCCACAAGCCGCCTTTCGATTTCGAACGACTCCGGTGCCTTGATATCCTCAAGGTTAATTCCCCCGAAGGTCGGAGCGATGTTCTTGACGGTTTCAATAAACGCATCGATGTCTTTCGTGCCCACTTCAATATCAAACACATCGATATCGGCAAAAATCTTAAACAGCAGCGCTTTACCTTCCATAACCGGCTTGGACGCCTCAGGCCCGATATCGCCCAGCCCAAGCACCGCCGTACCATTGGAAATTACCGCAACAAGGTTGCCTTTCGCAGTGTATTTGTACACATTGTTGACATCTTTGGCAATCTCAAGGCATGGCTCTGCAACGCCCGGCGAATAGGCCAGAGAGAGGTCGCGCTGCGTGGCATATTTTTTAGTGGGAACCACCTGGATTTTTCCCGGCTTGGGTTTCGCGTGGTATAACAGGGCTTCGCGGCGTTTGCTGTATTTGTTCATTGGGTATGATTTTTTTCCGACTCACAAAGGTAGGCTTTAGGGTCGGAATATGGAAAGTTTTTTTACCGATGCGCCTCGCGACACATTGACCGGTTGGTTGCACATTTCCTGACACGCTTTCACAATCATAATATTTTGTGAACCTGACTTTTTTTAACGGACGGCTGAGTAACTTTGGAAAAAAGGAAACCATGAAAAGCCGATACCTGTTGCTCCTGCTCCTTGGTTGCTTTGCATTTGGGCAGGTGGGCATTCCGACAAAGACGCTTTGGCAGAAAGACCTTCCAAAAGGTTTTCATTTCTCAGGACAATTCTTTAAGGGCCTGCAATGGACGGATGCCCATGGGGACAACGCGCTGTTCCTCACTGAAACGGGGATTTACGAATCGGGAGCGCACAAAAATGCCGAACTGTTCGCGTACCATTTTATCAACGGTGCTATGCAGCCTGACTGGACGGTTTATGACGGCGAAAAAGATTGTCCGGTCGACGTCGAGGCCTCGTTTACGGGCAGCGCCATAGCCATCACCGACCTTGACGCTGATGGCGTCAGTGAAGTATGGCTGGTTTATAAAATGGCCTGCCGCGGTGATGTGAGTCCGCGTGCCATGAAAATCATCATGTATGAATGCACACAGAAATATGCGATGCGGGGGGAGGAAAAACTGATTATGGGCGAACAGGTGACAGGCGGCGAATACGAATTGGATGCCGCTTTTAAAACTGCCCCGCGGACGATACGGGACTACGCGGTAAAACAGTGGAAGCGCTATGCAAAATGGCGGCTTTGATTCGCACTGCGGTGCAGCACGTCCGGACTATCTAAGATACTTATTCCGGTTGCAGGAAATCGATATTGCGTTTCAAGCCTTCAAACTTTGTGCGATTTACAGCCGAATCCTTGAATACTTTCCGGAAAGTGTCCTCGGTGATTTCCTGCCAATCTTTTTTCGACATCGACAACAGGTCGGGGTGCGGATTGAACAAAGGCTCCTGATGCGCCTTCGAGAACCGGTTCCAGGGGCACACATCCTGGCATACATCACACCCGAAGGCCCAATCGTCAAACCGTCCCTTCATTTCGGCGGGAAGGTTGTCTTTGAGTTCAATCGTAAAATAGGAGATGCATTTGCTGCCATCGACCACGTAGGGCGCTACGATGGCATCCGTTGGGCAGGCGTCGATGCATGCGGTACAGGAGCCACAATGGTCGGTAACGGCGTGATCGTACTCGAGCTCTAAGTCAAGGATCAGTTCCGCGATGAAGTAGAACGAGCCGGTCTGCCTGGTCAGCAAATTGGCGTTTTTGCCGATCCATCCCAGCCCGCTTTTAGCGGCCCAGGCTTTGTCAAGCACGGGTGCTGAATCGACGAATGCCCGTCCGCCGACTTCCCCGATTTCAGTCTGGATCGCATGAAGCAACTCCTTAAGCTTTTCTTTGATTACAAAATGATAATCCTGACCATAGGCGTATTTTGAAATCTTATAGGAATCGGCTGCCTGGCTTTCTGACGGATAATAATTCAACAGCAGTGAGACAACACTTTTAGACCCTTCGACGAGCCTGGTCGGGTCAAGGCGTTTATCGAAATGGTTTTCCATATACGCCATCCGTCCATGGTGTTGGTTGTTGAGCCACGTCTCGAGCCTTGGCGCTTCCTGCTCTAAAAAACCCGCCTTGGAAATGCCGCAGGACAGGAAGCCAAGGCGCCTGGCTTCGGACTTGATAAACTCGGCATATCTGGATTTATTTTCAATCATGCTGCCGCAAAGATACGGAAAGCTTCCATTGGACCGGGATTTGCGTTAGGGATGGCAGCGGCATCCTTTTTCGAACCCGCAGGGTGAGGAAAAGATACAGCGGACAGCCCGGCCGGAGGCAACGCCCTAAAACAAACCGCCCTGTATGCCGGTTTTTACCTTCCCCAAATGTTTATAAGCCTTCTCGGTCACTTCGCGCCCGCGGGGTGTGCGCATGATAAAACCTTCCTGGATCAGGAATGGCTCATAGACCTCTTCGATGGTCTCACTGCTTTCGGAAACTGCTGTGGCGAGTGTCGAAAGGCCGACCGGCCCGCCCTTGAACTTGTCAATGATGGTATTGAGGATCTTATTGTCCATTTCATCGAGGCCGTGCGCATCGACGTGTAAGGCCTTAAGCGAATAGCGCGCGATCTCAATGTCTATTTTCCCGTTGCCTTTGATCTGGGCAAAATCACGGACGCGACGCAGCAACGCATTGGCGATACGTGGCGTACCGCGGCTTCGTCCCGCAATCTCGATGGCGGCTTCCATTGTTATCGGCATTTTGAGAATCGCCGAGCTGCGCTGGACAATAGTCGTAAGTAATTCTGTGGTGTAGTACTGCAGGCGGCTTTGGATCCCGAAACGCGCACGCATCGGCGCAGTCAACAAACCGGAACGTGTCGTCGCACCGACGAGTGTAAATGGATTCAGCCCGATTTGTACGCTTCTGGCATTCGGGCCGGATTCGATCATGATATCGATCTTGAAATCTTCCATGGCCGAGTACAGGTATTCTTCGACTATCGGGCTCAGGCGGTGTATCTCGTCTATGAACAGCACATCACGTTCTTCAAGGTTGGTCAGCAAACCGGCCAGATCACCGGGTTTGTCCAGCACCGGCCCCGAAGTAATCTTAATCGCGACCCCCAATTCGTTGGCCAGGATGTTTGCCAAAGTGGTTTTTCCCAATCCGGGCGGGCCGTGGAATAACGTATGGTCGAGGGCTTCGGAACGCAGGTTGGCCGCTTCCACAAAAACCTTGAGATTGTCGAGCACCTGATCCTGGCCGGCGAAATCGTCAAAGGCCAGTGGGCGCAACTTCTTTTCAAGATCGAGCTCGTCGTTATTGAAGTGCTTATTGGTCGGATTCAGGTTCTCGTTCATGCCGCAAATATAGTTATTAACCGAAACGGTGATGGATTTAAATCAGACGTTGTAACCCGGCGCCAATATGGACTTCCAGTCTGTATGTCGGGTCAGGTATTTTGCGACGAACGGACACAGCGGCGCGAGCTTGTAATTGTGGTCGGCGAGGTGTTGCAATGCTTTTTCGACGATGCGACTGCCGACGCCCTTGCCCTCGAGTGCAGACGGGACTTCCGTGTGCGTGAGGAACATGGTATTGTCATTGGTCAGAATGAATTCGATAAATGCGATGTGCCCGTCTACTTTGAGTTCGAATCGCTTTTTGTCTTCGTTGATGCTAAAGTCATCCATTGGTTTGGGGTTTTTCGTTGTGGGTGTAGTAGGATAATGCCTTTGAAGGGCAGAGGTCAATGCGAGCCATAATTTCCTGTGATGAGGCACCATGCTGATCAATCCATGGCTTTTCCCTGGGTTTGAAGACATTTGGCAATCCGCGCGCGCAAATACCCGAATGGATACAGATTCCGGGTTTCCAGACGATGGTCAATTCCGCATTAGAATATTCCTTGCTATTTTCCATGACAACATATTTTGGATAAATATAAGAAATTAAAAAGCCGCAATACAAAAAAAGCCTTCCGTTAGGGAAGGCTTTATAATCAGTATTAATGGTGAAGTTCTTCTTCTCCGGGCATCATCGGCACGGTTTGAGGAATGAAGTCTTCATCATGTCCCGGCTTGCTGTAGTCATACGGCCACCTGTGAACTTCAGGTATAGGTCCGTCCCAGTTCCCGTGAAGGTGTTCGATTGGTGCTGTCCACTCCAGGGTATTTGACCTCCATGGATTCTGAACTGTCTTCTTACCGTAGAAAATACTGTAGAAGAAATTGAAAAGGAACACCAATTGAAATGCGCCTCCAACAAGTGCAAATGTCGTAATCAACACGTTTACGTCCTGAAGGTCATCGAAAAGCGGGAAGTTTGTATTGGTATAATAACGCCTTGGCAATCCGGCCATCCCGATGAAGTGCATCGGGAAGAAAACGCCATACGCACAAACCGCGGTCACCCAGAAGTGGATGTAACCTAAATTCTTATTCAGCATACGCTTGAACATTTTCGGATACCAGTGGTAGATTCCCGCAAACATTCCGTAAAGCGCCGAGATACCCATTACAAGGTGGAAGTGGGCCACAACGAAATACGTATCGTGTACGTTGATGTCCAGCGTACTGTCACCAAGGATGATTCCTGTAAGACCTCCGGTAATGAACGTCGACACCAATCCGATAGAGAAAAGCATTGCAGGGTTGAGCTGCAGGTTTCCTTTCCAGAGCGTCGTAATATAGTTGAATGCCTTAACCGCAGATGGGATGGCGATCAATAAAGTCGTAAATGTAAATACGGAACCAAGGAATGGGTTCATTCCGGAAAGGAACATGTGGTGACCCCATACGATTGTGGACAAGAATGCAATGGCAAGGATGGAAGCGATCATCGCGCGGTATCCGAAGATAGGCTTGCGCGAATTGGTTGCTATAATCTCAGAAGTGATCCCCAATGCAGGGAGTAATACGATATATACTTCCGGGTGACCAAGGAACCAGAAAAGGTGCTCGAACAATACCGGAGAACCGCCCTGATAGTGTAACACTTCTCCAGCGATGTAAATATCAGAAAGGAAGAATGATGTTCCGAAGCTTCTATCCATAATCAGCAGCAATGCCGCAGACAAAAGCACAGGGAATGATACGATACCGATAACAGCGGTGATGAAGAATGCCCAGATGGTGAGCGGCAATCTTGTCATGCTCATTCCTTTAGTCCTGAGGTTAATTACAGTGACCACATAGTTCAGGGAACCCATCAATGAGGATGCGATGAAAATGGCCATAGAAACCAACCACAATGTCATTCCCGTTCCTGATCCCGGAATCGCCTGTGGCAGTGCGCTCAGGGGTGGATAAATGGTCCATCCCGCAGATGCCGGCCCGGATTCCACGAACAAAGAACAGATCATTACAACGCTCGAAAGGAAAAACAGCCAGTATGATATCATATTCATAAAACCGGAAGCCATATCACGTGCGCCGCACTGCAATGGAATCAATAGGTTACTGAAAGTACCACTAAGCGCTGCAGTCAGTACAAAGAACACCATGATGGTACCGTGTATGGTTACGAGCGCCAGGTAGATATCGTTGCGCATTACTCCGTTTGGAGCAAACTTATCTCCCAAAAGAAAATTAAAAATCCTGAATGATTCTTCTGGCCACGCCAACTGCATCCTGAAAAGCATTGACATCCCCACTCCGATAACACCCATCACAATACCGGTAAGCAGGTATTGCTTGGCGATCATTTTATGATCAATGCTAAAGATATATTTGGTAATAAACGTATCCTTATGGTGGTGCTCTTCATGAGCGTGGTTATCGTGTCCGTGATCGTGAGCTATTGCTGACATATGTACTTTTATTTTTATTTTAAGAGACTATTTTTTAATCAATTGCGCCATGGTCTTTGTAGAATCTGCAGCGGCCGGAGTGGCCGTTGGCGCTTCCTGGGCCGGTGCTTCTTTTGAAGCCTTGTCCTCTTTTACCGCCTGGGCCAAAGTTTTTTGCCCATCTATCCACTTCTTAAAATCCTGTGGTTCGTCGATGACGACCTTCATTTGCATGTTGTAGTGCGAAGGACCGCAGATTTTATTACACAGCAGTAAGTAATCAAATACGTAAGGGTCTAAAGCCGTTTTACCTTCAGCCACCAATTTCTTACTTTTCTCTGACCTGATCCTGTTGATGTTTTCCACCTTCTTAATCATGTCTTCATTAGCACGCATCTCTTGTGTGGTAATAGTAGGAGTGAATGCAAATTGCGTTACCATCCCCGGAACGCAGTTCATCTGCGCGCGGAAGTGTGGGAAATAAGCTGAGTGCAATACATCCTGGGAACGGAATTTAAACAACACCTTTACACCTTTAGGCAAGTGCAGTTCAGTGGCCGTCTTATCATCCTGCGCGTTCGGGTCGCTCATGTCGACACCCAAAGTATTTACGCCTTCAATATACCTTACATTCGCCTTACCGAGTACATTATCCGTACCTGAATACCTCGCTTCCCACTGGAATTGCTTGGCATACACTTCGACAACCATAACCTTTTCGGTTTTTTCATTCACGAACATGATATTTGTCCAAGCGTACAAACCGTATAAAATAAGACCCGCAAGTACTACGGCCGGAATAACGCTCCAGATGACTTCAAGCCTGCTGTTATCAGCAAAGTAAAGCGCCTTCTGTTCTTTTTTACCCCTGTATTTGAAAGCGAAATAGTGTAGTAAAACCTGTGTTACCGCCTGGACGATAAAAATTAGGACCCAGGTGATGTTCATCAGCCTGTCGATTTCCTTTCCGTGCTCAGAAGCAGGATTACTCAATACAAAGTGACCCCATTTCAACAACCCGTAAATCGTAAAAATATAAATGAATGCCAAAAAGCCAAACATTAAGTAGCCCTGAACGTTGTTATCCTTATCATCGGCAACCTCGGTTCTATTGGCCTGCCCTCCGACCTGAGTCAAATCAAATATTTTAGTCAGTTGCCAAACGGCAATCGATAATAGAACTAAAACAATAATTACCAACCAACTTGTCATCTGTTTGTGCTTTAAATATTAATAATGAAAATGTTTGCTTTCTTCAATGAAAGGATTGCGTTTCGGTAATAACGGTGCTTTGGTCAGCGCGGTAAATACTACCAAAAGGAATAATCCGATGAAGAAACACAATGATCCGATTTCAGGAATACCTATAAACCAGCGATCTCCTACTGTTCCCGGCATAATCATGTTGAAGAAATCCACATAGTGACCGAACAGGATTACGATACCAGCCATTACAACCACCCAGGTGAGTCGCTTGAAATCTGAGTTGATCAGGATAAGGATCGGGAAAACGAAGTTCATCACAACAGCGCCGAAGAAAGGCAGGTTGTACAGTTCGATCCTCGTCCAGAAATAGGTAACCTCTTCCGGAATGTCCGCGTACCAGATCAGCATGAATTGTGAGAACCATAAATAAGTCCAGAACACACTGATACCAAACATGAATTTTGCTAGGTCATGGATGTGGCTGTTGTTCACGTGTTCCAGATACCCTTTTGACTTCAGGTACAGTGTAACCATAGCGATAGTCGTGATACCGCTTACAAAGAAACTGGCGAACACATACCAGCCGAATAATGTACTGAACCAGTGCGGGTCAACCGACATGATCCAATCCCAGGACATAATCGACTCGGTCACGATGAAGAAAACAAGAAACGTCGCCGACATCTTAAAATTCTTTTTGTAGAACGAATTATCTGAAGCTTCGTCCTGTGCCAGACAGTTCCTTCTGGAGAAATAACGGTATAAATTCCAACCGATCAGGAATACAGCGGCGCGGATAATCCAGAATGGAAAGTTCAGGTAGCCTGATTTGGCCGCAACCAGCTTGTCGTAATTCTCGTGTCCTTTTTCAGTGATGCCGTCCGCCATCCAAACGAATAAATGATTGTAGTGCAATCCGGCCAAAACCAGCAATATGAAAAATATAACAGATCCAACCGGAAGATAGGCCGTGATTCCCTGCATCACACGGAAAAGTACCGGTGACCAGCCCGCCTGGGCAACTTGTTGAATCGCGTAGAATGCCAAAGCACCCAAAGAAATCAGCATTACAAAAATACAGGCAACATATAACGCAGACCAAGGCTTGTTCTGCAATTGGTGAAACACGTGATTCACATGCTCTTCGTGGTGTGCCTTCTCTTCAGCCGCAGTCAGGTGATGTTCTTCAACATGCCCAGCTTTCGTCTCGGCGTGATGCCCTTCGTCCGTTACTGGCGCTACAGCCACTTTCGCCGAATCTACGGCGATGGTATCCAACAATTTCACCGATGTACTATCAGCACTCGTTACAGCAACCGCAGGGGCCGCAGCTTCATGATGGGCTTCTTCAGCATGACCTTCTTCAGCCGGAAGCACCTTTGGCATTTCATGTGCCGGAGCAGCCGCTGCCTCGTGGTGACCGCCTCCATGGTGCGCTTCTTCCTCTTTCAGGATTTTCTCGACGTCAGCCGTATTTTTTGGTGCACTTAAAAAACCGTATCCTATTCCGAGGATTCCAAGAATCATCAGGACTATCGAAAGTGTTTTTAACTTGCTTGAAAATGTGTACATATCTAGTAAATCAGTGTGTTATACAATTTTAAAGTTCGCTTTTCAGCTTCATTACATAAGCAGCAACCATCCAGCGTTCGTGTGTATCAAGCTGGTTGGCATAAGATCCCATTGAGTTCAGTCCGAAAGTTTCCACATGGAAAACACTGCCTTCAGTGATTACCCTGTCTTTATAACTTGGGACACCAAGAAACTTCTCCCGTTTGGAAAGATTGCCTTTCCCATCACCTTTTTCACCGTGGCAAATCGCACAGTAAATGTTGAAAAGCTGCCCGGCTTTGTCCATGTCGACGGCTGTTGAATCCAAAGGGGATTTCAGGTTGGCCTTCGCGGCGTTGTAGCCATCGGTGGTATTCGGATACTCATAAGGGACATAGCCTCTCTTGATCGTGCCGTCCGGTGGCAGTTGCCCTTCTTTGCCATTGCGGAAGGCTTTGGACTCTGAATAGGTTTCATAACCCACGGACTGGTACATATTCGGCATGTATTGGTAATTCGGATTTTCCTTATTATGACAGGAAACCGCAATGGCTGACAATGCTAATAAAAACACTAATTTGTTTACCGTTTTCATATCTGTGATTAATGTTTCTCAATTACTTTAACTTCGACTGCTCCGGTATTCTGGAAGAAAGCAACCATATCGTCTTCATTTCCTTTTACGGAAACTTCCATCAGGAAATGGTCATCTGTTGTCCTTACATCCGGGTTCTCAGCCTGCTTGAACGGCCACAGCCTGCTTCTCATATAGAAAGTGATTACCATAAGGTGGGCTGCGAAAAATACGGTCATCTCGAACATCACAGGCACAAAAGCCGGCATGTTCTGTATGTAGCTGAAGCTCGGCTTACCTCCGATATCCTGAGGCCAGTCTGAAATCATTATATTATTCATCATCCAGGTAGCGAATGAGAGTCCGCACAAACCGTAAATGAACGCGCAAATGGCCAGCCTTGTGGGCGCAAGCCCCATTGCCTTGTCCAATCCGTGCACAGGAAACGGCGTGAAAACTTCTTCAATGTGATGGTGGGCTGCGCGCGTTTTCTTTACGGCATCCATCAGCACGTCATCATCATTGTAAATAGCGTAAATAACTTTATTACTACTCATGGTGTGAATCTTTATTTGCTTCTCTTAATCTTTTATAATTGTCTCCCGATGATTTCAGGATTGTCTTCACCTCCGCCTGTGCGATTACAGGGAACGCCCTTGCATACAACAGGAACAACACGAAGAAGAATCCGATGGTTCCTATGAATATTCCGATGTCGACGAATGTAGGCTGGAACATCGTCCATGAAGATGGCAGGTAGTCCCTGTGCAGTGACGTCACGATGATCACAAACCTTTCAAACCACATCCCGATATTTACTACGATGGAAATGATGAACGAAAACATGATGCTCGTACGCAGCTTCTTGAACCACATGAACTGTGGGGAGAATACGTTGCAGGTCATCATCGACCAGTATGCCCACCAGTAAGGTCCGGTCGCACGGTTAAGGAACGCGTACTGTTCGTATTCTACTCCTGAATACCAGGCAACGAAGAGCTCAGTGATGTAAGCGACACCTACGATAGATCCCGTAATCATAATGATGATGTTCATCAGTTCGATATGCTGGATGGTGATGTAGGCTTCAAGATGAGACACTTTCCTCATGATGATAAGAAGCGTGTTTACCATCGCAAAACCAGAGAATACCGCCCCGGCAACGAAATATGGAGGGAAAATAGTGGTATGCCATCCGGGAATTACTGACGTAGCAAAGTCAAAGGATACGATGGTGTGCACCGAAAGTACAAGTGGCGTTGCCAAACCGGCAAGTACCAGCGAAACTTCCTCAAAACGCTGCCAGTCCTTTGCACGACCGCTCCATCCGAAACTGATGATAGAATAAATCTTTTTTGTAAACGGCGTTACCGCCCTGTCCCTGATCATTGCGAAATCCGGTAACAAACCTGTCCACCAGAATACCAATGATACAGATAGATACGTGGAGATTGCAAATACGTCCCAAAGCAGCGGCGAGTTGAAGTTCACCCAAAGTGATCCGAACTGGTTTGGGATCGGAAGTACCCAGTATGCCAACCATGGACGTCCCATGTGGATGATTGGGAACAAACCGGCCTGAACTACCGAGAAGATGGTCATGGCTTCCGCAGAACGGTTGATGGCCATTCTCCATTTCTGGCGGAACAGCAACAGTACGGCAGAGATCAGCGTTCCTGCGTGCCCGATACCTACCCACCAAACGAAGTTGGTAATATCCCAAGCCCAGTTGACCGTTCTGTTTAATCCCCAAACCCCGATACCTGTCGAGATGGTGTAAGTGATGCAGCCTATTCCCCAAAGGAAAGCGGCCAATGCGATGGAAAAAACCACCCACCATTGTTTATTTGCCTTACCTTCAACCGGCGCAGCGACATCAACTGTTACATCGTGATAAGTTTTATCACCTATGACTAAAGGTTTCCTAATGGGTGCTTCGTAGTGAGACGACATAATCCTTTATATTGTTTCTGATTAATTATTCTAGTTAGGTATTTCTGACTTTAACATGGTAGAACACATTCGGTTTTGTCCCTACGTGCTCTAGCAAATGATACATCCTGTCATCCTGTGCCAATTCGGCTACCTTGCTTTCTTTATTGTTTACGTCTCCGAAAACCATTGCCCCTGATGAACAGGCGGCCGAACAGGCGGTCTCGAATTCGTCTTTTTTCACTTCCCTTCCTTCGCGTTTTGCCGTAAGGATAGTCAGTTGTGTTTTCTGGATACACATAGAGCATTTCTCCATGACCCCACGCGAACGTACATTTACGTCCGGATTCAGAACCATGCGGCCCATATCGTTATTCATATGGTAATCGAACTCATCATTGTTCGCATATAAGAACCAGTTGAAACGACGCACTTTATACGGACAGTTGTTCGCGCAGTATCTGGTCCCAACACAACGGTTGTAAGCCATATGGTTTTGCCCCTGACGCGAGTGCGAAGTGGCAGCTACCGGACAAACCGTTTCACAAGGAGCATGGTTACAGTGCTGGCACATTACCGGCTGGAAGGCGACCTGAGGGTTCTCAGCATAGGCATTTTCCATTTCTCCGAAACCGCCCAAAGAACCTTTTTCACCAAACAATCCGTCAAACTCCTCTTTCTTGATATCGTCTTTGGCAAAAGTCTCCTCTGAAGAATAATACCTATCGATGCGCAACCAGTGCATATCGCGGCTTCTCCTCATCTCAGACTTTCCTACTACCGGAACGTTATTCTCAGCGTGGCAGGCGATAACGCAGGCGCCGCATCCCGTACAGGCATTCAAGTCAATCGAAAGGTTAAAGTGATGGCCCACAGAGTGATCGAAAGGCTCCCATAAATCAACCGAAGTAGCAGGAACTTCCTTGTGATCCAAAGACACTACAGGTTGCTCATTCCATTTTTCAGCATCCTCGGAGCTAAAGATTTTCAACGTGGTCTCTTTGATGATGTCTCCGCGGCCCATTAAGGTCTTGTGCAGCTGGATACACGCAAATTCGTGGACGCCGGATGACTTGGATACCTTAACCGACTGGACATCATTAAAGTTATTATAGAGTGTGTAAGCGTTAACGCCCACTTGCATTTCTTCTTTCAGGGCAGCGGTTTTTCCGTAACCCAGTGCTACACCTACTGTTCCCATAGCCTGTCCGGGCTGTATAATTACAGGGACATTTTCAAGTTTCACACCGTTTACTTCGAGCGTCACATAACTTCCGTTAAGTCCACCATTGGCAACATTGTAATTCTCGAGCTTCCATTCTTTGGCATCCTTAGCTGAAACAGTTACATAATTGTCCCATGAAACCCTTGTGATAGGATCAGGGAATTCCTGCAACCATGGGTTGTGTGCCTGCTGGCCATCGCCCATTCCTGTTTTGGTATACAGTACCAACTCAGTCCCGGAGTGTTTAGCCTGTGCAAGTGCAGCAGCCGCACCCGACCCATCAGCCGACCCGCCGATTTGTGCCATCGGAGTTCCGAAAACACCATCGTGCAATACCTGATTCCATGTAGAACCCGCAATATACGAAGCCGAATTGGCCTTAACATAATCATAAAACGTACCGGTTTTTCCGGTCCAAGCCAACAATGCTTCCTGAAATTGCTTTGTCTGCGGGAACAATGGGCGGATTGTTGGCTGCGTTAAGGCATATGTCCCTTTCAGCAAACTTAAATCGTTCCATGATTCCAGATAATGCGTAGTACCGACGGCCACTTTAGACATCATCGCTGTTTCGTCTTCCCTCAAAGAGAATGCAACGGAAAGCGGCATTTTCTTAATCGCTTCACCAAAGGCCTTACCATTCGGCAGAGAGTACACAGGATTGATACCACTCATGATCAGCGCCTGAACTTTCCCGCCAATGACATCATTAACGAGTTGGGCCACTTTTTCGTTGGATCCTTTTCGGATTTGTCTCAGCCCTGCAGTCAGGAACGCCTCGCTGGCCAGCCTGTTGTTGATTGCCAAGACAAGCAATTGTGCGTTCTTATCCTGGATCCCGGAAACCAAAAGTCCTTTTGATCCGGATGATTTTAACTGTTGTGCCGCTTTTTCAACACCGGCCTTTACTTTTGCATCGAGGTTAACTGAAGCACCGCCACCAACGATTACATTATATATGTGCGCCAACGCATGTTTTTGTTGCGCAGTCGTCATCGGGATCCTATTATCTGCAGCAGCACCTGACAAAGTCATATTGGACTCCATCTGGAAATGCTTGGACATGCGGTTATTTGCGGGAACCCTGCCTTTGGCATAACCTGCATCATAACCGCCACCCTGCCAGTCTCCGAGAAAATCTGCACCTACTGAAACAATGGTGTCTGCTTTTGAAAAATCGTAATTAACCAAAGCGCGCTCCCCGTAAACCATTTCATAAGCATCCAGCGCCGCGGATGATGACACCGCATCATACACTACGTGCTTTGCATTCGGATTTTGGGCAATAAATTCTGAAATCAGCTTCTCTGTTGAAGGACTCGCCAAAGTTCCGGTAAGCAATACCACCTGCCCACCGTTAGCCTTGGCAGCAGCCAGACCTTTTCTTATTTCTGCATCAGCCTCTGTCCATGAAGCATCTTTGCCGTTAACCTTCGGTTGCTTCAAACGCATGTTGTCGTACAACGACAAAATAGAAGCATGCACCCTGGCATTGGCAGAGAATGACGCACCCGCAATCGTATTGTTTTCAATCTTAATCGGACGGCCTTCTCTTGTTTTTACAAGGATGTTGGCGAAATCAAATCCGTCGAATACCGAAGTCGCGTAGAAGTTCGAAACACCCGGAATGATTTGCTCGGGTTGTACTACATAAGGAATTGATTTAACTACAGGACCTTCACAAGCGGCGAGAGATGCTGCTGCGGTTGAAAATCCAACGTACTTTAAGAAATCACGACGCGTTGTTGACGAAGAAGACAGCGCTTCCTTATCCCCAAGAAACTCATCGGTTGGGATGGCTTCGACAAACTCGTTATTCCTTAACGCCTCAACAATAGAACTATTTTCGTTTAGTTCTTCAACACTTTTCCAGTATTTTTTGTTTGATGACATCTTATATAAATATTAGCTTCTTAATAATTTTTGTTTTACTGTCCGATCCGGATGTTAGTAGTGGCATTTTCCGCACTCAAGACCACCCATTTGCGCAGCAGTCAGCTTGTCAACGCCATATCTTTTAGACAGTTCTTCATGGATTTTCTTGTAGTAATCGTTACCTTCCATTTTCACTTCAGTTTCGCGGTGGCAGTTGATACACCATCCCATGGTCAATGGCGCAAATTGTTTCTGCACTTCGTACGTTTGCACCGGACCGTGACACTTCTGGCATTCAACACCGGCAACCGTTACGTGCTGTGAGTGATTGAAGTATGCGAAATCAGGAAGATTGTGGATGCGTGTCCATTTTACAGGATGGGATTTCCCAGTGTATTTCTGGGCAGTCTTATCCCAGCCCACGGCATCATATAATTTCTGGATTTCTCCTGTATAGAACTCTTTGGAATAATCATAGATCGAATCCTTGTCGCCCTGGAACTCAGAAATGTTCTTATGGCAGTTCATACAAACATTCAAAGAAGGGATGCCTGCATTCTTACTGACCCTTGCCGAAGAGTGGCAATATTTACAGTCGATGCCGTTATCTCCCGCGTGGATTTTATGTGAATAATGGATTGGCTGTACCGGCTGGTAGTCCTGGTCAACACCCACCTGCATCAGGAATCCGTACACGTAGTATCCGCTCGCTAGAAGAAGGAATATCGCTGTCACCAGAACGAGGAATTGGTTTTTGGCGTAGGCCTTCCAGATTGAGATACGAGGTTCCTTTTCGGCATAAACAACGCCATTGGCAGCAGCAATCCTTTTGAGTGTGCGGCCCACAAGCACCAACATCACAATAAGCACCGCCAAAACAATCACCAGGATTCCAAGGATCAGATTGTTTGACATACCCCCTTCAGCAGCAGTTCCCGGAGGCCCGGCCGAAGTAGTTTTCTCAGCAACCGGAGCCGGCTCAGAGGTGTATGCAATAATGTTATCAATATCAGTAGTTGACAATTGCGGGAAAGCCGTCATGACCGATTTGTTATTTTCCTCAAATAATTTCACAGCCGCAGCGTCCCCGGACTTGATCATCTCAGAGCTGTTATGGATCCACTTATAAAGCCACTCCTTATCATGCTTTTCCGCAACATTCCTCAAAGCAGGACCGGTCATTTTAGTGTCAAGCTTGTGACAGGCAGCACAGTTGGCATTAAACAAGGCCTTTCCCGCCGCAGGATCACCCGCAGCCGCAGGAGCCGCAGTCGTTGCCGGAGCAGCCATCGCGGTAGCCACCGGAGCAGCAGGATCTTGAGCAAATGAAGTGAAGGAAAAAGCCAGCAGAATCGCCAAACTGTAAAATAAATTTCTCGAAATCGAATTATGGTTACCCACCTTTTTCATATTTTAAATGATTATCGACTAATGTAGGCGCAGTCTTTCTCCCTGATTGTCAGTGAAAAAGCACAATACACCCTTTTTAAACCTGCACAAAAATACGACTTAAGAACCATTCTCAAAACCTTAAATATATCTTAATATCCAATTTATACCAATTCTAAATAATTTGCGGAGCCTTAGTATTGCAGGAAATATTACATTTGTTTAAAAAACATATACTTATGAAAAAATGGAACGGGAAGACGGCTTTGTGGACCATTGGCATTTTAATTTTGTCCGCCGTCCCGATGTTTTCGCAGGAGTCGAAAACGATCATCACGCAGGATCCGAAGTTCGAAAACCTATTGAAGGAAAAGCGCAGGATTAATTCCTCGATTACCGTGAATGACCGCTACAAAATCCAGATTTATACCGGAGACAGCGAAACATCCAAAAAAGCGCTGGCCGATTTCAGGAAAAAGTTCAAAAATTATGACGGGACGATCATCTTCAATACACCTTTCTACAAAGTGTGGGTAGGAAACCTGAAAACCCGCATCGAAGCGGAACGCAGCCTCAGTGAAATCAAGGGAGAGTACCCCAATGCGCTGCTGATCAGGCCTAATAAGTAACCGATTTTCTCCTCACCGTCGAGACATCAGTTTTGACCTATATCACATTACAAAAAAAGCGCCCCAAAAGGGCGCTTTTTTAATATCTATCGCGAAATTCAGACTTTGTTCAGCCAGTCCGCAGGTTATTTCAACTTTTTCTTTACCGCCACTTCCTGGAAGGCTTCGATCAGATCCAGTTGCTCGATGTCGTTATACCCCTTAATCTGGATTCCGCAGTCGTATCCTTTCGATACTTCCTTGACGTCGTCCTTGAAACGCTTCAGTGTTGCCAGTTCTCCGGTATGCACCACAACGCCTTCACGGATGATCCGTATTTTAGAATTCCTGAATATTTTCCCGTCGGTTACCATACAGCCCGCAATCGATCCCACTTTAGAAATCTTGAATACTTCCCTGATTTCGGCAGTTCCGGTAATCTCCTCCTTCATCTCAGGAGAGAGCATGCCTTCCATCGCATCTTTCAGGTCGTCGATCGCATCGTAAATGATGGAATAGTTTCGGATGTCAATTTCCTCCTTATCGGCCAATGCCCTCGCATTTCCTGCAGGACGCACGTTGAATCCGATAATGATCGCGTCAGAAGCTGAAGCCAGCATGACATCGGTCTCGGTAATGGCCCCTACGCCTTTGTGGATGATGTTGATCTGGATTTCCTCAGTAGACAATTTCGAAAACGAGTCCGAAAGCGCTTCTACTGACCCGTCAACGTCTCCCTTAAGGATGATGTTGAGTTCCTTAAACTGGCCCAGTGCAATACGCCTGCCGATCTCTGCAAGCGTGATATGCCTTTGCGTACGTACGGATTGCTCGCGCATCAGTTGGGTACGTTTTGCCGCAATGGCCTTGGCTTCCCTTTCGTCTTCAAAGACATTGAACTTGTCACCGGCTGTCGCAGCCCCATCCAATCCAAGTACCGATACCGGCGTGGATGGCCCGGCTTCTTTTACGACATGCCCGCGCTCGTCGTGCATGGCCTTAATTTTACCATGGTGTTTTCCGGCAAGCATATAATCGCCTACCTTGAGCGTTCCTTCCTGAACCAGGATGGTCGATACATATCCTTTGCCTTTGTCAAGAAAGGCTTCTACCACAGTTCCTGAGGCAGGCTTGTTCGGATTGGCCTTCAAATCGAGGATTTCGGCTTCGAGCAGTACTTTTTCCAAAAGATCCTTTACGCCTGTTCCGACCTTGGCCGAAATATCGTGCGATTGGATTTTTCCACCCCAGTCTTCCACAAGAAGGTTCATACCAGCCAGCCTTTCCTTGATTTTCTCTGGATTGGCATTGGGCTTATCGACCTTGTTGATGGCGAAGATGATCGGCACATTCGCCGCCTGGGCGTGGCTGATCGCTTCCTTAGTCTGCGGCATGATGTCATCGTCCGCTGCCACTACGATAATGGCAATATCGGTCACCTGGGCACCACGCGCACGCATGGCGGTAAATGCCTCGTGACCCGGAGTATCGAGGAATGCAATTTTTTGTCCGTTGTCCAAAGTTACCCCATAAGCACCAATGTGCTGGGTAATGCCTCCGGATTCTCCGGCGATTACGTTTTCCTTTCGGATATAATCGAGCAGCGATGTCTTTCCGTGATCGACGTGACCCATTACCGTGACAATCGGGGCGCGCGTGACAAGGTCTTCTTCGCGGTCCTCGACCACCTTAATGTTTTCTTCAATATCAGAGGTAATAAACTCTACATCGAAACCAAATTCGTCTGCAACAATCGTAAGCGTTTCGGCATCCAGACGCTGGTTCATGGTTACCATAATCCCAAGCGACATGCAGGTACCGATGACTTTGGTAATCGGCACGTCCATCATCGTGGCGATTTCGCCGACGGTTACGAATTCGGTAACCTTGATGGTTTTGCTGCCTTCCTCGAGCGAACGCTGTTCGTCCTCGGATTTCTGGCGGTGCGTTTCCCTCTTGTCTCTTCGGTACTTGGCTGCCTTCGACTTGCCGCCTTTACCCTGAAGTTTTTCAAGCGTTTCCCGGATCTGGTTTTTCACTTCCTCTTCGGTCGGCTCTACTTTGGCTACAATAGCCGGACGGCTGCCCGGTTTATTGAATCCAGGCTTTCCGCCGGGACCCCTATTCGCATTGTTTCCGGCACTGTTGCCCTGACCTGCGCCGGTAGCACCCGGTTTTGGCATGATGCGCTTGCGCTTATTCTTATTCTGCCCAGCGGCACCCGCAGCGTTTGCGCCGGGGTTATTGGGTGTAATCTTGAGATCTTCTCTTTTCTTTTTGGGCTTGTCAAACTGCGACAAATCAATAGTCTGCCCCGTAAAAGTCGCCCCCGAGAGCTGCACATACTGTGTCGTAATGGCCTCATCCTGAGCGGGCGCAGCAGCCGGCGTGGGCGCGGCCTTCTCGGTCGTGCTTGCTGAAGGAGCGGCAGCAACAGGCGTTTCCGCTTTTGGCGCTTCCGGTTTTGCAGGTTCCGGCTTAACGGGTTCCGCGGCTTTCTGTTCAGCAACTACAGGCTTTTTCGGGTTCAGGTCGATACTTCCGACGGTTTTCGGGCCGGTCACCACTGCCTTAGCCTTAATGACTTCCTGCTGGCTCCGAAGACGCTCCTCGTCCTGCCTGCGTTTTTCTTCGATTTCACGCTCGCGCTCGATGCGAAGCGCTTCTTTTTCTTTCCTTTTTTCCTCGCCTACTTCCTTGGAAGCTTCCTTGTTTCCCCTGTCGCCTGCAAATTGGTCCTGCAGGATGCCGAATTCTCTCTCGGAAATTTTCGCGTTCGGATTCGCTTCAATCGCAATCCCTTTATCTTTCAGATAATCAACGGCCCTTTCCAAGGAAATATTCAGTTCCCTTAAAACCCTGTTAATTCTTATTACTCTCTCTTCAGACATAAATAGTTTTTATAATTACCTTTAGTTGTGTGTTGTTTAAAAGGATTTTTAGTTGTTGAATTCTTCTTTGAGGATACGCATCACGTCCAAGATGGTTTCTTCCTCAAGATCAGTTCTCCTGACAAGGTCATTTACGTCCTGCTTAAGGATGCTTCTTGCGGTATCGAGTCCGATTTTTGAAAATTCCTCGATCACCCAGGCCTCGATTTCATCAGAGAACTCAGTCAATTCTACGTCATCTTCTTCATCTGCAATATTTCCTTCACGGATGACATCCAGTTCATACCCTGTCAATAATCCTGCCAGTTTGATATTGTGACCCCCGCGACCGATGGCCTTGGACACTTCTTCCAGTTTCAGGAACACTTCCGCCCTTTTGTGCTCTTCATTGATCTTGATTGAGGACACTTTGGCAGGGCTTAACGCTCTTGTGATGTACAATTGCTGGTTTGTCGTGTAATTGATCACGTCGATGTTCTCATTACCCAATTCACGCACGATACCATGGATCCTCGATCCTTTCATCCCGACGCAAGCACCTACAGGATCGATCCTGTCGTCATACGAATCTACAGCTACTTTCGCTTTCTCGCCAGGAATACGCACAACATTCTTCACCATAATCAGTCCGTCGAAAACTTCCGGAATTTCCTGCTCGAATAATTTCTCGAGGAATTTCTCTGAAGTACGTGACATGATGATTTGCGGCTTATTGCCTTTGAGCTCCACGTTTTCAATGATTCCACGGACGTTATCGCCCTTACGGAAAAAGTCGGACGGAATCTGCTTTTCCTTTGGCAACACGATCTCGTTGCCTTCATCATCAACCAAAATTACGACTCTTGGGCGAACATGGTGCACTTCAGCCGTATAAATTTCACCGATCAGGTCCTTAAACTGCTTATAAAGATTGGTATTGTCGTGTTCGTGGATTTTGGAAATCAGGTTCTGACGCAATGCCAGGATGGCCCTTCTTCCCAAATCGATCAATTTTACTTCCTCGGAAACTTCCTCTCCGATTTCAAAGTCAGGCTCGATTTTTCTGGCTTCGGTCAATGTGATTTCCTCATTCTCCAGATCCAGGTCGTCATCAGCAACAATGACCCTTCTTCTCCAGATTTCCATATCCCCTTTGTCCGGGTTGATGATGATATCAAAATTATCGTCAGATCCGAATTTCTTTTTCAATGCATTGCGGAACACATCTTCCAAAATCGCCATAAGCGTTACACGATCAATGAGCTTATCATCTTTAAACTCTGAAAATGAATCGATTAATGCTAAATTTTCCATGCCAACTCTTTTAATTAAATGTTATTGTAACCATTGCTTCTTTTATGTCCGAATAAGGAACCTGCTGCGTTTTCTGCACGGTTTCCTTTCCTTTCCCGATTTTTTTTGGCTCCCTGGCTTCCCATGCTAAGGTAATGAATTCCTCATTGACGTCAACAAGCTCAGCCTCAATAGTTTCCGAAGTCGTCTTTACCTGCAGCGTCCTGCCAAGGTTCTTCCTGTACTGCCTGACGATTTTCAGTGGTGATGAAACGCCTGCCGAAGCCACTTCCAGCGAAAAATCCTGTTCTTCCCTGTCCAGGTTGTGCTCGATGGCGCGACTGACATCAATGCAGTCCTGCAGAGTCACTCCGTGGTCGCCGTCAAGGGTTACGGTAATCTTAAATCCGTCTGAAATATTGAAATCAATTAAGAAAATATCGGGTTTTTCACTCAATCCCTGTTCTAATAATGCTGCGACTTTTTCCCTGAATGTCATAATTTTATAAAAAGAGGGGAGCGATGCTCCCCTCATTATTTAAGTTGTAATAAATAACGGTGCAAATATAGCGATTTTTTTGTAAATCAAAATCTTTGCCTTGTCTAAAAATATTTCTTACCTTTATTTTGTTAAAACAATTGATTTTTTAATAATCTTCTTACACTTTTATCATGAAAAGAATCCTCGTCCCAACCGATTTTTCTGAACACGCCAACTACGCCATGAACGTGGCGGCCCAAATTGCAAAAAAAACCAACAGCGACCTGTACCTTCTCAACCTGCTCGACCTGCCGACACACATGAACGATGCCGTGAGCAGCGGCGTAAATATCCCTGAAGTCATGCTTTTCCTCAAAAAAACCCAGGAAAAACTGGACCTGCTTAAGGAAAACGGTGAACTAAACGGCATACACGTCGTTACCGAAGCCCGCAGTGAAAAGGCGTTTGAAGGTATTGCAACGTACAGCCGGGAACACAATATAGACCTTATTGTTATGGGATCGCACGGGGCATCAGGATATGACAACAACACGATTGGCTCGATTACTGAAAAAACCGTGCGCACGTCAGAGGTTCCGGTTTTGGTTGTAAAGAACAACATTGCCAATTTCAAGGCCGACAATTTCGTATTCGCCTCAGATTTTTCTGCGGAAATCAAAAAACCGTTCCAAAAACTGGTTGCCTTCGCCAATATTTTTGATGCCGACCTGAATCTGGTCATGATCAATACCCCGAATAGTTTCCGTTCCACGACGGAAGCGGAAAAAGTAATGAACGACTTCATTAAGGACTTCAGCATCAGCAGGCATTCCCTTCATATTTACAATGACTACAATGTTGAAAAAGGCATCCTGAATTACGCCAATAAGGTCGATGCGGATGTGATTGGGGTCTGCACGCACGGACGTACCGGTTTTTCCCATTTCTTCAACGGCAGTATCAGCGAGGATCTCGTCAACCATGCCGTCAGGCCCGTGGTAACCTTTAAAATTTAAAATTGGAATAAGACGGCAGTAAGCGACCACCGGCAGAAAACGAAGCGATATTTTCCTTCACCCAAAATAAAAAAGCCTCTCGATTGAGAGGCTTTTTCTGTTGGCCCACTAGGACTCGAACCTAGAAAGACGGCACCAAAAACCGTAGTGTTACCATTACACCATAGGCCAGCATTGCATATTGCGAGTGCAAATTTAGTACAAAAAACAAACCTTCCAAATTTTTGAAGAAAAAAAATGCAAATATTTTAGTCGCGAACCCATCGCCACAGCCGCTTCCACACCATTGAAAACGCGCTTTCACCAAATAATCAACCTATTAATGAAAAAATTGTTAATGCCCGTTACATTCCGTAAAAAAACATTTTCTTTGTATCACAAAAATCAAAACTGAAACCTACCCGAGTTATGGCGGCATTCAACTTCAAAAAATGGAACACAATTACTGGTTGGTGCGTGTTCACCATCGCTTTAATCACCTACACCATGACGGTCGAACCGACCATGAGTTTCTGGGATTGCGGGGAATACATCCCAACGGCCGCAAAGCTTGAAGTAGGCCACCCGCCGGGAGCACCGCTTTTTCAAATGCTGGGGGCATTCTTCGCGATGTTCGCGTTCGGGAACGAGAAGCTCATCGCATTGATGGTGAATATGATGTCCGTCTTTTCGAGCGCCTTTACGATACTCTTCATGTTTTGGTCGTCGTCGATGATCCTCAAGAAAGTCGTTGCCGGATATTCTGAATTGAGCAAAAACAACCTCATCATGATTCTCGGAAGTTCTGCTGTGGGCGCACTGGCCTACACTTTTTCCGATAGTTTTTGGTTTAACGCCGTCGAAGCCGAGGTTTACGCGATGGCGATGTTACTTATTTCGTTGCTGTTATGGCTCGGCCTGCGATGGGAACAGGACATGCATACGCCCCGGGGCAATCGCTGGCTGCTGATTATTTCGTTGATCGTAGGTTTGTCGTTTGGTGTGCATTTTATGGCGTTGCTTACGATTCCTGCCATCGGTTTCCTATATTATTTTAAGAATTATGAGAAGATAACCGTAAAGAATTTCATCATCGCCAATATTGTGGTGGTGGCCATACTGTTGTTCATTTTCAAGCTGCTGCTGCCTTTGACAATGTCATTTTTCGCGAACACGGAAGTGTTTATGGTCAACGAACTCAACCTGCCTTTCAATTCCGGAACCGTTTTCGTCGCCCTGCTGTTTGCCGCTTTCTTCTATTTCGGGCTAAAATATACACGCCAGAAAGGCCATGTTCACCTCAATACAGGCATTCTTTGTATCCTGTTCATCCTGATCGGTTTCTCGACCTGGATGATGTTGCCAATCCGTGCTAATGCCAACACGGTGATCAACGAAAACAAGCCGTCAGATGCAAGGGAAGTCCTCGCCTATTACAACAGGGAGCAATATGGGGTAAACCCATTGTTTTACGGACCCCAATTTTCAGATATGTATGCCGGCCTCGACAAGGACGAACCTTATATCGACAAGGAACCGAATTACGAAAGGGATTATAAAACGGGCAAGTACGTTATTACGAACAATTACAAAAACGCCGAACAGAATACATCCAACGCCCACAAAGCCATCCTGCCCAGGATGTGGAGTACTGAACATGCCGAAAATTATATGCGTTTCAGTCACCCGCTGGAATTCAGGATGGATCCCAATTATGATTATACCGAAGATCTTGCCCAATACGGAATCGATGTTGAAACAGCTGATCCTGAACAGGTGCAGGCTGCGGCGGCACAGCTTCGTTCTGAAGTGGAAAAAACGGTAAACGAATTTCGGGTCGCATTCCAAAAAAAGGAAATCGACATTGAAGGCTATTCGAAATTCCTTAAGAGCTATGGCGATTACCTGATTATCGAAAAACCGTCGACAATCGACAACCTGAGCTTTATGTTGGAATACCAATTCGGCTACATGTACTGGCGTTACCTGATGTGGAATTTTTCCGGAAGGCAAAACGATGTACAGGGAAAATACGACAACATGGATGGCAACTGGATGACAGGGATTACCCCATTTGACGAACTGCGCTTGGGTTCACAGGAAAACCTGCCTTCTGATGTCTTAAACAACAAGGGCCGAAACCTCTACTTTGCGCTGCCTTTTATCTTAGGGCTGATCGGTTTTATTTACCATGCCGGCAAAGACCTTAAAAGCTTTTATGTATTGTTGATCCTGTTCCTTTTTACAGGATTGGCACTCAAAATTTACCTTAATGAGCGCCCGTTTGAGCCGCGTGAGCGGGATTACGCGCTTGTGGGATCGTTTTATGTATTCGCGATATGGCTTGGCTTCGGGGTGTATTCATTGTACGATTCTGCTAAAAAATGGTTGTCTCCGAAAATATTGGTGCCACTGACTTTAGGCGTCACGCTACTCGCCGGGCCGGTATTGATGGCCAGCCAGAATTGGGATGACCACGACCGTTCGGGGAAATATACTGCGGTTTCGATGGCCAAGGCGTATCTGACATCCTGTGAGCCGAATGCCATCCTGTTTACCATTGGTGACAACGATACCTTCCCGCTTTGGTATGCCCAGGAAATCGAGAAAGTACGCACGGACGTGCGCATTGTCAACACCAGCCTGCTGATGACCGATTGGTACATTGACCAGATGAAATCCAAAGCGTATGAGTCTGAGCCCATGCCGATTTCATTTACGCATGACCAATACGTGGGGGACAAACTCGATTATATCGCGTATACCGGGCAATCCGACGTGCGTCCTGACATCAATTCCTTTATCAACTTCATTGCCACCGATGATCCTACCGGCAGGAACATCATCGAACTGAAAAACGGCCAGAAAATCCATTTTTATCCCACCAACAAAATCAGGATTCCTGTGGATAAAAACAGCGTGATTGCCAATAAAGTGGTCAACCCGAAGTACAACGATTCCATCGTACCTTATATAGATATCACCATCAAAGGCCAGGCGATTTACAAAAACAGGCTAATGATGCTGGACATCATAAAAAACAATAATTGGAAGCGACCTGTGTACTTTACCGGCGGCAGTTTCGGCGATGACGATTACATCTGGATGAAAGATTACCTGCAACTCGACGGTATGGTCTATAAATTGGTTCCGGTCAGGACCCCGTTCAATAAAGACTCCAGCCAGTTGGATATGGGCCAGATTGATTCAGAAAAAATGTACGATATCGTCATGAAATGGGATTGGGGCAACGGCGAAAGTCCGCACATCTACCACGATCCGGAAACTAGGAAAAACAGCATCTCTTTCCGTACCAACCTGGCCAGGCTCATGGATCAGTTAATCCTTGAGGGCAAAACCGATAAAGCCCGTAAAGTGATTGAACTGGCCATGCAGAAAATGCCGTTTGAATACTATGGCTATTATGTCATGCTCGATTCGTTCGTAAACGGTTATTATAAAATAGGTGATGCCGCGAACGCACGCAAGCTTTCGGCAAAAATCATCAGGAAATACCAGGAAAACCTGAACTACTACAGCAAACTGGAGATAAGTGAGCAAAATGACATCCACATGGACATCTTCAATGACATCTACAAATACAAGAGCCAGCTTGACATCATGAAGGAGAATAAGGACATGACGGTGTACGGACCGGCGCACGAGACTTTCCTGGGCTATACCAAAAGGTTTGCTAAACTTTACGACATACACCATTTCGAGAAAGAAGAATAACCAAGACAATCTAAACAGCAATCTCCGGGTTGCTGTTTTTTTTATATTATGAAATTCTATTGGGTAAAGACAAACCGGCTTATTAAGAGGATTTTTGCGCGTTATGTATGGGAGGTCGATGATAGCAACCGAACCGTATACCTGACGTTCGATGACGGACCCACACCGGACGTTACGGACTGGGTACTGGATGTCTTAGGCACGCACCAGATCAAGGCCACATTTTTCTGTATTGGAAATAATATAACCGATAACCCCGACCTGTTCCGGCGGATTGTCCGGGAAGGACATGCGATAGGGAATCATACGTACAACCACCTGAACGGATGGAAAACTGCCAACGATACGTACATGGAAAACATCAGCAGGTGTCAAAAGATATTGGAAGAAAACAGCCCGCTTCCAGGCAGATTGTTCCGTCCGCCCTACGGTAAGATTAAGCGGGCCCAAGCCACCGAAGTCCTCAAGCGTGGCTACAAAATCATCATGTGGGATGTGCTCACTGTCGATTACGACAAAGAGGTGTCGCCTAAAAAATGTGTTGAAAATGCCACCAGACGGACCACATCGGGTAGCATACTGATATTTCACGACAGCCTGAAGGCGCGCGTAAACCTTCAAATTGCGCTGCCTGAAACGATTAGGATTTTAAAGGAAAAGGGATTCCGGTTTGGCATCCTGTCTTAAAGCTGCTCTTGGACGATGCCGATGATGGTGTTCGCATCAAGCTCTCCGGATTGCCTCCAGATCATCTCGCCGTCCTTATAAATCATCAGCGTTGGCAAACCTTTTATCCTCAAGGCGTCGGCCAGTTCCTGATTCTTATCGACATCGATCTTAATGACTTTAGCCTTATCACCCAACGCCGCCGCCACATCCCTGATTACGGGATGCATGGAGACAGACTGTTCGTTCCACTCTGTGTAAAAGTCAATCAGTACCGGAACCTGGGCATTTATAAGCTCACCAAATTTTGACATAAAAAAATTTTTTGAGTCAATGAATATACAAATGTAATATTTTTAACGAATTACGCCACTTTATTGCCTTTTTTTAGTTGTAAAACGGTAATTTCGGGCCAGATGCCTACCCTCCCGGGATAAGCGTGGTATCCCAAACCGCGGTTTACATAGACGTATCGGCCATGGTTTTCATACAATCCTGCCCATTGCGGATATTTGAACTGTATCGGGCTCCATTTGATAAAACCGGGGATTTCAATACCAAACTGCATGCCATGCGTGTGTCCCGCCAGCGTCAGCTGAAAATGCTTCGGATGATTTTTGACCTCAATGTCCCAGTGTGATGGATCGTGCGACATCAGGATCTTAAAGTCCTTATCGGTAAGTCCGTCTGAAGCAAGGGCCAGATCGCCGGCTTTCTTAAATCCTTCACCCCAGTTCTCCACCCCGACCAACGCGATCCGCTCACCGTCTTTTTCGATAAACGTGTGACGGTTCAACATCAGGTCGAAACCGATTTGTCCGTAAAGGGCCTTGATATCCCTAAAATTTTCGTCCTTCGCCTGTTGTGACGGCCATTCCAGATATTCGCCGTAATCATGGTTTCCCAATACCGAATATTTCCCGTACTTAAAACTTTTGATCTTGTTGAATGTGCCTATCCAGGGGTGCATCTCTTTTGCGAAAGTGTTTACGATATCACCCGTAAACAGGATCATATCCGCTTCCTGCTGGTTAATCAGGTCAATCGCGTATTCAATTTTTTCCGGGTTATCAAAACTGCCGCTGTGTACATCAGAAATCTGGACGATGCGGAAACCGTCAAATGCGTCCGGCAGGTCCGGGAAAAACACCTGCTGCCTGAGTACCTTGAAATTGTATTTGCCTTCGAAGATGCCATAAATCAGTGAGGCAAACGGAATTGCTGCCAACGCCAGCCCCAACTGACTGACGAATTTTCGCCTTGACGGGATGTACGCGCTGTCGGGGTCATTGTTTACGAAATAATTGATCCCGCCCGCTGCGAGCCTGAAGAGGTCTTCACCAAACAAGATGAAGGTCAGCAGGATTTTTGGGATATACACAACAAGGAAGAGTCCTATCGTAAAAAGTGTCTGCTTGTTCTGCCCGACCGAACGGTCAAACTGAGAAAACGAATACAGGATGAAAATCAAAACCAACAGGCTCACTATGGCATAACCGCATAATATCCAACGGATTTTAGTAAGAGTGCGAATGGCCTGGAACGCATAAATTTCTATAGCAAGGAAAATAACTATAGCGATAATCCATCGAATCATTTTTAAAAATTTTTACAAATTAACAAAGAATGTCCGTCAGAAATTTTTTATTACAAATTTTTTAACGCACAAAAAAACCGGCAGGATAATCCCGCCGGTTTCCAACATAAAACACTATCACCTTAATCAAAAAACCTTTTTATAATGTAGCACTCATTATGGTTTTTATTTCGTTACGGTGGTTTTTACCGCTTTTACTTCTTTCTTCGCAGGCGTGGTCGCTTTTACGGTTGCTGTGGTTTTTTTGGCTTCAGCCTTTACCTCTGCCTTGGCTTCTTTCGCTTCTGCTTTTTTTGCATGTTTTTCGGATTTTACTTCTTTGGCAGGAGCTGCTTTCGGTTGGCCGGTTTGTGCAAAAGTCATCGTGCCTGTGCCTAAAACGACTAATGCGGCCATCAATAGATTTTTCATAATGTTATCATTTAATTATTCAACGAGTCAAAGCTACGTTTGTAAAATGAAGACAAAATGAAGATTCCGGCGACGCAGGAAATTTAACTTTTATTTACACTTTTGGAAATTGCAGTGTGAAGGTGCTGCCGCGCCCGACCTTGGAGTCAACGCTAATGATGACGCGGTGAAAACGTGCAATACTGCTTGCAATGGCAAGTCCGAGACCTTGTCCTTCCTGCAGCTGGTCGATGCGGGTGAACCGGTCGAAAATTGTCACAACTTCGCTATCGGGAATTCCCTGTCCGGAATCAGTGATGGAAATTTCAAAAGAACCGGCGGTTTCACGTGTACTGATCAGCAACAAACCGCGCGTTGCGTTGTATTTCACCGCGTTGGAAATGATATTGTGGAAAAGGATGTACAGCAGCGTCCTATTCCCTTCAAAAACGACATCATCCGGAAAATCGATTGTGAGTTCCAATGACTTCTCGGCAATGCGGTCTTCCATTTCTTCCATAACGTTGCGAACGAGATTTTTCAGGCTCACCGCCTCGGTTTCCCTGAACTGGTTATTCTCTATTTTGGAAATCAGCAGCAGGTTGTTGATGATCTTCCTGAGCATGTCGAGTGTCCGCAGTGAAGCGACAATCTTATCGGCTACCGCGTCATCTAGCTGCGGGTGCTGCAACAGGTTTTCAAAACGGTTCTTCAACAACGAAATGGGGGTGAGCAGTTCGTGGGACACATTGGCGATAAATTGCTTCTCCTGCTTGAAATGATTGTCGATGCGCCGCATCATCTGGTTCAGCACCTCATCAAGCTCCCTGAAATCAGTCGAATGACTTGGGATATCGGTGAAATTGAACGATTCCGGATCATTGACACGCCTGATTTTGGTATCGATGATCTTATAAAACGGCTTGAGCAGGTAATCGATAAAAAGCGCATCCATCAGGAACGTGACCAACACAATCACCAGCAGCAGGACCAGTGTAAAGATGCGGATCATGAAGGTAAGTTCCGTGATTTCGGCAATACTGCTGCCGATTTCAAGCGCATAGGCGTTGCCTTCATAATTAAAAGCGTATTGCAAAATCCGGTAGTCGTCCTGCTGCCCTTCAATAATCCGGGGCTCGTCGATGTACACCGAGGTCAGCTGCTGCGGTTTGTCACCGACTTTGGAAAGCAGGATAAATTCGTCATGCAACACTGAAAAGCTGGCATACGTATCGGATTTAATGCTTTCATTCAGGAACTCATTGATTTCAGCCTGCCCCAGATTATGGATGAATTTCTGCTTCTTCTCAAGCAGCGTCTTGTCGATGTGCTTGTAAACGACGTGCTCGATGAGCATCGGTAGCGCAAACACCAGGATGGCTATCAAAAGCAGTCTTGTAATGACATTGAAAATGGAAATCTGGCTCCTGAGTTTCATCGGTTATTCATTTATCCGGTAACCCACATTGCGGACGGTTTCAAACCAGTCGATTGCGGTGTGCCTGTCAAGTTTATTGCGCAGGTTCCGTACATGCACGTCAATAAAATTCGAATCTGAATTGATTTCCAAAACATCACCCCAAATGTGTTCTGTCAGTTGAAGCCGGGTAATCACACGGTTCTTGTTCAATATCAGGTATCTGAAAATCTGGAATTCCTTTTTAGTCAGGGCCACGCCAATCCCATCATAACTTACCTTAAAGTCCTCGAGTTGTACGGTAAATCCGTGCAGCCTGACTTCGTTTGCTGCAAAGCCATGCATCCGGCGCACAATCGCGCTGAGCCTGGCGCCAAGCTCGGGCAAGGCAAAAGGTTTGGTAAGGTAGTCGTCGGCACCGAGCTGCAGCCCGCGCACACGGTCGTCGAGCGCTCCCCGCGCCGTTAAGATGATGACTGCCATCTTCGATGCGGTTTTTCTGACGTCGCGCAACGCATCCAATCCGTCGCCGTCGGGCAGTCCTAAATCAAGCAGCATGACGTCATAGTCAGTCACAGCCACCTCATCGCGTGCGGCGGCGCAGCTGTTTACATGCTTGGTCACATAGCCCAGCCTGCTCAGGTAATCCGTGAGTTCCTGTGCGAGTTCGGCGTGGTCTTCGACAATCAGTATGTTCATCTGGGTTAAACAATTTTTACCGCGCCAAAGTAAACAATTAAGCATTCCGATGTGTTTTCACTTGAAATAAAATTTAACACCGACGCCCGCCGCATTTTTCATCGGCTAATGCGCGAAGGATGTCATTTGCTAACCATCTAATTACTATTTTTACATCCTTATTACAATATTATGTCACAAAAACGCCTTTTCCTGCTCGATGCGTACGCGCTGATTTTCCGCGGCTACTATGCGCTGATCAAAAATCCCCGAATCAATTCAAAGGGAATGGATACCTCAGCCATACTCGGATTTATGAATTCCCTGCTCGATGTCATCAAACGGGAAAAACCGGACCATCTTGCCGTTGCATTTGACAAGGAAGGCAGCCAGGTGCGTACCGAAATGTATTCCGCATATAAGGCCAATCGCGACGAAACCCCTGAAGCCATCCGCATCGCCATCCCGTATATCCAGGACCTGCTGCGCGCCATGCACATCCCAATCCTTGAGCTTGCGGGATGCGAAGCCGACGACCTGATCGGCACCATTGCGAAGCAGGCCGCAAACCAGAACTACCAGGTTTTTATGGTAACGCCCGATAAGGATTTTGCCCAGTTGGTCTCTGAGAATATTTTTATGTATAAACCCGCACGTCTGGGCAACGGCATTGAAATCTGGGGCATTCCCGAAGTGCTCGACCGATTTGAGATTGAGCGCCCGGAACAGGTAATCGATTTTCTTGGGATGATGGGAGATGCCGTCGACAACATCCCGGGACTTCCCGGCGTGGGCGAAGTCACCGCGAAAAAGTTCCTTAAGGAATTTGGGTCAATGGAAAACTTACTCGAAAACACCGACAAGCTCAAAGGCAAGATGAAGGAAAATATCGAAGCCAATAAAGCACTCGGACTATTATCGAAGCAACTCGCCACCATTTTATGCGATTGCGACGTGACCTTCAATGAGGACGACTATGAACTGTCAAAGCCGGATGCGGAAAAGGTGGGGGAAATCTTCCGCGAACTCGAATTCCGAAGGCTGTCAGAACAGTTCAACAGCCTGTTCTTTTCGGGCCAGAAAAATTATGCCAGTATTGAGACGCAGGGACTGCCGCCAACCAAAACGATTGTAAAAACCGACCAGTTCGACCTGTTTTCGATCCAGGAGCAGGCTGACGAGGCTTCAGGCCAGATCAACAGTTTCTATAAGACACTGGAAAATACCGACCACCATTACCAATTGGCGGAAACCGAAATGGCCGTAAAATTCCTGATCCAGAATTTACTCAGGCAGACTGCAGTAAGCTTCGACACTGAAACCACCGGTATCGACGCGCTGAACGCTGAGCTCGTGGGTTTGTCTTTCTCGTGGGAAAAAGGGAAGGGATTTTATGTGCCCGTCCCTGAAAACCGGGAAGCAGCGCAGGCGTTGGTCGATAAATTCGCGCCTTTCTGGGAATCGGAGACCATTGAAAAAATCGGGCAGAACCTGAAGTACGACTTGAAAGTGCTGTCCAATTACGGCGTGACCGTTAAGGGAAAATTATTTGACACGATGATTGCGCATTACCTGATCAATCCGGACATGCGCCACAATATGGATGTATTGTCTGAAACATACCTGCAATACACCCCAAAGCCAATTGAGGACCTGATTGGGAAAAAAGGCAAAAACCAAAAGTCGATGCGTGATGTCGCTGTAGAAGATGTCAAGGAGTACGCCGCCGAGGATGCCGATGTGACTTTACAATTGAAGGAACATTTTGCGCCAATCCTGGACCAAACCGGCACCCGCAAACTTTTCGACGAGCTCGAAATCCCACTCGTCCCTGTGCTGGCTGCGATGGAAACCGAAGGCGTGCGCCTCGACACCGGATTCCTGAAAGCCATGTCCGCAGAAATGGATCATGATATTAAGGTTTTCGAAAACCGTATTTATGAAACCGCCGGTGAAAAATTCAACCTGGCTTCCCCGAAACAGCTCGGCGAAATTCTGTTTGACAAAATGAAAATCGGTGAAGGCAAACAGAAAAAGACGAAGACCGGGCAATATGCTACGGGAGAAGAGGTCCTGTCCTACCTGGCTTTGTCCAGTCCGTTCGTACAGGATATCCTCGACTGGCGGCAACTCGTAAAACTGCAAAGCACTTACGTAACGGCATTACCGACCCAGGTGTGCAGTAAAACCGGCCGTGTCCATACCGATTATATGCAGGCCGTCGCAGCCACCGGACGGCTGAGTTCCAACAACCCCAACCTGCAGAATATCCCTATACGGACAGAACGCGGTCGGCAGATCCGTAAGGCTTTTGTACCACGAGATGAAAACCACACGTTGGTTTCCGCGGATTACTCGCAAATTGAATTGCGCATCATTGCCGCACTCAGCGGGGAGGAAAATATGATACGGTCATTCCGGAACGGGGAGGACATCCATGCCGCTACAGCAGCAAAGGTGTTCAATGTGCTGCTGGATGACGTGACGCGCGAGCAGCGAAGCCATGCCAAGACCGTGAATTTCGGGATCATCTATGGCGTCTCCGCGTTCGGGCTCAGCAACCAGACGTCGCTGACACGCAGCGAATCCAAAGACCTTATTGACGCGTATTATCAAACGTACCCAAGACTGCGGAGCTACATCGGTGAGCAGATCGACACGGCGCGCGAACAGGGATTCGTGCAGACCATCCTGGGCCGCCGCCGCTACCTTAAAGACATCAACTCGGCCAACGCGGTGGTTCGCGGTGCCGCGGAAAGGAACGCCGTCAATGCGCCAATCCAGGGCAGCGCAGCCGACATTATCAAGATTGCCATGATCAACATCCATAAAAAACTGACGTCAGAAAACTGGAAAAGCAAAATGCTGCTGCAGGTACATGATGAATTGGTATTCGACGTACACAATTCGGAACTCGAAAAAATCCAGCCGATGATCAAATATGAAATGGAAAACGCCTACAAACTCGATGTGCCTTTAGAAGTAGATCTGGGAATGGGTCAGAACTGGCTAGAAGCGCATTAAAACAACCCTTTGCAGCGCGACCCGCTCGGCACCTTGGCTGCGACTTTCGTTGTTTCAAAAAAAAATAACCAAAACGAACAGGATCATGAAAAAAACACTCTTATTATTATGGCTCTGCCTTTCGGCAAAAAACATCACGGCCCAGGGAACAGAAAAATTCAGCAGGCTCGACAGTGCGCTGACATATCTCGCCTCCAACAACCGATTTATGGGATCTATCTGTCTTCGGGACAAGGACCAGATTGTCTTCAGTAAGGCGTACGGGTTTGCAGATGTGGAAAATAACACCAAAGCCACGCCGAAAACAAAATACAAAATCGGGTCGATCACCAAGATGTTCACTTCTGCCATCATTTTCCAACTTGTGGAAGAAAAGAAACTGGCGCTGGACACCAAACTGTCAAAGTTTTTCCCACAGGTAAAAAACGCCGATAAGATTACCATCACCAACCTGCTCAACCACAGCAGCGGGATTTACAATTTTACCAACGACAGTACTTTTATAGATTTTTCACGGATCCCGCAGACACAGGAATCCATGCTGAAACGGATTGCAGCCTATGCGCCGGACTTTGCGCCCGGAACCAAATCGGACTACAGCAACTCGAATTACCTGATACTTGGCTACATCATCGAAAAAATCACAAAGAAAAGCTATCCTGATAATGTCGCCGGCCGCATCATCAAGAAAGCGGGACTGACGGACACGAAATATTACGGGCCGATCATGCCTGCGAATAACGAGGCCTTTTCCTATAATATGGAGGGCGCGAAATGGAGCAGGCAGGAGGAATGGCAGGAATCCGTAGCTTATGCCGCAGGTGCGCTGCAATCGACACCGGATGACCTGACCCGATTCATCAGGGCCCTGTTTGAAGGCAAAATCATCACCAAAAATTCACTGGATCAGATGACTGCGATTGAGAATGGTTTCGGTAAAGGTATTTTCGCATTTCCGTTCAACGACAAGAAATTTTTCGGACACACCGGAGGCATCGAAGGTTTTTCGTCTTCGCTGGGTTACAACAAGGAGGATGGCGCAGCATTCGCCATGACCGTCAATGCGGCAAATTACGACACGAATAAAATCGCCATAATGGCCCTGAGCGCATTTTATGGGAAGGCTTTTGAGTTTCCCGAAGTTAAAAACATCAGTATCGATGAGAAAATCCTCAGAAATTACGTGGGAACCTATGCCACACCAACAGTTCCGCTGAAACTCACCATTGCCTACGAGGACGGCACACTGACCGCACAGGCTACCGGACAGGGTGCGTTTCCGCTGGAAGCGCGCAGTGAAACCGAATTCATTTTTGACCAGGCAGGCATCAAGATCACTTTCGGCGAAAACACCATGGTGTTGGATCAGGGCGGGATGAAATTTGATTTTAAAAAAGAAACGCCATAAACTGATTTCTAATAGCAAAAGCATTATTTTTAACGCAACCTTAACTAAAACAGCGCATCCGGTTTATAACCCAAAACGCCCGTCGTGGAATCATTAAAAACCATACTGTATTTTTCGCTCTTCCACTATCCGCTGCGGCTGGACGAAATATGCAGTTTTTCGATCTCGAAGGACTGCCCTAAGATCGAAGCCGAACTTACCGAACTGGTTGCGAAAAAAATCATTTTCAGGATTGAAGATTATTACTATCCTGTTTACGACCCCGGCTGCCTTGAAAAAAGGAAAAATGGCAATAAGATGGCAGTCGATGCGCTGGTAAAAGCCAAAGAACGTGCAACGCTCATTTCGAAGTTCCCATTCGTAGAAGCCGTCGGCGTGTCCGGTTCGCTGTCCAAAGGCTATTATGACAAGGACAGTGATATTGATTTCTTTGTCATTACAAGACCCGGGAAGCTTTGGATTTCGCGCACGTTGCTCATGCTGTATAAAAAGTTGTTCCTTCTGAATTCGAGAAAATATTTCTGCATTAACTATTTTATGTCCTCGTCAAGCCTCGAAGTCGAGGAGAAAAACAGGTTCACCGCTACGGAAATCAAGACGCTGATCCCGTTCGAAGGCAGGCTGGTATTCGAGGAATTTTATAAAAAAAATGACTGGGTTTCGGGCCTGCTCGGCACGTATGACCCGAAACTCGAAAGCGTGGGCATCATCAGCAAGCCCGGAGGCGTGAAAATTATCGAGAAGTTACTGGATACCAAAGCGGGCGAGCAGCTCGATTCGCTGTTCAAAAAAACGACGGTCACTTTCTGGAAATTGAAATTCCGGCAGATGCGTTCCGAGGATTTCAAGGTCGCACTGAAATCCACCAAAGACATCTCGAAGCACCATCCGCTGAATTTCCAGAAAAAGGTCATCAATGCGCTGAATGATAAATACGACGAAATCCGCATCAACCACAATATAGAATTACAAAGGGAATATGTCTGAAGTGCTGTTTACCCATTCCTATTTCTACCGAAGGGACCCAAAACAGTGGAAGAACAAAACGCCTTTCCCGCCGTTAGGGACCTTATACGCCGCGTCGTTGCTGCGTGAAAACGGCTATACCGTGTCGCTTTTTGACACCTGCCTCATTGAAAACCCGATGGAAATCAAGCCTGTAATCGAAGCGCTCCGGCCGCGATACCTCGTGATTTTTGACGACGGGTTCAATTACCTGACCAAGATGTGCCTCACGACGATGCGGGAAGCGGCTTTTGACATGATTCGCCTGGCCAAAAAAAACGGCGTGACGGTGGTCGTAAACAGCTCCGATTCGACCGACCATTACGGGCTCTATCTCGAACAGGGTGCCGATTATATCATACAGGGCGAAGGCGAATTTACCTTACTTGAGCTCCTCAACAAATTGCAGCAAGGCGACGCGCCGGATGATGTGCAGGGCCTTGCGTTTAAAAATGGCCACCACACCCAGTTAAACCCCAAAAGGCCGGTACTGCAAAATCTCGACGCACTCCCGATGCCTGCCTGGGACCTGATCGAGATGAACGATTACAAGATTATCTGGAACCAGGGCGGACAGGAATTTACGTTGAATATCGCCACCACGCGCGGTTGTCCCTACAAATGCAATTGGTGCGCAAAGCCTATTTACGGCAACCGCTACAACTCACACTCACCTGAATACATTGTCGACCATATTGAATTCCTGCGTCAGTCTTTTGGGGTGAAACGCTTCTGGATGTGTGATGACATCTTCGGCCTGAAACCCAATTGGGTACAACACTTCAATGCCGGGCTGAAAAGCAGGAAACTACAGATACGCTATTACATCCAAAGCCGGGTCGACCTGTTGCTGAAAGCGGACACCATCGATGCGCTGGCGGAATCCGGCCTCGAGGAAGTCTGGGTAGGCGCAGAAAGCGCAAGCCAGAAAATCCTCGATGCGATGGATAAGGGCACAAAGGTGGAGCAGATCTACGAAGCCACACGCCTGCTGAAAAGCAGGAAGGTCCGGGTCGCATTTTTCCTGCAGTTCGGGTATCCCGGCGAAACCCGTGAAGATATTGCGCAGACCATTGCCATGGTCAGGGAACTCATGCCGGATAATATCGGGATTTCGGTTTCCTATCCCCTGCCCGGCACCCCGTTTTATGACAGGGTCAGGTCGGAGCTTTCCGGAAAGGCCAACTGGTCAGACTCGGACGACCTCGAAATGATGTTCAAAGGCACATTCAACACCACCTACTATAAAAAATTACAGCGGTTCGTGCATAAGGAATTCCGAAAATCGCAAGGGATGCAAAACCTGAAAACGATTGCCGGCAATCCGCTGCAACTATCCCTGCGCAAGATCATTTCTGTGCTAAAACTGGGTTATTATGTGCCGGGGGCCTTTGCGAGCGGACTGCGTCTTAAAAAACTTCAAAAGTGAGCGCCGGCTTCGATCGTGCGGCCGGTTCTTACGATACGGATTTTACGAATTCGGCAATCGGGAAACACCAGCGTTACGCCGTGTACAAAGTGCTGCAGGACATACTGGACCGAACTAAACCGGAAACCATACTTGAAATTAACTGTGGAACGGGCACCGACGCACTCTGGATGGCAGATCAGGGTTTTAACATCACGGCGACCGATATTTCTGGGCAGATGATCGCTGTGGCAAAAACCAAAAGCCATAAAACCATGCCGGTTTTTGAAACTGTCGGCATTTCCGAACTCGGAACCTATTTTTCGGGCCGGGCATTTGACCTCATATTTTCCAATTTCGGTGGGCTGAATTGCCTTTCGAAAAGAGCATTGACAGCCTTTTTCGAGGATGCGTACAATCTGCTGTCACCTGAGGGCAGGCTTTTTTTGGTGATTATGCCCAAGAAGACACTTTGGGAGAAAATATACTTTGTTTCAAAAGGCGCGTTCCGCAGCAGCTCGCGCAGGAAAAATGAATTGGTAATCGCGGACGTCAGCGGTGAAAAAATTCCGACTTTTTACTATAATCCCCAGGAAACCGTAACTTTAGCAGCAGCGGGCTTTGAGGTGGAACGCATCGCCCCAATCGGGTTTTTCATACCGCCCTCCTATTTGCAGCCGTATTTCAACAGGCATCCACGCCTGCTCCGATTTTTGGCCGGACTCGAAAAATCCATCCGGAATGCGACCTGGCTCTCGGCTTACTCGGATCATTATTGCATCGTACTGAAGAAAAAATGAGCGTACTACTCACACATGGCTATTATTTGTCAGCCGACCCCAAAGAGCAGCGGATCATGAAACCGTATCCGCCGCTGGGATTGCTGTATATCTCGGCATACCTGCACAGCAAGGGCATCGATAACGATGTGTATGATACGACCTTTTATTCGAAAGCAGAGCAGTTGGAATATATCCTGGAAACAAAGCCGAAAATCGTCGCCATTTATACCAACCTGATGACCAAGATCGAGGTCATCAGCCTGATGAAAATCCTGAAACTGCCAGAGTATGGCTTTCCGAAAATCATCCTTGGCGGACCTGACGTAAGTTACAATATTGAAAATTACCTCAAAGCCGGCGCTGATTTTCTCGTCATCGGCGAAGGCGAGGAAACCATGTTTGAATTGTGTACGGCGCTTTTACAAAATACCGCTTACACAGAGATTGCCGGTATCGCCTACTCAGAAAACGGCACCGTAATCAAAACGGCTGCACGGACCAATTTCCGCGACCTCGACACCCTGCCGTGGCCAAACCGGGATGCGATTCCTAATGAAAAGTACCTGGAGACCTGGAAGAAAAATCACGGCGAAAGCGCCATGACCATATCGACCCAACGCGGCTGCCCGTATACCTGTAAATGGTGCAGCACGGCAGTGTACGGCCAAAGCTACCGACGCCGGCCCGCTGATCAGGTGGCTGCAGAAATGAAAATGCTCAAAGAAAAATACAATCCCGATGCCATCTGGTTTGTCGACGATGTGTTTACGATAAGCCACAAATGGCTTACGGCATTTCATCAGGAAGTGATGAAGCAGGGCGCCCAGATCCGGTTTGAATGCATCACGAGAGCGGAACGGCTCAACGCTGAAATCCTGCAATTGCTTAAGGAAGCAGGCTGTTTCCGCATTTGGATCGGGGCAGAAAGCGGATCGCAGCGCATCATTGATGCGATGGACCGCCGCGTCGACGTCATCCATGTAAAGAAAATGATCCAGGACACCAACGCTTTGGGCATAGAAACCGGCACTTTTATCATGGTCGGTTATCCCGGTGAGACGGAAGCGGATATTTCGGAAACCATCCAGTACCTCAAAGAGGCTAACCCGACGCATTACACCATTACGATTGCCTATCCGATTAAAGGCACACCGCTTTTCGACGAAATCGAAAAGGACATCACCATGGCGCCGGATTGGGAAACCTCAACCGACAGGCAGATTGATTTTAAAAGAGAATATCCGCGCAAATACTACGATTATGCCGTATCGAAAGTGGCGAACGAAGTAGCATTTCACAGGGAATATGCCCAAAACCGAATGACCTGGAAAGCATTAAAACTAAAGACCAAAGCCGCGGCTGCTACGGTGATGATGGCAATCCGGAAAGGATAATAACCGCTTCCGTGCCGAGAAAAGCAATCGATACCAGAAACCCTATGCAAACGAACCAATTGTTACTGATGCGCATCAAATACCGCCTCAAGCTGCTGCTCAGGTCATTGGGGTTTCGCATCGGGTTGGGCAAAAGGTGGCTTGAAAATCGGTACGGGGAAAGAATCCTGGTGTTTCACGGCATCGATACCGTTGGGGAAACGCGTTTCAACAGCCGTTACCTGTCACAGGATTACTTTGAAGAACTGCTGTGTTATTTCAGCAGGCATTTCAACATCCTGTCACTGGAGGATTTCTATGCAGGTAAATTCAGGGAAGGCGTGCTGAACATCGCATTGACGTTTGATGACGGATTGCAGAACAATTTTCAACTTGCTATCCCGCTGCTTAAAAAATACCGTATTCCGGCTACCTTTTTTATCACCGTACCAACGGAACAGGACTTTATATGGCCCGATTTCCTGGACCTTGTAAGTTTTTACACGGACAAGAAAGAAGTAAGATTTCGGGACAAGATCTGGAGACTAAACCGCAAAAGGGAATTCGTATCGGGTGGGATCACCCTCAAAAATTATTGCCGAACCCTCGAACACGAAGCCATCAAGCCTTTATATGGCATTTTCTCCGAAGAATGGAAACAAATTTCACCCGGGCATACCCTGTATTGGAAGCTCCTGTCGGCAGACCAGATCAGGGACATCAGCAATAACGATTTATTTACGATCGGGGGACATGGCGTGAACCATTCCAGCCTGATTCACGTGAGTCCAGTGAGTGTGGCCAACGAAATCGTCACAGGAAAAGCTACCCTGGAGCAGATTACAGGAAAACCCGTTGATGACTTTGCGTTCCCGTTTGGGGATTATAACGACGAGGCCGCAGGTATCGCAATAAGCGCGGGTTACAGCAGGCTGCTTCTGGTAGACAAATTAAAAAACCAGTCGGCACACGGGGCCATGCGGGAGCGGTTCGTGGTAAATCCGTACATTTCAAAAAAACATTTTATCGCCTGCCTGCTCAAAGGGTCATACAGATGAAAACCAGCACTATAAAATCATTTTCGGAAGCCCACCTCAGCGATTTTGCACGGCTGTACCACGCGGTTTACCGTAAAAACATCGCGCCGTCATTTATAAGGGCGAAATTTACCCGGCCTGACTTGGGCGATCGGTTTTTTGGTTTTATTGCTTATGACGGCACTGTACCGGTGTCGTTTTTTGGGGCCGTCCCTGTGCTGATTGGTCACGGAACACAAACCGAGCGGGCGGCTCAGGCCGTCGATGCCATGACCCATCCCCAATATCGTGGCAGGGGGTTGCTTGCCGAACTTGCGAGACTGACGCATGAGGTGTTGGAAAAAAACGGTTTCACGATGATTTTCGGCTTTCCAAACCAAAATTCAGAACACCTCCTGCTCGACACGCTTCATTGGCAATTCAGCCAACGCATGTCGGGATATTATTTCAGGACCGGGAGCGGATTATTCTCCCGAATAATAAACGAGATTCCGATACTCAAAAATGCGTTACGGCGTAAATCCGCAGCACAATTATTGCAATATGTTACAACGGCGCTTATGCCGACAGGTAACGATCGGAGTGCCGTAACGACCGTCCGTGATGCCGTTCATTTTGACTATAAGCGTTTCTCGGGTAATTTTGTAATACAGGCCGGCGGTTGCATCTTCTGGATCAAGAACGGAAAAAAACTGGTGGTTGGTGATTTCGAAGCCGATACTTCCGCAGCATTCCAGCGCGGATTGTCTGCCTTGAAAACCATTTGTAAGAAAGGCGGCGTATCGGAAATCCATTTCCAGGTGACTGCAGGCAGCCGGAAAGATCTCCTGTTGAAATCATTTCCCGGAGCCATGCAATTTGATTCGTGGATCATAGGATACAAGAACTTTAACTCGTCGTTTCCATTGGAAAAACTTGAATTTACGCTGGCCGACGTTGATATATTTTAAAAGACATGTTCCGACTAATCCGATTTTTCGCCAAAAAACAGCCCGAATACGTTCAGGTCGCACTCGATACGGTTCCCGGGAACGAAGCGATTGTAACGATTGACGCAACAGATTACGAGGTGATTTTTTTTAATGTGCTGTACGAGCCGCAGCTGATAGGAATTGTATTTCCCGAATTTGAAGTCACCCCTGAAAGTATGGCCGGCGTCTCGTGTTTGAATATCAAAAATGGCACCATTCGTTTCGACCTTACGTATAACGCAAACATCCGGACTTCGTCAGGGAATATCTTTTTATGCACTGTAAATGACGCCGCGATCCGTACGGGATTATTCGGAAAACGGTACCTGCAGCGGTTCTATGAGAGGGCGCTGGTCAAAAAAAAATACGTCATCGGGACACTCGATATCAGCGTTTACCGAAAGCTGATTGCGTTTTTTTACTATCCGAAACCGGTATTCCTTGTGTGTACCGCCACAACGGAAAATACGAACGCCTTCCCCGTCGATACCTGCCGTAAGGTTTGGGATCATTATATATTCGGGGCACGGAGGTCAAATAACATCATCGGCGGCTGCGCTGTCGGCGATGTGATCATCATCGGTGATGCCGATTTCAGCAAACGGGACATGATATACCAGCTGGGGAAATTCCGCGTGGCGCAGGACGAAATCAAATTCCGCACAGACACAGGTACGGGTATTCCTGTGCCCGAGACCGTTTCGGGTTACGAGGCCGCGCGCATCGTCCAAATTATGGAATACGCTACGCAAAATGTGTATATCGCGGAGGTCGTGTCCGAAAGAACCGTTGTGAATGACGCGCCCGCATTGGCACACATTCACAAATTCTGGTTGACGTCGGAGAAAATGAGGCGGCGATACTCCGTCGTGTAGTCGGTAAAAATGTATCTTTAAAAAATTTATGCCTTGAGGATTATTACAGCATTCAGCGACATCATTTCCGTTATCCCGAAGAACCGCCGCGGGTCTTTTCGGAAATTCGTCTACGCCTCAATAGTGTTCAGTTTTCTTGACCTGCTCTCAGTGGCTTACCTTATCCCTGCCATGCTTTTGCTGCTGGACCGGCAAAAACTGGCCAGCGCCTTTGAGCGGTATGGTATTGATATCAATGTGTTCAGTCCGCAAACGATTGCTGTCACCGTGACGCTGCTCATTGCCATTTACGTGGTCAAAAACATCTTCCAATCCCGCTTTAACACTGCGCAATATCATTTCCTTTACCAGTTGTCGCGCGAACTTTCCGTAGACGCCATAACGCATCATCTTGGCGCCCATTACCCCGAACACCAGCAACAGGGTAAGGGTATTTTCATGCAGCGCATCACAACGGCATGTCGGGACTTTTCCACCAGTTTACTGGCTTCGGTCATGCTCCTGATATCAGAAACATTGACTTTTATTGTAATCCTCTCGGTCATGCTATGCTTTTACCTCGAACTAACCATTTTTACGCTTTTGGGTATCGGCCTCTTCGCCTGGATCATCTACAGTATAAAAAAGAAAGAGATCATAATGATCAATACGCAATACAAGGAGGCTGCTGCCAAAGCCAACGCGGAACTGGTTAATATCATGGACGGCTATGTTGATATACGGATCTCGGGGCAGTCGGCGCAATTTATCGGGCGCTATGCAAACGAACAGCGGCCCCTAGATCAGGCCAGTGCGCTGCTTACTGCCACGTCAGCAAATTATTCGAAATATCTGGAAATTTTCCTGATTGCCGGTACTGCCGCATTGATACTGTACAGCCTGATGATGCCCGAAGGCAAAGATGCATTCGTATTGATTTCGGTGCTGGCAGCGCTCAGCATTAAAATTATCCCATCAATAAATAAGATTTTGAATGCCGTTACGATGGTGAACTCGCACTATTATACTATCAGCCTGCTCAGGCGAAACCAGACTGCCCTAACTGATGCCACCCGTTACGACGGTTTTGATAAAACGATCTCGTTTAAAAACATTGATTTCAGGTACCCGCAGGGAGAGCCCATCCTGAGCAACCTGAATTTCAGCATCAGCAAGGGACAAATTATCGGCATCAATGGGGTAACCGGCTCGGGTAAGACCACCTTCCTTCACCTCGCAGCCGGACTGATCATTCCGGACAGCGGAAGCCTATACCTTGATGACGGCCCGGTCTCCGGCAACCCTTTCTTTTCTTTTACGGGCTACGTCCCGCAACAGCCATTTATTTTCTATGGTACGGTGCTGGAAAATATTACGATGCGGCAGGATGCAGCGCGCATTGATTACGACTACATCGAAATCCTCCTGAAAAACCTGTCTATGGAAATGCTTCATGCGCTTCCCCAGGGGCTGGACACTGTATTACAGCATAATACCGGCAGGCTGTCCGGAGGGCAAAAACAACGTTTGGCATTGATGCGCGCATTGTACGGCAGGCCGCAGTTTCTGATCCTTGATGAGGCGACAAACCAACAGCATGAAGCCATGGAACGCCGCATTTACGAATTCATCCGGCACGTAAGTTCCGCTCAGGACATGGCTGTGCTTACCGTAACGCACAATCCTGATATCGCAGGCTTTTGTGACCGCGTTTACCGTATGGAAAACCAAACGCTAGTACCCTGCTGATACCGTGAAAAAGCTCCTCATCCTTTCTCCCGCATTCCCCAAAGACGACTCTGAAAGTCATGTGATCCCATTCCTTCGGCATGTGTTTCTTGAATTCAGGACGCAATACCCGGATGTTGACATCACGGTGGTCGCCATTCACAAACCGATTTCAGCACCCTACATCTGGCACGGCATAAAAGTGATTCCGTTATTGGGCAATGATGTGAAATATCCCGGAAAAGCCCTGTTTCTGCTAAAAGCCTTTCTTAAGATCAGGCGGTTGCATAAAACCAACAATTATGATGGCATCCTGAACTTATGGTATCATGAATTCAGTGTCCTCACCTCATGGATACATCCACGAACTTTCACCTGGATGTTGGGGCAGGATGTGATGGACAGCAACCTGACACTGCGTTTGTTTACACCCAATCCGGACAAAATAGCCGCATTATCCCACTACAATAACGAAGTTCTGGGGAAAACCACCGGGATAAAAGCGCACAAAATCATTCCGATGGCGATCAATGAAAGTTTATTTCCGGAATTAAATACCAGGGTAAGGACAATTGATATTTTTGGCGCAGGATGGCTCACACCGCTTAAAAATTACCGGCTGTTTGCGGAGGTAATCCTTGAGCTGAAGAAGACCTTGCCGGACATTCGGGCGGAGATTGCCGGAGCGGGTCCTGAGGAAGGCCTGCTCACAGAATTCATCAGGCACCACAATCTTGGGCAAAACCTGAAGCTTACGGGACTACTGACCCACAGTCAGACGCTGGAAAAAATGAATAATGCGACGGTTTTTTTCCATCCGTCTACTTTTGAGGGCGGTTCCACCGTATACTTTGAATCGCTGTTTTCCGGCTGTCAACTCGTAGGCACGCTCCCCATGACGGACAAACCCGTTGAAAATTTTCACTGCATCCAGTCCAAAGACGACATTGTAATCCGTATTAAAAGCTTACTCGAAAACCCGGCTCCTGCAAAACGCGTCACCTATTACCGCATGGCTGAGGTGTGTCGCGACATTTACAATCTTTATTTTTGAGACAAACCGGCAATTGCCATGGCGGTGTCGCGGGCGATGGCCTCAAAGGAGAGGCTGTCCACAAAAGCCTGACGCGTTTCGGCGCGTCGTTGCTCGATACCCGAAGTATCCAATGCCATGAGTTTTTCGAAAAGATCATCCGGATTCCCTGTTTCAAAAATCACGCCTGTCTTTCCGCCGGTCATCCGGATAAAGGCCGGAATGTCGCTCACTATCGGAACGCATCCACACGCCATAGCTTCGGCCATGGCCACGCCACTCCCTTCAGAGTGGGAGCATGAAATAAAGAAATCCGCTGCATTAAACCAGTCTTCAAGCACCGCATTGGGGACTTTCCCTTTGAGGTGCACCTGCGTTCCGAGATCATTTGCATCGATGAATGAAACAACCGTTTGCAGCAGGAGGTCATTCACAAAAAACATGTACAATTCAAACACATATCCGGCCTGCCTGTAGTGCGCCAAAGCCCTGAGCATGCACAATGGATCTTTATTGCTGTCGAGGTTCCCTACCCAAAGGAATGTGAGTTGCTGTTCGTCGATGGCGAGCTGCACACGCGAAGCTGTTTTGTCTTTCATGACAAACGCGGTGGAACATTCCATGACTTCGATTACGCGGTCGGCGCTACTGACGAGGCCCGCTGCTATAAATGATTCCGCCTGCTGCCTGCTCACAAAAAAATAACGATCTGCCAAGGCATAGCATTTTCTCTGGATAAAACGCTTCAGCCTGTTTTCAGAAGGCTCTCCGGCGTGATGCTGTACAATCCATTGGACCTTTCTGCCAAAAACAGCACGCATCAGGTAAAACCGAAACGGGAATGAAAACCCGTGAAACAGGGCCACGGCGTTTTTTTTCGACTTAATGAGGCGATACAGGCGCAACAAATCGGAAAAACGGTATCTGTATAAAAAATAAGGCGGCTTTTCTTCGGCACAGGCACCGAAACGGATTACGGCATAATCAATATTCTTGTCGAGGTAGTCCAGGTATCCCAGGGAGTGTGGCGTAAAATCGATCTCTTCCTGAACTGACTTTATATCCCTGTTGTACACCGATATATCCAGGAAACTATGGTAGTTTTGTGCCATTGGCCAAAATTATGAAAATTATTTAAAATCGTTACATTTGTCAAACCCGACACATTCCCACAATGATTGAAAGAGCACTTCGGTATGCCAATAAGAAACTGCTGCCTGACGACTATCGGTTTGCACCGCAATGGATTGTGCTCGGCGTAAACAATACCTGTAACCTGCACTGCAAGATGTGCGATGTAGGGACACTGAGCCTCGAAACCAATTTTGCGAAAAACCTTGTGGGGACAACCCCGCTGAACATGCCACTGGAACTTTTCGAGAAAATTGCCGACCAGACGCGCCAGTATTTTCCAAAATCGAAACTTGGCTTTTTATTCACTGAGCCGCTTGCCTACCCCCATATTGTCAAAGCCGTGCAATACGCGACCAATCACAATTTGTATACGGCCATCACGACCAATGCGCTGCTGCTGCCCAATAAAGCCGAAGCGCTTGTGAAAGCGGGCCTTCAGGAGATATTCGTCTCGCTTGACGGTTTGCAGGAAACACACAACATGATTCGCGGAAACGACAAGTCGTTCCAGAAAGCGCTCGAAGGGATCCGGAGATTGTTCGATTTTGAGAATCCGCCGAAAGTGTCCATCGTGAGCGCGGTCACCGAGTGGAATTCAGGCAGCCTCAGGGCTTTCGCAGATTATTTCAAGGACCTTCCCTTGCATGAAATCGGCTTCATGCACACACAGTTCGGCGAGCCGTCAATTGCTGCATTGCATAATGAGATTTGGGGACAGCGCTATCCGGCAACCGAATCCAACCTGGACGAAGTCAATCTCGATAACATGGATTTGCCTGCGCTGCTCGAACAGGTTCGTGCGGTCAAGGCGGGAAATTACCCGTTCAGGATTTACTTTTCGCCGGAACTGAACGACACGGACAGCATGGAAACCTATTACCACCGATCGGACGTGATCCTGGGCAAAAGGTGTGAAGCGGTTTACAGCAGCATCATGATCAAATCCGACGGATCAGCCATTCCGGCGCACGGCCGCTGCTACAACCTTCAGGTCGGTAACATCTATAACGATTCGCTCAAAGATTTGTGGAATTCGCCCGTTTTTGGAAAATTCCGCAAAGACCTCAGGGATGCGGGTGGGTTCCTGCCCGCTTGCTCCCGCTGCTGCAGCGCTTTTTAGCCATGAGAAACAAAGTCATCATATTCAACCCCCGGAGTGCCAACGGAAAGCACCGCATCCCGAATTCGATTTTGCAGGTTGGTGCCTCTATTCATGGCAAACACCAGTATGTTTTTGTCGATGGCAATCTCGAGAAAGACCCGTGGCAAACTATAGAGGACTACCTCAAAACCGGTGAATTCAGGTATTTCGGTTCCACGGTGATGCCGGGCCCGCAATTGCGGCAGGCGATTCCGTTTACGAAGAAAATCCGCGAAGCCTATCCTGATGTCATCACGGTGTGGGGCGGCTATTTCGCATCCAACCAATATAAGGTGGCACTCGAATCAGGCGTGGTCGATTATGTAATCAACGGGCCGGGCGACAATACCTTTCCGCAACTGATCTCTGCGATCGAATCGGGCGACACGGACACCATTTTCCTGATCAGGAACCTGATCTATAAAAACGAAAAGGGCGACATTGTTAAAACCGCCGTGGAAGCGTTATTGGATCAGGATACCCTGCCGAAACTTCCCTACGACTACCTGAATTCGTTTTATCCCGTACGCAATTATCTTGCGAAAACCTTCATGGGCCGTAAAACCCTGTCCTATCATTCGAGTATGGGCTGCCCGTTTTCGTGTTCATTCTGTGCGGTTGTGCCGATATTTAATGCGAAATGGAAAGGCATGTCAGCCGCGCGGATCTATGAGGATGTCAAATATTTTAAGGAAAAATACAATATCGACGCCGTCGAATTCCACGACAATAATTTTTTTACGTCGAAAAAGCGTGTGCTTGAGTTTTCCGAACTGATCATGGACGACAACATCAGTTATTGGGGCGAGGGAAGGATTGATACCATTAATATGTATTCCGACGACGACCTGAAACTGATGCGCAGGGCCGGATGCCGGATGATTTTCCTTGGCGCCGAAACCGGCAATGACGCCGTACTCAAACAAATGAATAAAGGCGGTACGCAGACCGGCAGGATGATCAGGGATTTTGTACTGCGCATGAAAAACGCCGACATCATCCCTGAGTTGTCATTTGTCTTGGGCATGCCTGCCGATACCGAAAAGGAAGTGTACGATCAGATCTTATGGGACATCAATTTCATCAAGGAAATCAAGCGCATCAACCCCGATGCTGAAATCATTATCTACCTTTTCAGCCCCGTACCCACGGAAGGTTCTGCACTGTACCGCCAGATTACCGATGCCGGATTTTCATTCCCTGAAACGCTCGAAGAATGGATTTCGCCGAGCTGGGAAAACTTCGATTTGCGCAAAAATCCGCTTACGCCCTGGCTCAAGCCTTACATGATTGATACGATCCGGAATTTTGAAACTGTGCTGAACGGCTATTATCCGACGGTGTCTGATTTTCGGATTAAGGGCTACAAAAGGCATTTGCTGCGCGCAGTCTCAGGCATCCGATATAAAACAGGATGGTATCACTTTCCATACGAAATCAAGGCATTGCAAAAAATCTGGAAGTACCGCCAGCCTGAAATCGAAGGATTTTACTCAGAATGATGCGACAGATTCTAAAGAAAATCCTGAGCCCATTCCTCAAGAAGGCGAGCGCGGTGTACCTCAAAAAGCGCCGAAAATACACTTACAAGGACATTTCCGTTTGGGTAGAGCCCACGGTTTTTCCGCCTTTTCTCACCATCAGCACGCGCATCCTGCTGGATTTCATCGATGGGCTTCCGCAGAAAGACCTGCGCTTTCTCGAACTCGGCTGCGGCTGCGGCATCATTTCTATACTGGCGGCGAAAAAAGGCGCGCGGGTGACCGCGACCGACATCAATGAAATTGCCTTGACGGCTTTGGCACAAAATGCTGCGGAGAACAGTGTAGACGTCGAGGCTGTGTTTTCAGACTTATTTGAAAACCTCAGCGGAAGAGAATTTGACTGCATTATCATCAACCCTCCATATTATCCGAAAGAACCGCAGTCTGTAGCTGAACGAGCCTGGTTCTGCGGAAGCGACTTCAATTATTTTGAAGCACTGTTTGCGCAGCTGCCGGTTTTCTCGACGGCAGAAAACAATATATATTTGATCCTTTCAGAAGACTGCGACCTTCCGACGATCCAATCCATAGCCTTCAAAAACCGGATGGGTTTCGATACTATTAAGGAGAAAAAGGTCGCTGGGGAGAAAAACTACATTTTCAGGATCACGCGCTTATAATTTCCTGGTAGAATCCCGTTGGCGCAGTTCAGTCCTAATGATATTGGTTACGGGCTTGACCTCTTCCTTACTTTCGAGCCTCTCAATCAGCAACCTCGCGGCAGCCTCGCCTATTTCGGGTCCGTGCTGGCTGATGGTCGACAGGCTTGGGGTCATGCGCCTGGACCAGATTCCGTCGGCAAACCCGATTACTGAGAGATCATCCGGAATCCTGATGCCGCGTTTTATTGCCGCTTTCATCGCCATGGTCGACGCATGCTCGTCTAAGGCAAACACGCCGTCGGGTTGCTCACGGTCAAGTAACGTCTCAATCCGCTGATTGAAATCCTCTTCGGTATCCGTACGGATAATCAGGGTATCGCTGGCGTGGGAACCGTTTTTTTCGAGCGCTTCATAATACCCTTTGGCACGCAACTTCCCTACGCTGAGGTTATCGATCGCCGAAAGCAGTGCAATTTTTTTACAGCCGAGTTTCAGCAGATGCTGTGTGGCATGCACCGCAGAATCGAAATCATCTACGACGACCTTGTCGCAATCTACCTTTTCAGCGATGCGGTCAAACATCACAATGGGTGTACCGTCGTTAATGACGTCGACAAAATGCTGGTATTCGTTGAGCTTCTGTGCCTCTTCCGAAACGGAGAGGATAAAACCGTCAATGGTACCGTTGCTGAGCATGTCGAGCGTGTGGATTTCCTTTTCGAGCGACTCGTTTGAAATGCAGGTGATTACGTTATAGCCTTTGGCTTCGGCAACCTTCTCTATGCCGCTGAAGACCTTGGCAAAGAACGCGTTCATGATGTTCGGGATAATCACGCCGATGGTTTTGGTCTTCCGGTTCTTCAGGTTCAGGCCAATGATGTTGGGCTTGTAGTTTTTGAGTTTGGCAAATTCCTGTATCTTGATTTTGGTGGGTTCCGAGATTTCAGGACTGTCATTGAGCGCCTTTGAAACCGTGGAGACGGAGACGTGCAGTTCTTTCGCGATTTGCTTTAAGGTGGCTTTTTCTTTCATCAGTATACGATTATTGGCAGTTCACACAAATATAATGTGAATTATGTAAGGTTTTAAAGTTATTGTGAAACATTCATGCACAATTAATAAACAACTTTACATTACCAAAAAATAACAAAGATTCCAGTAAACAGACGGCAAATTAAATTTCCGGAAAAGTACCGCAAGTGGGGCGGCGGGACCAATTTCGGGTAAAATGATTATTAACCACTATTAAATGTTCATTATGAAAAACACAGTGAAAATCCAGGAAGTAAATCCTTCTTTTACAAACAGGAGGAGTTTCCTGAAGCTGAGTGGGCTTACCGTGATCGGTACAGGCTTGCTGCTCGCCGGGTGTAACGACACCGACGATGACAATGGCAATGGAAATCAAAACCAGTTGCCGGGTTTACGGAACAATGTATTTGATTTGGGAGGCGGCGATTTCGGCGTGCTGACTTATGCCTATGCGCTCGAACAACTTGAAGCAGACTTCTATACAAAGGTAGTCAATGCTTCAGGTTTCAACAGTTTTCCGGATGAAGACCGTCAGGTGCTGACTGATCTTTACCACCACGAGGTGATCCACCGGGAATTCTTTAAGGCTGCCCTGACAGGAAGCTTGCCTGATCCGTCAACGCAATTACTGCCTACGCTGGCCTTTGATTACAGCGGACTGAACTTCAATGACCGTAATGCGGTATTGGCGACAGCAAAAGCGCTTGAAGATACAGGGGTAGCTGCCTACAATGGCGCTGCTAAACAAATCACGGATGTCAATTACCTGTTACTGGCCGGTAAGATTGTTTCTGTAGAGGCAAGGCATGCTTCGGCGATCCGAAGCCTGATCAACCCGAATTCCAATTCGTTTGCCGGCGATGATATCGTCAGCGCTTCAACAGGATTGGACGTTGCCAAAGAGCCATCAGAAATACTTAGTGTGGCCGGAGCTTTCATTACTACGGAATTCACTGCGAATTATTTATAACATTTAAAACTCACGATCATGAATATTATCAAATTTTTAGAGTCATTTACCAATGAGGAAATGATGCGCAGTGAAGGTTCGAGACGCGACAGTTTCGGGCAGTTCGGAAAAATAGGGAAGAATCTTGCGCTGGCAGCAGTGCCATTCGGACTCGCCACCATGTCATCAAAAGCATTTGCGGCAGATATTACACCGACCCCCGCTACGCCAACCGGTGCACTACAATTTGCACTGATACTGGAATACCTTGAAAAAGAGTTTTACATGATGGGCCTTGAATCAGGCGTAATCCCGACGGGAGGCCGCGACGAGAAAGTGTTCATGCAGATTTCTGCCCATGAAACCGATCACGTGACATTCCTGACCAATGCTTTGGGTGCAAGCGCCCCTGCAAAACCTACTTTTGATTTCACCGTCGGCGGGTTGTTCGACCCGTTTAATGACAATGGAATCGGGCAGGCTACGGCATATGCGCAGTTCCTGGCTTTGGCACAGGCATTTGAGGATACCGGTGTAAGGGCTTATAAAGGCCAGGCCGGAAACCTGATCACGCAACCGGATTTACTCACCGCTGCATTGCAGATCCATTCCGTTGAAGCAAGACACGCTTCAGAGGTCAGAAGGCTGCGCGGACTCAAAGGATGGATTGTCGGCAACCAACGTGGTGCCGGAATGCCGGCTGAGACCCAGGCCGTATACAATGGTGAAGAAGTGACCACACAGGCCGGCTTCAATACAGGCGGACCTTTCGGCGCTGATGCGGGAAGCGAAGCATTCGACGAGCCGTTGTCTACACAGCAGGTCGTGGATATTGCCAACCTGTTTATCGTGTAACGAACTGATGTGTCCGGGATTTGGCGTGCATTCCTGATACGCCGACTACAATTCCGCCAACCTATAGCATTAACCATCCGGAAACGGGTGGTTTTTTGTCGTTTTATCGGGAAGGTTTTGTGTTGTTCCAGAGAAGATTACACTTTACAACGAAAACTGAAAAACACTGCCAAAATAATCTTTTACAGACATTTGCATTTAAAATAAATAATTGTACTTTTGCACTCCCTTTATTGGGGATGGAATGTTTAATTAAAATAAATTATTGTGAACACATTAAGTTACAAGACGATTTCAGCCAACAAGGCCACTGTTTCCAAAGAGTGGGTTGTTGTTGACGCTGAAGGGCATAACCTGGGCCGTCTTGCTTCAAAGGTCGCTATGATCCTTAGAGGTAAGTACAAACCGAGTTATACTCCGCACGTAGACTGTGGCGATAACGTAATCGTTATCAATGCAGAGAAAATCAACCTTACGGGTTCAAAAATGGATGACAAAATTTACATGCGTCATACCGGTTACCCAGGAGGTCAGAGAACCTTAACTGCTAAAGTATTACAGCAAAAGAACCCTGCTGCTTTAGTTGAGAAAGCTGTAAAAGGAATGTTGCCAAAGAACAAACTGGGCGCAGAACTTTTCAGAAACCTGAATGTAGTAGTAGGCAGCGAGCACAAACAAGGCGCTCAAAAACCTAAAACTGTTAACCTAAACGACCTTAAGTAATGGCAGTAATCCACAAAATCGGCAGAAGAAAAACTGCTGTAGCGCGTGTTTATGTTTCTGAAGGAACAGGAAAAATCACCGTAAACAAAAAAGAATTCGCAACTTACTTCCCAACGGCAACTTTACAGTACAAGGTATTGCAGCCAATGACCATGACCGAAAACGCTGACAACTATGACGTTAAGATTAACGTATACGGTGGTGGTGTTACAGGCCAGGCTGAAGCGGTACGTATGGCAATTGCAAGGGCAATGTGCGAAGTTGGCGAAGGAAACAGAGCAATCCTGAAGCCAGAAGGTTTATTGACAAGGGACCCACGTATGGTTGAACGTAAGAAGTTCGGTCAGAAGAAAGCCCGTAAGAGATTCCAGTTCTCTAAACGTTAATATTACCTGTCCTGTGCTGAGCGTACAGGGCATCAAGTTCATTAAATTATTAAAAACTAAGTTATTGTTACTATTCCCGCTGAGGCTGGAAATTAGTTTAGCATCTAAATGAAGCCAATAGCCAACAGCTAACAGCTGACAGCTTATGGAACATTGCTAATTCGACAGAACGTAAACTATTACAAATGGCAAACAAAGTAGAAGTTAAAGAATTACTGGAAGCAGGTGTTCACTTCGGGCACATGACCAGAAAATGGGATCCAAACATGGCTCCTTACATCTATATGGAGCGTAATGGTATTCATATCATTAACCTGTATAAGACCGCAGCTAAGATTGAAGAGGCTAACGAAGCCCTTAAGAAAATCGCTGCATCAGGCCGCAAAATCCTTTTCGTTGCGACCAAAAAACAAGCAAAAGACATCGTTGCTGACAAAGCAAAAGCTGCAAACATGCCGTACATCACTGAAAGATGGCCGGGCGGGATGCTGACTAACTTCGTAACCATCCGTAAAGCTGTTAAGAAAATGGCTACTATCGACAGGATGAAGAAAGACGGCACATTCCAGACTTTATCTAAAAAAGAGCGTTTACAGGTTGATCGTCTGCGTGCAAAATTAGAAAAGAACTTAGGTTCTATCGCTGATATGTCAAGACTTCCTGCCGCGTTATTCGTAGTGGATATCAAAGCAGAACACATCGCAATAAAAGAAGCTCAGAAATTAAACATTCCGGTTTTCGCCATGGTAGACACAAACTCCGACCCGCGTGAGGTGGATTATGTGATCCCGGCAAATGATGATGCTTCTAAATCAATCGAGAAAATTTTATCTTTAGTAACTGCCGCTGTAGTTGATGGATTGTCTAACCGTACTTCTGACAAAGAAGAGGCTGATGACGAGACAGAAACTGCGCAGGCTGCACCGGCTGCCGAAGTAGCCGCTCCTGCCGTTGAGGAAGCCCCCGTAGCTGAAACTACTGAGGCTGCCGCTCCTGAAGCTGCTGAGTCAACTGAAGAATAAATCCATTAAATTCCAAAAGTTACATTCCAAGTTCCAAAAGGATCAGCAACTGAAAGTTGATGATTTGATAAAATTGGAATCCGGGATTTAACGATTGGAATTTCTTTTTTTACACAAAATATAATCTTAAAATAAATAAACAATGGCAACAATTACTGCTGCAGATGTAAATAAATTAAGGACAATCACAGGCGCCGGTATGATGGACTGCAAAAAAGCATTGGTGGAAGCTGATGGCGATTTTGACCTGGCTATCGAAAACCTGCGTAAAAAAGGACAAAAAGTAGCTGCCAACCGCTCTGACCGTGAGAACACGGAAGGCGCTGCCGTAGCTTTCGTAAATGCTGATAAAACCGAAGGCGTAGCCATCACACTGAACTGCGAAACAGATTTCGTAGGTAAAAATGAAGGCTTCGTAAAACTGGCGAATGATCTGGCACAGCTGGCCATCCAGTTCGACAATAAAGAGGCTTTCCTTGCTGCCGATTTTAACGGCATCACCGTTGCCGACAAGCTGATTGAGCAAACCGGCGTTATCGGTGAAAAAATTGAAGTAAACTCTTTTGAAAAACTGAGCGGAGCTTTCGTGGGTTCTTATGTTCACTCAGGGAAAATCGCCACTTTGGTAGCGCTTTCTGCTAATGTTGAAGGTGCTGAAGAAGCTGCCCGTAACGTAGCAATGCAGGCCGCTGCCATGTCTCCGATCGCTTTGGACGAGTCAGGCGTTGATTCTGCCGTAATCGAGAAAGAAATCGAGATTGCAAAAGACCAATTGCGCCAGGAAGGCAAAGCGGAAGCTATGCTTGACAACATCGCAAAAGGAAAAATCCAGCGTTTCTTCAAAGACAACACTTTGGTAAACCAGGATTACATCAAGGACGGCTCAATGAGCGTGGCCGCTTATGTGAAGTCTGTTGATTCAGGTCTTACTGTAACAGGATTCAAAAGGGTTGCCCTGGGATAATTATAATTCAAGTTACTTTGAAAGGCATCGGCTTACGCTGGTGCCTTTTTTTATTTGTAAAAGTTGCGAATCGTTGCAATCTTGTCAGTTAGGCCATGCTTAGAATTCCGTACAATGTCTGCAGAGCAAACGTTCCGCCTGGCCCAAGTCGTTACGATTGAAAAACCATGACGCGTTACAAAGCACCCGCTCATGGCCGGTAACGGCGCGTGTCATCAACAGTTAAAATTTTACGATTGATCCGAAAACCGGATCGCCGATAAAATCTGCGGGGTCTCTGAAATCCTGAAATCCAGGCTGAACTGACGTTGCTTTGTGCTGCCAGACACCCGCAGCGTCCCTTTATCTATACGATAATATCCGGTTTGTCCTTTGCAATAACAAAAACGTCCGAACAGCAGCTTTGCGTTCTGCAGCGCAGCCCCTTCCATCACAGTAGCCGTATTCGTATGGACCGATTCAAAAATGATTTCTTCGCGGTACGTCCCATCCTGCACGCCTTCGGGCACATTGCGGGTGTATGTGAGTACATACACATCGGTTGACGGTGCGTCCTGTAGCTGGTAACTCAGGCTGCCGCGTTCGCCTTCGGTAACGACAATAGACTTATTCTGGTATTTGGCAATGGTACATACTCCGTCTTCAGGGCATCCGGATTGGACTGCCAGCGGCCGTGTTGCAGATTGTCTGGCACTTTTCGCCGTATCACAGGAAAACATGGCAGCGCATAGTAATAAGGAAAGGATTTTGTTCATACCTTAAAGATTTTCAGTATTTTGTGGGTTTTAAATGTACAAAAAATAAATTAACAGCCACTCGGGTCAAATTCTCAAAACTTTAATGCACAATTGATATATTTTTTGATACATTTGGAAACTTTTTTACAATCCTTTTAAAACTTTACCCCCTTTTAAGATGAAAAAAATAATACTGTTTTTAATTGCGTTGCTCTTTACCGGGTCGATTTTTGCCCAAAAGAAAAACGCCTGGCAAGCTGCAGATCCGTCCGCTTTTTCGGGACGTGAGACCATACGCAGCGGCGCTTATTCGGAAAACCAGCAGTTCTTCACTTTTGACCTGGCTGCAATGAAAAATATGCTGGCCAATGCCCCTGAAAGGTTTTCCGGACAATCCGGCGTAAGGATCAGCATCCCGACGGTTTCCGGCAACATGGAAGAGTTCCTTGTTTGGGAAAACTCTAATTTCGAGCCGGGACTTCAGGCGAAATATCCTGATATCAGGGCATATATCGGCCGGGGCATCACCGACAATACTGCCAAACTGTATTTCAGCCTAGCGCCGGAAGGAATCCAGACTATGATCCTCAGGGCTGACAAGGGTTCAGAATTTATTGAGCCTTACACCAAAGACCATACATTATATGTATTGTTTGATTCCAATACCCGTCTCAACAACAGCCTTCCGCTGGTTTGCAGTACCGAGGACAAAATCATCAACAAACAAATCAACAGCAACCCAAGTGTCGCGCGATCTAACAATGGCGTGTACAAAACCATGAGGCTTGCTCTTTCCTGTACCGGTGAATATGGCACTTACCACGGCGGTGCAGCAGGTGCATTGGCCGCTATGAATGCGACCATGACGCGCGTGAATGGGGTGTACGATATCGATCTTGCCGTACACCTGAACATGATTGCAAACAACAACCTGATTGTCTACACCAATGCAGCCACCGACGGTTATTCCAACGCTGCCAATATGGACAACTGGAACCTGGAGTTACAGGCCAAGCTGACCTCAATCATCGGAAATGCAAATTATGACATCGGGCACCTGTTCGGGGCTTCAGGCGGCGGCGGTAATGCAGGCTGCATCGGATGCGTATGCGACAACCCGACAAACCAGGTTCCGGAAGGAAAAGGAAGCGGCATTACCTCTCCTGGTGACGGCGTGCCGATGGGAGACACTTTTGACATCGATTACGTAGCACATGAAATGGGTCACCAATTGGGCGGCACACACTCGTATTCGGTAGATTTTGAGGGCTCAGGAACCAATGTTGAGCCAGGCAGCGGATCCACGATTATGGGTTACGCAGGGATTACCGGCTCGACAACGGACGTCCAATTGCACTCGGACGACTATTTCACCTACGCCAATATCATCCAGATCCAGCAGAACCTGGCGACGAAAACCTGCCCGGTTTCGGTGGCATTGAGCAACACCCCTCCGACCGTAGATGCCGGTGCAGACTATACAATCCCTAAAGGAACCCCGTTTATCCTGACTGGCTCAGGAACTGATGCGGAAGGCGACGTACTGGAATACACCTGGGAGCAAAACGACAATTCCAATGTCGCTACGTCCGGCAACTCGAGCATCGCGTCAGCTACAAAAACGGTGGGCCCGACATTCAGGTCATTTTCGCCAACTGCTTCACCGATACGTTACTGCCCCGCTCTTAACAGGGTGTTAAGCAATAACATCACCTCTTCATTTGAATCTGTTTCCAATGTGGCGCGTAACCTAAACTTTACATTAACTGCAAGGGACAATTCACTGAACGGACCGCAGACCAATACAGATGCGATGACCATCACGGTAAGCGCCGCTGCGGGTCCTTTCGCCGTTACAGCGCCTAATTCGGTTATCACATGGCAGGCCGGATCCAATCAGAATGTAACCTGGAATGTAGCCGGAACTACGGCAAACAACATCAATACGCAGTTTGTTGACATTTACCTTTCAACCAATGCCGGACTGACTTTCAACACTTTGCTTGCGAGCCATGTACCAAATGATGGGTCGGAAACCATCACCGTACCCAACACACCGGGAACCAGCAACCGCATTATGGTCAGGGCCAACGGAAACATCTTCTTCGATGTCTCTAACAGCAATTTCGCCATCAGCGCGCCGGTGGCTACGCAGTCCATCGCTTTTACAGGCGATGCAGGAGAACAATATAAAACAGCCTGTGCACAGGACGCGTCCGTAAACTTCATTTTTGATTACTTTACTTTAGCCGGTTTTTCCGGAACAACAACATTTAGTGCCACAGGAAATCCTGCCGGCAGCACGGTAAGCTTCAACCCGACGTCAGCCACGGCCAATGGCGAAATCACGATGAGCATCACCGGACTGGCCAACAGCGCCGCAGGCACTTACCCGATTACGGTAACGGCCACATCGGGAGCCGTCACCAAGACTGTAAACTTCTATCTGCAGGTGCAAACCATCGTTACTCCCGTAGCGACAACTTCACCGGCAAACCTTGCGGTAGATCAGCTGACGGACCTCGCGTTTAGCTGGCAAACGTCTCCTGAAGCCGTATCTTACGTATTCGAATTGGCTACAGATGCTAATTTTACTAACGTTATCGATACTCAAAACATAGAATTCGCTTATTATGTTGCGCATGGCCTGATGGAAAATACTGACTACTACTGGAGGGTTGCCTCTGACAGTGGACAATGCAGGAGCGCCTACAGCCCAGTGAGCAAATTCACCACAGGAAGTTTCGATTGTAACGATTATAATTCGACCACTCCGGTGGCAATTGGAACAGGAGGTAACATTACAATCAACTCCCCGCTGACAATCACTGACAATGTATTGATCAGGGATCTCGACGTGACGGTTGACATTACCCACAGCTGGATCAGCGATCTGAGGGTTTCTTTGGTTAGCCCAAGCGGAACCGTCCTGACGATGATTGCCAATCAATGTAACGTAAATCCCGGTGTTCCGAATATGAGCGCGACCTTTGACGATTTCGGATCAACGTTGGTTTGCGGCACCGATCCTGCGATTGCCGGTACATTGAGGCCATTGAATCCTCTTTCAACATTTAATAACCAATCCGCACAAGGTACATGGACATTACGCATCCTTGATAACCAAAGTGGCGATGGCGGAAGTCTTAATTCATGGAGCATGAAAATATGTTCAGCCACACCGCTGGGCATTGAGGACAAGCCGCTGTTTAATTTTGCCGTTTACCCTAACCCGAACAACGGAAGCTTCACCGTACAATCGGACAAGCTGACTTCAGACAAAATCAATATGATGGTGTACGACATCCGCGGCAGGGTGATTTTCCAGAAGGACTTTGCCGGCAGTGCCAACTTTAACGAGACGGTCCAGTTGGATAACGTCCAGGCCGGAGTATACCTGTTGTCAGTTGCTGACGGACAGAATAAAGAAGTAAAAAGAATTGTGGTGCAATAACCCGCGATTTACCAATATTGAAAAAGGGAAAGCAATGCTTTCCCTTTTTTATTTCCCATTGTAAGTGGTCATCGTATTTTCTAGTCCGGCGGTTCCAAACGACCGTACAGCGTCGGCCGACATTTTAAGCCTTTCAGGCAATTTCGCCTTTTCGGCATCGTCCCACTCGCCCAGGACGTAATTTACCTGCTGCCCTTTCTTGAATTCGTCACTGATGCCGAAACGGAAACGCGTATAATTTTGCGTGTTCAAAACCTGGTTGATACTTTTCAATCCGTTGTGTCCGCCGTCGCTGCCTTTCGGCTTGATGCGGATGGTGCCGAAAGGCAGGTTCAGGTCATCGGTAATCACCAGGATATTTTCCAAAGGGATGTTTTCCTTGTCCATCCAGAACTTTACGGCTTTGCCGCTCAGGTTCATATAGGTATTGGGTTTCAGCAAAAAATAAGTCCGCCCCTTGAATTTATATTCGGCCATCGTGCCCAGCTTCACCGTGTCAAAAGAAAGCGATTCCTCCCTGGCTAAAAAGTCCAATACCTTAAATCCAATGTTATGGCGGGTATTCACATATTCGGCCCCGATATTGCCGAGGCCTACAATAAGGTATTTCTTCATGGGATCAATAAATTCTTTCTTAGTTGATGAAAGTAAGTTGGAAATCCAGTTCATGCTGCAAAGGTAAATGAATTAATGAATTTGACAATTCGCTGATTGCCCAGCCCCGATTGCAACGGAAATCCTTTTTGTTTTTTCTTTAAAAACAAAAAGATTGCAGTGGAAAGCGGGAATCAGCTCCAAAAAAAAAGCACCGGTTTCCCGATGCTTTTCCATAATATGTTGAAAAGATTATTTTTTCTTTCCTTTTGCAGGTGCTCCTTTTGCTGCTTTTGCTGCTTCCTGAGCCGCCTTCATCGCCGCACGCGAGATACGTACCTGAGCTACCACGGTGTTATCCGGATGCATCAGTTTGTAGTTGTCAGCAGCCAGTTTGGTAACGTACAATTTGTTACCCATTTCAAGCGGCGTGATGTCTGCCTCTACGAAATCCGGAAGGTTTTTCGGCAAAGCCTTCACTTTCAAACGACGTTGGTTCAGACGCAATACCCCTCCCAAAAGTACACCAGGAGATGTTCCTGTTACTTTCACCGGAACTTCCATGATGATTTCCTTGTCATCTTTCAGTTGGAAAAAGTCGATGTGCAGGATTTTGTCAGACACAGGGTGCATCTGGATGTCCTGCAGTACAGCATCATACGTTTTCCCACCCAAATCAATCACAACAGTGTGTGCGTTCGGAGTGTAAACGAGGTTCTTGAATTCTTTCTCTTCAGCTGAGAAATGAACTGGCTGACCTCCTCCGTATAATACGCAAGGAACCGCTCCAGCATTACGTACGGCTTTGGTCGCTGCCTTGCCCACGCTTTCTCTTTCTGATCCTTTAATTGTAATCGATTTCATTGTAAAAATATATAGTTAATAATAAAACTCTTTGTTGACAGTTAACGGTTTAAGGTTAACAGTTTGGGCGTTGCCTTTGGCCCGGGCTTTCCGTTTCAATCTTTTTTTGCAAAAAAGGATTTCCACTACAATCCCTAACGCAGTCCCCTCTTACATGAGGAATTTTCCGCTGATCGAGTTGTTCTTCTGCACCATCTTCATCACATCGGCAAACAGCTCGGCACAGGTTACGACCCTTATTTTCGGCGATTGCTTCTTCAACGGAATCGAATCGGTGACAATCAACTCGCTCAGCTGCGACTTTTCAATCTTATCGTACGCCTCACCTGACAAAATCGCGTGCGTACAAATCGCCCTGACGCTTAACGCGCCTTTTTCGATCATCAGGTCCGCGGCTTTCGCCAATGTGCCTCCCGTATCAATCATGTCATCCACCAGGATGACGTTCCTGCCTCTCACCTCCCCGATGAGTTCCATCGTATCGATGATATTGGCCGCTTTCCTTTGCTTGTAACAAATCACCACGTCGGATTCGAGAAATTTCGAATAAGCATATGCCCTTTTCGAACCACCCATATCAGGCGACGCGATCGTGAGGTTTTCCAGGTTCAGGCTCCTGACATACGGCAGGAAAATGGTCGAGGCAAACAGGTGATCCACCGGTTTCTCGAAAAAACCCTGAATCTGGTCTGCATGCAAATCCATCGTCATGATCCTTGTGGCGCCCGCAGCATCAAGCAAATTGGCGACCAGCTTTGCCCCTATCGGAACACGCGGCTTGTCTTTCCGGTCCTGCCTTGCCCACCCGAAATACGGGATGACGGCAGTGACGTGCCTGGCTGAAGCCCTTTTGGCTGCGTCAATCATCAGGAGCAGTTCCATCAGGTTGTCCGCACTTGGAAAGGTCGAACAAACGATAAACACGCGCAATCCCCTGATCGACTCTTCATACGAAGGCTGGAATTCCCCGTCACTATATTTAGAGAACGTAACTTTTCCCAGTGGCACCCCATATTTCTCGGCAATTTTCTCAGCGAGATAGGTGCTTTGTGAACACGCAAAAATTTTTGCTTCCGGTTCCTGGTGTGGCATTGTATTTAGGTTTTTCCTCCGATGTATCCTACGCGGCCTGCCCCTGTTTTTACTCAAAGCGCAGACGGCGTATAAATGCCTCGGGTGTAGTTAGTTAGTTGTGTGCCGCCTTAGCGAGGTGCAAATTTAGAAATAAAATCGGAGTAACGAAGTATATTTTTCAGTAATTTTTGCTTGCAATACAGATTATTTTTTACATTTGCACCGTGTTAGAAAAGCAGTAAGCCATTTTACTGTTTTCGCGTACATATCGATTGGTTCGATATTGTCTTCAACTGCCCGGATGGCGGAATTGGTAGACGCGCTGGTCTCAAACACCTGTGGGAAACCGTGCCGGTTCGACTCCGGCTCCGGGTACTTAAGCTCCTTGTAACGAGGAGCTTTTTTTATGCACTTTTTTTAAATCAGGAATAGCGCAGAGGACGCAAACTTCCAGAGGTTCGACTCCGGCTCCGGGTACTTTAAGCTCCTTGTAACGACGCGCTTTTTTTATGCAATTTTTTTAAATCAGGAATAGTGCAGAGAAGGCAAACTTCTAGAGGTTCGACTCCGGCTCCGGATAATTAAACTCCTTGTAACGACGCGCTTTTTTTATGCAATTTTTTTAATCAGGAATAGTGCAGAGGAGGCAAACTTCTAGAGGTTCGACTCCGGCTCCGGGTACTTTAAGCTCCTTGTAACGATGCGCTTTTTTTATGCAATTTTTTTAAATCAGGAATAGCGCAAATGGAGCAAACTTCTGGAGGTTCGACTTCGGTTCCCGGCACTTAAGCCCCTTGTAAAAAGGAGCTTTTTTATCCATTTTTTTGTCTTGAATAGTTCACGGGAAGCAAACGTCTCAAGGTTCGCCCTGTTTCCCCAATCCGTGCAATTGAGGAATGTTAATTAATATGCATAAAATATCAAACAGGAGTTAATATTTTAGCGATATTTATATTTATAAATATATTATTTTGGTTAATAAGTTCGACTTATGTAACTTTATAATGTTATAATGTCGCATTTGTCAAACTTAAATGATTTTATCATGAAAAGAATTTTACTTGGATGCCTTGTCAGCGGGCTGATAGCATCCGCAATTTATGCACAGGATTGTGGCGGTACCGGCTGGCGGTATACCGACACCACTTACACCAACAACTGCCGCAGTATTAATCTTGGCCTCGTCAAGATCTGGTCAGGCTCGATAAAGGCCACAAGCCACTTCCAAAAGGATGCTACAGGGGAAACCTGCCAGACGACCAACGAGTACCAATGTGGGACGCATGGTGACTTAGAGTGGTTCTGGGAAAACTAATTAAGGGATTAAACACAAAATGGCTGGAACACGCGGGTGATTCAGCCGTTTTATTTTAAGCTGAATTGTCATGGGAAAAATCGTAATCGGAGTTGTTTTATCGGCGATCTGCTATGCCGCGATCCATATAATACTGCTGAACGTTGGTGGCAGCAGCATCCCTGATTTCAAATATTACAGTCTTGAAGGCAAGGTCGTCGGAAAGGAAATCCTTACACAAAAAAAGAAAACGGTATTCCTATATGCGTTGCCGGATTGCGACATCTGCGCGTCCGAACTGAACAAAGTAAACTTGCTGCGCGCACAATCAGACTTTAATTTGGTCGTAATCTTCCCGTTTGACCAAAGCGTGCATTACAGTCAAAATGAGCCACCCATCCAATCCCTCCGCGCCGATGATGCCGTACTGATTGACCGAGACGATAGGTTTCAAAGTGATTTCGGGCTGGGAATTGTGGCTGAATTCCCCACCTTGCTGCTTTACGATGAGACGGATCAATTTGTGTCAAAGTACAGGCAAGTGCCTGATAAGATATAAAAAAACCCGCGAAATGCGGATTTTATCTTGTTGGTTCTACTGATCTTACTTGTCGGTCATCCTTTCGCTTAAGGTTTCCCCTTTGGCATCAAATTCCAGGATCGACAATTTATCCTCCATGGCAATGCCAACTTCGTAAATCGTGCCCTCGGAATTCGTTCCTTGCTTCACAGCGTAAACGAATCCGTTCGCCGGGAAATTCTCCTTAATATATTGCCGGGCATCTTTTGGCAGATTTGCCTTGCTCACCTGCTGCTTTTTTAAAGTCCTTGCAGATTTCTCGGACTTAACTGAATTCTTAACCGGCCGGTTGTCAAGTGCATTTCCGTAAAATGTCAAGCCGGTCATCATGGCTAATGCTATAACTAAATTTTTCATGACTTTGACTGTTAATTTGTATTCCGTGAACTTTATAATAAAATTAATCAGTCTGTCAGTCAATGTGTTACATTTAAATATTCAAGTTTTTCAAAATTCACCCAGAACGAAAAGTTAACTTACAGAGACCGGCGCATAATCAGAGCACTCTGATTCTGGATCTGGGTTTTCCTGCTTTCAGCAACCATCTGCGCCATAATCCGTCCCATCGCAATAAAATCGGTCGAAATGGTTGTAATGCCATTGGCCACAATTTTTTTCAACGGCGTCTCATTGTAGGAAATGATTCCGAAGTCGGTGCCCAAAACCAAACCCATCGCATTCGATTTTTCAATCACCCGCACCAGGTCCCGATCATTGGGGATAATATAGACTTCGCCATTACTGATAGCGCGTTGATCGAATTCCGGAATGACTTCAAACTCAAATTGGTAATCCGAACAGAATTTCAGGAAACCTTCCTTCATCCCCAAAGGCTCGCGAAAACCCGGAAAAATCAGGATCATCTTACGGTACATTTGCAGCCGCTGCCTGCCTTGAAGCAACGCATCGTAAATATCCTTTGCGAAATTCTGGTGCACCGATGGGTAGGCCTCCAATTCCGAATTGGTCTGGTCGAGAATAAAAACCTCGTCAACCGGTAGGGTTTTGATTACGTCGGCAGCAAGCGAAAGATTGGTGGGCATAATTACGTATCGGGTATAATTGCCGTTGGCGTCATCCACAAGCTTCCTGAAAACGTTAATGTTGAAATGGTGAAAGAAGATGTCAACGCGCGCTTTCGACCCAATATTGGCAAGGAACGCGTTGTACAAATCTTCCTTAAAACTGTTCAGCTCATCGAACAGCAGGAAGATTTTCTGCTCTATCGCCACCTCAGTACTTTTCACATAATAGCCCTTTCCGGGAATTGCAAACACGATACCACGCTTCTTGAGCTCTTCATAAGCCAGCAAGACCGTATCGCGCGACAACGAAAATTCCATACTGATTTTATTTACCGACGGCAATTTCACGCCACGCGGCAGGCGCGACTCTTCAATCGCTTTTTCAATCGAGCCGATAATCTGCCGGTATTTGGGCACACCGATATTGTTTTGGATGGTAATGAGCTTCATGGCGAAAAATTTTTCAAATATACCAAACTGGTAGGTACTGGTATGGGTCATACGCATCTTTTTTTATTTTTGATTTTGTATTTGATAACAAAGTGATGCAAACAAAACACATTCCACATTTTCAGACTGAGATTTCTGCGAATTCATTCGGTTTTGATGAGCAGGGTAACGAATGCTTCATTTACGAAATCTCAAACGGTAACGGGATGATTTTGCGCGCTACTGACTTCGGCGCCACGATTACCTCGCTCAAAATTCCGGACAACAGTGGCGCCCTGACCGATGTCGGCCTGGGTTTTGAATGCCTGAAGGATTACATCGATTCGTTCGGTTTGCCCAGCGCACCTTATCTCGGCGCGACGGTCGGCCGGTATGCAGGGCGTATTGCGCATGCTCGCTGCCAGCTAAACGGCAAGACAATCCAACTCGATAGCAACCACAGAAACCACGCGCTTCATGGCGGTCACCGCGGATTCAGCCAGCAAATCTGGAAATGTGTCCCCGGCACAAACACACTCACATTTACCCGCAACAGCCCCGATGGCGAGGGGGGTTATCCCGGAACATTGGATGTTTCTCTGACCTATTCACTTACCGACGACAATGAATTGAAATTAGAATATGTCGCTTCCGCAGATAAGGATACGATCATCAATCTCACACACCACAGCTATTTTAACCTTGACGGTCACGATCAATCCATCGTCTGGCAGCAGTTGACGGTCAATTCAGGGCAGCTGCTCGAGACCGATCCGGATAACGTGCCTACCGGAAATTTTATCAACGTGCAGAATACCGAATTCGATTTCCGGTCCGCCAAACCCTGCCCGAAGCGTATCGACCACACCTTTGTATTGGATAATGAAGAAGTTGCGGCGACATTATCGTCCCGCAGCGGCAACTTGCAAATGGAGGTCCGTACCAACCAGCCCGGGCTTCACATTTATGTCGGCGGCAATTGTTTTGGCAGGATTCAAGGCAAGGAAGATGCCGCGTACCATAACCTCAGCGGCATTTGTTTTGAAACCCAGAACTTTCCTGACGCGCCGAATCACGCGCATTTCCCGACGGCCATATTGAAGAAAGGCGACAGCTACCACCATCGGACGACTTACAAATTTATAAATCCCTCATCATGAAAATGAAAATTATAGCTTTACTGGCGTTTGCAGCCACATTTGCCGCTTCCTGCTCCGGCGACGACAAAAAAACCATCGAAAATCCGGCGGTTGAAGAATTCATCCGTGCGGCCGACATGTCCACGCTGCCTGAAGCAGAAAATAGCGGTGCCGTGTACAAAAGCAACGGCCAGCCCGAAGATCCATTGACCACACTGAAAAATGCGGGATGCAACACGATCCGCATACGGCTCTGGAAGGATCCCGGCACCTCACATTCAGGGATGGCCGAAGTCAAGGCGTTCGCCGCGCGTGTCAAAAACGCCGGAATGAAGGTCTGGCTGACCGTGCACTATTCGGATACCTGGGCCGATCCGGGAAATCAAACCACGCCCGCTGCCTGGCAAAATCTTGGATTTGACGATCTGAAAACGGCTGTTTCGGCTTACACGGCGACTGTCATTGATGAAATCCAGCCGGATATATTTCAGATCGGGAATGAGACCAATGACGGATTTCTTTGGCCAAAAGGGAAACTGACCACCAACGAAGCACAGTACCTGCAACTCGCTGCCGCGGTGAGCAACACGATACGCACCAAGGCGCCTAACACGAAAATCATGTTGCACTTTGCAGGGATTACGGGTGCCGACTGGTTTTTCGGCAAAGTGTCGGGCATCGACTATGATTATATCGGTTTGTCCTATTACCCTGTGTGGCACGGCAAAAATCTGACTGCTCTCAAGAATACGATCGAATCATTGGGCGCAACATATGGCAAGAAAGTCATCATTGCCGAAACTGCCTACCCGTTTACGCTGCAGTGGTCCGATTGGACGAACAACATCGTCGGACTCGAAGAGCAGCTCATCCCGGGCTTTCCCGCAACGCCTACCGGGCAGAGCGGTTTCCTTTCGGCGTTGAAAAATACGGTCCAATCCACTTCAAAAGGTTTTGGTTTCGCGTATTGGGGCGGCGAATGGGTGTCTTTTCGCGGCGCCGAAGCCACAAACGGCTCGACTTTTGAAAATCAGGCGCTCTGGGATTTCGACCACAATGCACTTCCTGTAATGGCTGCTTTCGCCGAATAAGTACTGATTTATGAACAAGAAGAAACTTGCCGGCCACACCGCAGCAGCCTTCGAAAAGGAATTCGGATCCGGGCCGCAACACCTGTTCTTGTCGCCGGGGCGAATCAATATCATTGGCGAACACGTGGACTACAACAATGGTTTTGTGTTGCCTGCCGCCATTAACAAATACGTTTGTTTTGCTGTGTCAGAAAGCGATTCTGAACAATGCACTTTAATAGCGTTGGACCTGAATGAAAAATACAGCTTCAGCCTTCCGGACCCGATTGTGCCGGTTGCCGCCATGTGGCCGAATTACATCCTTGGCGTGCTGCAGCAGCTTATCAGCATGGGATTGCCCGTCAAAGGATTTCAACTCGCTTTCAGCAGTACCATCCCGATGGGTGCGGGGCTGTCATCGTCTGCGGCAGTTGAATGCGGCTTCGGATTTGCAATGAACACCATTTTTTCATTGGGTCTTTCCAAAGAACAGCTGGCGCTTATCGGACAAAAAGCGGAGCACACCTTCGCCGGCGTCCATTGCGGGATTATGGACCAGTTTGCCAGTGTCTTTGGCAAGAAAAACAAGGTAATCAAACTGGATTGCGACAGCCTTGCCTACGAATACCACAACGCCGATTTCCGGAATTACGCGCTGCTGCTGCTCGACAGTAAAGTCAAGCACACCCACCTCACTTCAGGATATAATGACCGGCGCCGTGAGACGGCCGAAGGCCTGGCCGTGGTGAAGGCAAACTTTCCCGATGTAAAGCATTTCCGGGATTGCACAGAAGAACAGTTGCTGCAACTGCGAGAGGTACTGGGAGACGTCAATTTTCGTCGTTGCCATTTTGTGGTCAAGGAAATACAGCGGGTGCGCGACGCGGTCACTGCTTTGGAACAAGCAGATTTTGCATACCTTGGCAGCTTGATAAGCGAAACGCACCGCGGCCTTTCTAAGGAATACGAGGTAAGCTGTCCTGAAATCGATTTCCTGGTCGATATGGTATTGGGCGAGCCCACGGTGCTCGGTGCGCGCATGATGGGTGGCGGTTTCGGCGGCTGTGCGATTTGCCTGGTCGAAAAAGGCAGTGAAGATGACCTCATCGAAAAAACATCGAGAGCCTATTCAGAAAAATTCGGCATCGTGCCTGAAGCATATAAAATTAAGATTTCAGACGGCACGTCGGTATATAAACCATGATGCTTCGGAAGCAATCACAGAACCGAAAAGGTATAACATGAAAACATTCGACCGCAACGAACACCCGCACCGCCGTTACAATCCGCTCACCGGCGAATGGATACTCGTTTCCCCGCACCGGGCCAAAAGGCCATGGCAGGGGCAGAAAGAATCTTTGAGCGAGGACAGGCTGCCGGAATATGATCCCGGCTGCTATTTGTGTCCCGGCAATTTCAGGTCTAATGGTGAACAGAATCCAAACTACGAGCATGCCTATGTTTTCGATAATGATTTCCCGGCGCTGCTCAGCGATGACATTGCTTCCGACGTCAATACCGATGCGCTTTTTCGGTTTCAGCCCGAGCGAGGCATCAACCGCGTGGTGTGCTTCTCGCCAAACCATAACCTTACCATCCCGGAAATGTATGTAGCTGACATCGAGAAAATCATTGCGCTCTGGACCCGGCAATACCTTGAATTAGGGCAGCACGATTTCATCAACCACGTACAGATTTTCGAGAATAAAGGGGCGGTGATGGGCTGCAGCAATCCGCACCCTCACGGACAGATCTGGGCACAATCCTCATTGCCGACCGAAGTAGAAAAAACGCAGAGACAACTCGAGAAATACTATCGCAAAAATAATTCGAGCCTTTTGCAGGATTACCTCGAGCAGGAAATGCAGCGTGAAGAACGAATTGTGCTCTCAAACGCGCACTTTGTCGCTTTGGTCCCATTCTGGGCGACCTGGCCGTATGAAACGATGATCATCAGCAGGCGGCACTTCGGGAGCCTGATCGCTATGAGCCACGATGAGAAGCGCGCTTACGCAGAAATCATGAAGGGCATCACTGTGAAATATGACAACCTTTTTGAAACCTCGTTCCCGTATTCGTCGGGCATACATCAGGCACCGACGGACAAAGCCGCGCACCCGGAATGGCATTTCCACATGCATTTCTATCCGCCTTTGCTGCGGTCCGCGAGCGTCCGTAAGTTTATGGTCGGCTATGAGATGCTAGGCGAGGCGCAGCGAGACATCACCCCGGAAAAGAGTGCCGAAATCCTGAGGCAGCTTCCGGACATCCATTACAAACAACGTTAACTTTTCCTCTTAAACCAAAACCTATGAGCACCTTATCAACCCAGGACTATATCGTTTTCTTTTGCTATTTCATATTGATTGCCGGTTACGGACTATGGATTTACCGCAAAAAGAAGGCAGCCGAAACGTCGAGCAAGGACTATTTTCTTGCAGAAGGTTCGCTGACCTGGTGGGCCATCGGCGCTTCACTGATTGCGAGCAACATCAGTGCAGAGCAGTTCATCGGGATGAGCGGGAGTGGCTTTAAACTCGGACTTGCCATTGCGACTTATGAATGGATGGCGGCAATCACACTGGTCATCGTGGCTGTATTTTTCATTCCGGTGTACCTGAAAAATAAGATATTTACGATGCCCCAATTCCTGAACCAGCGCTATAACGGCACCGTCGCGATGATTATGGCGGTGTTCTGGCTGCTGCTGTACGTGGTGGTCAACCTGATGTCCATCCTGTATTTGGGCGCCTTGGCAATCCATGGTATTTCCGGACTGGATATCCATCTGTGCATCGGGTTGCTGGCATTGTTTGCCATCTTCATCACGTTGGGCGGTATGAAAGTAATTGGATATACCGATGTGGTGCAGGTGTTTTTCCTGGTATTGGGCGGATTGGTTGCGACCTACATCGCATTGGATCTGGTAGCTGATAAATTCGGTGAATCCGGGGTGCTCAATGGGTTCCGGCTGTTGACGACAAAGGCAAACGACCACTTCCACATGATCTTTGACAAAACCAACCCAAATTATATGGATTTGCCGGGCATTTCGGTTCTGGTTGGCGGGATGCTGATCACCAACCTGAATTACTGGGGCTGCAACCAATACATCACACAGAGGGCCTTGGGCGCCGATTTGAAAACCGCGCGTGCCGGCATCCTGTTTAGTGCCTTCCTGAAATTACTCATGCCGCTCATCGTAGTGATTCCCGGAATCGCTGCCTATGTATTATACCAACAGGGCATGTTCCAGACGGAGTTGCTCGATTCGCACGGTATTGTCGATGTGAATAAGGCGTATCCCACATTGCTGAACCTGTTGCCCACCGGACTAAAAGGCGTGGCGTTCGCAGCGCTTACTGCAGCAATCGTGGCCTCGTTGGCCGGAAAGGCAAACAGTATTGCTACCATTTTCTCGCTGGATATTTATAAGAAAGCCATCAACAAAGAGGCGGATGACAAAAAAGTGGTACGCATCGGTAAAATCACGGTAGTAATCTCGATGCTGATGGCGATATTGCTCGCGCTGGTCATCGGTGAAAAACTGATGGGCGAAGGCAAGCAGGGCTTTCAGTACATCCAGGAATACACCGGATTTGTAAGTCCGGGCGTTTTTGCGATGTTCCTGCTTGGCTTCTTTTGGAAAAAGACCACATCAAACGCGGCTTTGTTCGCTATGATTGGCGGGTTTGTATTGTCGATTGCGCTGAAATTCATGCCCGGATTCATGGACTTGTCGTTCCTTTACGATTATGGTTGGGCCGTACCCAACGGCAGTGGCGTGTATGAAATCCCTTTTATTGACCGTATGGCCATTGTGTTTGGATTCTGTGTGGTGGGGATGTATGCAATCAGTAGATATGAAACCCGTAACGGTGTTCAGCCTAATGGCCTTGAGGTGGATTCTTCCATGTTCAAAACCAATGCAAGCTTTACCGTAGGGGCAATTATTGTCTGCGCGATAACGGCGGCGTTATATATGCTGTTCTGGTAGATGGCAGTAGTAAGATGGGCATCTGTCCGATCATTAGCGCACCGGGGATTTTTTAAAAGCAGACAACACGTCCTTAAACGATAGATTACAAAATATATTGATATAAAGTATTTTATTATTGTTTTTCGATAATTTTCATATATTTGATGCGATTAAAACCATCAAAAATGAGAAAGCTGAATATTCTGAAAACACTGATTGATCTGTCCTTCCTGTTTTCGCTTCTGGCCGTTGCGGGCATGACAATCTTCGTCCCGATCTATTTATCCGGATCGGCCGATGAGGGCCCTTTAAAAATTAACGGACAGGAAGTCAGCGCTGCGGAATGGGGCGGAAAACTGGTAATCATGCTGGGCGCTGCGGGCGGACTGTTCTTTGTTTACGCTATTTATCTTTTGCGTAAGACTGTGGCGCATTTCAGAAAAAGGGAAATTTTCCATGAGGATGTCATCCGATATTTTAATGCAATCGGAAAATGTATTATTACATCAACCTTATTGACACATATTCCGCTATTTTTTTACAATATGCTTCACAGGAACCATTTGGGAATTCAAATCGATGGCGGCGGATTTGACTCGCTTTTGCTTTCGATCAGCCTCGGATTGTTCTTTATGGTGTTGGCCGAGGCTTTTAAGATCGCCAAAAACCTGAAAGAAGAGAATGAATTAACTGTTTAGTCATGCCTATAATAATCAATGTAGACGTGATGCTGGCCAAACGCAAGATGCGTTCAAACGAGCTTGCAGAGAGGATTGGCATTACAACAGCAAATCTTTCTATTTTAAAGACCGGAAAAGCGAAAGCCATCCGGTTTTCGACGTTGGATGCCATTTGTGCGGTTTTGGAATGTCAGCCCGGCGATATTATGGAATATGTAGATGACGGTACGGATAACCGTCAAAGTATGCTGGAGGCGGTTTGATGGGTTATCTGGAGTAAATTTTAAATTCATGGACAAAGCCCTAGCCCCGATGGAAGCGGCATCCTTTTTATTTTTTCTTAAAAAATAAAAAGATATAGCGGACAGCGGGAATGGCTCCTGAAAAATTAATTGATAAAAGAGAATTTATCTACACGATGGAAATTTCCTTTTTCGGTTGCATCAAGTAAATCGATATCAAGCTTTACAGCAACATTAGCAGCAAATTTCATGGCGTTTTTCTTTTCTTCAAAAGCATACATATTATAGTGCTTGTTCCCTTTATACCAAAGATTAACCTGATGGTACCCTTTGCCATCCAGGAAGACAGAAACGTATTCAAGTTGTGGAATTTCAGAGCGTACGTTCCTGCAAAATGGCCCTACATTAAATTTGGACACTAACCTATTTTTGTCAAGGTCTATCATTACGGATTTTCTTAAGGAAAAAGAAATTCCGCCTGCAAGAGTCATCCCGACGAGTTTTATGTCTCCGGCAAAACGCCTGTTCGTAGCATCATTGAGGCCGTAATCCCAGATAACAACAAACATGTCATATAAAAAATAAAGCATACCTGTAAAAAGTATGGCGGCCAGTAATGTTTTCCAGATTGGCATTCTGCCCTGGTGAACGACCAGTTCAAATTCGTCATCTTCTTTCATGGGATAAAAATAAAAAAAAGCCTGACAAATCTGTCAGACTTTTCTATTATATATCGGATCGGCTTAGTCGGCCAATACAATCACTTTGTTGTCATTCATTTCGATAGTGCCCGAGTTGATCGACAAACGGTAGGTGTTGTTGTCTACTTTCTCGAAACGATCCGCAACTTCTTTTCCGATGTTGAAGCTATTTGCCACAATCTTCACGTCACCGGCCTTCAGGATGGAGACGATAGGCGCGTGGTGGTTCAGGATCTGAAAAGAACCGTCTACACCCGGCAATGTCACTGAAGTGACTTCACCTTTAAAAAGGGAGGCTTCCGGAGAAACTATTTCTAAAATCATATTTTTTTAGTTTACTGTTTACAGCTTACAGTCTGCGACCGAATACTGCCAACTACAATTTTAAGCCTCAGCCAACATTTTCTGTCCTGCCTCGATAGCATCCTCAATAGTCCCTTTCAGGTTAAAGGCAGCTTCAGGAAGGTGATCCAGTTCCCCGTCGATGATCATGTTGAAACCTTTGATGGTGTCTTTGATATCAACCAAAACCCCAGGGATACCCGTAAATTGCTCGGCTACGTGGAAAGGCTGAGAAAGGAAACGTTGTACACGACGTGCGCGTGATACAGCCAGTTTATCTTCTTCTGAAAGCTCTTCCATACCAAGAATCGCGATGATATCCTGCAATTGCTTGTATTTCTGAAGGATTTCCTTCACACGTTGTGCACAGTTGTAGTGCTCGTCACCAAGGATGTGCGGGGTAAGAATCCTCGAAGTCGAATCCAATGGATCCACAGCAGGATAAATACCCAACTCAGCAATCTTACGCGACAATACCGTGGTGGCATCAAGGTGGGCAAATGTTGTTGCCGGTGCAGGGTCAGTCAAGTCATCCGCAGGAACGTAAACCGCCTGTACAGATGTGATCGAACCTTTATTTGTAGAGGTGATACGCTCTTGCATCGCTCCCATTTCAGTTGCCAATGTTGGCTGGTAACCTACCGCCGATGGCATACGTCCAAGAAGTGCGGACACCTCAGAACCTGCCTGTGTAAAACGGAAGATGTTGTCAACGAAGAAAAGTACGTCTTTCCCCTGGTCAGAACCAGCTCCGTCACGGAAATATTCAGCGATAGAAAGACCAGACAAGGCAACACGAGCACGTGCTCCAGGCGGCTCATTCATCTGTCCGAATACGAAAGTCGCTTTAGAATCACGCATACCGGCTTTATCTACTTTAGACAAATCCCATCCGCCTTCTTCCATAGAGTGCATGAAAGCATCTCCGTATTTGATAATGCCTGACTCAAGCATCTCGCGCAGAAGGTCATTTCCTTCACGGGTCCTTTCGCCTACTCCTGCGAATACGGAAAGACCACCGTGACCTTTTGCAATATTGTTGATCAACTCCTGGATCAATACGGTCTTACCTACACCGGCACCACCGAAGAGACCGATCTTACCACCTTTTGCATAAGGCTCGATCAGGTCGATAACTTTGATACCTGTAAAAAGTACTTCCGTTGAAGTTGATAATTCGTCGAATCTTGGAGCCTGGCGGTGAATAGACATTCCGTTAGCACCTGCTTTTGGCAAATCGCCCAAACCGTCGATAGCATCTCCGATCACGTTGAACAAACGTCCGTAAACATCCGGACCGATCGGCATCTGGATTGGTGCACCGGTACCGACAACTTCAGCGCCGCGTGCCAAACCGTCCGTAGAATCCATCGAAATGGTACGCACAGCGTTTTCACCGATGTGTGATTGCACTTCAAGTACCAACAGCGTACCGTCTTTTTTAGTGATTTCCAATGAATCGTAGATTTTTGGAAGCTCAACATCTCCGCTGAACACCACGTCCACTACCGGACCGATAATTTGCGCAACTTTTCCTATTACTTTTGACATTGCTTATGTATTTATTAAATAGCTATTTAGGTTCGGGAGCAAGCAGGTAAAAAACACCTGTTTTTTCCGAGTGCAAAGATAATTTTTTAAAATATAAAATCAATAATTTTTTGATAAAAAAATATGCGGTTGTTGCAGGATTATCTGCTTTGCAGAGTGAATACTGCTTTATTGCGTCAATTTGTACGCGAGTGTTAAGACCTACTGCCGCTTGAGTGCCATCATTGTGCTTGCTTCTGACTGTACTGCAATAATTGCCCATTCAGGGTAAAAAAAACCATTCCTGGCTGGAATGGTTTTTTTATACGTTGCCTGAGGATTTATTGAAACGCCTGCGGGTACAAAATACGGTAGTCGCCCAGGTTGACACCAGGCAGGTTCGAGCCGTACTTGGCATTGATTGCGTCAGCGAACATGTTGGCGATGAACGCGTAGCCACGTGGACTCGGGTGGATTCCGTCAAGGGAGAACGTACCACCGGTCACATAAGTCGAGGTCAGCGTAAAACTGTCGCTTACGATACCGCCGTTTGCAAGCTGTGCGAGGATTGTTTTTGTGTCCACCAACGCCAGTCCTTTTTCATTGGCAGCGGCTTCGATAATCGCATTGTATGCATCGGTAGCCGTTTTCACCTCGGCCACTTCCTCTTTCGAAAGCACCCAGTTGTCAGCCAGGGGAACAGAAACGCCGTTGACCTGCAAAGGGTTTCCATTCACCTGCGTACCGATGAACGCACGGGCTGGAAGCACAATAAAATCATCGGAAGTCGCCTGCCGGTATGATGGAATTCCGAATGCAGAAAGATTTGTCAGGTAACTGTCGTTCATTACGACCGCGTTCCCGGCACCGGCATGGAATGCAATCGTCCTCCTGTCAGCTTCAGCCTGTGAAATCAGACCCTGCGATTTTGCAAACTGGATTCCGGCGTTATACTGCCCGTAACCATTGGCACCGTTGAGCAGTGCTGCGGTATTCGCTTCCAGTGGAACCGGATTGTATGGTACTGTGGTAAAAAACGGCAGAGCATTGATGTAAGGCAGGTTAGCCACGACGCCCTTGGTACCGTTCACGGCGAGTGCGCTGAGAATCTGATTGTAAGCAAAAGCAAAAACGCCCGGGTCAGTGATATCCGAATTGCCATAAGTGGCGAAATTTGGGTTTCCCGTCTGATTCATGCCGCTTCCGCCGGAAGTGGCATAGGCCAGGACATCGTTCCCGCCGATCCACAATGAGAAGAAAGTTGGGGATTGCGCTACGGCATCTCCAAGCACAGACGCATCGGCAGCCGAGGCAAACCTTCGAAAATATGGGTTGGCCTGACCGTAACCAGAAGCCAGAAGATGAAAACTCTTCGCTCCCGGCACACCCAGATTATTAATAGGTCCCGTTACATGCGCGTCGATAGCCGTTGCGGAAATCCCGGCTACGTTCATCGGTGTGCTCGTGGCGGCGTTGAAATAAAGCCGCGTCGGGAATTGCGGTATCTGCATGCCACCCATTGAAAATCCGCCAAGGTCATCGGCCATAAGTGGGCTCGTAAAAATGCCGCCACCCGCAAGTGCAAATTGCTGTGAAAGGATATTTGGATACGAGTTCTCCTGCCCGGCCTTGAACAGCGCATTGTCACTGTATCCGGCCGCAAACGAATCGCCGAGGGCCACATATTTAGAGAAATCCGCAGTGCCCGATGTAACAACTACCGGCGCCTCACCATTGTCATCATCGCTGCTGCACGCCGTAATACTGAGCGAAAGCAAAAGCAGCCATTTGAAATTTTTTATCATGATTGAAACTTTTTATATTGATGGATTATGGATTGATTGTCAATGAGGCAAACCATTGCTGGCCGATGGCCCCTGCACCGATTACCTGGATGTAGTCTTTTCCGAAAAGGTTGGTTGCACCTACTTTAAGCACTGATTTGAGGTATGGGATCGCGTAATTGACCTGAGCATCAAATACGGTGTTTTCAGGCACCATGCCGTCGGCGAATGAAGACTGCCAAAGGTATGCGGTATTGTACCTTACGTTCATGTTAAACCCAAAATTCTTAAACAATTTCGAGTTTCCGAAGGAACCTTTGATCCTGTGCTTCGGCGTGTTAAATCCGGGGATAAAACTTGGGTCTTCAGCCTGGTCAAAACTAAATTCGGCATAATTGTAATTCACCCCTACTTCGAAATCCCTGTATACTTTTTTCGAAACGCCGATACCGAAACCTAAAGATGTTACCTGGGCTTTAGAGTTCGTATAAATCTGGTATACCCTTCTGTCGCCGTTGATCAGCGCCTGATAGGACTTCAGGTTTTCAGGGTTTGTCACATCGTTGCCCACCAGACCATAGTAAGGCGTAAACACCCTTGCCTGGCTCAGGAAGTCGTTGTAAATATTGTAGTAGGTGCTGACATCGACCGAAAGGTCATTTTTTACAACGGCACGGTAGCCAAGTTCAAAAGCCTGAACCCTTTCCGGTTTTACCAATCCGATTTCGGCGACATCAAGCAAGGCCGCCGCGCCGGCAAGGTCACCGGGATTTGCAGCCAATGCCGCGCCAAAAGCCTGTACTGATGGGATAGTATAAGAATTGTTATATGCCTGCACTCCTGAAAGCGTGGAGACAGGACCGTTCCCTGCAATAGCTGCACCAGCGGCACTGTTTGTGCGTGTTTCCACGTACCTGGTCAGGTTGTCCGGTGCCGAACCGATCAATGCAAAAGGCCCGAGATCAAGTCCGATGTATTGGTCCTGTGTCGTAGGATTTCGGAAACCGGTCTGGTACGACAGGCGGAAATTATGTTTCTTGTCTGCGCCGGCAGAGTATACGAAAGCCACCCTTGGCGAAACGAAACCATCAAAATTCTGGCTTTTGTCATAGCGAACAGAACCTGTGAATTTCAGGCGCTCATCCGTTAGGAATTTTTTAGTAACCTGCGTATAGGCACCATACTCATCGTAACGGATGGGGCCATCAAAATCTGTAAAAATTGTTCCTGCCGAGTTCATTTCGTATTGCCTGAAGGAACCTCCGAGCTGGATTTCGGCAAATTTCACGAGATCCTTGAAATTATAATTTACATCAGAATGGTACAATTTAGACCTGTCGATGAATTTAGCGCCTTCTGTAAGGTCCGGATTGTCAATAACACCGGCCAGCGCATTGTTGAACTGGGTGGAACCGGGGAGGAAGCGTCCGGTATCTGCCACTCCTCTGGCGATTGCATGGGCCGTTTCCGGAGCTTGCCCGGCAAGCGTGGCCTGAATATAAGCCCCGGCATATTGTCCGAACCAGGTGCTGTCATCTTTCCAGGCACGGTTGACATTCCACGCTGCAAAACGCATATCGTAGGAGTTTCCGGCATCCTCAGTAGTCATGTAAGCCCTTACGAAAAAGTTTTTAGCCTTCACTTCGAAACGGGTCTGGTTCATGTAGAAATCTTTAAGCGCATAACGGTTGGCTCCCTGATAAATCGTATTCCCAAATCCGAGCTTGTGCTGAAGAATGAATTCCACATCATTCGCCCAAGGACGGAAATGCAAAGAAAAATCCGCTTTTACGCTCCTGATCTTATTGTCAGTCAGATCCTGCTCCCTGTAACCGGTCCTGGCCACATTGTAATTAGGCAGGATGTTGACGGCACTGGCAGGGATCAACCCCAGCGAAGCCAGCGTCTTGCCGACATCCTTAATATTTGTTGACACCTCATCACCGTAAAGGTTGAGTCCGTCATAATTTGGATTTGGCGACAGGCCTTCCGGATTGGCGCCGGTATCCGTAGCATCTGCGGCGATCCATTCGGTGCCTTTCATATAGGTGAAATTCGCTTTTCCTGCAAAGGTATCGCTGAAAGCATGAGCCGCCCTGATGCCGAAATCATGAAATTCATTGGTACCCGCAACATCCTGTGACGTTTCGCCTCGTTTATAATAGAAACTGATGCCCTGATTTGTAAACGGGCTTTTGCTATTCATGAACAGGATCCCGTTGAATGCGTTTGCCCCGTAAAGCGCCGAAGACGCGCCGGGAAGCAACTCGACGTTGGCTGCATCAAGATCGGAGATACCGATTAAATTCCCTAAAACGAAATTCAATGCCGGCGAAGAGTTGTCCATACCGTCAACCAATTGCATAAAACGCGTGTTGGCAACCGTTGCGAAACCGCGCGTGTTGATTGATTTAAAGGAGAGACTGCTGGTATTAAAGTGTACTTCCTTAAGGTTTTCCAAACCATCGTAGAACGTTGCAGACGTGGTATTCCTGATGTCCTGCGCATTCATCCGTTCAATAGTAACCGGCGACTCCAACACCCTTTCAGGCGTCCTCGAAGCCGAAATGACAATTTCATTAAGTTTGGTCTCCTCTTCCTGCAAGCTGACGCTGAGCTTTTGACTGGCTGAAGTGACCTGCACGGTCTGCGTCGTGAACCCTACATTACTCACCTGAACGGAAAAGGGCGGCATCTGTGACGTCCGAAGCGAGAATTTTCCGTCAGAGTCAGTAATCGTACCGGTAGCGTCTCCCATTACAGCGACGCTCGCTCCTGGCACAGGCAGTCCGTTGCCATCGGTTACGGTTCCCGAAATTGAACTTTGCGCAAAAGAAATGCTGCAAAAGAACAATGACAAAATAAATAAATACACTTTCATTGGTTATGTTTTTGTTAGTTTACCCCGACAATGTACAAAGAATTTTAATATCGGTAATAAAATCAAATAAAAATTTAAGTATCGTCAGTTTTTTGGTTTTTTTCTGAATATAACACGACAATATCGATTTTTTAAATTTTCCTTAACAATTTGGTAACGCGCTTACATTAAATACTATGCATACATATTAAACAGTCCGATTTATGAAGAAAACGCAATGTGAGGGCACAAAAAAAGGCAGGAAAAAATCCCGCCTTTGTGTGTGTTAACGTAGTAAAATTTATTCCACCGTAACTGATTTCGCCAAATTACGCGGCTGGTCGACGTTGCAATTGCGCATTACGGCAATATGGTACGACAGCAATTGCAGCGGAATAGTGGTGAGCAGCGGCGATAACGCGTCGGAGGTGTCAGGAATTTCGATAACATAATCCGCGAGTTCCCTCACCTGCGTGTCGCCTTTGGTCACTACCGCAATAATTTTACCACTGCGCGACTTGATTTCCTGGATGTTACTTACCACCTTATCGTAGTGTCCCTGTTTTGGCGCAATGACGATTACCGGCATCAGCTCGTCGATCAGCGCGATTGGTCCATGCTTCATCTCTGCAGCCGGATAGCCTTCAGCATGTATGTAAGAAATCTCTTTTAATTTTAATGCTCCTTCCAGCGCTACCGGAAAGTTGTAGCCACGCCCAAGGTAAAGGCAATTGGGCGCATCTTTGAATCTTGCCGCGATCTCTTTGGCTTTATCATTGGTGAGGAGCGCTTCGGCGACTTTCTCCGGGATGATTTCAAGTTCCTGCAGGTAGCGGTGGAAATCGGTATGTGATAAAGTCCCTTTGGCCTTCGCCAGGCGCAATGCGATCAAAGTCAATATGGTAATCTGTGTTGTAAAAGCCTTGGTTGAGGCCACGCCTATTTCAGGTCCGGCATGGGTATAAGCTCCTGCATGCGTCTCTCTCGAAATGGAAGATCCGACCACATTACAGACACCGAAAACAAACGCTCCTTTTTCTTTTGACAATTTTATTGCCGCAAGCGTATCTGCTGTTTCACCGGATTGCGAAATGGCAATCACGACATCTGACTTATTGATGATTGGGTTACGGTACCTGAACTCAGAAGCATACTCTACTTCAACAGGAATCCGCGTGAATTCTTCAAGAATGTATTCGGCTACCAGACCCGCATGCCATGACGTACCGCAGGCTACAATCAAAATCCGTTCGGCGTTGAGGAATTTCTCGAGATTGTCCTCAACTCCTGCCATCTTGATGATGCCCTCATTGGCTAAAAGCCTGCCTCGGTATGTATCCCTGATGACGTTGGGCTGCTCGTAGATTTCCTTGAGCATAAAGTGGTCATAACCGTCTTTCTCAATCTGCTCCAGGTTCAGCTGCAGTTCCTGCACGTAGGGATCAACCAAAGTATCATCCTTGATTTTCCTGATCTTCAGCGGCTTATGCAACCTTACGATGGCCATTTCCTCGTCTTCAAGGTATACGGCGTTTGAAGTATATTCGATGAATGGCGAGGCATCTGACGCAATGAAAAACTCATCCTCACCCACGCCGATTGCCAGCGGGCTACCGAGACGCGCGGCCACGATTTCATCCGGGTTTTGTTTATCAAACACAGCGATGGCGTACGCACCTACAACTTGGTTCAATGCAACCTGGACCGCTTTGCCCAGCTTGAGGTTTTCTTTTTTCTGGACTTCCTCAATCAGGTTGACCAGTACTTCAGTATCGGTATCAGATTGAAAGGTGTATCCTCTTTTAATAAGCTCCTTCTTGAGCGGCTCATAATTTTCTATGATCCCGTTATGGATAATGGCGAGGTTTCCGGAATTGGAAAGATGTGGGTGCGAATTGATATCGTTCGGCACGCCATGGGTCGCCCAGCGGGTGTGGCCGATACCGATGGTACCATTGGTAGTCATTTGTTTGGCACGCTCTTCAAGATCAGACACTTTTCCCTTTGTTTTGGAAAGTTTAAGGCTGTCGCCATCGTACAGCATCACGCCGGCACTGTCATACCCCCTGTACTCAAGCCTTTTAAGGCCTTTTATAATAATGGGATAAGCCTCCCTATGTCCGATATAACCTACAATTCCGCACATAATCCTTAATTCGTGTTAGTTTGTTCCGTGTAATAAATTTCGAGTTTCAGTCGTTTATCCTCAGCAACCGTTGGGGCACTTCCCCAAAGCACTGTACCTAAAGGGTGTATCACGGCGGCCGATGGCAACCTGTCAAATGTAGTGGAAGTATTTGTAAATGGCAAAGGAAGTGTCGCAGGATTTTTAAGCTTAGCGTTCGAAATAATGTTGATTGATTCGGTCACCGCCAATCCGATGCGCACGTTTGTCGAGTCATTCCTGATCAGGTTCCTGAGGTGGTTGGTAATCCTGACCCTGTATTTCACGCCACGGCCTTTGACTTCTTCACGCTGTATAATCCCGTCATGGATGATTTTGGCAAACTTTGGCTTTGTAGAATTTGTCGTACCATCAGTGGCATAATCATATAATGGACGTTTGTTAGTGAGGTCATAAAGATACAGCCGTTCCGGTTCTGCCGGCTTCGCAACGCCGCTGCCTTCATCTGATTTCATGCTTTCACGGTCAATATAAAAGGTCAGGTTCGCTTCATTGATCAGCCATTTTTTGCTGCGTATCGCTTCAAGTTCGCCCGGACCGAACAAATCGATCACTGCGATAGAACCCTGCCCGCCTTTAAGATAAAGTTTTTCATCGCCTACCGTGGTATTGGTTGATGCCAACGCTGCGTTGTAATCGGCCGTGCCGCTATGCTGCTGCAGGCTGATGGTATTTCCCCTGAGATTCAGTACATACTTTTTCGGCACCCGCGTGAGGCTGTCCGCCGTATTGGCCTTGTTCCGGATAATCTTGTCCTCGGTGTAGGCAATATTTACGGTTCCTTTCGAGAAATCCATCATTGCCATGCTTGTGCCGTCGCTTGTGTCGTCATCTTCCATCTTAAAATAAAGTCCGCGGAAATAGTCCCTGAACGACGCATTGGTCGCAATCATTGCCGCAGGCGCGTTAAGTATCTTCTTCTGGAAGAAATCCTTGTTTAGCCTCATCCGCATGGCAGGCACTGATCTTGAGATGACCTGCTCGCCATCGTCGTTTGTCGTAGTGGAAATTACCTCTTTGTTGCTGAATGAAAAATGGTCATCCGTGAAATCTGTTGCATTGGCCATCGCATCGTTTAACTGCATCCCGTTTGCAATCGATGTGCCATCAGTATGGGATGCGGCTCCCCTTTTGTAGCTTTCGATATTCGGATCATCGTTGTAAAACGCCTGTGTGTCCTCAAATCCCGTGGAAGGATCCAGATCATTCAGGAAATAACCATTTTCGAAAATTTTAAGCTTCATTTTCCCTCCGCCGTAAATCGAATCCAGCTCGTACGTGCTTGCCCCGTCGGCAGTGCCGGTCCGGGTGCTGAAATAAGGGATTGACATGTACACGCTGTCTACGACGGCGTTGTTCCCGATTTTTGTATTCAGGTTGGTGATATCGATTTCAAGCTGCGTTACGAATGCCGCCTTGGTTACGCCAAACGTGGGGTTATCATAAATGCCCAGCGGATTCACCGGAAGGTTGTTCGACTGTACCACGCCGGTGGATTTGTCAACTGCAACCACCGTCGCGCCGGTATATTTGTCAACGAGGAAATGGTCCTCACCGATCACATCAGTCCCTATGTCGTTATAATCCTTATCGCAAGATGCAAAAAAGGCGGTCATAATCGTCAACAGGACGAGTGGTCTCAATGTGTTGTAATTCATGGGTAATCAGGAATAATTTATAGCACTTTTGTTTTGTAAAAATCGGTGTAAGCCGCTGCGAATTTGTCTTTCGGGGCGAAAGGTAAAAAAGGTTTGCCCGACGATTCTATAAATTTTGTTAAACTTGGGGAAATGGTCTCAGAGGCAATGATTACCGCGTCAGAATGCAATACGGATGCCCTGATGATGTTTTCGTAAGTAGGGGTTTCAAGATCGGAAACGGCGTCGCCGGGGATGCCGTCAAACTTGACTTTGTTGATCATTTCGATGTTCAGCGTCTCATCAAAAGGCTGTGAATACACTGAGGTTACAATCTTGGTGTCGGCGAACAACGCCTCATCCTTGTAATAATGCTTCATGTAAATCGGGAGCATGGCTGCGAGCCAGCCGTGCACATGGATGATGTCAGGAACCCAGTTGAGCTTTTTTACCGTTTCGACCACACCTTTGGCAAAGAAAATAGCGCGCTCGTCATTGTCAGGATACAACACGCCCTCTTCGTCCGCGAACGTCGCCTTGCGCTTGAAGTATTCATCGTTATCGATAAAATAAACCTGAATCCGCTCTTTTGGTATCGAGGCCACTTTAATGATGAGCGGCATGTCCAGGTCATTGACGACAAGATTCATTCCGGACAGCCTGATCACTTCGTGCAACTGGTGCCTGCGCTCGTTGATATTGCCGTATCTCGGCATGAAAATCCTAATCTGCCCGCCTTGATCATTAATCATTTTGGGGACATCATATGACATTGAAGAAACTTCATTTTCTGCCAGGTAAGGCACCACTTCAGATGATACAAACAATATCCTCTTATCCTCCATATAATACTGTGCTTTATGTATTGCCGATAAAAAACAGGCAAAAGTACAAAATTTTATGGATTTATGGGCTAATATCTTAAGTTTGCAAATTATTAATCCCATGCCCATGCAGATTTTCGAACGGCAGTCTGATTTAAAATCATACCTCAAATCAGTGGCTGACCAAACCACGGCAATAGGTTTTGTGCCCACTATGGGCGCACTGCACCAAGGGCATCTCTCGCTCATTGCACAATCCCTGAAGGATAACGATCTCACCGTGATGAGTATTTTCGTGAACCCGACGCAATTCAATAACGCGGACGACCTGAAGAAATACCCACGTACACTTCAGGCCGATATTGAGAAAATCCGCTCGGTAAGCGACAAGGTAATTGTCTATGCGCCGGCTGTAGAAGACATCTATGAAGGAAAAACGACCTCAGAAACCTTTGATTTCGACGGCATCGACAAACAAATGGAAGGGCGCCACCGCCCCGGGCATTTCGATGGGGTGGGCACCGTGGTCCGGCGGCTGTTCGACATCGTGCAACCCTCGAACGCCTACTTTGGCGAAAAGGATTTCCAGCAACTGCAGGTCATCCGCAAATTGGTTTCCAAATACAATATCCCGGTAAATATTATAGGCATGCCGATATTCCGTGAGGAAAACGGCCTCGCCATGAGTTCGCGCAACGAGCGATTGCTCCCTCAGCAAAAACAGCAGGCCTCGGTCATCTACAAGACATTGCAGCAGGCGCGGAAAATGTTTGACACCAAAAGCGCCAGGGAAGTCACACGATTCGTGGAAAAAACGCTCAGCGGCATGGCCGACTTCAGGCTTGAATATTTCGAAATTGCTGATGAATCCACGCTGTTGCCCGTCATCCGCAAAAGCAAAAACAAAAAATACCGTGGTTTTATAGCCGTTTTTGTTAAGGATATCCGTTTAATTGACACGATTTCATTTAATTAATTACTTTTGCGCCATGCAGATTGAAGTAGTAAAATCAAAAATACACCGCGTCAGCGTTACCGGCGCCGACCTGAATTATATCGGCAGCATCACCATTGATGAGGCTTTAATGGAAGCCGCCAATATTATTGAAGGCGAAAAGGTATCCATCGTCAACATCAACAACGGGGAGCGACTTGAAACCTATGCCATCAAAGGAAACCGCAACAGCGGCGACATCACCTTAAACGGCCCGGCAGCGCGCAAGGTACAGAAAGGCGACATCATCATCATCATCTCATACGGAATCCTTGACTTCGAAGAAGCGAAATCCTTCAAGCCTTCGCTTGTCTTTCCGAATGAAAAGGACAATTCGCTGACATAACCGGTGAAAAAACAGGTTACAAAATGGCTTTCCATATTGCTCCCGCTTTTGCTGGGGGTTTTCCTGATATATTACACGTACGACAAGTTCACGCCGGCCCAGCTGAAGGAAATCAAGACGCATTTCCGCAGGGCAGATTATTTTTACGTGATCATCTCACTTATCATCGCCAATCTGGGTAACCTCTCCCGCGCCTACCGCTGGAAATTTTCGCTGGAACATATGGGCTACAAAAGTTCATTTGCGAACAATTTCATGGCCATATCGGTGGGCTACCTGATGAACATGACCATTCCGAGATCGGGCGAGTTCTCCCGTGCGCTCATCGTAAAAAAATACGACAACATCCCGTTTGACAAAGGTTTCGGAAGCATTGTTGCCGAACGCATTGTCGATTCGATCGTGCTGCTTTTCCTAATGCTGCTCACCGTGCTGCTGCAATTTGAGGCGGTCAAGAAATTCGTGTTGGACAAAATCCCGCTGCGCGAAACGATTTATCTGCTTGTCATCGGCGGAACCCTTGCCATCATTGCGCTGCTGCTTTATTTCTATTCCAGGATGAAATTCATCCTGTCACTGAAGGCAAAAATTTCAGGACTCAAGGAAGGCATGCTTAGCGTGGTACGGATGGAAAAAAAATGGCCCTACCTGTTCCATACCCTCTTTATCTGGGTGAGTTACCTCGCCATGTTTTACATCACCATTTTCACGCTGCAGGAAACCAGTGACATCGGTTTTGGCGCAGTGTTGTCGTCCTTCCTTGTAGGTAGTGTAACCATTGCAATCACCAGCAGCGGCTTCGGGACCTATCCGGTACTGATGGCCAAGATCCTGTTTTTCTACGGCATTGCCGAAACAGCCGGAAGCGCCTTTGGCTGGATCGTATGGTTTTCTCAGGTATTACTGGCGATTATTACCGGAATCATCTCAATTTTCCTGCTGCCCATCCTGAATAGAAAAAAATAATTTCTTAACTTCCCCGACTGTTTTAAATGGATCCATTCCTTTAATCGTCAACGGGCTATGAAAAAAATAATTATTCTACTGGCTTTCCTCGGCTGCCTCCCCGCGTTTTCACAAAGAAGCCGCGACACCATATTCTCCGAAAAAATGAATATGGATCGCGAATTTACCGTGTCCCTCCCGCTGTCCTATGGCAAAAATAAAGACCGTAAATACCCGTTATTACTGCTTTTGGATGGGGAATACCTGCTTGACGCGTATGATGGGGCGCTTGCATATGGCAATTACTGGGACGACCTCCCTGAAGTCGTGATTGTCGCGTTGAACCAGAACAGCAACGGCGAACGCGAAGCCGATTCGGTAATGAACGAGGAAGGATTGCCCACAGAGACCGGCGCGTCATTTTTTGAATTCATCGGGACCGAACTGCTGCCCGCACTGGAAAAGAAATACCGACTGTCTCCATTCCGGATTATCGGCGGGCACGATGTCACCGCAGGCTTCCTGAACCTCTTTCTGTACAAGGAAAACCCGCTGTTTAACGCCTATATCTGCTTCAGCCCTGAATTCGGCGAACAAATGATGGAACGCATCCCCGTCATGCTGCAAACCACCAAAAAACCGATTTTCTACTATATGGCCAGCGGCGATGGCGACCTTAAGAAGAACCTTGCCGATATGCGCACGCTCGATAACAACATCAAAACCGTATTGCATGCTAACGTGTATTACGAATATGATGAGTTCAAGGGTGCGTCGCACTATTCACTGGTCCTGTACGGCATTCCGGCATCACTTTACCACATTTTCGGGCAATACCAACCCATTTCCACGGCGGAGTTTCAGGAAAAGATTGTCAAGATGGAGAAAGGCTATGTCGATTACCTGGTCAAGAAATACGACATTATTGAAAAATCGTACGGCATGAAAATGCCCGTGAGGATCAGTGATTTCAAAGCGATTGAAGCGGCCATCATTAAGAACAACGCTTTTGACGAACTCGAAAAATTAGCGGCCATGGCCAAAAAAAGCTATCCCAAAGCGATGCTCTCCCAATATGAGATGGGATTGTTTTATGAAAAAACCGGCGATACCAAAAAAGCCGCGAAAGCCTATCAGAACGCATACCTGATGGACGAAATCGGGGACCTTACCAAAGACATGATGCTCGAAAAAGCAGATGAATTAAAAAAAGGAGGAAGCAAATAATGTCGAAAATAAAGACGGCTTTTTTTTGCCAGCATTGCGGGACACAGTACCCAAAATGGCAGGGACAGTGTAACGCCTGCAAGCAGTGGAACACGATTGTGGAGGAGGTCATACAGAAAGAGGAAAAAACGTCCTGGAAGCCGTCGGCCGAAAATAAGAAAGCGGCCAAACCCCTTAAAATCGAAGAAATCGATTCGGCGCAGGAAATCCGGATGGACAGCCTCGACGGCGAATTGAACCGTGTCCTCGGCGGCGGCATCGTGCCCGGATCGTTAATCCTGCTGGGCGGCGAACCCGGCATCGGCAAAAGCACACTGCTGCTGCAGATTTCGCTCAAACTGCCTTACCGTACCTTGTATGTTTCAGGCGAAGAAAGCCAGAAGCAGATTAAAATGCGCGCGGAACGGATTACCAGCCGCGCCAACAACTGCTACATTTTAACCGAAACCAAAACCCAGCACATCTTTCACCAGATTCGTGAAATCGAGCCAGAAGTCGTCATCATCGATTCAATACAAACGCTGCATACGGATTACATCGAAGCCTCCCCCGGAAGTATTTTGCAAATCCGGGAATGCACCGCGGAACTGATCAAATTTGCCAAAGAAACGAACGTCCCCGTCATCCTTATCGGGCATATTACCAAAGACGGCAGCATTGCCGGGCCGAAAATCCTCGAGCACATGGTCGATACCGTGTTGCAGTTTGAAGGCGACCGCAACCATGTATACCGTATCCTGCGCTCGCTGAAAAATCGTTTCGGCTCTACCGCGGAATTGGGCATTTATGAAATGCAGGGCAGCGGACTGCGCGAAGTATCCAATCCGTCTGAAATACTGATTTCACCGAAAAGTGAGGAATTATCCGGTACGGCCATCGCATCCACCATGGAAGGCATGCGTCCGCTGATGATCGAAATCCAGGCGTTGGTCAGCACTGCAGTCTATGGCACGCCACAACGGAGCACGACCGGGTACAATGCCAAAAGGCTCAACATGATCTTAGCTGTCCTGGAAAAACGCGCCGGCTTCAGACTCGGTACCAAGGACGTTTTCCTGAACATCACCGGAGGTATCACCGTAGACGATCCGGCAATAGACCTCGCCGTAGTGGCAGCAATCCTTTCCTCGAACGAAGATATTCCTGTAGGAAAAGATTTTTGTTTTGCTGCGGAAGTCGGGCTTTCCGGCGAAATACGTCCGGTAAATCGTATCGAACAACGCATACAGGAAGCCGAGAAACTCGGATTTTCGAGTATTTTTGTATCGAAGCACAATAAAATCCCTGTAAAAGACTTTGGCATTAAGGTACTGATGGTCGGGAGGATTGAAGAAGTGGCCGGAGAACTGTTCGGATAAAAATTACTATTGTACATGGCGAGGAGCAGGAAACAGAAAACCTTTTTAGCATTAAAAATCACCGCAGTATTCGTAATCCTTGTCATTGCGGGGTTTTTTATATTCAGGAATACCCTGCTTGAACAAGCCATTGCACGCGTATCAGGCAAAATGGATCGCGAATACAACAGCACATTTGCTGTAAAAAAAGCATCGTTTGAAGGTTTTTGCGGGATTAACGCTGAAGGTGTTTCTTTGGTTCCGAAAAATGCCGACACGCTTTTCAATATCAGAAAAATACGGACAAGCGTCAGTTTCTGGAAACTGCTGACGGGCAATGTGCAGATCGGAACACTCGAAATCCACGACGGCTTTGTACAACTGGTCAAAAAAGGAAACGTCAAAAACTTTGATGCCTTCCTGAAAAAGGATAAGTCCGAAGACCTGCCCAGCGAAAAAAGGGATTACGCCGAGTTTGCCTATCGTCTGATTTCAAAGGCGCTGAACCTTATCCCTACTGACATGAAGCTGGAAAATCTGGCCTTCAGGCTGAACGACAATGGCAAGCAGGCTAACATCAATTTCAGCAAACTCAGCCTGATTGACAAGCAACTGGAAACGGCCATCAATGTGCGAACGAACAACTTTTCACAAAACTGGCGGATTACCGGTTTCGCCGACCCGAGGGACAACAAGGCCGACATCCGGTTTTTCAATATTGATACGGGCGCAATCCGCGTTCCGTATCTCGACGAACGGTACCACTTAAAGTCCAGCTTCGATTCGATTCGGGTGAAGGTTGACAACATCGACATGGACGGCGACGAACTGCATATCGACGGATTTGCCTCGATTGCCAACCTCAGGATCAACCACCGCCGGATCGCAAGCAAAGATGTCATCATCAAGAATGCACGGTTTGACTACCGCTTCCTGTTGGGTGAAAATTTCGTTTCGGTCGACAGCACCTCAACGGTACGCCTCAATGCGCTCAGGTTCCATCCGTTTTTATCATACGATACGGCATCCGATACGATTTACCGTTTAAAAGTAGCCATACCCAAAATGCAGGCGCAGGATTTCATCTCGTCGCTGCCCGACGGCCTTTTTACCCATTTCCAGGGCATGGAAACTGAAGGCAGTTTCAGCTACAACCTCGACTTCATGTTCAATAAAAACAAGCCCGGTGCTTTGGTTTTCGATAGTAAACTTCAAAAAGAGGGCCTGAAAATCATTAAGTACGGAGACGCCAACCTCAACAAACTCAACGGCGATTTCGTCTATCATGCCATCGAAAATGGCCGCGAGCAAAGGGGAATACTTGTCGGGCAGGCGAATCCCAATTACACACCGCTCAGCCAGATTTCGCCTTATCTCCGTAAATCGGTGCTCACTACCGAAGACCCTTCGTTCTTCTCACACCGCGGATTCATCAGCGAAGCCTTCAAGCAATCCATCATCAAGAACATCAGGACCAAAAAATTCTCCCGTGGCGCTAGCACCATCAGCATGCAGTTGATTAAGAATGTATTCCTCACCAGGGAAAAAACCTTGTCGCGCAAACTCGAAGAAATATTGCTCGTGTACATCCTGGAAAACAACCGCATCGCAAGCAAGGAGCGGATGCTCGAAGTGTATTTCAACATTATTGAATGGGGCCCGAATGTGTACGGCATCGGTGAGGCAAGTCGTTTTTATTTCCAAAAAAGCCCGTCCGAGCTTTCGCTCAACGAGTGCCTGTACCTGGCCGGCATTATACCAAGCCCGAAGCGGTTCATGTGGCAGTTTGACGGCGAAGGAAACCTGCGTTCGTACGTCAGGAAAAACCATGCCGGACTGACCAACCTGATGTTGCGGCGCGGCGTACTCAGCGCCGAAGACACCATTTATAAATCGCTGCCGGTGATTATCAACGGTCCTGCAAAAAACTACATCAGGATTACTGCCAAAGACACAACCCGGGTGGATTCCCTGCGGATCGACGAGGAGTTCGAATTTTAGCGGAAATGCTTCAGGAACGCCTCCTTGTATGTTGGTGAGACTTCTATTTCAGCGCCGTCGTGTAAGGTCAGGAAGCCTCCCTTGTTATACGATTTTACGAAATGCAGGTTGACGATGTGCGACTTGTGGATGCGCAAAAACGGCAGCGGCAGGATTTCGGAAAAATGTTTCAGGAACCGGCACACCATTTTCCTGTTGCCGTCAGTCAGGTACAAATCGGTGAAATTACCATTGCCGCGCAGCCGTACGATGTCTTCCATCCTGACGACTTCAAATCCTTCGAGGGTTGGTAAGATTACCTGCTGCTTTTCCGGTTTCGGTTCGCGGAAATTGTCAAGGATGATTTTGTTGCGGTTCAGGATTTCCTGGTTGCGGATCTGGTGCTGGACCTTGTTTACCGCCAGGATCAGCTCTTCAATACTGATGGGCTTGAGCAGGTAATACGCAGCGCTTTGGTTCAGGGCCCTGAGCGAATATTCCGAAAATGCGGTCACAAAAATGGTTTCGAATTGCAAATCCTTACAGGCTTCGAGCACGTCAAACGCATTGCCAAACGGCATTTCGACATCGAGAAATACCAATTGCGGCTGCGTATCATGCAACAGGGGCACGGCTTCGCGGATGTCCTGGGCTTCGCCGGTCACGACCACCTGCGGGCAGTATTTCGAGATGTAACTCTTTAAGGCTTCGCGCGCGGCCCGCTCATCTTCTACGATCACTGCCGAAATTTTATCAAATGCCATCATACATTATGGATTATCGGAAAATAAATGACCACTATGGTGCCGGTTTCGGGTTGTTGCTTTTCGGTTATTGAACAGCTGATCCCTTTCTTATACAACCCGTTTAGAAGTGCCAGACGTTCTTCGGTGTTGGTGATACCGCGTGACTGGTGTGCTTTTTGGTTCTTCGTTTTCAATTCCGCACTTTTCGCCAAACCGATGCCGTTGTCATCAATGGTCACTTTAATCTTCTTATCCGAAGCCGTAAAGGACAAGGCCAACAACCCTTTCGATTCCTTGTACCGCAATCCGTGCCAGATCGCGTTTTCAAGATGCGGCTGCAGGATCATATTCGGGATGAATGTATGCTCTGTGTCAATCCTTTCATCGACCGTGATGGTGTAATCAAATTTATCCGAAAAACGCAGGTGCTCCAGTTCGAGGTATTTTTTCAACTGCCCGATTTCGCTGCCGATGGTAATGAAATCCCTGTTCGAATTTTCCATGATGTCCCGCATCAGATGTGAATACGAGGAGAGGTATTTATTGGCTTCAAGTTCCTTATTCTGCGAAATGAATTGGTTAACGCTGTTGAGGCTGTTGAAGATAAAATGCGGATTCATCTCGCGGCGCAGCGATTGCAGCGCGATTTCCTTGTTCTTGATCTTGATTGCGTACAATGCCCTGGCAATGAATATAAATAGCAGGAACAACAGCACTACCGAACCGATCAAAAAATAATTGAACGTATTCTTCTTTGAAATCAACTCGTCTTTTAAGGATTTCTCCTTTTCGAGCTGCCTGATCTTTTCTTCGGTAACCCGGAACGTCCTGGCATCAATCAAGGAACTGTCGGCACGGATCAACGCATCGAAATTTTCAAAAAACTGCTCATACAGCCTCATGCTTGCCTGATCATCGCCTTTCGCCCGGTAGTATTTTAGCAACGCCCCGAGGTTTTGTTTCGCCGCGTCACTGCGACCGGATTGTAGTGCAATGCGATACGATTCTCTGAGTAAATCAATACCCTCGTTGGCCTGGCTATTCTTAAGATAGACCGACGAGAGGAGTTGCAATTGTGCGATTTCAGTGTCTGTGTCATGATTTTTCCGCGCATCTTCAAGTAGTTTCCGGTGGATTGCGATGGCTTTCTCAAATTGGTTTTCAGTGGTGTACACCTTCGCGATTTGACTTTGTATCTTAATGACCTCCTCCGGTTTGTCCTTTGAAAACGTGATTGCCTGCTCATAATTCCTGATGGCTGCCTCAGGCTTTCTCTCTTTTAAATTCAGTACCGCGTTCTGCTGGTAGGCATCCGCAGCTTCTTCGTTTTTATCCGATTCTTTTGCGATTTCCGCGTTGGAAGTGTTAAAGGTCATTTGGGCCTGCGGGCTGTTCGCGTTTTGGAGTCGGCTGAAATCATTGGCATTCAGTTTTTCAGTCGTCTTATCGCCGGTGATTTCCGCTGCTTTAAGGTAATTCATCGAAGCGGCCGCAAGATTGTTACGGCTTTCCTGGACTTTGGCCATACTGCGCCTCAGACGTGCTATGTCCTCGGCCTGACCCGGCTTGGTGTACTGCAAAGCCTTCTGTAGATACTCCTCTGCTTTCTTAAAATCCCCTTTGCTGATAAAGGTTTCCGCTAGCGATTCATAATTTCTCGCAATCGATTCGCGGTCGTTTTTTTTCAACGCGTTTTCAAGGTCGGCGGCGGCGGCGCTTACTTTCCTGGACCTGGATACTTTTTTCTTCAATTCCAGTTTGGGCGCTTTCTTTATGGTATCCTGTGACCACGCGGCCTGCGGGATCAGCAGGCAAAAACAAAAGCAACAGGCAAAAAGTCGTGGTAATTGCATACAGGGATTTTTCGGAATGTAAAGTAAATGAATCCGATACGCTTTTCCAATTGTTTTCACCAAGTCGAAACGGCGTTTCACCATTTCTCCAAACCGCGTTTCGGTCATTCGGATAATTTTGACCTGAGTTTTTAACCGATAACCATTTAAAATTATTATTATGCAAACTTCACTTACGTTCTCCGCAGTATTGCTGGCGACTACATTGAGCTTCGCCGGATGTAAAAAAGATCATGTAACCACTGCGACGGCGATGACCCAGCCGCACGTCACGGGTGAAAACACCAGGATACAGGTGGCGCTTTTGCTCGACACCTCGAACAGCATGGACGGATTGATTGACCAGGCCAAATCCAGGCTTTGGAACATTGTCAATACCCTAACCACATTGAAATATTCCGGAAAATCGCCCGAAATCGAGATCAGCCTGTATGAGTATGGCAACGACGGTCTTTCTGCGGAAGCGAATTACATCAGGCAGGTCACACCCTTGACCACCGACCTCGACCTGATTTCCGAAAAACTGTTCTCGCTGCGCACCAATGGCGGTTCCGAATACTGCGGGGCAGTGATCAGCGACGCGACACGCCGGCTGCAATGGTCTAGAGAGAAAACAGACATGAAGCTGCTGTACATCGCCGGAAACGAGGCGTTTGACCAAGGCGGCATCAGCTACAAGGAAAGTGTCGCCGACGCACTTAAAAACGACATTTTTGTAAACACTATTTTTTGCGGAAACGCCTATGAGGGCATCAATACCCACTGGAAAGACGGCGCAGACCGCGGAAACGGTAAATATTTCAACATCAACTCCGATGAAAAAGTGCGCTACATCGTGACCCCGTATGACGAGCGGATTTACAAATGCAATGAGCGGTTGAATGCCACGTACATCGGGTATGGAAAATCGGGAAAAGAGAAAAAAATGGCGCAGCTACAGCAGGATGCGAATGCGGAAACGGTGTCAAAAGCCAATTATGCGGAGCGGACCGTGAGCAAATCCAAAATGGCTTACAAGAATGCCAATTGGGATCTGGTCGATAAAGCCAAAGACGATAAAGAAGCTGTCACCAATATGAAAAAGGAAGAACTGCCGGAGGAACTGCAGGGCAAAACCAAAGAAGAACTCCGGGCATTCATTGACCGGAAAACGAAGGAACGCAGTGACATACAAAAAGAAATTGCGGAACTGGCCGTAAAACGCGAGGCTTTCATCAATACTGAAAGTAAAAAAACCAAAACACAGGACGATCTGGGCAAGGCGATCAGCCAGTCGATCATCGCGTTTGCCGAAGCTAAAGGCTACACTTCCGAAAAATAGGTATCTTTCCGTTTCCAAAAATAATGTAAAAACCAAGCTATGAAAAACATCGCTTTGCTCCTGCTTTTGATTGGCGGCGCGGCTTTGGCCCAAAAACCGCTTTTTGTGACTGCCAAAGTCAAAGCTGCTACCGTATATTCCAACTCAGCCGAATTGGTCCAGACCACTTCCGCAGTGCTCCCGAAAGGGACCAGCGAGATTGTCGTGAAAAATGTCGCGGATTTCCTGAATGAAAGTTCGGTACAGATTGCGGCGCCATCGACGGTGACGGTCCTCTCGGTGCAATTCACGAATAATTACATGAGTGAATACGAGATTGATGAGCATTCAACAGAGGTGAAAAAAGTACGTGACAGCATTAAAATCGCCGAAAAGGAAATCGGCCGACTTACCAATGCCCTGAATTCTGAAGCCAAGACGCTGGAATTGCTCGATAAAAATCAGCAGGTCTCAGGCACCAACACGGGACTGAATCTTGCAGAACTGGCCAAGGTTGTTGAATATTACAAAGCCAAACGCACCGAAATCAGCGACAATTACGACACGCTTGAAGAGAAAATCAGGAATTGGAACGCCGTTTTGGCCCGGCTGAACACAAAATTAGAAATCAATACCAAAAACCAGGAAAAAACCTCAAACGGAAAGCTGATCCTGCAAGTGATGAACGATGTGGCCGGCAACGTTGATTTTGCAATCAATTACCTGACGGCAAATGCATCATGGCAACCTTTTTACGACCTGCGTGCCAACAGCATCTCTGAACCCATACAAATGATGTACAAGGCGCGGGTGACTCAAAGTACGGGCATCGACTGGAAAAAGGTAAAACTGACGCTGTCAAGCGGCAACCCGACACAAAACAACACGGCGCCGCTATTGCAGGCTTGGTTTTTAAGGTACGCCCCGACCTATGGCGCGGTCTATCGGGACAAGGAAGAATCCGTCATCAACTCGCTGAACGGACAGATGGCAGGCGTTACTGTAAGCGCAGGCTATAAAACCCTAGCCAGCGTTTCCCCATACACTACAATCAATGAGAACCAACTCAACATTTCGTTTGACATCGACATCCCTTACGACATTCTATCCAATGGCAAAGCGCACAGCGTGGCATTGAAGGAAATCGGGCTGCCCGCGTCGTACAAATATTACAGTGCGCCGCGGGTTGAAAACGAGGCGTTCCTGCTGGCTGAAATCAGCGACTATTCGAAATACAACCTGCTTCCCGGCGATGCCAATATCATATTTGAAGGCTTGTATGTCGGTAAAACCTTTATCAACCCGAATCAGACGTCGGATACCCTGAACCTGAGTATGGGCCGCGATAAAAAAATAAGTATCAGGCGGGAAAAAGTCGTCGACAAATCTGGGACAAAATTTCTTTCTTCCAAAAAAGAGCAGCTATTTACCTACGATATTACGATTCGGAATAACAAAAAGGAAACCGTAAATCTGATGCTGAAAGACCAATATCCGCTGAGCCCGGACAAGGATATCGAAGTCGAACTCAAAGAGAGCGACGGCGCAAAAGTCAATACTGACACCGGCATAATGACCTGGCAGCTCAACCTCAAGCCGAATGAGACCCGCAAAATCCGGATCAGTTACAAAATCCGGTACCCTAAAGATCGGGTGATAGACAATTTGTAAACAGAAAGGATGTTCCCGCAAGCCAGTGTGCTTCCGGGAACATCCTTGATATTGAATAGTTGTAAACCCACCCACAAACCTCATAAGACTTAATGATTTGATGTGCGGGAAAAATTCCTACTTTTACGACTCAACACATTTTTAAATCGCTTGCTATGAAACAATTGTACGCCCTCCTTCTTCTTTTTGCGCTCAATGGCTTTTCACAAACCATCGCATTGCAGTCTTTCGCGACCGGCTTCAACAGCCCGGTCGAAATCGTAAACGCAGGCGACGACCGCCTGTTCGTTGTCCAGCAAACCGGTGTAATCAAGATCCTGAACGCAAATCAGGTCACAAACCCTTCTGCCTTCCTGAACATTTCATCGCTGATCAGCACGGGTGGCGAGCGCGGCCTGCTCGGACTCGCCTTCCATCCGAATTATGCGACGAACGGCTATTTTTACGTTAATTACACCAACACTTCGGGCTCTACTGTGGTGGCGCGCTATTCGGTAAATGCGTCGAACCCGAATCTGGCCAATACGGTCGGCACCATCCTTCTTACCATTCCACAGCCTTATGCCAACCATAACGGCGGTACGCTGCGTTTTGGCCCCGATGGCTACCTGTATATCGGTATGGGTGACGGGGGAAGCGGTGGCGATCCGGGCAACAGGGCCCAGAATAAGAACGAACTGCTGGGCAAGATGCTTCGCCTGGATGTCGATAACGGCACACCGTACGCAATCCCGGCTGCAAATCCTTACGCCGCTGCAGATGGCGCTGATGAAATATGGGCCATCGGGATGCGAAATCCGTGGAAATTTTCGTTTGACACGGTCGACGGGAATTTGTGGATTGCCGACGTAGGTCAGGAAAATGTGGAGGAAATCAACAAGGTACCTGTAGGCGACGGCGGCTACAATTTCGGATGGCGTTGCTATGAAGGCAACAGCGCATACGACACTTCCGGTTGTGCGGCGCAAAATACAATGACGTTCCCTTTTGCGACTTACTCGTCTGCCGGAGGAAGCGGAAATTGCTCAGTCACCGGCGGTTATGTGTACCGTGGCACGGCTTATCCCAACTTTGTCGGGAAGTATTTTTTCGCAGACTACTGCTCCGATAAAATCGGCATGGTCAGTAGCACCGGCTCGATTTCCTATTCATCCGTATTGCCCGGTGGCGGTTTCACGACATTTGGCGTGAATGCCTCAAACGAGCTCTTTGTTGCTTCACAAAATAACGGCGTCGTTTACAAAGTGGTAGATACATCTCTTGGCGTCAATGACGTGGAGAAGTCGCCTTTTTCGGTGTATCCGAATCCGGCTCACGGTACTTTTGCAGTCCATTCCGGAACCGGGGCGTTCCCATTACAGATTACGGTGTTTGACATCAGCGGAAAGAAACTCCTATCCCGAACCATTGAAAGTGATAACGAAAACATCGATGTCAGCGGGCTCAGTTCCGGCTTGTATCTGGTCAATGCCCAGGACAACTCCGGCATGCCATCGGTTTCGAGATTGGTTATTGAGTAATCAGGGCGCGGGATTAGGAAATTTTGTATGGATCCTTTCAATGCCCGAAATGATTTCAGGCGTGAGTACCACATGAACCGATCCGATGTTTTCGCTAAGCTGCCCCAACGTAGTTGCCCCGACGATCGTACTGCTCACCCACGGCTGCGCCTGTATAAAAGCCAATGCCAGCTGCGCAGGGCTGATACCATGTTGGTTTGCCAGATCCACGTAACAGGCTGCGGCGTCCCGGGCTTCCTTACTGTTGTATCTGGTAAAATTCGGGAACAGGTTCAGGCGCGCTTCCTGTTGGTATTGGCCCATGCCATATTTACCGGTCAGTATCCCGAAGCCCAGCGGCGAATAGGCCAGCAAACCCACCTTCTCCCTGAATAGTATTTCCGATATACCAATTTCAAGCGTCCGGTTTACGAGTGAATAGGGATTCTGGATGGTCACTGGCTTCGGCAAACCGTGTTTCTTACTTTCTTCCAAAAACCGCATCAGTCCCCAAGGTGTTTCGTTTGAGATCCCGAAATGCCTGATCTTGCCTTCAGACACCAGTATTGCCATGGTTTCAAGAACTGCTTTGGTGTTGTCTTCCCAGGCATCTTCTGAAATTTGAAACCCCAACTGCCCGAACATGTTGGATTTCCTTTCAGGCCAATGAAGCTGAAATAAATCGATATAATCAGTTTGCAGCCTGTTGAGGCTTTTTTCGACAGACAGCCGGATGGTTGCGGGTGTATACCGTAAGTCTTCGCGGACAAAGGGCAGGCCGCGGTTTGCTCCGGCCATTTTCGTAGCCAGCACCATATTGTGCCTTTTTCCGGATTTCTTTAGCCATGACCCTATGATTTTTTCCGTCGCACCGTAATTTTTCTCCAATGCCGGTACAGGATACATCTCGGCAGTATCCATGAAGTTGATCCCGCTGTCGAGTGCCATTTCAATTTGCGCATGCGCTTCGGCTTCCGTATTCTGACGTCCGAAAGTCATTGTGCCAAGACAAAGGGTGCTGACCTCAGTAGTGGTTCCTGGTAAAAAAACGTAGTTCATGAAGGTTGTTTGGGCCGCAAAGGTAAGGATCAGGCCGCATTCTCGAAGGCGATGAAATGGGAAAGCCTGCCTTTGACATCAAATATAGGGTAACTCCTGATGGCACAGTCATATGGGGTGCCGTCTTTTCGGTAATTGACAACGGTCGTTTCAAACGGCTGCGCATTGCTGATGGCACTGCGTATGGTTTTCGTCGTTGTTTTAGAAGTGGCCTGGCCCTGAAACATTTTCGGACTTTTCCCGATCATTTCCGAAGGCTCGTACCCTGTCATGCCGGTGACATTTTGAGTGGCAAATACAATATTCACCTGGGCGTCGGTTACCACAATAACCGTGTCGTATGACAGGTCGCGAACTGTCTCAAAGTTAAAATTCCAATGGTGCTGCTGCGCCATGCTCGCGAGTTGCCTGACGTCTGCGGTATTCCCGAACACTTTCTGGAGGTGCATTGAAAAAAGATCCCAACTCAGCAACAACGGGCGCACGGTTCTTTGGCTTGCACCAAAGCGGGCGATACTTTCATCATATGTACGGAGTTCTTTCATTGGAGAATTAAAACGCTAAAATAACGCTTTTAAGACATCAAAAGTCCAAATGGCTTTAGTTTAACGCTTGTTTAGCCATCAGAAGTCAAATCGCAGCTGTACCACTACGGTCTTCTTGACTTCCGTATTCAGGTTATTCAGGGAAATCCCAAGCAAGCGGACTGAATTTTTCATGCGTTCCTGATACAGCAGCTCTTTCGCAGTGTCAAACAACAGCGATTTATCCGAAATGAAATAGGGTAGCGTTTTACTGCGGGTCTGCAAGGTAAAATCGCTGTACTTGATCTTAAGCGTGACGGTTTTCCCTGCAATATTGTAGCGCTTAAGCCGGCGTTCCAGTTCGCCCGCAATGGTTTGCAGCTTTTCTTCCATGAAAATTTCGGACGTCAGGTTCTCATTAAACGTGTGCTCAGTGGCGACTGATTTGGCAATGCGTTCCGGCTTCACCTCGCTGTTGTGGATGCCCCGTACTATGTAATAGTAGTAGACCCCTGATTTCCCGAAATGCTTTTCCAGGAAATCAAGCGGCTTCTGTTTCAAATCCAAGCCTGTAAAAATCCCAAGTTGGTACATTTTATCACGCGTCACTTTTCCTACGCCGTAGAACTTCCCGATCGGTAGCGCTTCAAGGAACGGGATCACCTCGTCGGGCGTCACGGTCTTCTGTCCGTTGGGTTTGTTGTAGTCTGACGCCACTTTAGCAATGAATTTGTTGATTGAAATCCCCGCTGAGGCCGTCAACCCGGTTTCGGTGAAAATCCTTTGGCGGATTTCACGGGCAATCAGTGTGGCGCTCGGATTGCCTTTTTTGTTCTGCGTCACGTCGAGATAGGCCTCATCAAGCGACAAAGGCTCAACCAGATCAGTATAGTCAAGAAAGATTTTGCGTATTTTCTGTGAGATTTCCTTGTAGCGGTCAAATCGCGGTTTCACAAAGATAATTTCAGGGCAATATCTTTTGGCCAAAGCGCCGCTCAAGGCACTCCGAACCCCGAATTTCCGCGCTTCATAACTTGCCGCCGACACCACCCCGCGGGTTTCACTGCCGCCCACGGCCACCGGTTTGCCGCGCAACTCCGGATGGTCCATCTGTTCGACTGAGGCATAAAACGCATCCATGTCGACGTGTATGATCTTGCGGTCCCGGTTGAAGTCATCCATACCGCAAATTTAAATACGTTTTGAAAAAAGCGCATCACTATCATTGAAAATAGTGATACATTTGACCGAAACAGCAGTGTCCATGATAGAAATTGAACGCAAATTCCTTGTCGTCTCTGAAGATTTTAAGGAACAGGCTTTTGCCAAAAACCACATCGCACAGGGCTACCTGAATTCGCATCCGGAACGGACCGTCAGGATCAGGATTAAAGGAGAAATTGGATTTTTGACCATTAAGGGAAAAGGAAATGAAAGCGGCACCACGCGGCTGGAATGGGAAACCGAATTGTCGCTAATGGACGCCAAACCGCTGTTGGCACTTTGCGAAAAAGGCGTGATTGACAAGACGCGGTATGAGGTAAAAGTCGGGAGACACGTGTTTGAAATCGATGAATTCCACGGCGACAATGAAGGACTTCTTATTGCCGAGATCGAACTGCGCGATGAAAATGAAAGTTTCCAGCATCCGGCGTGGCTCGGAAAAGAAGTCACCGGAGAGGCAAAATATTACAATGCGTACCTGAGCAAAAACCCTTTTTCGGAATGGAAAGATAAACACTAAAAACAAGAATATGAGCAAAACGAAATTAACCATCAACAGTAACGGCTCGGTAAAAGTGGAGGGCGATTTTGAAATCGTCGACAAAGACGGCAATGTGTACGGCCTTCAGGGCAGGACAACGGTAAGCATTTGCCGCTGCGGCCTGTCAGCGAACAAACCGTTTTGCGACGGATCGCACCGCAACCATTTTGAGCACGATGCCAAGGCATTCGACCTGCCGCCAATGAAATCGTAAGCCGTGAACCGATTAAAAAATATTATGTTGCTGGGATGCTGCCTGTTATTATTTCAGGCGGAAGCCCAGAAAATGCAAACGCTGACCTATTTCCGGAATGATACGCTAAAACTAGATCTCGATTTGTTTCTACCGGAAAAAGCGTCAAATACCGGATTTCCATTATTGCTGTTCGTGCATGGAGGTGGGTTTTCGGGTGGTGAAAGGCAGCAAGGCCATTCCATCTGTAAATACCTTTCGCAACACGGTTATGCTGCGGCAACCATCAGTTACACGTTGTATATGAAGGGCAGGAAATTCAGCTGCGACGGCGTGCTGTCCGAAAAAATCCAGGCATTCCGATATGCCGTAAACGATTTGTGGCTGGCGACCGATTTCTTCCTCAGCAATAGCCAGAAATACAATATCGACGTGTCCCGGATTTTTATCTCGGGTTCAAGTGCCGGCGCAGAGACCGTATTGCATGCCGCATATTGGAATCGGGATTTGATGCAAATCTATGGTTTAAAACTACCTGAAAATTTCAAATATGCCGGGCTCGTTTCGGGCGCAGGGGCGATCATGGACCTGAACCTGATTACCAAAAACAACCTCATCCCGATGATGCTGTTTCACGGCAATGGTGATTCCACTGTTCCGTATGCGACGGCCGCTCACCATTATTGCCCCACGGATGCAACCGGCTGGCTGATGCTTTTCGGGTCGTATTCAATTTACAATCACGTTAAAGAACTGAACGGCACTGTTTCCCTCTTCACTTTCTGCGGCGGGGGGCATGAATACAGCGGAACATTATTTGAAAAAGACCAGCAGTTGATACTCGGTTTTATGGATGACGTCCTGGCGGGAAAAAAATTCGGGGCACATAACATAATCCCTACAGGAAAAAAGAATGAAAAATCAGCGGCTTACAGTTTCTGTGATTGAGTTTTTTATACTGTGAAATCCCGAAACTTTGAATTATATTTGCCGACTGGTCAAGGCCTCGCCGAATCGCGGTGAAACGTCCGGCTATGAACGAATTGCGTCAGGGATTGCAGCGGAAATCCTTTTTTGTTTCCTGCAGCGAAGCGAAGGGAAATCGAAAAAGATTGCAGCGGAAAGCCCGGCCCGGAGGGAGACGCCAAAAAACTGAACGAAAAGACAAATGAAGCATATCAGGAATTTTTGCATTATTGCACACATTGACCACGGGAAAAGTACGCTGGCAGACAGGCTTTTAGGCGCCACCCAGACCGTGACCGCGCGTGAGGAAAAGGCACAGCTGCTCGACAATATGGATCTGGAACGCGAACGCGGGATTACGATTAAAAGCCACGCCATCCAGATGGAATATACTTACAAAGGCGAGCAGTACATCCTGAACCTGATTGATACCCCGGGACACGTAGATTTCTCTTATGAGGTTTCCCGTTCGATTGCCGCCTGCGAAGGCGCGCTTTTGATTGTTGATGCCGCACAGAGCATACAGGCCCAAACCATTTCGAATTTATACCTTGCTTTGGAAAATGACCTGGAAATCATCCCGGTGCTGAACAAGGTAGATTTACCCAGCGCCAATCCCGAGGAAGTAAGCGATGATATTATCGACCTTTTGGGTTGTAAATTAGAAGACATTATCCACGCTTCGGGTAAAACCGGTTTTGGTGTGGAAAACATACTGGCTGCGATCATCGAAAAGATCCCTGCCCCGAAAGGAGACCCGGCAGAGCCATTGCAGGCTTTGATTTTTGATTCGGTCTACAATCCATTCCGGGGCATTGAGGTTATCTTCCGTGTCAAAAACGGGGAAATCAGGAAAGGCCAGAAGATCAAGTTCATGGCAACCGGAAATGAATATTTTGCTGATGAAATCGGGACATTAAAACTGAATCAGGTACCGAAACAGGTCATTTCCACCGGAGACGTGGGTTACCTGATATCTGGTATCAAGGAAGCAAAGGAAGTGAAGGTTGGCGACACGCTCACAGATGCGAAAACACCGACCACCAATATGATTCAGGGTTTTGAAGATGTAAAACCGATGGTTTTCGCAGGAATTTATCCCGTGGACACAGAAGATTACGAAGAACTCCGCGCCTCGATGGAAAAACTCCAGCTCAATGATGCGTCATTGGTATTCCAGGCTGAAAGTTCTGCCGCGCTGGGATTCGGTTTCCGTTGTGGATTCTTAGGGATGCTCCACATGGAAATCATTCAGGAACGATTGGAGCGTGAGTTTGACATGACGGTAATCACTACGGTGCCTAACGTGTCGTACAACGCGTACACCAAAAAAGATGTTGACAAGGCCATTATCGTAAACAACCCGTCTGACTTGCCGGAACCTTCAAAACTGGATCGTGTTGAGGAGCCTTACATCAAAGCAACCATCATTACGAAGTCCGATTTCGTAGGAAACGTCATGTCGTTGTGTATCGAAAAACGCGGATTGATTACCAATCAGACGTATCTGACCACTGAGAGGGTAGAATTGAATTTCGATATGCCTCTCGCTGAAATCGTATTTGATTTTTATGATCGTTTGAAGACCGTTTCAAAAGGATATGCATCATTTGACTACCATCCGATTGGGATGCGCACGTCGAACCTCGTAAAAGTGGACGTTTTACTGAATGCGAATCCGGTAGATGCGCTTTCCGCATTGATCCATGCTGACAACGCGTACAATATCGGGAAAAAAATGACTGAGAAGTTGAAGGAGCTCATTCCGCGACAACAGTTCGATATCCCGATCCAGGCCGCCATCGGTGCAAAAATCATTGCGCGTGAAACGGTCAAAGCCTTAAGGAAAGACGTTACCGCCAAATGTTACGGAGGCGATATCTCTCGTAAACGCAAGCTTTTGGAAAAACAGAAAAAAGGTAAGAAACGCATGCGCCAGGTAGGAAATGTGGAAATTCCGCAGGAGGCGTTTATGGCGGTACTGAAATTAAACGACTAAACCCGGTTTTAAAATAGAATGACCCTGATGATTTTGTTGTCAGGGTTTTTTATTTGATTTTCTGTTATCTTTGGGAAGCTTAATGCCATCAAATGCAGTACCAAACCTTCGCGCCGCCGGTTCACCTCGCCCCCTACGTCCGGTTTTTCTGGACGCTGGAAGGCGCCGTAGCAGCCCACACACCCTTTGTGCATCGTTGCCTCGCGGACGGCTGCCCCGAACTGCTGTTTCATTACAAAGGCAAACTCGACAGGATTGACGATGAGGGCAAACCTCAAAACTGCTTCCTGTCCGGCATCCAGGGACAGGCCAGGCACTTCAGGCGTTTCGCGGCCGGCTCCGATTTTGGGTTGTTTGGCGTCTACCTGTATCCCAATGCGTTGCCTGAACTGTTCCATTTTGCCGCAACCGATGTCACCAATGAGATGCCCGACCTGACAGCCATTTTAGGTCCGCAGGCCGGCAGCCTTGAGTACCAAATGGCAATGGCCGGAAGTCATTCGGAGCGGATAGCCCTCATCACGAAATTCCTCGGGACTAAAATGACCAGGTCCAAATCCGTGCGGCCTGAAATTGCGCAAACCATCCGCCACATCATCGCTACAAAAGGCAGTGATTCTGTGGAAACGATCGCCGAAAAACAATTCCTGTCGTTACGGCAGTTTGAGAGGCAGTTCAAGACGTTGTCGGGCTTCAGTCCCAAATTATTTACAAGAATCGTCCGGTTCCAGTCTGCCGCTTCGGGCGCGCAAGCGCAGAACCGCTCGCTCACGCAGGTCGCTTATGATTGCGGCTATTACGACCAGTCCCATTTCATCCATGAATTCCGGGAGTTTTCGGGTTACCATCCAAAACATTATTTTTCGGGGACATCCGAGGCGCCCATCCTGTATTAAAAATGTCGTTTTCTTACAATTTCAGCCGGCACTTTCGGACCAATTTTGCTGAAAACATTACAAATGAAAAGACAGATCATATTGGGTGCCTTGCTCATGGTTGCTTGCGCGACAGCTCAAAAACCGGAAAAAACGGGAAAGGAAATTTTTGAAAACCGCTGTGCGAAATGCCACGGCAAAGACGGCACGAAGGGGCTTTGGGGGGCCATTAACCTAAAGGGGAGCCAGATCACGGATTCGGAACGGCTGCTGACCATCTCCAACGGCCGCCGCCTGATGCCGTCCTGGCGAAAACGGCTGACCGAAAATGAAATCAGGCGTGTAGCCGAATACGTAAAAAAACTCAAATCATGAACTTACCCAATCTTTCACTCTGGCTGGCACTGTTGTGTACGGCGCTGATCTCAGGCCTCTATTACGCGTACTCCTGCTCCGTCAATCCCGGACTGGCCACGCTTCGGGATGGGGAATACCTGGGGGCGATGCAGGCAATCAACCGCGCCATCCTCAACGGCTTATTCTTCCTGAGCTTTTTCGGTTCGTTGATTATGCTAAGTGTGACGTCTGTATGGCACTATAATACGCCGCGTTTCGCATGGCTTTTGGCCGCAACCGCAGTATACGCGATAGGTTCATTTGCGGTAACAGTCATCGGGAATGTGCCGTTAAATGAGGCTTTGGATGGATTTGACGTGCATAGCGCTTCCGCAGGCGAGCTTCGGGAAATGAGGCTGCGCTTCGAAAATCCATGGAGTGTTTACCATCGGATCAGGAGCGTGGCAACCTGTATTTCGTTGGCATTAATCGCCACCGCAGCGGTGCTTGTCACTGAAGATAGCCAGACTGTGAACTAGACTCCTAAAATGAGTTTGGCAATGGTGAAATACAGTATGATCCCGAACACGTCATTGGAGGTCGTGATAAACGGGCCTGTGGCGATGGCCGGGTCAATCTTGTTCTTGTGCAGGAACAGCGGGACCATCGTGCCTAAGGTTCCGGCAAATAAGATGACCACAATCATTGAGATCGATATCGCAAATCCGACGAGGTATTGCTGGAATACGACCGAGTGGTAAATGAGCAGCAGGACAGAAATGATTGTGCCCGATATCATAGCTACCGATAACTCCTTGCTCAGGTAACGGCGGTTGAATTCTTTCAGTGTGCCGTTAGCAAGGCCCTGCACCACGATTGCCGACGCCTGTACGCCGATATTTCCGGCCGTTGCAGAGAGCAGCGGCACAAATATGATGAGTGTCTTGTATTGGTCAAATGCCTTTTCATTGCCATCGAGCACCACCGAGGCGACCAATTCAATGAAAAATCCGATCAGCAGCCACGGAAGCCTCGCCTTGGTGAGTTCCAGGACGCTGTCGCTGGCTTCGACGTCCTGCGTGATACCTGCCGCCAACTGGTAATCTTTCTCGGCTTCATCACGGATAACGTCTACGATGTCGTCAATGGTAATTCGGCCTACGAGCCTGCCCAGCTCATCTACGACCGGAATCGCTTCCAGATCGTATTTCTGCATAATCCGCGCCACCTCGACATCTTCGGTATCGACTTTAACAGAGTTCAGCTTTCGGATGTAAATGTCATTAATCTGCTGCCGTGTCGAAGTGATCAGCAGGTCTTTCAACGACAGCCGACCCTTGAGCCGGTCTTCATCATCGACGACATAGATTGAGTGGACGCGTGAGATGTTCTCGGCCTGGATGCGCATTTCCTTGACACAGGTCAGTACGCTCCAGTTTTCGTTCACTTTAACCAATTCTTTGTGCATAATCCCCCCGCAGTATTCTCGTTGTAGCGAAGCAGGTCTACGATGTCTTTGGCATGCTCGACGTCCTGTAGTTCAGAGATAACCTCTTCCTTACGGTCCTTGAGTTCGGCGATGATGTCGGCCGCATCATTGGTTTCAAGTTCGTCGAGTTCTTCGGCAATTTCCTTTGGCGAAAGCCTCTTTAGGATATTCTCGCGCACGTCATCCTCCATTTCGAGAAGGATTTCGGCAGTTTTTTCGCTGTCGAGGACTTTGAAGATGTAAGTCGCGTCATCGAAGTCGAGTTCGTCAAGGATTTCAGCGATATCAGCATGGTGTAAATCATTCAGCAACGCTTCCAGTTCGTGGTCGCTCTTAGACTGGATCAGTTCTTCGAGCTGCGTGATGAGTTCCTTGCTGATTTTAAATTCCATCGGCTTCTATTTTTTGTGTCAAAGCGATAAAGGCTTCCACCGACAGTTGTTCCGGGCGGAGGTCAAAGATAGCATCTTCTCGTAAATTATCCGACAAATTTAAGGTTTTTAAACTATTTCTTAATGTCTTGCGACGCTGCTGAAACGCCGTTTTCACTACTGTAAAGAACAGTTTTTCGCTGCACGGCAGGCTGTAATTTTCCTTTCTGCGGAGGCGCAAAACCCCTGATTTTACTTTGGGCGGCGGATTAAATACGTGTTCCGGAACGGTGAAAAGGTATTCTGCATCGTAAAACGCCTGTGCCAGCACAGACAGTATCCCGTAGGCCTTACTGCCCTTCTTCTCGCAAATCCTTTCTGCCACTTCTTTCTGGAACATGCCTGCGAATTCCGGAATCTGGTCGCGGAACTCCAAAGCCCGAAAGACAATCTGTGTCGAGATATTGTAAGGGAAATTGCCGATAATGGCAAAAGGCTTTCCGTCAAACGTTTTGTTGATATTGTACTTCAGGAAATCTTCGCTGATGATTTTCCCGTGTAGTTTGGGGTAATTGGCATTAAGGTATTCCACCGATTCAGTGTCGATTTCAATCACGTAAGTCGTAAAGGGCTGTTCGAGAAGGTACTTCGTGAGCACACCCATTCCCGGCCCGATTTCAAGTACATTGTCATAGCCCTTCCCACTGAGCGTGGCCGCAATATCGGCTGCGACGCTTTCGTCTTTAAGAAAATGCTGGCCGAGGTGTTTTTTTGCTCTTACGGGGTCCATGTTTGGGATTGTTTAAATTATTGAAGCCTGGGCACACCGGGCGGCAGGATGTACGGGTGGCTGAATGGTTCAGTGCCCATCGCAATTCCGATGCTGTGCGGGTTCGGCGAGGACGACAGCATCGCAAAGTGTCCGGCGACGACTTTACTCTACGCTGTAATGATCGCTCATGACTTCCAGCTCTGTGCGGAAGGCGATCATCTTTGCCCCGAAAAGGCGCTGGCCCTCCTCGCGGAGTCTCGGCGCATCCTCGTCATAATAACGCTGCAACGTCTCGCGACTGTCAGTGGTGTATTGCACAGCATAGGTCACTCCTCCCATTTCCTCTTCGACCAAAACGCGGATCAGGCGAGCCGAGGTGAACTTGCCTGTCGCCAGGACTTCGGTAATGTGCTTGCCCTGCATCCAGCTCAGCCACTGTTCGTGGATGGACTCATCAAGGTTTAAGGTTACATTGTAAATAATCATGTCAGCGTTTTTTGGGTATCACAAATTGGTATCGCCGCGCAGCTGCCGGAATTTCGCGCGGGCATCAATGAAATAAATACTGTCCTGATGACTGAAGAGTATCTTCTCATACAATGGTTTGGCTTTTTCGGGATCCTTCAGTTGCCTGTTGTAAATTTCAGCTGAAAAGTAAAGCGCCTCATCGATGTAAATACCTTCGGCGAACTTGTCTATGATCACCTGGTATTGCTGCAGGGCGGCGGCGTAATCCCCGTTTTTTTCATAAATCCTGCCAATCCTTAAAAGGGTCACATCCTCTATCTCCTGCGTTTTGTGCTCCTTCAGGATTTCCTGGAATAAGGCCAGGGATTCGGCGGTTTTATGTTGGTACAGCAGGTAATCCGCACGGGCAAACTTCTTCAGGTCAGTTTGTGTGGAGTCCGAAACGGTATTGTCGTTAATAAGCAGGAAATACTCCAGCGCATCGTTGGCAATCAATTGCGAGGACGCCGACTTCAGTTCCTTGAACTGCTTTTGGGCCCATTCGAAATCGGACTTGAAGTAACTCGTTTTGGCGGCTTTCAGGCTCGCTTCGTGACCCACTTCGTCATTTTTCAGATCATCCTCGATTTGTGAGTAGTAAATCAGCGCCTGATTGTATTTTTCCTCATAAAGCAGGATATCTCCCAACTCCATCTTCACATCGGCCTGCTGGTATTTGTTGAGTTGGAGTGCCAGGGCATTTTGCAATATCTTTTTGCCCTGCTCGGGGTTGTTCTGGCTGAAAGTCAGGAAATGCGCCTGCAGCAGTTGCAAAGGCAGCGAGAACGGGATGATGCCGTATTGTTGTAAAAGCGCATCAAATTCGGCGTTTATCGCAGGGTGATCCTTCGACTGACTCCGCTCGGTTTTCATGGTCATCAGGAAGGTATGCGCCTGGATCTGCAATTCGATATCCTGGGTGTTTTCAAGAACGAAAGCGAAAATTTCCGCTGCAGTATCATCTTCATTGTCGTCCATGGCCATCTGGGCGAGATTTACAATGCTTGAAAATGTTTCCGGATTCCTTTTATAAATTGCCTTTTCCTGTACGAATGCCTTGGCATAGTCTTTCTGTTGGAGGTAAAACCAGCTCAGATATTGGTTCCAGAAGACATCCTGACTTTTCTGGGCGCGGAGCAACAGTGCTTTCTTGAGGTCGGCATTGAAAGATTCCTCGGCATCCTCGGTCATGAAACGCGCCAGTTGGTTTTGTATGCCGATATTGTTCTGCGGATTTTTGTACGCTTCTTCCAAAAACCTTTCAATCATCATATCGGTATTGCCCAATTGTCCGTAAATCAAAGCCGTCTGGTAATTGAAAACCAGTTTCGGATCCAGCGATGTAGCGAGTTCGTACGCTTTGAGCGCATAATCGAGCACCACCTTGCGCTCAAACGCCGACGCGATCATGTAGACGTTCGACGGATTTTCCTTTATCTTCTCAAGCGCCTGCTCATAATACTTTCTGGCTTCCGGCTCTTTCTTCTGTAATTGGTAATTGTACCCTTTTTCGACGAGCAGGTTGTACTGCTTGAATTTTTCATAACGTGCTGCCAGCGCCTTATCCGCCTTGTCGTATTGGGCAAGCTGTTGATAGGAATCAATGACTTTCTGGAAATACAGCCCGTTTGAAGGTTGGTTTTTCAGCAATTCCTCGTAGCTGATGGCTGCTTTCTCGAAATCGCCCTTGTCGAAATAATTCTGCGCCAATTGCTCGTTCTGCCCAAAAACGCAGCAGGTTGCAAAGAGTATAAGGAACAGATACAGCTTTTTCATAAAATGTAATGTCGAATGGAACGACTAATATAACAATAACTTTCGCCCGAAAGTATATTTCCGCGGCATAAAGTAATGTTAATCGATGATGTCAAATCCGGTATACGGACGAAGTACTTCCGGTATAACAATGCCTTCGGGCGTCTGGTAATTTTCAAGGATTCCGGCCAGCACGCGCGGCAACGCCAGCGAACTTCCGTTCAAGGTATGTGCCAGATGGTTTTTGCCGTCCTTATCGCGGTAACGCAATTTCAGTCTGTTGGACTGGAACGTTTCAAAATTGGACACTGAACTGATCTCGAGCCAGCGGTCCTGTGCCGTTGAAAACACCTCAAAGTCGTAAGTCATTGCCGACGCAAAACCCATGTCGCCGCCGCAGAGGCGCAGGATACGGTAAGGTAGTTTCAGTTCCTGCAACAGCGTCTTGACATGTTCGACCATGCCTTCCAAAGCTTCGTATGATTTTTCGGGGTGCTCGACACGGACGATTTCCACCTTGTCGAACTGGTGCAGGCGGTTTAGTCCGCGCACGTGCGCACCGTATGACCCGGCTTCCCGTCGGAAACACGGTGTGTAGGCTGTGGCCAAAACCGGCAGCTCGTTTTCGGTTAAGATCACATCACGGAAAAGGTTTGTTACCGGAACTTCCGCTGTTGGGATGAGATACAAATCATCGGTCTTGTCATGGTACATCTGCCCTTCCTTGTCGGGCAACTGGCCTGTACCGTACCCTGACGCTTCGTTTACCAAATGGGGAACCTGGTACTCCTGGTAGCCCGCCGCGGTATTTTTGTCAAGGAAATAAGTAATCAGCGCGCGTTGGAGCCTGGCACCTTTGCCTTTGTAGACGGGAAAACCGGCACCGGTAATTTTATTGCCGAGTTCGAAATCGATGATGTCGTATTTTTTGACGAGCTCCCAGTGCGGCTGTGCGCCTTCGTGCAATACCGGAATATCGCCTTCCTGAAATACATTCAGATTGTCATCAGGGGTTTTCCCTTCAGGAACCAGATCAGCAGGAAGGTTTGGGATCGTATATAATTTTTCGGTGAGCTCCGCAGCGAACGCGTCAAGCTGCTCTGAAAGTTCTTTGCTGCTTTCCTTTAATGACAGGGTTTTTTCCTTCAGGATTGCTGCTTTTGCCTTCTCTCCGCCTTTCATCAGCTCGCCGATATCACGGGATAACTTGTTGGATTCAGCCAAAGTATTGTCGAGCGCGGCCTGTGTGGCGCGGCGCTTTTCGTCCAATGCGATCACATCGGCTACGACCGATGCCATATCAATGTTTCGTTTCGCCAATGCTTTTACGACCTTCTCCTGATTTTCCCTGATAAATGCGATCTGTAACATACCTTTATTTTTATGTGCGCGCAAATTTAATGAAATGTTTTAAATACGCTTCCTTCGTATCGGTAAAAACGGTTTTGCCCGTCAGCCCGTATATGCTTAAAATCACCGCTATGCAAAATCAAATCAGGAATTTGTTTTTATCTTTGGCAGAAAATGGCTTGAAATGAAATATTATTACCCACTCTTCCTATTGTTTGCGATGCAAATTCTGAGCGCACAGAAAGTTGGCGACGGATTAAACGGCATTGCAGAAGCCGAAATGAAGTCGGCGGCCCAAGTGATGAACTTCGTGGTCAACCCCAATACCACCAATTACGACATTACCTACCAGAAGCTCGAATTCACGGTGGATCCGGCAGTTTATTTTATAACCGGGAAAGTGACGACAACCTTCACGGCGCTGTCACCGATGACCACCGTGGTTTTCGACCTGACGAACCAACTTACGGTGAGTTCGGTAAAACGCAACAATATCGCATTGTCATTTACGCAAAACAACAACAATGAGGTGGTGATCACTTTGCCGGGCGGACTCGCAGCGGGAGCTTCAACGACGGTGGAAATCTCTTATTCGGGCGCCCCGGCGCAGGATAATGATGCGTTCACTACAGAAACGCATGACGGCACCCCGGTGCTTTTTACACTGTCCGAGCCTTACGGGGCACAGGACTGGTGGCCCTGCAAGCAGGACCTGAATGACAAGATCAACAACATCGATGTATACATCACCGCGCCTTCGCAGTATGTGAGTGTGTCGAATGGCGTGCAGGTCGGGACCACGACTGCAGGAACCAGCAAAACGACGCATTTTCATCACGGTCATCCCATTCCGGCCTATCTCGTAGCCATTGCAGTGACCAATTACAGTGTGTACACGCAAACGGCGGGCACGGCACCGAATACCTTTCCGATTGTGAATTACGTTTACCCTGAGGACCTTGCTTCAAACATAGATAACCTCGCACAGACCGTGCCGATTATGGATTTGTATGAACAGCTTTTCGAGACCTACCCTTTCGCCGATGAGAAATACGGCCATGCGCAATTTGGATGGGGTGGCGGCATGGAGCATACGACAGTATCCTTTATGGTCAATTTCGGAAGGGGATTGATCGCGCACGAATTGGGCCACCAGTGGTTTGGAGACAAGGTGACCTGCGGCTCATGGAAGGACATTTGGCTTAACGAAGGTTTTGCTACTTATCTGGCCGCTTTGGTGATCAGGGATTTTGACGGCGAGGCGGCCTTTACGATGGAAAAATCAAATATGATCAACAACATCACCTCGCAGCCTGGTGGCGCGGTATACCTGAGCGACACCGACTTATTCAGTGTAAACCGGATTTTCAGCGGCCGGCTGAGTTACAACAAAGGCGCCATGGTCATCAATATGCTTCGTCTTAAAATGGGCGACACGGCTTTCTTTCAGGGCTTAAAAAATTATCTGGCGGACCCAAACCTGGCCTACGCGTACGCCACTACAGCTGATTTACAGGCACACCTTGAAGCCACTTACGGGCAAAGCCTGACTGAATTTTTCAATGATTGGGTGTACAATCAGGGTTATCCTTCTTATTCGATTACGGCACACAACCAAAGTCTTGGTGTGGTTAAATTTACAGTCAGCCAGACGCAGTCGCATGCCTCTGTCGCTTTTTTTGAAATGCCACTTCCTGTGAGGGTGTATGGCGCAGCGGGGCAATACATGGATCTCGTGCTGAATAATACGGCAAACAACCAGGTCTTCCTTGAGAATGTACCGTTTGCAGTGACCGATGTGGCGTTCGACGTCAATAAAGACATTATTTCGGCCGGGAACAATGTCGCATTAGGAATGAAAGATTTTGGCACGGCAGCAGTGCAACTGTATCCAAATCCGGCAGAAAGCCAGCTTAGGCTTGAGATTCCCGAAGGCATGGAGGTGAAGCAAACCATTTTCTATAACGCGGTAGGTCAAACGGTGCAGTCCACCACTTCGCAAACGATTTGGGATGTGTCTTCGTTTGCTGCCGGGGTTTATTTTATTGCGGTAACGACCGATTCAGGAACCAGAACGATCCGGTTTGTAAAACGATAAGCGCCTCTTTGTCAGGCTGAACTTAATTCTCTACAGCCACAACCTTTCGGGATTGACTGCTTTTGATTGCCGCTTCGATGACGGCCATCACATTAATCCCTTCCTGTGCTGTCACCGGCTCCGGTTTGTCTTCAGTCAGCGACCCGTATAAGGCATCAAAAAAATAAAAGTAATTCCCATGCAGTGTGGGCAGGAATTCGCGGATGATTTTCCCGTCGAATTCGGTGTGTAGCAACCCTTCGCGGCTTCGCGGTTCAGTACCCCAGTCCTTTGCGGTGACTTTTTTTCCGAGTTTTAAATCTTCTTCCTGCACGTCGCCGCGGGGTTTCAGGAACGAGCCGTTTTTACCATGTACCACAAATGAGGGCACCATTTCCCTAACAAAAAAACCAGCTTTGAGTCGGACGCGCAGTCGCGGGTAGTACAACGACAGGTCGAACCAGTCGTCAACGACGGATTGTGCACGGGTCACCCTGATGTCAGCAAAAACCGCTTCGGGCATCCCAAAAAGAAACAGCGCCTGGTCGATCAGGTGAGAACCCAGGTCTTTCAGTACGCCGGATCCGGAATTTACAGTTTCCTTGTGCATTTTCGGGCTTAAGGTAGGATTGTATCGGTCGAAATGGAATTCAGCTTCAACGATGTCTCCCAGCATATCCTTGGCAATGACATCTTTCACCGTCATGAAATCGCTATCCCAGCGGCGGTTATGAAACACCGCAAGTTTAAGGCCTTTGTCCCGGGCAATTTTTTGAAGTTCTTTGGCTTCGGCAACCGTTGCGGTAAACGATTTTTCAACCAACACGTGCTTTCCGGCCTGCAGCATCCTTTTTGCATATTCATAATGCGTCGCTACGGGCGTATTGACAACCACGAGGTCGGGATTGTCATCGAGTAGCGCTTCCGGGGAGGCATAGCTTTTTGTTTCGGGATAATCTGAATGGATGTTCCGATGCGACCGTTCCCAGCTGCCAAGAAGTTCAAAACCGGGATGGACACTGAGGAAAGGTGCGTGGAATACCTTGCCCGACATACCGTAGGAAAGCAACGCTGTTCTGATCTTTTGCATGGTTGATTTTTTAAGCATCGTAAATTTAGCCCACAATTGCGGATTATGGGATTGGGTCAGCTATAATTAACAAACATTTAAATGGGCGTTTGGGATTAACATGCGATTGATACGCAGAAAACGTTACTTTTGTGCGGTATTAAAAACGATCACAAAAACATGGAAATACTCATCAAGCTTTCGCAGTTCCTATTAAGCTTATCACTATTGATCATACTTCACGAACTCGGGCATTTCATCCCGGCCAAATTATTTAAGACCCGCGTTGAAAAATTTTACCTGTTTTTCGATATCAAGTTTTCGCTGTTCAAAAAACAAATAGGTGAAACCGTATACGGAATCGGATGGCTGCCATTGGGCGGTTACGTGAAAATTTCGGGCATGATTGACGAAAGCATGGATACCGAACAGATGGCTTTACCACCGCAACCTTGGGAATTCCGCTCAAAGCCGGCCTGGCAAAGGCTGATCATCATGCTGGGCGGCGTGACGGTAAATTTCATCCTGGCGTTCCTGATTTACATCGGGATCACTTTCGCATACGGCGACATGTACATCAGCAATTCAGAAGCCAAAGACGGCGTGTGGGTTACGAATCCCGCATTGGTAAAAGCAGGCCTGCGCACCGGAGACAAGATTATTGCCGTTGACGGCAGGAAAATTGAGCATTTTCACGATTTGAGTGAGGCGCTGATCATGGGTAAAAATGTGGCTGTGGAAAGAAACGGCAACATGCAGACGGTCAGCCTTCCCGATAATTTCATTTCCAGCATCCTCGACCAGGATAAAAAGTCGACGGTGGAACTGCGGATCCCATTTGTGATTTCGGACGTTGCGGCCACGTCGCCCAACAAAGACATGCTGAAAACAAAAGATATCGTTACCTCGTTGGACAACCAGCCGTTGCGTTACGCTGATGAAATGGAAGCACGCCTCAATGCGCTTAAGGGAAAAACAGTGCCTGCGATGGTGAAACGCGACGGCAAGGAAATCGCCATTAGCCTGAAAGTGTCGGACAGCGGCAAACTGGGCATACAGTACCCGAACAGGCTACCTGTAGATAATCTTGAAAAATTAGGCATTTATAAAATCAGCCGCGAAGAATACGGTTTCTTTGAATCGATTCCGGTGGGGCTTGAAAGGGGCGTTGATGAACTGGCGAAATACGGACGCCAGCTTAAGGCAATTTTTACGCCTAAAACCGGCGCGTACAAAGGTGTCGGTGGCTTCAAGGCAATTTTCGATATCTTCCCGGAGTCGTGGAGCTGGGAATTGTTCTGGAATATCACGGCGCTGTTGTCCATCATGCTTGGCGTAATGAACCTGCTGCCGATTCCTGCGCTTGACGGCGGCCATGTGATGTTTCTGCTGTATGAAATGATCAGTGGCCGTAAACCGAGCGACAAATTCCTCGAGCGTGCGCAGATGGTAGGGATTTTCCTTTTGCTGGCGTTACTTTTATTCGCCAACGGGAATGACATCTACAAATGGATTACGAAGTAGATAATTTTTTAAAATTTTCTGCAAAAAGATTTGCGGGAAAAGAATTTCATAGTATATTTGCACCGCTTTAAAAGGCAATACGCCTTCCTCCTTAGCTCAGTTGGTTAGAGCATCTGACTGTTAATCAGAGGGTCCTTGGTTCGAGCCCAAGAGGGGGAGCAGCAAAAGAAAAGACTTCACAGCAATGTGAGGTCTTTTAATTTTATCTGGGTACAACAATTTTCCTTATGCCTAAATTTCTTAGTATTTGTTATTTTTGTTAAATGACAAGTAGCAAGCGAAATCCTCTAGCATATTTTGAGGCTTTGATAGTGTTTCAAGGTTACAAACAACGGCTCGCTCTTTTAACCATCAGCAAAATCAGCAAAAACTAAGTTCATTTTTACAAACGGCCATCGTCTCTATATTTGTTTTTGGAACGTCGTTGATCGGCCTTTCGAAAATTCGAATCCGGCAGACCCTGGTGGGTACACGTTCGATGTCCAAAAAGGGTTGGTTTTCAGGCTAATTTACAAAAAATCAAAGCGTTACCGCCCGAGACTCGGTCAAGAGGGGGAGCTTTGTTAATTTTTCAAAATCGCTGGACATCCATCCGAACGATCCTGAGATCTTATTTTACAGGGGTGAGTCCTACGAATTTATAGGACTGTACGATAAAGCATGTGACGATTACAAAAAAAGCAATGCACTGGTCGTCAATAAATCCTCGACAGAGAGAATCAATAGATTAAAATGCGCACAATAAAAAAAATAGCTGTTTTTTCTGTATTTTCCTGCCTGATGGCTTTTTGGCAGCAAACCGCCGCGCAGCAAAAAAATTTTAAAAACGCCGTCAATTATGAGGTTATGGGACATGCCAGATGCCTATTTTCACTGAATTATGAAAGGCATATCTATGCTTTTAACGATATTTTATCGATGAAATTTCGGACAGGTTTCGGAATCCAGAAGGGTTATATTGCATCAGATGATAATAAATACGGCCAGCGTACCTATTTGCCCACGGTGCTCAATCTTCTTATAGGAAAGCACTCCCATTTTGCCCAGGCCGGAATCGGTTACACCTGCCTGTTTACAAGCGGATTGAAGGATAATACCGAAATACCCGCAAAGGAATATCCGCGATTTAGCGGCGCTTATGCTGCAAGTATAGGTTACAGGTTTGTTGATGACAGGATTATTTTGCAGGCATACCCGACTTTTATCTGGGAACCCGGCAAAGGGATGGAAACAAGTTTCGGGCTCAGCATCGGATATCAATTTTAAATCGGCAGCGCAGGAGATAATCTTTTTTGAGCCTCAAAAAAAATCGAGTTTGTTGCAATATGTCATTTGATTTTAACCGGAAAAACAACCATGCACCCGATTCTATAGCCCGGACTAAAGCCATGAAAATCAATTTTTTTCGTTGTATAAAGTATCTGTTTATCAAATACATTGCCTTTTTCTTTGTATTGGCATTTATAGGCAACAGATTCAGGGATGCTGTAATCAATAACGCAAACTCTTCAATGGAGTTGGTGAAACTTACAATCGGATATGTTTTATATATCCTATTTTACATCCCTTTTCTGATTATTATTTTCTGTATCCCGATTTATTTAATTTTTAAGATAAAAAATAAATTTTTGTACATATTCTGCCTGATCGTGTTTTTTGGTGCCGAATACGAGATTTATACTTATTTATTTTCACCTTCAGATGGTTCGCCCGGAATATATAACCTTGTGATAGGGATAGTCATATATTTCATCTTTTTTTATAAACCGATACCCAATTTTCTAACTAAAGACAAGGAAAACTGCCAATAATATGTTTTGGAACACAAGGAGCAAAACACTTCCCAAAACCGTAAATGTTCAATCTATGGATATAAATGAGTTCATAAATAAAATTGAAGAAAATATTATTGTTGAAAAAAATTTCAGTAAAAAAGATTTAGTGAAATTTTTAATAAATAAATATCAAAATCTGGACAAATCAATTGTCCTATTAAAGCTAGAAGTGATTGATTGTAATCACTTTATAACACTAAAGTTTGAGGATTTTTATTTTGAATTAGATTTTAACGATGATAATATTCACATCATCATTAACAGCTGTGAGATAATCTATTTTTTTGATGATTCTGTATTTTTAAAAAATTACACAAAAATCATAAATTCTCTTTTTCAAGGAGATTACTATATAGTGGAATTTAGTCCTTATTCGGATAGACTTTATTATTTAGACGATGTCAAAAAAATGGAAGAAGATTTAAATAAAACAAAGAAAAGAGATTTGTGTAAATTAATTAAAGGAAAAGAATTGATTATATAAAAACGCCTGAATATTAAATTAAGAAATCTAAAAATTCCATGTAAAAGTTGGAAAGTTAAAGATGCAGGGCACTTTCACATAAGAAGGTAAAGATGAAATATTTTAAATTTTTTGACGCCAACACAAAAAAAATAAGATTTCCAAACAAAAAGAAAATTTCATTTTGGAGTTTTATAGGTAAGTTTTTAGAACTAACTATTCCTAAATCAAAAAAAGATTTTATTGAAAAATTAGATATAGTTTTTGAATGGTATATTGAGTACAATGATGTAGAAGATTATATTGAAAGAGAGATGGGTTTAGATGAAAATCGAAGTGTAATTTTAAAGATGCCCAATGATAAGAATTATGGTTTTTGGATTGATACACATTTGGATTTAGCATATTATTTTAATCATTTTGATGCAAAACTAATTTCGGAGAATGAGTTTTGCATCAAAATGGGGGGAGTTGCCCCACGCTGGCGAAAGCGTCACACTTGTGCATACAAAGTAAACGGCAGATCGTTCTCCCGGAATATATAACCTGGTGATAGGAATAGTCATATATTTCATCTTTTTTTTTATAAATCGATACCCGATTTTCTAACTAAAGACAAAGAAAAAAGACTGTAATATCCTTCTGAAACTTTAATAAGTTACTGCTTTTGAGAATCAAAATAATTATTGATTATTTTATTATGAGTAACATTAAAACAAGCAGTTTGATGAAGATTTCCGCATCAACCATTATGGTGGCTGCAGGAATTGTATGTACAGTCGTCTCAATCAACCATTTCGGACTGGTATATTCAATTAAAGACAGCCTTACAGAGCCGTTAGCCCAAGAGGCGTTTTATCCTGTTTACTGGCTCTTCGGCGGATTATTTATCTTTTTTCTTGGTATTGGATTTATCAGTAATAATAGACATTTGGTTAAAACACCCTTATTTCACAGCCTCTTCGCTTTGTCATTTTGGTTATCTGATTTTTTGATTTTTTCTGTTTATAATGCTTATATGAATTTCTCTATTTCATTTTTGTGGGAAGTAACAGCCTGTTTTACGATGATCGCCTGCTCCATACTGCTAATGCGGGGAAAAGGTCTTAATTGGAAATCACACATGGTATCGTTTTCAGGCAAGGCTTTATTAGTTGGGTTTCTTTTAGGCTTATGTAAATTTATTTTCGAATACCATTTTCATTTAGCGTAGACAGGCCAACGCATAAATCATGGAAAATTGCAAGTTAAATGTCTTATATACAACCTTGTAGTACCGTTAGATGTCCAAAAAGGGTCGATTTTCAGGCTAATTTACGAAAGATCAAAGCGTTACCGCCCGAGACTCGGTCAAGAGGGGGAGCTATGAAAAAACACTAAATTGTGCCATCACCATTATAGCCATGATTTCCATTGACAATAAATACAATGCATTTTTTGTATGAAAAAAGCGATATTATTATTATGTTTTACTGTATTGGCCAGTAGTTGCCATTATAAAAAAGACCAGTTGCTGATCAGGAACAATTCAAACGAACAAATGTGTTATGAGACGATTATTAATGGAAAGGATGGATATTACAGGGTATCGGCCGGCGGAACAGTAGAAGCTCATGCGGAAGATTCTCCGATAAGAAGAAGCCCAATAATAGGACCTTTGGAGGAAAATGCTGCAGGCCACATCCTTTACATAGTATTTTATAAGCCGACACACAAGTTTATTATTGACAATATTAAAGCTGACAATATTGACAATATCGTAAAAAGCGGCAAAGTTACGATCAGCAAGTATACGCTTGACGAGCTGAACAAAATGAAATGGGTGGTTCAATATCCGAAATAAAATGACGGGCCAAAGACTGGTGAACGCCAGGCTAATCGCTTCCTGACTGATATTTCTGTATCAAACCCTGGCTCCCTCTTTTAACCATCACCAAAATCAGCAAAAACTAAGTTCTTTTTAAATCGTTGACATAAAGGATTTTAATTAACATTTAAAAATGTAAGTATTTCTACATCAATGCATTCGAATTTTCGAATACTGGTTTCTAAAAGAAAGATAATTCTAAACAGCCCAACTTGTTTCAAATATTGAACTTAAAAACAGAGGCTTAAAAATAAAAACGTTCATTGATTTATTGCAGAGGCATAAAAGGAATAATAAAAATACGCCTTCGCTGTTTTTCCGCTTTCATCAGGACGACACCTTACAGCAGTAATTGCGGTTCTCTTCCAGCCTTTGTTATTGGAGTTGCTTAGGACGATTTTGATATTGGCCAGTCCACGATTTTGTGGACTTCGTTGGGCGTGTAGATCTTGTGCTTGCAACAAGGCCGCATTTTGTGGTAGTCCTCGATGAAGTATTTCAGTTCTTCATGGATGGTCGACGACAGGATTCCTTTGGAATGTCGTTGATCGGCCTTTCGAAAATTCGAATGCGGCAGACCCTGGACGCTCCTTCGTTCGATGTCCAAAAAGGGTCGATTTTCAGGCTAATTTACGAAAAATCAAAGCGTTACCGCTCGAGATTCGGTCAAGAGGGGGAGCAGAAAAGAGTAACATGAAAATGTTGCTCTTTTTTATTTTGGGATGTTCCTATGCAGTAAGTCTTCAAAAGTGTTGGGTTGGCAAGCGCCAATACAATCATGTCACTTTCAGCAAAAAAAGATCATGCTATTTAATTCAAGCGGCCCATCAGCAAATCATAACCTTTACCTGAGAAGGGTTGGGTATTCCCAGTACGGCTCGAATATTGAATATCTCTAGCTCCACCCAACTTTCAGGAATCACTTTTATTGCTAACGGTATGCGGCAGCCTACCATTCAAACACGCGAAATCTTTCAATTTGATGAAATGAGAACGTTTTACTACGAAATCCGAATGCTTTGGGTTGTAATCGGGGTCAGCGTTGATTCCAAAAATTATGCTTTTTAAATTTGTGGCCTTTAACTTTCTAATGGAAGTGTTACAGCAGCGTACCAATAATAAGTCCTCCAATTGTGGAGGACTTTGTATCTCTTTAACTATTTACCTAACTATTTTTTTAACCACGGTACCCCCCGCGTCCGACTTTATCTGGACCATCAAAATTTGCGATGCCGCCGGGAGGTTTTCAATGGTGGTATTGTCTCCATTTACATTGTCCCGGTAATAAATTAATCGCCCTTGGACATCAAATATTTTTACCTCGTTTATCGTAAAGGCTGCCGACTTTATATGCACGACTCCCCGATCGTTGTATACAACGACGCTTTTTTCATCCTGTGAGGCGGTGGATGTGCCAAGCGTTGTATTCTGGAACACCACTTGAAATCTATCTGCAAAATCGCCTTCACTGGAAACAAATGCATAGGCACTATCTTTGAGGTTATGGAGGGTTCCCGTAAAATCATCTTTTAGAAAAATCTCCGCCCCATCGGCAAAAACCCCATCAAAATGATCGAGCGAAATTGTATAATTTCCGGACTGAGCCGCCTTGAAATTCAATTTTACCGTGTCTGTGTTTTGAAATGGTGTCGGACGGCCCTGAATGGTAAAAGCGGCACCGTCAACAAGGCTTGAAAGGCTGGGGCCTTCCATGTCAATCAACTTACCGTCCATGGATTCGTCAATATTCAGCGTAGCACCATCGAGGTAACCAACTAACATTTGACTGACATTCGCACCATCATTATTCAAGTTGAGCCAGAAGCGGCTTTTATTTTCGGTATTGGTCCTGAAGAACTGCCCATCGTTATTGCCGATACGCATCGTATTATTGAACGTAGCCATTCCCGAAGCGGCTTTCAACAACAGGAAACCTTGCCCCGTCTGGATGGTACCATTCGGCACATCACCTCCGTTAGGCGCTGCCGTTCCAACGGTGTTGTAAGTTGCATAATTGGCGTTACCCGATCCCAAAACGTTATGCGTCCAGAAGTAAAGCGTCCCCGGATTCGCCTGCAAAAATAGGTCTGCACTGATTGGCGAAGGATATGGATTTCCCAATAAATTGAAGCCGCCATTATTTGCTGTAACAGGGATTGAGAAATCACCGTTGTTTGGTGTGCCCGTAAAAGTCCCCTGAAAAAGCTGTTTTGGGGCGGGCGCACCCAAAAAAGTGTTGGGAGCCCTTACCATATAGCCCACTGGTGCCACAAAATTTGTGGTAGCGGGGTCAGCAACCTGAACAAAACTATTTGTGGTTTCATTCAACGTGTAAAAACGGTTGCTCAATGTCAACGGTGAAAATGCCTGTAACTGTTGGCCCGTAACCGGTGCACCCCAGTAAACATACTCAAGCCTTCTCATCATGGCATTTCTTTTGAGCGTGATATTGCCCGAATTTTCCAATGTATTTGTCTGTAACAAATTGGCATTGTTTTGAAAAGTAAGCGAAGCGGTTGCCGCAACGACCACCTTATTTGCGATGTTGAAATCGTGGCCTGAAAGGACCGTCACGTTAGCGGTACCGTTCACCACGAATCCACAGGCTGATAAGTCGCCTGTTGAGGTATAATCGGCGTTGATGATTGCTTTGAGATTTGAATTAGGATAGCCTGCGCTCCAGGCTACGCCGTCCCAGGTTGTGATGCCACCTTCTGTGATGTTGAAACCCTTACTCGTACTGCAGCCATTGGTATCGAAAATGAAACAGGTGTAAGAACCCGGTGCCAGGTTGGTCGCTGTAGCTGCATTGCCGCCAGACGGGAACCACGCATAACTGTAAGTTCCCGAGCCACCCGTCACGGATACGGAAGCAGTCCCGTCATTCTCACTGTTGCAGGTAACATTCGTTTGCAATCCAATGGCAATTATCTGCTCCGGCTGTGTAATTGTGATGGTTTTCGAGACAGTACACCCAATAGCGTCAGTAATAGTGACGGTGTAGGTCCCGGCAGCAAGTCCGGACACTGACGCCGTTCCGTCGCCTGACGGGTTGCCGGGTGTCCAGTCATAACTGTATGATCCGATACCTCCTGTTACATTAACAGTTGCCGATCCGTTGTTGCCGCCAAAACAGCTCACATCTGCCTGTGAACCTGTGGTGGTCATGCTGGACACTGTAAGCGTAGCGGCATTTGTATTTACGGAGCCGTCGGCATTTGTAACGACACATCGAAAAAGATAACCTGACATTGTACCTGTAACTGCAGTTAATACCAACGTATTTGTAGTTACATTGGAGTAAACCCCACCATTACTTAAATTAGTATACCCTGAACCCGAATTGAGTTGCCATTGGTAGCCAATGCCGTTTCCAGCCGCGACGACACTGAACGTCGTTGCACTACCAGCACAAATAGCCCTGTTTGCGGGATGGGTTGTGATACTTGGAGGCATTACAAATGTGACTGTACCCGGCGGTACAACAACGGGCAGACCACTTGTAAGATTGAACGAACGATTCCAGTTTGCTTTGGTCAGGATTGCCGTTCTTGCCGCGGCTACGTTCGCATAAGGCGCGCCGGTACCTTTGAAGGAGGCATTGGTGTAGGTGCCGCCAGTGCCCGGATTGCCCATCCATATTGTTGAGGTACTTGACGATAAGCCAGCAGGTCGGGTAGACGTCGTGGGTCCTGCGGCACATGTCCCAATAGTATCCCAATTGGCGTCACTGGCTACCGAACAAGTGCCCCAATGAAGACCGGCAACAAATGTGGTGCCCGTGGCCGTAGGGTCGCCAGCAACATTCTGGAAAGCAATAAGCTGATCGCCAGCGGTACTTAGGTTAAGGCCTGATATCGCATTACCCCCTAAAACCTGCGTTACCACCCCATTTGCGGTACCATTTACGGTAGCAGTATAAGCTGTTATATACACTTCGGCTCCGACAGTCAAATCAGAACCTGAAACCCATTTAATGGTCCCCTCAGATGTGCCGGATGCCTGCCAGCTTGACGTGAAATAGCCGCGATCCGTAAAGTAAATGACCGTACCGGACGAAATATTCGTTAGCAGCACAAAAGAGAACCGATCGGCTGCGCTTGCATTATTTGTTCCGAGGGTTGAATCATAACCGGTGAATAATAGATCTCCGGCGGCAAGTGTCGTTTGCGCTGTTACTTTGCTGCCCGCAAAGAAAAACAATACCACAATGAAGGGTAAATGCAACCATTTTTTTAAGTCTAATTTTCTCATTTTGATTTTTTGGTGATTAAGATTTACAAGTGATTTCGCGTTGGTATCAGGCAAAGCCCGCCACGTGGTATTGATTGGTTCTTAATCAATACCCTTACAAGTTGCCGGCAGTGTACCTCCTGATTTCCGGAGGTTTTTAAATTCCCTGCCTGATTAATATACTATAAAGCCTGATTTTAGCGCTTGTTTTACCAAGAGTGCTGTGTTATTGGTCTTGAATTTAGCCAACAGATTAGTCCGGTGGCTGTCCACCGTTGTAGGGCTGATGAAAAGTTCTTTGGCAATTTCTGTATTTGACTTACCGCTTGCGATAAGTTGTAAAACTTCCCGTTCCCTTCGGGTCAATACTATTTCTGTTTCCGTTTTGAAGGTGTTCAAAATACTTTTGGCTTCCTCCGAAACATATGTTTTATGTGATAAAACTGTATTCAGCGCCTTTAAAAATTCATTTTTTGTGGTGTTTTTCAGCAAATACCCTTTGGCGCCGCTGTCAAGCATTGCCTGGATATAACTGGGTGTATTAAAGGTGCTTAAACCAATAATGATGATAGATGGGAATTTCAGCAAAATCTCCCTGCACAAGTCAATACCGCTGCAATCCGGTAGGTTGATGTCCATGAATATGATATCGGGTTTTTCAGTTTTAAGAAGTTGATTCGTTTGCTTTCCATTCAACGCAATACCTACAATTTCAAACGAACTATCGCTTTCGATCAAGGCCTTTATGCCTTCGATAACCAAGGGATGATCGTCAACAATTATAATCTTTGTCATATCGGAAGCTCAATATTTACGGTTGTTCCCAGATGGTTCGATGTAATGTGCATGGTTCCTTCCAATACCGACACCCTGTTCCTGACATTTGAAATTCCAATTCCGCTTGTTGCGTTGTTTGTGTCAAAACCTTTACCATCATCCTCGATGGTGATGTATAACGTAGTGCTTTGCACCGCCTGTTGAACAATCAAATTTTTGGCTTCGGCGTGCTTCACTGCGTTGTGGACCAATTCCTGGATGATTCTGTACACCGTTACCGAATGCGTGAAATCTTTGTGGTAGCCCTCCATATTTATCGGGCTAAAAGCGACCTTCAACGCATTTGAATGGCCGATGTAGGAACAATAATCGCGTGTGGCCGTTTCCAAGCCAAACTTTATCAGATTTTCCGGAATCATATTGTGTGCGATGTTTCGCAGATCCCTGATTCCCTGATCTAAGATATCGATGGTGTTTTCGAACGACTGAGCCTCGTTGGCTTCCATTATAAAGCTATTTTTCATACTGTGTAACGACTGTTTGACACCTGACAATAAACCTCCCAAACCGTCGTGAAGGTCTTTGGCGATTCGGGTCCGTTCGTCTTCCTGGGTTTTTATGATTGATTTTGACGCGACGATTTGCTGGATTTGACTCGCTATTTTTTGTTTTTTCTCTCTGTTCTTGTAAACAAACCAGCCCAGGACGACCAAGGCAACGATCCCAAATGACAGGAAAAAGATGGTCATTTCTTTGCGTTGCAACGCGGCTTTCTGCAATTTGAGCTCGGCATTCTTCTTCTCAACCTTAAATTTTGTATTTAAAATATTGATGTTTTGCTGCGTTTCTTCTCCCCTGAAAACGTTATCAATGGAATCATAAACGGTGTAATGGTCTTCGGCTTTGCTGTAGTTCCCCAACCGGGTTTCAAGCTCATACATCAAGTAATGCACCTGCATGACGTTTTCAGGATTGTCCTTTTCTTTTGTGGAATTTTTTAAAGCAATTTCAGCATACGATTTCGCTTTATCAATCTGATTGTTAAACAAGTACGCTCTGCCTAACAAACGGTCGCTTTTTATCCATTCAGAAACAAATTCCGGATTGGCTTTGCTGATTTTATGAAAAATCGTTGCCGTTTCCAGCATTTTAGGATAGTTCCGTTTAATATTCCATAAATCGGTTATATTTTCCAGAACGTATAATTGTTGAATTATGTTTTGATTTTTGTAGGCTAATTCCAGAGCCCGGCTATAGTGATAATCGGCACTATCCAATGCTTTATCATTTGTAAAACCCAAACCCAGATTGATATGTGCTTCCGCCAGAAATCTTTTTTTGGGATGCTTATTGGCATAATACAGTGATTTTTGGCTGTATGCTATCATTTTTTTGTAATCATGAATGGCATAACTGTTAGCACTTAAATTTACATACAAAATGGCGAGCCTATAAGGGTCTGGCTTGAGCTTTTCTTCGATATGTAGTGCTTTTAAAAGAGCAAATCGTGTTGAATCAGGATAGCCTTTCATCGTGTAGGCGTATGCTAAATTGGAATACGATTGGGCTTGTTTATCGAATTTTAACTTCCTGGCATTTTCAACGCCTTTCTTCGCAAAGTAAACACAGCTGTCCGGCTCATTTTGATAGGAGTAAAATTTTGCCATCAACTGATAGTACCTGCCTTCTCCATTGGGATGGTTCAATTTTTTACTTAGAGAAAATGATTTTTGAAGGTATTGCTTGAAATTTTTTGGATCATCAATATACGTTTCCGCTACATCCAAAAGCAAATATACTTTGGTGGTATCCTGTTTTGATTTGGACAATTCCTGCAACAAAACGTTACGATCCTTTTGACCATAAACCGAAATGGAGCATCCAAGACTGATAAATAATATTGTAAAAAATTGCTTCATGATGATGCATCAAAATTAAATGGGCGGTTATTGGTAAACAATGGTGTGATTCCACCATTTTTTGAAAATTATGTGCGAATATAGCGACAAAAAAAATCGGAAAGTACTGCGTTACGTTATTTCTTAAACTGCTTTCGCCCTATACACTTGGGAGATGGTTATTAACTGGTGATTTTATAACAATTTAAAAATATTTCATTAGCATAGTTTAAAAATAAGTTGATACTTTTGTACCCGAAATGAGAAATATAAGCCATAATAAGATGACCACAGTTTGCTGCATGATGTGCTGCATGTCTGATGCGTTGTATGAAATGGCCCCGAGATAAATAATTTTATTTTCACAAGTTTATAAAGCCTTTCATATCCGAAAGGCTTTTTTTGTTTAACCCTAATTTGAATACTATGAAAACACAGGCAAGTAAAAATTTCGCAAAAAAACACCACTCAATGGACTGCTGCCATATGATGATGTGCGTCCATTGTTGCCGGAATGTGTCTTCTTAGTTATACACCAATGTAATTATCAGGTCCTTCCTCAACTCAGAGCAAGGGCCTTTTTTTATTTAAACCTTCAAAAAAAATATCATGTCAATTATAAAAAATAAAACTACGCTGCTAATTGTGCTGGCGTTTGCCGGAATCTATGTCATCTGGGGTTCCACTTTCCTCGCCATATCATATGGCCTCAAAGGGTTTCCACCGTTCATTCTTTCCGGTTTCAGATTCCTGGCCGCCGGAGTACTGCTGTTGCTTTGGCGCAAAAGCAAAAAAGAAAGCACCGGATCGGCGACAGGATGGAAAAAAAATGCCATTACCGGCATCCTGATCCTTACGGGCGGCACGGGACTGGTTGCCTGGGGCGAGCAATACGTGACGTCGACTGAGGCCGCGATTGCCATCGCCACCGGACCGTTCTGGTTTATTGCGCTCGACAGGAAAAACTGGAAAACCTATTTTTCCAATAGATTAATTACACTCGGCCTGATCATTGGCTTTGCCGGTTTATTGCTTTTTCTCCAAGGCAGTGTAAGGCCGGCCCAGGCTGAAAATGACGGCAGCCTGAAAGTGCTTGCATTTATTATTCTGGCATTGAGCTCAGTGTCCTGGGTCATCGGTTCATTGTACTCGAAGAACAATCCGGCAGGAAATTCCACGTTTATGAACATCGCCCAACAACTGATTGTTGCCGGGGTAGCAAGCCTCATTGTCGCGCTGTTCCGCGGCGAGTGGACAGTATTCGAGCTGTCCGAAATCACGACTTCCTCGATACTTGGACTGCTCTTCCTCGTTTTCTTCGGATCCATTACGGCCTATGTTTCTTACATCTGGCTTTTGTCTGTCAAAGATCCCGTCCTGGTCAGCACGCACACGTACATCAACCCTATCGTGGCGGTTATCATCGGCTGGCTTGTTGCCAACGAATGCATTTCCTCAGCACAATTCGCGGGGTTGGGGATCATACTTTCAGGTGTGGCATTAACCAATTTGTCGCGCTACCAATTTGAAAAACGAACCCAGGTAAAAATCAGGAAATTCAATCAGGTCCTAAAAAGGATTGTCAACCCATATAAATACATCACCCAATAACTATGCTGAGAAAATCAATTGAATTATTAAAAAGCGAGGCCGCACAGACAGGCAAAGGGACATTGAAACGAAGTTTAGGTGCCGTAAACCTGGTTGCCATCGGTGTAGGAGTTATCATCGGCGCAGGTCTGTTTTCACTTACCGGGATTGCCGCAGCCAATAATGCAGGACCTGCAGTAACCTTATCATTTATCATAGCGGCGGTGGGCTGTGCGTTTAGTGCGTTGTGTTACGCAGAATTCGCGGCGATGGTTCCTGTTTCCGGCAGCGCCTACGCTTATGCCTATGCCACTTTGGGCGAATTGTTTGCCTGGATCATCGGGTGGGATTTGGTACTGGAATATTCAGTGGGTGCGGCGACTGTTGGCATCAGTTGGTCGCAGTACCTTGTCAAATTCCTTGAAAAGTTTGATATTCACATTCCGCCGCAACTGGTGCAGTCGCCCTTTGAATCTGTGACATTACTGGACGGTTCTGTCGTAAGCGGGATAGTGAATCTTCCTGCGGTACTCATCATCTTCGTGATTACGGCCATCATTATCCGGGGCACCAAATCATCTGCGATATTTAACATCATCGTGGTCACCCTTAAAGTCGGTGTGGTTATTGCGTTCATTGGCCTCGGATGGCATTACATTGACCCCGGAAATTACCAGCCATACATCCCCAACAATACCGGGACATTTGGTGAGTACGGCTGGAGCGGCATCCTGCGGGGCGCCGGGGTTGTATTTTTTGTATTCATCGGATTTGATATTGTGGCAACCATGGCGCAGGAAACCCGGAATCCGCAGCGCAATATGCCTATCGGTATTTTGGGGTCATTGTTGGTATGTACGGTCCTGTTTATCCTTTTCGGGTATGTGATGACCGGACTGGCCAATTACACAGATTTCAAGAACAGCGCTGCCCCGGTAGCCATCGCGATTGCAAACACCCCTTACGAATGGCTCGGTGTCGCGGTAATCCTTGCCATTTTGATCGGTTATACGTCTGTAATTTTGGTGGACTTACTCGGCCAGTCAAGGGTGTTTTATGCCATGAGCAAAGACGGACTCCTGCCCGGAGTGTTCTCAAAACTGCATCCGAAATTCCAGACGCCATCGAGATCGAATCTCGTATTGTGCCTGTTCATCAGCTTGTTCGCAGGATTTGTCCCCATCAGCGTCGTGGGCGAGATGACCAGTATAGGCACCCTTTTGGCGTTCGTTATGGTTTGTTTGGGCATACTGATACTGCGCAGGCAACAACCCCAACTCGAGCGCCCTTTTAAAACGCCATTTGTCCCCCTAGTCCCTATTTTGGGCATTGTAACCTGTCTGGTCATGATGTTTTCATTGCCACTCGATACCTGGATCAGGCTGATTGTATGGTTGCTGATTGGCTTTGCGGTTTACTTTTTTTACGGCAGGAAAAACAGTAAATTAAGGGCGCAGGCGAAACCATAAGACGCAACCGGTTTTGAATCGCTTATCAAAGAAAAGACTTCACCGCGATGTGAGGTCTTTATTGTTTTGGGAAGTTTTTGCTTCCGAGTAATGTATTGTCGAACGCCCAATACCCACCTCTGGAACGGAATCATCGAAATTGGAAAGTCGAGTGTCGAAATAAGCACAGCGAAATGCAGCCACCGGGTGCAGTCATCCCCATCGCTTTAGAAAGGACAGGAAACCAAAATCCCTTGCGGATGAAAACATTTTGTTTAATTTTTAAATAATATTGTTAAACAAAAATATAATGCCTATTTTTATGGTATGAATAGCTTCCCTACCGCCATTGATGAAATTCTCGCTTGCGTTGAAAACTTCGACCCTACCCATTACGCCGCCACGCGAAATTTTAAGGATGGACAGGTGTCACGCCTGTCGCCTTACATTTCCAGGGGTGTGATAACGACCCGGCAGGTGTTCCGGAATCTCAAAGCGAGATATCCGAAAACGGTGCTTGAAAAGTTCATACGCGAGCTCCTGTGGAGGGACTATTTTCAAAGATTGCTGCAGTCGCGTCCGGAATTGTATCACGCATCCATCCGCACCGACAGCGATGCGAAAATTTCGGGTATACCCATTGCCATTTTGAATGGCGTCACGGGCATCCGGGAAATTGACGCTGCCGTGCACGACCTTTACCAAACCGGCTACATGCATAACCACTTCCGACTTTACGTGGCATCAATTTGCTGCAATGTGGCGCGTCTCGGATTTTCAGTACCGGCCGGCTGGATGTATTACCACCTGCTTGATGCCGACGTCGCCAGCAATTTTGCGAGTTGGCAATGGGTCGCCGGAAACCTGACCGGGAAGAAGTACATTGCGAACCAGGAAAACATCAATTTCTACAGCAGATCACAGCAGTCGGCGACCTTCCTGGACTGCACCTATGACGAGCTGCAGGACATGCCGGTGCCCGAAATACTTAAGGACCACACCGTTCCGGTGCTTGATACGTTCCTTACAAAAACAGGGATACCTGACCTGAAAACAGCCACCGCACTTTTGTACGACTTTTACAACCTCAATCCTTTTTGGCACGAGCATGAGCACTACGACCGCATATTGATCCTTGAACCGTCGCATTTCCGAAAATTTCCTGTCAGCGAAAAAGTAATGGCTTTTGTGCTGGCGCTCTCCAGGAACATTCCCAATCTGAAAGTCTATTGCGGTGAGTTTGAAGACCTGCGATCGGCTTATCCCGAAGTCCGGTTCATCGCGCGGGAGCATCCCATCATCAATTACCACGGGGCGCAGGTGGAAAGCCGCGAATGGATCGTGCCCGAAGTCACCGGTTTTTACCCATCTTATTCCAAATATTATACAGCCTGTTTAAAATACCTGAATTATGAATGACCAAAAAAAATACCTTATTGCAGGTGCCAGCAGCGGCATCGGGCGGGAAATCTGCCAAAAACTACTTGACGACGGATGCCATATCATTGCGATAGGCAGAAGTCCCGAAAACCTGCCGCAACACAGCGCTCTGGAATTTATCCGACATGATTTCATGCTGGATGAACCACTTCCGGACATCGATGGTACCCTTGACGGCATGGTTTACACCCCGGGCTCGATCAACCTTAAGCCTTTATCATCAGTAAAGGAAAGTGACATCCTCGACGACTTCAGGATCAATGTGCTTGGCGCTTTCCGGCTGATCAGCAAATACCGCAGGAACCTTTCCGAAACAAGCCATCCCGGCATTGTGTTGTTCAGTTCGGTCGCTGCTGAAATCGGGATGCCTTTCCACACCAGCATCAGCATCAGCAAAGCCGCGGTGCAGGGACTCACGAAATCGCTTGCCGCAGAATTTGCGCCGAAAGTCAGGGTCAACTGCATTGCCCCGTCGCTTACTGATACGCCTTTGGCGAAAATGCTGCTCAATTCAGATGCCAAGCGTCAGTCAGGCATGGACCGCCATCCGCTGAAACGCATCGGCAGTGCGGAAGACATCGCTGATCTGGCGATTTACCTTTTGAATGCCGGTTGGATGACCGGACAGGTTGTCCATATCGATGGCGGACTGGGAACCATAATGAAATAATCATGAGAATCCTGCTTACAGGCGCGTCAGGCTACATCGGACAAAGACTTATACCGGTACTGCTGGACCAGGGCCACGAAGTCGTCTGCGCGGTCAGGGATCGTGCCCGTTTCGACCGGAAAAAATACAACACCGACAGGCTATCCGTCATTGCGCTTGACCTGCTTAACGAAAAGACGCTGGGCAACATCCCATATGCCATAGACGCTGCCTATTACCTCGTGCATTCGATGAACAGCGGCAAAGACTTTGAGCGTATGGAAGCGATTTCGGCAAAAAATTTCGTGCGCCAAATCGAAAAAACGCAGTGCCGGCAGGTCATTTACCTGACCGGGATCGTGAATGACAGCCAACTCTCACCGCACCTTGAATCGAGGAAATCTGTTGAGGCCATCCTGCATGCCTCCACCGTGCCACTGACGGCGCTCAGGGCAGGCATTATCGTAGGCTCAGGCAGTGCCTCATTTGAAATCATCCGCGACCTCGTCGAAAAGTTACCGGTAATGGTCGCACCGCGTTGGCTTCAGACAAAATGCCAGCCCATCGCAATACGGAATGTCATCGAATTTCTCGAGGGCGTCCTGCTTCGCGAAGACTGCTACGGGCAGCAATTCGACATTTATGGCCCCGACATCCTGACCTATCGCGAGATGTTGTTACAATTTGCACAACAGCGTGGACTCCGCCGAAGGATTTTTACCCTGCCAGTGATGACGCCGAAACTGTCTTCGTACTGGCTGTATTTTATTACATCAACCTCCTACCACCTGGCGCGCAACCTGGTGGACAGCATGAAAGTGGAAGTCGTCGCAAAGGAAAACGACCTGGTCGACCGTCTCGGCATCAGGCTGCTCACCTATCGGGAAGCGATTGCGATCGCGTTTGATAAGATTGAGCAAAACCTCGTGCTGTCGACCTGGAAAGATGCCCAGACCAGTGAGGCGCTCGCGTCAGGCATGGAGCGCCTCATTGCGGTGCCCGAATATGGATGCTTCCGCGATATGAAAACCCGGAAGCTTTCAAATCCCGCATTGGCACTGGATAAGATTTTTGCTTTAGGCGGTGATACGGGCTGGTATTATGGCAATTGGCTGTGGAAACTGCGTGGCTTCATTGACAAACTTTTCGGCGGTGTGGGCCTCAAACGCGGACGAAAGCACCGGGCAGTGATTTACGCAGGAGAATCACTCGATTTCTGGCGCGTGCTCTATTCGAGCCGAAGCGAAAAACGATTGCTCTTGTATGCTGAGATGAAACTTCCCGGCGAGGCCTGGCTTGAATTCCGGATTTCAGATGATAATACGCTGTACCAGACGGCGACGTTCAGGCCGCTTGGATTAGGCGGCCGACTCTATTGGTACGCCGTCCTGCCGTTCCACTATTTCATATTTAATGGTATGATTGATGAGATAGCGAAAGCCGAAATGTGACCGTTTTGTGATTTTTCCATGCAAATTCCGCTAAATATGTTAAAAGATTTTGCGCCCGGCTCAAGATTCAATGTTTTTTAACTATTGGTTGTTAATGCCCGTTGGATTTGACTTTTTTTTATTTTCTTTATAAAAAAAATCACCCGCAAATTAATGAGCCGTCTTTTCGCACTTTGTACTTTCCTGCTTATGGCTTCCTGTGCAAAGAACAATGAGGATTTAAGCGCTTCTTTTCAGCATTACGATTCCGTCCTGGATAAAACCGAAAAGATTATCTACCACGACACCCTGCTTACGCGAACGATACTGAACGAAAAGATATTGGACAGCGACAAAGATGCCGTGGCGAAATTATTGGCCAAATGCCAGATTTTATGTTATCAGGGGAACTCGGCACAATGCGATTCAATTGCCAAGATTGCGATCAGGACCGCAAAGAAAAACAATGATGCGGTGGGTGGCTATTTTGGCAACACCTTCAGGTATACGGCAAATTATTATTCGAAATCCGATAATGAGGCGCAAAAGGTGTACTATGAATTTTACGAAAAGACGAAGCAAGACAATCCGGAATTCCATGAGAATGTAGTAAATAACCTGATTTACTCGCTGCTGGATATGGACAATGACGTTAAATATTCGGAGTATCTCAAGGAGCAGTATACTTTGGCAAAAAAACTCAACGACTCGCTGGTTTGGTGCAATTACTATTCAAATAAGGCCTACTCATATTATCGTAAATATGGCAATGACAGCCTCGGGCCGGTCCTGATGAATATGGACAAGGCGCTGCAATTTTGCCACAAAAGCAATTACCAGGCTTATTACGCGGCACTTTTTAACCGTGAAAATTTCAAGGACAATCCGAATCCTGAAGTACTCAAACAATGCATTACTGAATCGGCGGCGCATCACTTTTTCGACCCGAATTATTATGTCAACCTGCTCTACTATTACACATCGCGGCAAGATATTGGCAACAGTGCCTATTACTACACACTAAGCCAGAAACGGCTGTTGGAAAATAAGGACTATTACAGCCTGTACGTCAATAATGAGAACATGTATACCATGTACAAGACGCTTGGGAATGCCGATAAAGCGCTGTATTTTAAGGACCTTTCCTACAAATACGAGAGGTTGTATAATGCAAAAGACACGAAAGACAAAATCAATGAACTTGAATGGTTTTATAAATCGAAGGAGGTTCGGAAGGCGTTACAAAAGAAACGCATTGAAAATAGTATTCTGACAACCATCGCCGCGATATTGCTGGTATCATTCATCGGATATTGGGCCATTACACTGGGAAGGAAGAAACGGCAGCACCAGAAATACCTCGAACTTGTCGATAAGCTGAATCAAAAAAACACGCTGCCGTCCAATGAAAATATTGAGGCCACGCCAGAGCAAACCGCCGATAAGGAGGCCATTAAGGTAATCGTGGAAGAGGACGTTATCGAAAAGATTGCCAAAGGCCTGGCGAAAATGGAGCGCAAGCACGATTTCCTGAAGCCCGATTTTAAGCTCGGCTATGTGGCGAAGAAGATCAATACGAACACATCGTACCTTTCAAATTATTTCAACAATCACAAAAAACAGACCTTTTCAGAATATACACAGGAGCTCAGGATGAATTATGTGCTGAAAAAGATTAAGGAGGATGCCATTTTCCGGAAGTACACGCTGCAGGCGATTGCGGAAGAAATAGGCTATAAGGAAGCGGCCACTTTTGTAAGGATTTTCAAAAAACACACCGGGATTTCACCCTCGTTTTTTATTGAAGAGACTGAAAAGGAAAACTGACGGTAAAACATTTACCAACAAACGTTTGCGTCACAAAAAGCACGTGCTTTTTTATAAAAAAGCATATGTGTTTCTTTATATATAAGGAGTTAAAAGTTAAGTTTGCTTTGCTATAAAAATTTTTTAAGGATTACATATGAAATCAAAAATTACTTTATTTAGTTTATTGGCTGTATTGTTTTTCATTCCCGAGGTATTCGGGCAGTGTACTTCCGGAGGTCTTTACCCTACGACCAGTTTTACGCCGCTGTGTTCAGGCAACCAGGAAACCATCAACACCGATTGCTGGGCGGGAGAATATGCCGAAGTCAATGTGGTGGCCAACAAACAGTACACGTTCGCAAGTTCTGTAACCACTGATTACATTACCATAACAGATGCCGCAGGCACGCTTACCTATGCCAACGGCACTTCCCCGGTGACCTGGTTGTCGGGATCAACGTCAGGAGTCATCCGTTATTTTATCCATAAAAATTCAGGCTGTACTACAGAGAATATCGGAAGGATCCGTTATATCACCTGTGCCACACCACCGGCTTCCTGCGCGTCACCAACCGGATTGTTTGTCAGCAACATCACATCCAATTCGGTCAGGATCAATTGGACCGCGCCGGCATCAATACCAACGACCGGTTATGACTATTTTGTCAACACGACCGGTGTGCCTCCTTTGGCATCTTCAAACCCAACGGGTACGGTAGGCAATGCCTCTGTCGCGACAACGCTGGTAGGAAATGCGGGCACCACGTACTTCTACTGGATAAGGTCAAACTGCACTTCAACTAAGGGAAACTGGGTTTCAGGCGGAAGTTTTACGACAATCGCTTTCCAAAACTGCAATGCCGCTACTTACGGCCTGTATCCTGAAGCCACTTATACCCCACTAAATACAGGTGCTTTAGAACAAATCGTAACCGACACCTGGGCCGGCGAATATTCTAATGTCAATATTTCGGCCAACAAGCAATACACTTTTACAAGTTCCGTCGCCACAGATTATATCACAATAACCAATAACGCAGGTACTTCTGTTTATGCAACCGGAACGACCCCTTTATCCTGGAATTCGGGCGCCAACACAGGCGTATTCCGTTATTACATCCACGCCAATTCCACTTGTGCTGACGATACTACGGGACGCATCAGGTACATCACTTCAGTGGATTCTTCCTGTCCGCTGCCTTATAACATTTATACAAATGGCCTGTCCAGCAGCAGTGTGACTTTAAACTGGCTGACAACCACTACCCCAGGCAATGGCTATGACTATATTGTGACCACTTCCAATGCCACACCGTCAAATGCAGCAGTTCCGACAGGCAGCGTTGTTAACAATATTGTTACAGTAAATTCCGGGATTGTACCCAACACCCTGTATTATGTGTGGGTAAGGTCGAATTGTGGCACTACAAAAAGTGCCTGGGGCGGACCCTTCAATTTCACCAGCCTGCCCACCACATTAGGAAATGGGTGTACCAGCGGCGTATTGTATCCGACGACAACCTTTTCGCCTTCATGTTCAGGCAATCCGGAACTCGTTACGAACATTGCGTATGCAGGCGAATACACGAATGTATCGGTTGCCAATGGAAGAAAACTCACATTCTCCTCGTCTAATACATCAGATTTCATCACGATTACCAATACTGCCGGCACGCAGATCCTTGCATATGGCCTCACGCCTGTGGTATACATCGTAGACAGCGGGACGACGACTTTGCGTTATTACATTCATTCAGGCAGTGACTGCGGCACCGAAAACGTAAACAGGAGCCGCTATGTAACGTGTCAGACATCAGTATGTCCTTCACCAACCTCTCCCGTAAGCTCGGCAGTAACGTCAGTTGGCGCTACACTGAGCTGGACACCTACTACGTCACCGGGTCTCGGATATGAATATTATATAAGTACCTCGAATGTATTGAGTCCGCAATATGACACCGCGGCAACGGGTACTTCAGCAACGACTTCAAAAGTAATAACCAATCTGAACTCAGCGACGACTTACTATTTTTGGGTAAGGGCTGCCTGTAGTGCCGCGTCTAAAAGCAACTGGGTTTACGGCGGAAGCTTTACTACGCTGAATTCAGTCACTTGTGCGGCGCCTTCCAACCTGTCTGCAAGCTACATTACGTCCAATTCAGCATACCTGAATTTTACACCAGCGAGTCCAACCCCATCAAACAGTTACCAATATTACGTAAGTGTGGTGAACACTGCTCCGACAGCAGGTACGACGCCAACGGGCACGGTAAGCCCATCACAAAGCAACATCACCGGCCTGAACGCGAGCCAGACTTATTTCTTTTGGATCAGGTCAAACTGCGGCAGCAGCCAAAGCAACTGGATTGCGGGCGGCAGTTTTACCACGGTGGCAGCATTGAGCTGTAACGGGACCGGCGGTAATTTCGGAATATTTCCAACTTCAACCTTCACGCCGACCTGTAGCGGAAGCAACGAACTCATCTTAAATGGTTCATGGGCAGGAGAATTCTGCAACGTAAATGTTACCGCAGGCAATACTTACACCTTTACGAGTTCGATTGCTACAGACTACATTACGGTTACCAATGCGGCAGGAAACGTCGTTTACGCGAGCGGCACAACGCCGGTAAGGTGGTACTCAGGCAGCACTGCCGGCATTGTGAGGTATTTTATACATACCGATGCTTCCTGTGGTACGCAACAAACAGACAGGTCGCGTTACATCAGTTGTACGCCGACTGTCGTGAGCCTGTTGGGTGAAGGTGCCTCTGGTTGGGATACCGACATTTTTATGTCCAGTACCGATGGTATTAACTTCACCCTGAACAATTACACATTGTCTACCGGCGGTGTGAAGTTCCGACTGAACAGCGACTGGATTGTCAATTGGGGCAACAACACTTTCCCAACGGGAACGGGCGTCCAGGACGGTCCTAACATTCCGGCGGTGGCCTGTACCTACAACATCAGCCTGAACGTTGTTACCGGCGCCTATAGTTTTATAAGCACTTCAACACAGCCGACAAGTCCGACGGGCGCAGCTTCCCAGGCGTTTTGTAATTCGGCAACCATAGCAAACCTCGCTGCAACCGGCACAAACATCAAGTGGTACGACGCTCCGAGCGGCGGAAATCTGTTGGCATCAACAACTCCGATTGTGAGCGGCACAACGTACTATGCCTCGAGGTCAAACAGTACTTGCGAATCTATTGCAAGGTTAGCCGTTACAGCAACCGTGAACGTAACACCTGCACCTACGGCACCGGCTAATCAAACTTTTTGTCTTGGGTCCGTTGTGGGCGACCTGGTGTCGACTGGCTTTCCAAGACGCTATTACAATGTGCCTGTAAACGGATCATCGCTTCCGCCTGCAACACTCCTTACGACTGGAACTTATTATATTACCCAGGTAATTAATAACTGTGAAAGCGCAAGAACACCGGTTTCAGTTACAGTGAATTCGACGACACCGACATTCACAGTTGTAGCTCCAATTTGTTCAGGAGCGACGCTGGCTGCACTCCCCACCACTTCAAATAATGGGATTACAGGAACCTGGTCGCCGGCATTGAACAATACTGCTACGACAACTTACACATTCACTCCGACAGCAGGCCAGTGCGCCACGTCAGCGATGATGACTATTACAGTTAATCAAAAGGTGACACCAACATTCACTGCGGTGGCTCCGATTTGTTCCGGAAGCACATTAGCGGCATTGCCAACGACATCTAATAATGGCTTTACTGGAACGTGGTCGCCGGCTTTGAACAATACTGCTACGACGACCTATACTTTTACACCGTCAGTTGGCCAATGCGCCAACACCGCGATGATGACCATCACCGTGAACCAGAAGGTGACACCTACATTCACTGCGGTGGCTCCGATTTGTTCCGGAAGCACATTAGCGGCATTGCCAACGACATCTAATAATGGCTTTACCGGAACCTGGTCGCCGGCTTTGAACAATACTGCTACGACGACCTATACTTTTACACCGTCAGTTGGCCAATGCGCCAACACCGCGACGATGACTATTACAGTTAATCAAAAGGTGACACCAACATTCACTGCGGTGGCTCCGATTTGTACGGGCAGCACGTTGGCGGCATTGCCAACGACATCTAATAACGGCTTTACCGGAACCTGGTCACCGGCTTTGAACAATACTGCTACGACGACCTATACTTTTACACCGTCAGTTGGCCAATGCGCCAACACCGCGACGATGACTATTACAGTTAATCAAAAGGTGACACCAACATTCACCGCGGTGGCTCCGATTTGTTCGGGCAGCACGTTAGCAGCATTGCCAACGACATCTAATAATGGCTTTACCGGAACCTGGTCGCCGGCTTTGAACAATACTGCTACGACGACCTATACTTTTACACCGTCAGTTGGCCAATGCGCCAACACCGCGACGATGACTATTACAGTTAATCAAAAGGTGACACCTACATTCACTGCGGTGGCTCCGATTTGTTCCGGAAGCACATTAGCGGCATTGCCAACGACATCTAATAATGGCTTTACCGGAACCTGGTCGCCGGCTTTGAACAATACTGCTACGACGACCTATACTTTTACACCATCGACCGGGCAATGTGCCAATACGGCAACGATGACGATCACAGTCAACCAGCCGATAACACCTGCATTTACTCAGGTAGCAGCAATTTGTTCAGGAAGCACATTAGCCGCGCTGCCGACAAACTCAAACAACGGCGTTACCGGAACCTGGTCACCGGCATTGAACAATACCGCTACGACAACCTATACTTTTACGCCGTCCGCCGGGCAATGTGCCAATACGGCAACGATGACGATCACAGTTAACCAGCCGATAACTCCTGCATTTACTCAGGTAGCAGCAATCTGTTCAGGAACTACTTTGGCAGCGCTGCCTACAACATCCAACAATGGCGTTACCGGAACCTGGTCACCGGCATTAAACAATACCGCTACGACCACGTACACGTTCACACCATCAGTCGGGCAATGCGCCAATACGGCGACGATGACTATTACAGTTAACCAACCGACGACACCTGCATTTACTCAAGTGGCAGCAATTTGTTCAGGAGCTACTTTGGCCGCGCTGCCGACAACGTCCAACAATGGCGTTACCGGAACCTGGTCACCGGCTTTGAACAACACCGCTACGACAACGTACACCTTTACACCGTCAACCGGGCAATGCGCCAATACGGCGACGATGACTATTACAGTTAATCAGCCGACAACACCTGCATTTACTCCGGTAGCAGCAAGTTGTTCAGGAGCTACTTTGGCTGCGCTGCCGACAACGTCCAACAACGGTGTTACCGGAACCTGGTCGCCCGCTTTGGATAACACAGCTACGACGACTTACACGTTCACACCATCTGTCGGGCAATGTGCCAATACGGCGACGATGACTATTACGGTTAACCAAGCGACAACACCTGCATTCACTCAGGTAGCAGCAATTTGTTCAGGAAGCACATTAGCCGCGCTGCCGACAACGTCCAACAACGGTGTTACCGGAGCCTGGTCACCGGCATTAAACAATACCGCTACGACAACTTATACTTTTACTCCGTCAGCCGGGCAATGTGCCAATACGGCGACGATGACTATTACAGTTAACCAGCCGACAACACCTGCATTTACTCAGGTGGCAGCAATTTGTTCAGGAGCTACTTTGGCTGCGCTGCCGACAACGTCCAACAACGGTGTTATCGGAACCTGGTCACCAGCTTTGAACAACACCGCTACGACGACGTACACGTTCACACCGGATGCGGGACAATGCGCTCTGGCTGCAACAATGACCATCACGGTAAACCCGAACATCACACCTGATTTTACACAGGTAATGCCGATTTGTTCCGGAGCTGCATTGGCTGCCCTGCCAACGGTATCCGATAATGGCATCACTGGAAGCTGGTCGCCCGCTTTGGATAACACAGCTACGACCACCTACACCTTCACACCGGATGCGGGACAATGCGCTTTGGCTGCAACAATGACCATCACCGTAAACCCGAACATCACACCTGTTTTTACACCGGTAATGCCAATTTGTTCCGGAGCTGCGCTGGCTGCCCTGCCAACGGTTTCGAATAATGGTATCACGGGAAGCTGGTCGCCTGCTTTGGATAATACTGCTACGACTACTTACACCTTCACCCCGGATGCGGGACAATGCGCTTTGGCTGCAACAATGACCATCACGGTAAACCCGAACATCACACCTGATTTTACACCGGTAATGCCGATTTGTTCCGGAGCTGCGCTGGCTGCCCTGCCAACGGTTTCGAATAATGGTATCTCGGGAAGTTGGTCGCCTGCGTTGGATAATACTGCTACGACTACTTACACCTTCACGCCGGATGCGGGACAATGTGCTTTGGCTGCAACAATGACCATCACGGTAAACCCGAACATCACACCTGATTTTACACAGGTAATGCCGATTTGTTCCGGAGCTGCATTGGCGGCCCTGCCAACGGCATCCAATAATGGCATCACCGGAAGCTGGTCGCCTGCTTTGGATAACACGGCCACGACCACCTACACCTTCACACCGGATGCGGGACAATGCGCTCTGGCTGCAACAATGACCATCACCGTAAACCCGAACATCACTCCTGATTTTACACCCGTAATGCCAATTTGTTCCGGAGCTGCGCTGGCTGCCTTGCCAACGGTTTCGAATAATGGTATCACGGGAAGTTGGTCCCCTGCGTTGGATAATACTGCTACGACTACTTACACCTTCACGCCGGATGCGGGACAATGCGCTTTGGCTGCCACGATGACCATCACGGTAAACCCGAACATCACACCTGATTTTACACCGGTAATGCCAATTTGTTCCGGAGCTGCGCTGGCTGCCCTGCCAACGGTTTCGAATAATGGTATCACCGGAAGTTGGTCCCCTGCGTTGGATAATACTGCTACGACTACTTACACCTTCACGCCGGATGCTGGACAATGCGCTCTGGATGCAACAATGACTATCACGGTAAACCCGAACATCACACCTGATTTTACACCCGTAATGTCGATTTGTTCCGGAGCTGCGCTTGCTGCCCTGCCAACGGTATCCGATAATGGTATCACGGGAGGTTGGTCGCCTGCGTTGGATAATACTGCTACGACTACTTACACCTTCACCCCGGATGCGGGACAATGCGCTTTGGCCGCAACAATGACCATCACCGTAAACCCGAACATCACACCTGATTTTACACAGGTAATGCCGATTTGTTTCGGAGCTGCGCTGGCTGCCCTGCCAACGGTTTCGAATAATGGTATCACGGGAAGTTGGTCGCCTTCTTTGGATAACACAGCTACGACCACCTACACCTTCACGCCGGATGCGGGACAATGCGCTTTGGCTGCAACAATGACCATCACCGTAAACCCGAATCCTACACTAGATGAAAAAACCGATATTACGGCGTGCGTAAGTTATACTTTGCCCGTATTGACAAACGGCAATTACTTTACCGAACCTAATGGCTCAGGAACGATGCTTGCTGGCGGAGACGCAATTACCTCGACACAAACGATATATGTTTATGCAGACAATGGGATGTGTACCGCTGAAGAAAGTTTCACAGTGACCATTTCGCCTGTTGCTGTGATCGACGAACTGAACGATGTCATTGCCTGTGGAAGTTACATCCTCCCAGTGCTGACCACAAACGCAGACTATTACACCGAACCCGGAGGAGCCGGAACCTTGCTTCACGCCGGAGATGTAGTCTCCACCTCGCAAACTATATATGTGTACGTTTTGGGCGCAATATCAAGTTGTACTGCCGAAAGTGACTTTATCGTAACCATCAATCCTATCCCGGCAGTCGATACTCTTGCCGATGTAACAGCTTGCGACAGCTACACGCTTCCGGTATTGACCAACGGAAATTATTTCACCGAAACCGCAGGCGCAGGAACCATGCTCAACACAGGAGATACCATCACGTCCTCACAGACGGTTTACATCTACGCATCAAATGGGGATTGCAGCGCCGAAACGGATTTTGCCGTAACGATCACTTCTACACCGATAGTCGATGACCTCGCCGATGTAACAGCTTGCGACAGCTACACGCTTCCGGTGTTGACCAACGGAAATTATTTCACCGAAACTGCAGGCGCAGGAACCATGCTTAACGCAGGAGATGTCATTAACTCATCACAGACAGTTTACATCCACGCATCAAACGGCGATTGCAGTACCGAAACGGATTTTGCCGTAACGATTACCGCAACCCCAACAGTCGATGACCTGGCCGATGTGACCGCTTGCGACAGCTACACGCTTCCGGCATTGACCAACGGAAATTATTTCACCGAAACCGCAGGTGCAGGAACCATGCTTAATGCAGGCGATGTCATTACCACATCACAGACGGTTTACGTCTACGCATCAAACGGGGATTGCAGTGTCGAAACGGATTTTGCCGTAACGATCACTTCTACACCAACAGTCGATGACCTTGCCGATGTGACTGCCTGCGACAGCTACACGCTTCCGGTATTGACCAACGGGAATTATTTTACCGAAACCGCAGGCGAAGGAACCATGCTCAACGCAGGAGATGTTCTTACGTCATCACAGACGGTTTACATCTACGCATCAAACGGCGATTGCAGTGCCGAAACGGATTTTGCCGTAACGATCACTTCTACACCAATAATCGATGACCTGGCCGATGTAACAGCCTGCGACAGCTACACGCTTCCGGTACTGACCAACGGGAATTATTTCACCGAAACCGCAGGCGCAGGAACCATGCTCAACGCAGGAGATGTCATCACGTCGTCACAGACAGTTTACATCTACGCATCAAACGGGGATTGCAGTGCCGAAACGGATTTTGCCGTAACGATCACTTCTACACCAATAGTCGATGACTTCGCCGATGTAACAGCTTGCGACAGCTACACACTTCCGGCTTTGACCAACGGGAATTATTTCACCGAAACCGCAGGCGCAGGAACCATGCTCAACGCAGGCGATGTCATTACCACATCACAGACGGTTTACATCTACGCATCAAACGGGGATTGCAGTGCCGAAAGCAGTTTCAATGTAGCAATCAATGCTTTGGATAATACCACAACTTTGAATCTGGAAACCATCACGGCAAACCAAAGCGGGGCGTCTTACCAATGGATTTCGTGTGACCAGACTCCGGGAATTATCGACGGAGAGACCAATCAAAGCTTTACCGCAACAGAAAACGGTCAATACGCCGTCATCATTACCCTTGGCGATTGTACAGTAACCAGTGAGTGTGTGACTATCGACTCTTTAGGTACCGGAACACTTCCATTGGACAACCTGATTACCATGTATCCGAACCCAAGCCGTGGTACGTTCACTGTTGATACAGGCAGCCTTATCGCCGATCACATTTTTGTCATTGACAACCTTGGAAGGCAAATTGCGCAACACAAACCGACCTCACAGAAATCGTTTATGGATGTAAGCGGTTACGCTGACGGTGTTTACTACATCAGGATCAGCTATCAGAATAAGGAAACCGTGAAAAAATTAGTACTGAGTAAGAATTAATTACGATTAACAAAATGAGATAACAAAATCCCGGCAGCCATGTCGGGATTTTTATTTACCGCAATATCCGCATCGAACACCGATTTTCGATTTCAGGATTGAGGAAAATAAATTTACTTTGCCCACAAATACATCCCGATGACAAAAAGACTCATGGCAATCGCCATCCTGCTGTCCTTCAGGCTCTCGACAGCCCAGGGACAGACACTGGATACCTTACCCGCGCAAAACAATTACCATTTCAATTACAAAGCCCTGATCATTCCGACCGTTTTACTTGGTTACGGTATTATCGGACTTGAAAGCCCAACACTAAGAGGGATTAATTCAAGTACGAATAATGAATTGAAAGAACACATTGACGAGAAAATCTCAGTAGACGATTTCTCACAATACAGTCCGTTCCTTTCGGTGTATGCCCTCAATGCCTTCGGGATCCAGGGCCGGCATAACTTCAAAGACCGCACCATCATATTAGGCACGGCTTACCTGATTATGGCAACTTCGGTCAATATCATCAAAAATACCGGTACGGTATGGAGACCTGATGGCACTTCGAACAATTCTTTCCCGTCAGGCCATACGGCGACCGCGTTTATGGGTGCCGAATTTTTGTATCAGGAATACAAAAACGTGTCTCCGTGGTACGGCATTACCGGATACGCTGTGGCCGCCGGAACGGGCTTCTTCAGGATGTATAACCACCGCCATTGGCTTACGGATGTCGCCGCGGGAGCAGGCATCGGAATACTAAGTACAAAAATTGCTTACTGGATCCATCCCTTTGTAAAGAAAACCTTTTTCAGCAAAAGCACAAAGGCGACCGGCATGCTGATGCCATCCTATAACCAGGGCAAAGCCGGACTCGGATTTTACATGGAATTCTAAACCGGAAAAGGCCGCCCGATGGACAGCCTTTTAATGGAATATTCCGATTCTTATTTGTATTTGATGTTGATGCTGATGATGTTCGACACCATGTTGGTCGTCTTGGTATAGTGCCCATAGCGGATTTCAATGGTATTGAAATGCTTGAGACCAAAAACGCCTTTAAGCGGCGTGAATTTCATCCCCATGCCGAAGAAACTGCTGTCGAATTTCGATAAATCGTAATTGCTGGTGTAGAATTCCTCAGTACCGTCATGCTGCTGAAATCCTTTAAAGTACTTGACAGCTGTTTGGGTATAAAACCTGTAAAAAGGGCTTAACGAAAATACCGGAGAGAGTTTTACCGGCACTTCGAGATCGGCAGTATGCGACTTTAAACCCCAGTCATCAGTATAATAGCGGTAGTACGCGCGCAGGATGATGTTATCACCCAGGAAGTAACTGCCGCGCACCGCAAGCGGAATTTTCAGGCGTGTGTCCGGAAGATTCTCCTGGTGCACTGAGCCATCATCAAAATACACCCTGTGAAAGGGCAGCCCGAGGTAGCCGCTTTGCGTAATCACATCGGCGAGGAACATTACCTGGAAATTCCGGTTGACGACCTGCGCATAGCTTAACGAGCCCGCAAACGTATTTCTCGACGCCGTCCCGTAATTTTCCCCGCCTGTCCTCAGTTCGACCGGTTCGACCAATTTCACCTGGTCGAGATATGCCTGGAATTTGGCGGTGAATTCCCCATTGCGGTCTTTGGTTTTTTTGGCATAAACGATATTCCCGCCAAATGACTGGTAGTCAAATTCGGTTGACGAAGACACCCCTGCGCCGAAAGATTGGCCTTTGTCCTCATTCTCCATGAGGTAACTGACCGACGGATAAAAGCGGATGTCGCCTGATGAAGCCGATGAATTGGCGCTGAGATCAATCATATCAGAGGAAGCGGACGTATAATGGTCCACGCCGACTTCAACATCCCAGGTGTGCTTGTTGCCTGTCTTGCCGTATTTGACCAGCTTCAAATCAATCGCGTTGGAAATATCGGTCAGCTCCTCGGTCCCGATGCCGCCGGTGACTGCCGAATTGTTTCCATTTTGTTTATAATAACTCGACACCAGGTTTACCTCCTCGATCTTGAGCTTGGTGCTTTTATACCCTGTTGAATCTGAAGGCTGCGTTTGCGCCTGCATGCGGAATAACCCCAATAGGGCAAATCCTGTGATCACTATCCTCTTCATTTGCCTTTATGGATTAATTGCAACCGCAACCGCCGCCGCTTTTGCCCGAATTGGCTCCGGAAGCGCCTTCTCGGTAAGATTGGAAACTCAGTTCTGTTTTCTCGATCTTACGGTTGGAGAGTACCATTTCCGAATCGTTGATTTTGGATTTCTGGTATTCTTTCACCGATTCACACGACACCGTTACAGTGCCGATGGCCACGGCCATAATCAATGCTTTTCTTGTTTTGTTCATGTTAAATGGATGTTTTCAGAGGTATAAACTTTGTTGTAATCGTCAATAATAATGCAATGCAGGCCGGGAATCTGATTAACCAGGAACAGGCCCGCCTTGATGCCCATTACGGCAATCGGGGTGGCCATGGCATCGGCAAATTCAGCATTGTCGCAAATGACCGTAACGCTTTTGATGCCCGTAATCGGGAGGCCGGTTTTTGGATCGATAGTATGCGAATACTTCCTGCCGCCGATGGTGATGTATTTTTCATAATTTCCCGAAGTGGCCACGGCTTTCTCAGATATTTCGATATACGAGAAAACCGACGCAGGCTGTTCGGGATCGGCTATCCCTATGGTCCAGGGCTTCCCTCCGGGTTGCAATCCCCAGGCCGCCAGGTCACCGCTGGCATTTATAATGCCGCTTTTTACACCATTGCCTAATAATTTCTGTTTGGCCATTTCCGCTGCATAGCCCTTACCAATACCGCCAAACCCGATGCGCATGCCTTTTTCTTTGAGGAACACGGTACATTTTTCAGCATCCAGGATGATATTGCGGTAATCGATCAGGTACACCATTTTTGCGGCTGTTTCTGCGGTGGGCAGCGTGGTCATATTTCGGTCAAAATTCCAAAGGCTCTTATCGATACTCCCATAACTGATGTCGAACGCACCCTGCGTAATCTTCGAAATCGCCAGGCTTCTTTCAATCAGGTTAAAAACTTCAGCGTCAACGGTCACGGGTTGTATTCCCGCATTGTCATTGATGGCGTTGGTCTGGCTATCCGGCTTAAATGTGGTCAAAAGCTGCTCAATCCTGCTGATTTCGGAAATGGCGGCTTCTATATTTTCCGATGCAAAATCCTTGTCTTCAGCCACAACAGTTATCGTAAAATTGTTGCCCATCAGTTTCAGGGATTTTGAATGCTTTTCCATCTACGGATTATTTATGCGCGTCGCAAATGGCTTTGACCTCGGCGGTAAACTGCTCCGGAGAGACTCCTGGCTTACCACTCCAGGTTTTGATTACCTTGCCGTCAGCGTCAAGCAACAAGGTAAAGGGAAACATGCCCTGCTTGTTGTATTGGTCAGCGAGTGCTTCGTTGCGTTTCACGACATCCGCCGATGGGATGTTTTTCTTCTTCCTCGGGAAATCAGCATTGACCATCACCAGATGGCTTTTCGCCATAGCTGAAAAAACATCACTGTCAAAATAATCTTTTCTCGTCACCATGCACGGCCCACACCAGTCTGAACCTGAAAAGTTCAGCAATATGAGTTGGTGGTTTTCCCTGGCCAATTTCTTGGCATTCTCAAAATCCGGTTCCCATTGCGTTGGGAGCACTAACAGTAAAAAATAAACGGCTAATAATTTCATGTGACAAATTTAAGGAATTAACGGGCAGGGATTTTGATTATTATTGTGGCAGAATTAAGTTTTGCTTAAGATTCCCGGCTTACCGTATATTGAGCCTGGAATTTCCCCCTCCTGACGTGCGGAGTATAATGTTTGCCTATGTCAATCAAACCCGGCACAACAGTCCGGCCGCAGCCACAAGCGTTTCATCGGTCTTGGCAAAGCAAAGCCTGATCAAACGATTGTCCTTAAAATTGCTGTGCAGGCGCGACACCGGGATGGCTGCCACACCGTATTCACGGGCCAGCCTGACGCAAAAATCATAGTCGCTTTCCTGCGATATCGCTGCATAATCCATCAATTGGAAATAAGAACCGTGGCAGGGCAACAATCTAAAGCGCGATGGCTGCATGGCAGCAGCAAACAGGTCCCTTTTTTGCTGGTAGAAAACAGGCAATGACAGGTAATCGTCCGATTCATCCATGTACCGTGTCAGAGCCTGCTGCAACGGATGGCTGGCACTGAAAACCGAGTTTTGGTGAATTTTCCTGATTTCCGAAGTCAGCGCCGGCGCCGCAATGCAGTAACCGATCCGCCAACCCGTGATGTGATATGTCTTTCCAAATGAAAATACCGAAACCGTCCTGTCCCGAAGTCCGTCATATTTCAACGGGGTTTCATGTACCCTGCCGTTATAGACCATGTGTTCATATACCTCGTCGCTCATCACGATGACATCGGTATCGCGTACGAGTTCCGACAGCATGGCCATGTCGGCCGGCTCAAATACCGTCCCGGTTGGGTTGTTTGGGGTGCAGATGCAAATCATTCGGGTCTTTGGCGTGAATAATGTCGCGAGTACCTTCCAGTCGATTTTAAAATCCGGGGCTTGCATCTCATAAATTACCGGAATCCCTCCCGCCATGTCAACCGCGGGCCTGTAGGAATCATAGCACGGCTCCATCAGGATGACTTCATCGCCCGGCCAGACAAAAGCGGCAATCGTGTTGTATATGGCTGCAGTGGCGCCGACCGTGATGGTGATTTCTGACTCCCAGTCCACCGCAATGCCATACGACTGATTCATCTTCTTAGCGACGCTTTGGCGCAGTGAAGGCAATCCTGCCATGGGCGCGTACTGGTTGGCTAAGGGTAAACTCTTGTCGGCCAGACTCGCGGCAACCAAATCCTGCAAGGTCGGCGAGGGCTCAAAATTCGGAAAACCCTGCGACAGATTGATCGCGTTGTGCCGGGCGGCCAACGCAGACATTTCCGAAAAAATGTGGTTGGTAACGTAGGGCAATTTGGATTTTATGTTTTTCATCCTGTTAAAGCTTGTAATCAAAGGTCTGAAAAACTTCCGGTTAATTATCCTTATTTAAAATTTCCGAAACCGTTCCCAGCAAAACCTGCGTTCCCAAAGCCAAATCCTCATACGAAGCATATTCCAGCGGATTGTGGCTGATGCCGTCCTTGCAGCGCACGAAAATCATGCCGTAATCACAGGCATAAGACATCGCCAGTGCATCGTGGAACGGGCCGCTCATCAATTCGGGCGCATCGAGGTTCAGGTTCTCGCATTGTTTGCGGATGATTTCCTTGATCCAGTCGGCACAATACCGCGGATCGCTTTTGGTATCTTCTGAAATTTCGCAAGTCAGGCCGTGCTTTCGGGTGATGGCTTCGATACGGTCGCGCAATTGCTTTTCGTAACGGTTCCTGCGGTCAAGGTCAATATCGCGGAGGTCGACCGTGAAGGTCACCTCTTCAGGAATGATGTTCCTTGACGCCGGAAAAACCTGGATGGTCCCAACCGTCCCGACCGTTGGTGCACCGGGAATCTGGGTGGCGATGTCATTGACGGCAACAATAATTTCCGCTGCGCCCATTAAAGCGTCCTTTCGGATTGGCATTGGGACTGAACCCGTGTGCCCCGCCATGCCTTTCAATTTTACTGTCCACCAAAGCGGCCCCGAAATTCCGGATACGACACCAATAGGCTTTTGCGCCAGATCGAGTATCGGGCCTTGTTCTATATGAAGTTCGAGGAAGCAGAAAATACTTCCGGATTGATATTCCGATTCGTGGAATTTCGTCACGTCGCAACCGAAATCTCTCAGCGCCTGCTCGCGTGTAATGCCATCCTTGTCGGTGCGCTGTAGTTCACCATCCTCGATTTTTCCAAGGATTCCCCTCGAACCGAAAAGCCCTTTATTGAAACGCCAGCCTTCTTCATCAGCGAAAGAAATCACTTCAATCGGGCGTTCTGGGATGATATTGTTTTCGTGCAACATCATGACAACCTCGATCGCACACAATACGCCGGCCACGCCATCAAACCGTCCGCCATAAGGTTGGGAATCGAGATGCGAACCCATCATCAAAACCGGAAGTTCAGGGTTTTTGCCTTCGAGCCTGCCGATGAGATTTCCGAAGTGGTCAATTCTGGTTGTCATTCCGGCCTCGTGCATCCAGGATGCGGCAAGTTCAAAACCTTGTTTTTCTAATGCAGTGTGCGCCGGGCGGCAGGTTCCGGTGTCGCCAATTTTACCGATGAGGCTCATGGCTTCGAAATGTTGTTGTAAGCGGGATGCGTTTATTTTCATGCTGATTCGTTCATGTTATGCGGGTTTGCGTTAGGGATTGCAGCGGCATCCTTTTGTGGAGTGCAGCGGAACAAAAGATACAGCGGAAAGCCCGGCCGAAGGCAACGCCCATAAAAAATTAATGATCATTAAGAGGCAAACCTAAACGCTGCCAGTCTTTCCAGTTCACATATTCCGGTGCGGCGCGGTGCACTTCCATCGTGATGCAGTTGTCGACGGGGCACACGAGCTTGCAGAGGTTGCAGCCGACGCATTCCTCCTCCTTGACCGTGTAATGGTTGTACGGATTGCCGCGGTCGACGTTGATGGACTGGTGCGACGTGTCCTCGCAGGCGATGTAGCACAGGCCGCAGTGGATGCATTTATCCTGGTCGATCTTGGCGATGTGGTGGTAATTGATATCGAGGTCTTCCCAATGCGTGATTTTTTCGACGGATTTACCGATGAAATCGGTGGTTTTAGCAAAGCCTTTTTCGTCCATCCAGTTGCTGAGGCCCTCGCACATGTCTTCGACGATGCGGAAACCGTGGTTCATTGCCGCGGTGCAAACCTGAACGGAAGTCGCTCCCAAGAGCATAAACTCGACAGCATCTTTCCACGTACTCACGCCACCGATCCCGGAAATCGGGACGCGTGACGCCAGCGGATCCTGTGCGACAGTCGTCAGCATTTTCAGCGCAATCGGTTTGACTGCGGGGCCGCAATAACCTCCGAAAACACTTTTCCCCGCGACGTAAGGATTCGGGACTAAAGTATCTAAGTCGACACCGGTGACGCTTTGGATGGTGTTGATCAGGCTCAGGGCATTTGTACCCCCTTCGACGGCAGCACGGGCGGTGGGCACGACAGAATGCACATTGGGTGTCAGTTTGGTAATGACGGGAATCGTGGCTTTTTCCATGACCCATTCGACGACCATTTTGGCGATTTCGGGATCCTGCCCTACTGCCGCACCCATGCCGCGTTCGGTCATGCCGTGCGGACAGCCGAAATTGAGTTCAAAGCCCATCGCTCCGGCGTCCTCACATTTCATGATGAGTTCGTGCCATGACTGGCGGTCGTTGTCGGCCATGAGTGATACGATCATGGCGCGATCGGGGAACATCTTGACGACTTCGGTAATTTCCTTAAGGTTGATATCCAATGGCCGGTCGCTGATGAGTTCGATGTTATTGAAACCCATCATGCGCTTGCCGGCGTAATTTACCGAGGAATATCTCGAGGAAACATTCTTGACCTGCGAGCCAAGCGTTTTCCATACGACGCCACCCCAGCCGGCTTCGAAAGCACGGACCACATTGATTTTTTTATCTGTAGGCGGAGCGCTGGCGAGCCAGAAAGGGTTTGGGGATTTTATGCCGAGAAAATTGGTTGATATATCTGCCATAATCTTAATTGTTGAAGGTTGGTTTTAATTCCGATTCGATGATGTAGTCCGGGCTGATGATGGCTTTGAGTATGGCGGCAGCACCGTCTTTTCCGGCCTGAACGGCATCGACGACTTCGCGCCCACCGTTGACGCAATCGCCGCCCGCGAAAACATTGTTTAAGCTGGTTTTGGATTTGCCTTGTACGGACACTTTTCCGTTGCTGTTTTGAAGATTTTCATTGTTTACCACTTCTGAAAACGGCATTTGTCCCGCCGCCTTGATCACCATATCGACATCGAGGGTAAAGGTTTCCCCGGTCTCGATCGGGCTTCTGCGGCCACTGGCATCAGGTGCGCCGAGTTTCATGACGTCGCAAACCAATTGTGATACGTTTTCACCATCGCCGATGATTTCTTTCGGGGCGGCAAGCCAGATGATATTACAGCCGTCGAGTTTGGCGATGTTGAGTTCTTTTTCGGTGCAGGGCATTTCTTCCTGTGTCCTTCTGTATACCAGATGCACTTCGGAAGCGCCGAGTCTTTTGGCCTGTGTCGCGGCATCAATGGCGGTCATCCCCATTCCGATCACCGCCACTTTATCGCCGACGGCTATTTTTGAATACTCATTGTTTCGTAAATCGTAAATAAATTTAATAGCATCAGTAACTCCGAATAAATTTTCTCCCGGAATGTCCAATTGGCGGGCCATGCCGACACCAAATGCCAAGTATACCGCATCGTAATTCCGCTGTAATTCCTCCAGGGAAATATTCCGTCCCAATTCGTGGTTGTATTTGATGGAGATGCCGCCGATTGAAGTGATGTAATTGACTTCATCTTCGCAGAATTCCGGCGTGACTTTGTAAGCGGCAATTCCGTAAGTCATCAGTCCGCCACCTTTGGATTCCTTTTCATAAATCGTGACTTCGACACCTTCCCTTGAAAGCGTATGCGCACAGCTTAGTCCGGCTGGTCCCGCACCGATAATAGCGACACGTTTCCCGGTGGATGGTTTCCTGTCGAATAATTGCCATTGGTTTTTCATGGCTTTTTCTGTCGAATAACGTTGTAGTTTGGCAATGTGGATGGGTGTTTCGTGCATCAGATTATACACACAGGCCCCTTCGCATAATTTTTCAACCGGGCAGACTTTACTACAGCCCGCTCCCATAATATTGGCCGAGAAAATCGTATGGGCCGAGCCTTTCGGATTTTCGGTCGCAATCTGCTTGATGAATTTGGGGACGTTGATTGATGTCGGACACGCCTTCATACACGGCGGATCGTAACAGAATAGACAGCGGTTTGCTTCCGTCAGTGCCGCATCATGGGTTTCGAACGGCGGATGGATGTCGGCGAAATTCGCTTCGTATTCTGCGTTTGTCAGACGGTTATTTTGTATACTCATAACATTTGTTTTGTTGTTTGGATTTTGCCACCAAAGACATTGAAAACCTATGTTTCTATGTGGCTTTGAATCTATAATTCGGTAATTTCTTTATACGTTTCCGGTCTTCTGTCACGATAAAACTGCCACTTTCCACGAACCTCATCGATTAAATCAAGGTCGAATTCAGCGATGAGCAATTCATCCTTGTCTTCAGAAGCACAGGCGAGGATTTCCCCCCGCGGATTCACGAAATAGGACGTGCCGTAAAATTTACCGAGATTCCATGGTTTTTCCGTTCCGACGCGGTTGATGCATCCCATGAAATAGCCATTCGCCACGGCATGCGCCGGTTGTTCGAGTTTCCATAAATATTGCGATTGCCCGACGGTGGTCGCCGATGGATTGAAGACGATTTCGGCGCCATTCAGTCCCAAACAACGCGCGCCATCCGGAAAATGACGGTCGTAGCAGATGTACACGCCGACTTTCGCATACTTTGTCTGGAACACCGGATAGCCTAAATTTCCGGGTTTGAAGAAATACTTTTCCCAGAAACCACCGGTCTGCGGAATATGGTTTTTACGGTATTTTCCCAAATAGGTCCCATCGGCGTCGATGACCGCAGCAGTGTTGTAATACACTCCGGATTGTTCTTTTTCGTAAATCGGGACGACGATAACCATGTTGTATTTTTTGGCATATCCCTGCATCAGCGCTGTCGTTGGTCCGGGAACCGTTTCTGCGGAAGCGTACCACTTCGCATCCTGACCCGGACAAAAATACGGGGTGTTGAAGATTTCCTGGAAACACAGGATCTGGACGCCTTGCCTTCCGGCTTCATCAATATATGGAATGTGCTTTTGCAGCATGGCCTCCATGATTTCGGGGATGGTGCCTTCGCCCTCGGTTTTGGCGAGGCTGAGTTGGATTAAACCTGATTTTACTATTCTGGCCATGATTTAAATTACGAATGAGAAATTGCTATATTTTTCCTGTGACTTTATTCCTTTTTACAAACTGCCCGTAGCCTTTTTCTACTTTGCATTCGTTGTTGTCGATGACCACTTTTCCGCGTAACAAGACTGTTTTGACTTTTCCGGTCAACTCCCGGCCTTCGTAAGCGCTATAATCCACATTCATGTGGTGGGTTTTCGCAGACAAAGTGTGTGTTTCATTGGGATCGAGGATAACGATATCGGCGTCACTTCCGATTGCGATTGTGCCTTTTTTCGGGAACATGCCGAAAATTTTTGCTGCGTTCGTGCTGGCGACTTCAACATATTTATTCAGGGTGATCTTCCCTTTGGAAACACCTTCACTGAAGAGCAGTTCCATGCGGTTTTCGATGGCGGGATGCCCATTCGGGATTTTTGAGAAATCGTCTTTTCCCATCAGTTTCTGCTCCCACATAAACGGACAATGGTCGGTTGCAACCACATTGACCAAACCCTGATTCAATCCGGCCCAAAGCGTCTCCTGATCTTTCTTTTCGCGAAGCGGTGGCGACATCACCCACTTGGCCCCTTCAAAATCGTTTTCATATAGGGATGCGTCGAGAATGAGGTATTGAATGCAGGTTTCGACAAAAACATGTTGGTTCCTGCGTGTGGCAAAACGCACGGCATTCAACGCACCTTCACATGTTAAATGCACAATATATCCCGGACAGCCCGTGTAATCGGCCATATCTGCGAAACGGCTGCTGGCTTCGGCTTCAGTGACTTCGGGTTGGGATAAATAATGGTAAAGCGGTGATAATTTGCCTTCCGATTTGTGTTTGGCGATTAAAAAATCAATCATATCACCATTGGTTGCATGTACGTTAATCAGGCCGCCGTGCTTTTTCACCTCCTGCATCAAACCAACCATCTGCCGGTCATCAATCATCAGTGCACCTTTGTAAGCCATGAATGTTTTGAAAGACGTGATGCCTTCATTTTCTATGAAATGCCGGATTTCCTTTTTGGTTTCTTCGTTGAAATCGGTCACTGCCATGTGGAAACTGTAGTCACCGACGGCATTGTTATCACTGCGGCCTTTCCATTCGTTAAGCGCCGATTGCAGGCTTTTGCCCTGTGTCTGTAATATGAAATCGATGACGGTGGTGGTTCCACCAAAAAGTGCTGCGCGTGTGCCTGTTTCGTAGTTGTCGCTGCTGTAGGTTCCCATGAAGGGCATATCGAGGTGCACGTGCGGATCAATTCCGCCCGGCATGACGAGTTTCCCGGAGGCATCGATGGTTTCATCAGCAGTAACAGTCAGGTTTTTGCCAATGGTCCTGATGGTCTCGCCTTCGATAAATATATCGGCGGTGTAATCATCAGCCGCCGTTATAATTCTTCCGTTCTTGATTAAGATGCTCATATTTAATCTTGCTGTTTTCTCATTAAAATCCAATAAACCAACCCGCTAATACCGAATCCGACAAACCACGCATAGTGGTACAAATCTGACACCCATAATGGGAAAACATCACTGCCTACTGCTTTTATGGTGGTCAGAAATCCAGGGACATTCGGCAAGATTCCGATTATTAAAGCGGCAATCGCATTCATGTTAAAGCCGTCCGAAAAGCGGTACATCCCATAACTATTGTATAAATCTTCGAGTTCAAGTCGTTGCTTGCGAATGAAATAATAATCGACAATCATGATGCCGCCGACGGGTCCGAGCAGACTTGAATAGCCGACAAGCCATGTGAAAATATAACCCGACGGATCGGCAATCAGCTTCCATGGGAAAATGAGGATGCCGATGATTCCGGTGATGTATCCTCCTTTCCTGAAATCGATTTTAGATGGTGAAAGGTTCGCAAAATCATTGGCCGGACTGACAATATTTGCGGCGATATTGGTTGCCAATGTCGAAATAGCAACGGCAATCATGGCAATAGAAACCAACAATTTACTATCAAATTTTCCTGCCAAAACCACCGGATCCCAGATGGTTGTCCCAAAAACGATTGTTGTTGCCGAAGTGACCACCACGCCTACAAAAGCAAACAATGTCATTGAGGGCGGCAGACCAATGATCTGTCCTTTGATTTGTGCGTTCTGGGATTTGGCGTAACGCGTAAAATCGGGGATATTCAGCGACAGTGTCGCCCAAAAACCGACCATACCGGTTAATGCCGGGAAGAAAAAATGAAAGAAATCGGTTGTGGTTGTAAATTTTGATGGCGTGTCTAAAATTGGTCCAAGACCTTTTGCTGCTGAAATTGCCCAAAGCAATAAAGCCAATGCGGCAACCGGCAAAAAGATCGCCTTGAAAACCAGCAATCTCCTGATGCTTTCTACGCCCAGATATACGACATACATATTCAGCAGCCAGAAAAGGAAAAAACAAATTGCGGGACCCGTCTGTAATCCCCAGGATTCCGGGAAAATGGGTGGCAATGTATCCAATGCCGGGATCCACAGACGAAACATCTGGAACAGCGCAAATCCGCCAATCCAGGTTTGGATCCCGAACCAGCCGCAGGCCACAATCGCACGCAATAATGCCGGAATATTAGCGCCTTTGGTCCCGAAGCTCGCACGGGCAAAAACCGGAAAAGGAATGCCGTATTTGGCGCCCGCATGACCGTTTAAAATCATCGGGATCAGCACAATCGTATTGCCCAGAAATATCGTCAGGATCGCCTGCCACCAATTCATACCACCTTCAATCAATGAACTTGACAGCATATAAGTTGGGATGCAAAGGCTCATGCTGATCCATAAGGCCGCATAGTTCCAGGTATTCCAACTGCGTTTGTCCGCCGATACCGGGGCAAGGTCTTCGCTGTATAAGGAGGAACTGGTGATTGCTGTTTTGTTCATATTTTGGGCCATTTAAACAAGTGCGGCATCGGAAATCCTGAGTGCTTCACCGATGATGGCAAGCCCTTCATCAATCTGGTCTTTTGTCACACATAAGGGCGGCGCGATAAAAATGTAACCCCAGCGTACAAAGGTGTACAAACCGAGTTCACGTACTTTGGCGGCAATTTGGTTCGTGACCTTCAAATCATCTGCGGCAGCGTTGTACGGCGCAATCAATTCGCCTGTAGTTTTGTTTTTCAGGATGTCAAGACAGCCTAACAGTCCGGTATTTCGGAAAGTGCCCATACTCGGATGCTGACTTCTCATCTCTTCAATACGCGATTCAAGATACGCCCCCATTTCGCGTGTATTCTCAATCAGCCTGTCGCTTTCGTAAATGTTGATTACGGCCAAAGCTGCTGCAAGGGCTACCGGATGGCCGTTATACGTCAGCCCGATCATCATCGGCGTATTTTCGAATTTTTCCGCGATTTTGTCGGACACCATCAGGCAGCCCAACGGAAGATAGGAGGCCGTCAAACCCTTCGCCATGCAAACCATATCGGGAACGATGCCGTGGTTTTCAAAACCGAACCATTTTCCGGTACGCCCGAATCCGCTCATGACTTCGTCGGCAACGAACAGGATTCCGTATTTTTCGCATAAGGCCTTCACCCCTTTCAGATAGCCTTTCGGATATTTCAGGCAGCCTGACGAGCCGCTTTCGCCTTCAAAAATAAACGCAGCGATATTGGTTTTGCCTTCTAAATGGATGACCCTTTCTACATATTCCAAACTCAGGCTTAGTTTTGTCGCCTCATCCAGATTTTTCATTCCGAAGAAATAATACGGGTCGTCGAGATGCACGGCGTTTGGCATTTGCTGGGAATCGTTTGCGAGTTTACGCGGATCGCCGCCCACGGTCATCCCGCCAATCGAGCCGCCATGGAACGCGCGGTATCTTCCGATAATCTTATGTCTTCCCGTATACAGTCTCGCCAGCTTAATGGCGTTGTCAATTGAAGAGGTCCCACACAATGTGTAAAAGGCCTTGTTAAGGTCGCCGGGACAGATTTCAGCGAGTTTACGGGACAATCTCGCTCGGATTTCAGTCGTACAGCTTGGTGTCACAAAACTCACTTTCTGCATTTGTTCAACAACGGCATCGGTGACGCGCTGGTCGCCGTGCCCTATGTTTACAGACATCAACCCCGACGAAAAGTCGATGATGCGTTTGCCACCATATTCGTATAGATAAACCCCTTCTGCCCTTTCAATAGCAATCGGATTTACACTGGCCTGTGCCGACCACGAAAACAGGCTGAATTCTTTACTGTCAGCTATGATTTGTTCTTTGCTTAAAATATCTTCTTTGGTCATCATTTCATTATTCTTAGATTGTTCGACACGCTGCTGCAGACTTTAGGTTCTTACTTTTCCGGCATTAACTCATCCAATTGACGCCCGCTTCGGGATTCCATTTGATCGTTGACTTCTTGAGCTTGGTCCAGAATTCAATCGAGCTTTTCCCGGTGATGTCACCGACGCCGAATTTGCTTTCGTTCCAGCCGCCGAAACTGAACGGCTCCCGCGGTACCGGAACGCCCACATTCACACCAATCATTCCCGCGCTTGCTTTGTCAATAATATAGCGTGCCATACCGCCATTTTGGGTAAAGACGCTCGCGGCATTTCCGTATGGATTGGCATTTTCAATCGTCAGGGCTTCGTCTACGGTTTTGGCCCGCATGATAGAAATTACGGGGCCGAAGATTTCTTCACGCGCCACGCTCATTTCCGGTGTTACGTAATCGATGACGGTGGGCCCGACGTAGGTTCCGTTTTCTTTGCCGTCGACTTTGGCATTGCGTCCATCGACCAATATCTTCGCTCCATTACTTTCGGCTTCGGAAATATATCTTTCAATTCTTTGCTGGGATTCCTTGTTGATGACGGCACCGAGATTTTCTCCGGGAATAATCTTCCTGGCCTCATCGCAGATTTTCTCAATAATCGCATCAACGTTACCCACGCCAATCATTGCAGACGCCGCCATACAACGCTGCCCCGCACAACCGGACATGGAAGCGGCCACATTCTGTGCCGTCATTTCCGGAATCGCGTCGGGCAATACCATCAGGTGGTTTTTGGCGCCACCTAATGCGAGGCACCTTTTATAATTTGAAGTCGCTCTTTGATACACGATTTTCGCTACTTTGGTGGAACCGACAAAAGAAACCGCTTCGATATCGGGATGGTCGCAAATCGCATTAACGATATCGACATCACCATGAACGATGTTGAAAACGCCGTCGGGTAATCCGGCTTCTTTTAATAATTCGGCCAATCGTCCACAGCTCAGCGGCACTTTTTCAGAAGGTTTGATGATCATGCAGTTTCCTAAAGCGATGGCGTTTGGGATGGTCCAATTGGGCACCATCGATGGGAAATTAAATGGCACGATCGAAGCCACAACACCCAGCGGCACGTGCTCTGTACGGCATTCAACACCTTTACTGACTTCCAGCAGTTCACCCGTTATCAATTGCGGTAAGGACGTGGCAAATTCCGTGAGCTCGATACATTTCTCAATTTCGGCAACGGATTCGCCATAGGTCTTTCCGTTTTCTTCACTGCAAAGCCGGGCCAGTTCCTCAAGGTTTTTTTCGAGTAAATATTTGTATCGGAAAAATACCTGGACACGTTCTTTGATCGGGGTTTTGCTCCAGGCAGGAAACGCAGACTGTGCGGCTTTTACGGCACGGTCCAAATCGGTAGCGGAAGACATCGGGACGATAGAAAGATAGTTTCCGTCCAATGGGGAAATAACGTCCATGGTTTTTGACGTGGAGGCACTTACGAACCTCCCGTCAATATAATTCTGAATTGCGGGATACTTCATTTTCGGTAAATTACTTTTTAAATAATTTAATAAAAATAGAAACAATTTCGAAACAAACAACGCCGTGCGTTAAATTATCGTTAAATATAGAATCAATCTACTTTGATATTCCTATTTACAAAACTTCTGTCACCAGTGTGGCACGAATAAAAGATAAACTTATATTTGTGTGAGGCAACTGCAACGCCTCGCCTAAACCGACACCATTATGAAAAAAATTCTTCCACTCCTGCTGCTGGCCACAGTGCCGCTGCACGCCCAACAGCCAAAAGTTGTTTCATCAGACTGGGCGGCCTTTACACAAAGCATTTCCATCGAATCCAGGACGAAGAAAAAATTCCGGCTTGAGGCCTCTGTAAAAGTGGTTTCACAGGATACGCACGCCTCCGCAGGCTTGTGGGCAAGGGTTGATAACAAAAACGATGAGCAGGGATTCTTCGACAATATGGGTGACCGCCCGATTACTGCGGGCGATTGGAAATCCTATACCGTGGAAGGGACAATCGATGCCAATTCGAGTGTGTTGAATTTCGGCGGACTCTGTGAATACAACGGCTCATTCTATTTCGATGATTTCAAACTGTCAATCGAAAATGACAAAGGAGGTTTCGATCCGGTTTCAATCCGCAACGGCAGTTTCGAGCAAAGGGTCAAAAACAATACCATCCCCGAGTGGACCATGGGCATTTCAAAAGACAAGGCGCTGAAGATAAAGGAATACGATGTCGCCTCCGCAGATGACAAGACCGCGGGCAAGTCGTCGTTGGTACTCGAAGGCAAGGGCATCGTGTATAAGGAATGGGGTAAAATCGGAAATGTCGAAGGCGCTTCGCCGCAAATCGGTTCGATGATCTCAATGCTCGAAGACCTGAAAAACCGCGTGGAAAACAAAGTGAAGAATATGAGCCAATACGAGCTGGATTACCTTCACGACGACAAGGCAAACCGGATCGGCTCGCTGATAATGCACCTCGCCGCCGCGGAAGCCTACTATCAGGTGCTGACGTTTGAGAACCGTACGTTTAACGATGAGGAAAAGAAAAAATGGGAAGTGGCCCTCGATCTCGACCAAGGCGGCCGCGATGAATTTAAAGGCCATGATGTGCAGTATTATCTTGACATCTATAACGAAGTACGTGCCAAAACCATCGCAGAATTAAAAAAGCGCGACGACGCCTGGTTTGAGCAAACGCCGAATGGCACAAGCATGACCAACCATTACTGCTGGTTTCATGTAATGGAACACCAGTCGAGCCATTTGGGCCAGATTTTGTTTTTAGCCAAAAGGATTCCGCCGGAACAGGAAGTGAAACTGGACCAGCCCATTAAAAACTAGTTCACAATCGGAAAACACAACAGCCATCGGTAACAGATGGCTTTTTTATTTCATCCCCATTTTGTAAAAAAGTATTACGTGGCTGTCGCCTTTGGCGCGAATTGTATTTCAAGATGTAACTGCCCATTTTTTCGAAAGTGATGAACGCATGAAGCAGCGCAGTCCCATATTAAAATCATAAATTACCGTTAATTCAGGATTTTTGTCGGGCATCTGACATACCCATGCCAACCAAATGCGTAATTTTAGCGTAAATGCCTATTATGAAAACGAAATATGCTTATCTCGCCCTGATGTCGCTGCTGTTCCTCACGGCCTGCGGACAAAAGAAAAACCAGACTGTCAAGGCTGCCAATGCCGCCAATGTAATTTCCAAACCCGAAAATCCGTACTACTCCAATACCGACACGACCAAGTTGAACCTTTCGGACGCAGAATGGAAAAAAATCCTTCCCGAAGACGTCTACGAAGTGTCGCGCCACGCCGATACCGAACGGCCTTTCACCGGTAAATATTGGAACACGAATGACAAAGGCACATACTATTGTGCTGCCTGCGGCAACAAGTTGTTCCGCTCTACAGCCAAGTTCTCCAGTGAATGCGGCTGGCCGAGCTTTTTTGAGCAGGACAACAAAAACAGCGTGGTCTATAAAAACGACAATTCGCTCGGGATGGAGCGCATCGAGGCGTTGTGTGGGCGGTGCGGCGGGCATTTGGGCCACCTTTTCGACGACGGACCCGAGCCTACCGGCAAAAGGTATTGCATGAATTCGGTCGTGTTGGATTTTATCCCGGATTCTAAATAAAGTATCTCAGGAACCATACGTTAAATAAAGGGACTGCGTGTTGACATTAATTCCGTATATTTAAGTTTACAAACAACACAACCATGAAAGACGAATTTAAGGCGGTTTTTGACGCATTGGTAAGAGAGGGTTTCCACCAGTTGCCTGACCGGAGTCCTGATAGCGGAAAACCGTTCGAATTTAAGATCACGCCGTATTCGCTGAATACCAAATTGAGCTTCAAGTTTGAGAATCTGGCCCATTTTATTGAATTCCTGAAACTGTCAGCGATACAGGGCGATGAAAAAATCCTGTTACTAAACAACACTTTCATTGAACTGGGCCTGGACCCGAATGATTTTTTTTACGTGAATTTTTACGAAAAAGGAAAGGATGCGGAGCTGTAAAGCATCTCCGAAGGCTTGCCTGAACCCGTCTACTCTTGCCGCAGCTTAGCGGCTTTTTGCATAAATTTCATTTATTTGTAACAATTCGGCAGGAAAACCCACTAACCGCTGTACTATTTTATTGACAAATCAATTAAAACCACTGTGATGATAAAAACAAAGAAGTTCCCATTGCTTATGGCCGCGGGATTAATTGCACTGACTTCGTGCAAATCCGACAAAGAAGAGGCCAAAGGATCAGGCATACTGGTCAAAAACATGGACAAATCGGTAAAGCCGGGTGATAATTTCGATGCCTATGTAAATGGCGCCTGGGTTAAAGCCAACAAAATTCCGGCAGATAAGTCCTCGTATGGCGTTTTCGACATTCTGAATGACAAGGCGCAGGAAGATGTGAAGGCCATCATTGAAGAATCGGCCAAAGGCAATTTTGCCGATGGTTCCAATGAGCAGAAAGTAGGCGATCTCTACGATTCTTACACTGACATGAAAACGCGTGATGCCAAAGGAATCAAGCCATTGCTTCCTGAACTGGCCAAAATCGACGCTATTAAAACCTACGACGACCTGGCAGCCTATTTCGGCCAGGCAAACCGCACGGGCGGAGGATCTCCCGTAGCCGTAGGGGTCACGGAGGACTTTAAGGACCCGACGAAATATACACTGTACGCATGGCAAAGCGGCATCAGCCTGCCGGAAAGGGAATATTACCTTTTGCAGGACGCCAAATCAAAATCAATACGCGACAAATTCAAGTTGCATGTAGCGAAAATGTTTGCTTTGGCAGGCATCGCCGACGGTGAAAAGAATGCAGACATCATCCTGGGCCTCGAAACCCAGATTGCGATGCAGCATGTCAAAAAGGAATTGACGCGTGATATGTCGTTGATGTACAACAAAACCGAGATCACCGACTTTAAAAAATACATGCCTGCTTTCAACATGCCATTGATGCTTCAGAATGCGGGTATTAAAAACGAAAAAAACATCCTCGCCTGCCAGCCCGCGTTTCTCAAAGGACTGGATAAAATCATCACCGGCACGCCCATCGACGCCTGGAAAATCTACCTGAAATGGAATGCCATTGATGGTGCCGCCGGCGTACTGACTTCAGCATTTGACAAGCAGAATTTCGAGTTTTACGGCAAAGTACTTTCGGGTACAGAAGCCCAACTGCCGCTATGGCGCCGCGGCGTAGAAGTGGTGAACGGCAGCCTCGGCGAAGTCATCGGGGCGATTTATGTGAAGAAGCGTTTCTCCCCTGAAGCCAAGGAAAGGATGTCGGAAATGGTCAAGAACCTGCTTGCCGCATACAAGGAAAGCATCACCAATCTGGACTGGATGACGCCGGAAACCAAAAAAGAAGCTTTGGACAAACTGTCGAAATTCACCCCAAAAATCGGATACCCTGACCAATGGCGCGATTACTCCTCGCTCAAAATCGTGAAAGGGGACCTGTATGGCAATGTCGAACGGGCCACCGCTTTTGAATACAACCGCCAGCTCAACAAACTCGGCAAGCCCGTAGACCGCAAGGAGTGGGGCATGACGCCGCAAACCATCAACGCGTATTACAATCCAAGCATGAACGAAATTGTATTTCCGGCCGCCATCCTGCAGCCGCCATTCTTCGACATGACCAAGGATGATGCGGTGAATTATGGCAGTATCGGGGCCGTAATCGGGCACGAGATAGGACACGGATTTGACGACCAGGGCAGCACCTTCGACGGCACCGGCACCATGAGGAACTGGTGGACCGAAAAAGACCAGGCTGCTTTTAAGGCCAGGACGGGCGCGCTCGTCTCGCAGTACAACGAGTTTAAGGTGTTCCCTGACCTCAACGTAAACGGTGCCTTTACGCTGGGCGAAAACATCGGCGACCTGGGCGGCATCACGATAGCCCTGAAAGCCTACAAGAAAAGCCTGAACGGTAAGGAAGCTCCCGTGCTGGACGGATTTACCGGAGTGCAGCGTTTCTTCATCGGGTACGCGCAGTCGTGGCTGGAAAAATCGAGGGAAGAGGCCCTGAGGAACCTTGTCGCCTCCAATCCGCATTCGCCGCCGCATTTCCGTGTTAACGGAATCGTGCGAAACATACCCGAATTTTATGAAGCCTTTAATGTAAAACCGACGGACTCTTTGTACCTAGCTCCTGAAAAACGGGTGAAAATCTGGTAAACATACAGGCAACTTTTTTATAAAAAGAAACCGGCTCTAGGGCCGGTTTTTTATTTTTTTTATATGGCGCGCCCTGCGGGCCGGGCTCTGCGCGGTGCATGGCACCCTGCTGCGATCCCTCGCGCGGCGCCGTACACGCATGATGTAACTTTTTCAAATCTTATTTCTTTACCGCGGCAGCGCGCCTACACCATCTCCAGCAACTGCAGGGCTTTCCCAATCGATTTTACATTTTCGAATGTCAGCAGCAGACGCAGCCCGTTCGGTGTTTGCTTTTCCTTCATGCGGCAGAGCGTCGGCTGCTTCTGCACAAATTGAAGCACCTTCTGGAATTGCGCAGACACATAATAATCTGATTGCTGGTCTGAGACAAAATAACAGATCATCTTGCCCTGCTTCATAACAAGCTTTTCAATACCGAGTTTCGTGGCGACCCACTTCAGCCTGATGCTGTTCAACAGCGATTTGGCCGGTTTGGGCAATGCCCCGAAGCGGTCGGTGAGCTTTTGCTCGTAGGCAAGCAGCGACGCTTCGTCTTTTATCAGGCTGAGCTCATTGTAGAGATTCAGCCTTTCAGAGATGTTATTGATGTAATCGTCAGGGAACAGCAATTCAAAATCCGTGTCAATCTGCAAATCCTTGACGTATTCCTTCTCGTGTCCCTCATCGGCGTCGGCATATAAATCCTTAAACTCATTTTCCTTGAGTTCCTCGATGGCCTCATTCATGATTTTCTGGTACGTCTCAAACCCGATCTCATTGATGAAACCGCTTTGCTCCCCGCCCAGCAAATCCCCGGCACCGCGTATCTCCAGATCCTTCATCGCAATACTGAATCCGCTGCCCAGTTCGCTGAACTGCTCAAGCGCCTGGATCCTTTTCCTGGCATCATCGGTCATGGCCGAATACGGCGGGCAGATGAAATAACAGAACGCTTTCTTATTGCTGCGGCCAACGCGACCGCGCATCTGATGCAGGTCGGATAAGCCAAAATTGTTGGCATTGTTAATGAAGATCGTATTGGCATTCGGGACATCAAGACCGCTTTCAATAATGGTCGTTGCGACCAGCACATCGAATTCCCCATTCATGAATGCGAGCATCAGTTCCTCGAGCTTTTTCCCTTCCATCTGCCCGTGTCCGATTCCGACGCGCGCGTTGGGCACCAGCCTCTGGATCATCCCGGCGACTTCGCGGATGTTCTCTATGCGGTTGTTGATAAAGAATACCTGCCCGTTTCGTTGTATTTCATACGATATCGCATCGCGGATCAGCTCTTCATTAAAGCCGACGACATTCGTCTCAATCGGGTAACGGTTCGGCGGCGGCGTGGTGATAACCGACAAATCACGCGCCGCCATCAGTGAAAACTGCAATGTCCTCGGGATTGGCGTGGCGGTGAGTGTCAGCGTATCCACATTCGCTGAGATGGTCTTGAGCTTGTCCTTGACATTTACGCCAAACTTTTGCTCTTCGTCAATGACTAATAAGCCCAGATCCTTAAACTTCACATTCTTATTGACCAATTGGTGCGTCCCGATGACAATGTCCAGCCTGCCCTCTGAAAGGTCTTTCAGCGTTTCGGCCTTTTGCTTTGCGGTACGGAAGCGGTTCAGGTAACCGATGGTGACCGGCATGTCTTTCAACCTTTCAGAAAAAGTCCGGAAATGCTGGTACGCGAGGATTGTCGTTGGCACCAGCACCGCGACCTGCTTCCCATTGTCGACGGCCTTGAATGCGGCGCGTATCGCCACTTCCGTCTTTCCAAAACCGACATCGCCACACACGAGGCGGTCCATCGGGCGGTCGCTTTCCATATCTGCCTTGACCTCCTGTGTGGCCTTGACCTGGTCCGGCGTGTCTTCATAAATGAACGAACTTTCGAGTTCGAGTTGCAAATAACTGTCCGGATGGTACTGAAAGCCTTTTTCCAGCCTGCGCTTGGCATACAGCTGGATCAAGTTAAAGGCGATGTGCTTGACGCGCGCCTTGGTTTTCTGCTTCAGTATCTTCCAGGCGTTCGAGCCCAGTTTGTAAATCTTCGGAGGCGCACCATCCTTGCCATTGTATTTGGCAATCTTATACAGCGAATGGATGCTGACGTACACAATGTCATTGTCGGCGTAGACCAATTTTATGGCTTCCTGGGTCTTGCCTTCTACCTGGATCTTCTGCAATCCGCCGAATTTCCCGATTCCGTGGTCGATATGCGTCACGTAATCCCCGACTGAAAGCGTATTGAGTTCCTTCAGCGTAATGGTTTGTTTTTTTGAATAGCCGTTCTTGATGCTGAATTTATGGTAACGCTCAAATATCTGGTGGTCGGTATAGCACGCGACTTGATTTTCCTCATCTACAAATCCCTGGTACAGAGGCATTACTACGGTCTCGTACTGCTTGCGCAGGTCTTCCGTGTTCGTTTCGTCAAGGCTCTCAAAAATATCGTGGAAACGTCTCGCCTGCTGTTCGTTAGAGCAGAACAAATAATTTTTTATTCCGTTAAAATGGTTGTCGCTCAAATTGTTCAGCAGCAAATCAAACTGCTTGTTGAACGACGGCTGGGGTTTGCTGACGAACTCGAAAACCATATCGGATTTAAAAACCGCTTTGGATCCCGTTTCGGCAATAGTAAAATCCAGGGCCTTCCTGGTAAAGGTTTCGCGGTTCACGAAAAGCTGCTCCGGTTTGGCATGCTTGATTTCCTTATTGAGCTTTTCGAAAGCGTCCCCGGCTTTTTCGTATAATTTGTCCAGTTTATGCAGCAATCCTTCGGTATCGCTGATGAACAGGATTGATTTCGGGTTGATATAGTCCAGGAAACTTTCACGATGCTCCTGGAAAAATTTATTTTCGACGTTCGGGATGATTGCGATTTTCTTCTGCCGCTCGATTGAAAGCTGGGTTTCAACATCAAAGCTGCGGATGCTTTCCACCTCATTCCCAAAAAACTCGATCCGGTACGGGTGGTCATTCGAAAAGGAAAACACGTCGATGATGCCGCCACGCACAGAGAATTCCCCCGGTTCGGAAATAAAATCGACACGCCGGAACTCATATTCGAACAGCACTTCATTGATGAAGTCGATGGAAATCTTATCACCCAAGGCAATTTTCAATGTATTCTTCTCGAGCTCCTTCTTGGTCACTACCTTCTCGAAAAGCGCTTCCGGATAGGTAACAATCACGCTGGGCTTCTTCCTCGAATTGATCCGGTTCAATACCTCGGCACGCAACAGGATATTCGCGTTGTCAGTATCCTCTATCTGGTACGGATTGCGGTAGGAGCCGGGATAGAAAAGTACATCCTCGGTGTTAATCATCTGCTCGAGGTCATTCAGGAAATAGGCCGCCTGCTCCTTGTCGTCGAGTACCAGCAGGAACGGGTTGTCCGATTTTTCAAACAATGCTTTGATGACAAAGGAATACAATGAACCCGTGAGCCCTTTCAGATGGAGCTTCTGCTCCCTTTTCTGGAGCTGCTCCGCAATCCGGCTTGTCCTGACATCATGGTCGTACTTATTGAATAAGGCCTGTTTGCTCAAGGGCTTTATTTTAATTTGATTGGATTATTGGGGATGGCGCGCGTGGTATCAAGCATCCGGATCATATCGGATTCGCCGCGCTCGAGCGGGACGTTGTCGCGGGAAACGACTTCCTCCATTTGCAATTTGAGTGAGAACAGCGTCGCGTTGATGTCAGAAATGCACATCACTACTTTTTGCTCCGGAATGTCATCAAGGTTGATGTAGAGGTCGAGGGACCGTATCTTGGTCGTCAATGCTACGATGCGGCTGCGGATTTCAGGCTGCGCGAATTTCATCGGGAGGTTGTTATTGAGCTCCAGTACACGCTTTGACAATTCCTGTGCTTTTTTCTTAAACGCGCCGATCGAACTTTTAGGCTTCTGGCGCAACGCCGTCAGGAACAGACGCCATTCCTGCCAGTTGCCGACGACATCCTGCGTCTGCGTATTGACGGGCTGGTCATTGAAATTCCACGACCGTTCAATCACGTTGAAAACCGCTTCCTTTTTCCTGAGGTCTTTTTGTATTTCCGCGGTGCGTTTCGCCTGGTCGTCCTGGCAGGAAAACAGCAGCAGCGAGAACAGGCACGCGAGCAGTGGATGTACTTTCATTCTTTCTGATTGAGGCGCAAAGTTACGCAAAAGTTCGGAAGTTCGGAAGGCCGAAAACCCCTGCGCCATCATAAACCAGCGTTCTTTTGAACTTCCGATCTAACGGACTATATTTGTAAAATAAACAACACGCTAATGCCAAAAATACTTATCATCGGGGCCTGTGGACAAATAGGCACCGAACTCACGCAGAAACTCCGCAGCATTTACGGAACGGACAATGTCATCGCTTCGGACATCCGCAAGCTCAATACGGATGTTGTGAATTCCGGACCCTTCGAAGTCGTCAATGCGCTGGACTTCAACCAAATCGAACACCTCGTCGAAAAACACCATATCGAAGAGGTCTACCTTATGGCCGCGCTGCTGTCCGCTACTGCAGAAAAAAACCCGGCATTTGCGTGGGACCTGAATATGAATTCGCTATTCCATGTGCTCAATTTAGGCAAAGCCAAAAAGATCAGGAAAATATTCTGGCCCTCCAGCATCGCCGTATTCGGACCTACGACACCGAAAGAAAACACGCCTCAGTATACGATCATGGAACCGTCAACGGTTTATGGCGTCAGCAAACAGGCGGGCGAACGGTGGTGCGAGTACTACCACAATATTTACGGTGTGGATGTGCGCAGCATCCGCTATCCCGGGCTGATCAGCTGGTCGACACCTCCGGGCGGCGGCACGACTGATTACGCCGTCGACATTTACCACAAAGCGCTGTCCGACAAAAAATATGAGTGCTTCCTGAAAGAAGGGACGCGCATGCCGATGATGTATATGGATGACGCGATCAACGCCACCGTGAGTATCATGAAAGCGCCTGCGGAACAGATTAAGATCCATTCGTCCTACAACCTGGCGGCAATGAGTTTTGCGCCGGAGGAAGTGGCCGATGAGATCAGGAAACACGTTCCCGGTTTTGAGATCACTTATGCGCCTGATTTCAGGCAGAAGATTGCCGACAGCTGGCCCGCAAGCATCGATGACAGCCGCGCACGGGAAGACTGGGGCTGGAGCCATCAATTCGACCTGGCATCAATGACAAAAGACATGCTGGAACATCTTGCAGCAGACTTAAAATAAAAAATCGTCCCGGTGTTATCGGGACGATTTTTCGTTATAACCAATTCAAATTTATTGCTGTACGATAGGCGAACGCAATGACTCCAGTACGGCAACCACATCACTGTAAAGTTGGGTATTTGCCGCCACGCCGTTAGCCTGTGCCGCTGCACCTACATAACCTTCGAACTTGTCGTAGTTGGCATTGGTCGCTTTAACACCCATCCTTGGATTTACCGCAGGGTTGTGTGCTGAGGCCATATCCAGACCATTGTACGTGTTCACCGCATTGGTTCCTCCGGTGTTGAACGAGAAGAAATCAGTAAGGTTGTCTGTAAGGATAGCCAGGTTAGTTGTATTTCCGGCCCCTACCTCTGCAAGCAGCGGTGCGAAGTGCGCGGAAAGGTTACCCTCGGCACCTGCCTGTACATCGGCTACGATAAGGCCTACGGTAGAGTTGACTACTTTCCTGTAGCTCAAACGTCCTTTCTCAATCATTTGTCCCGCGTTATCCGGATCGGCCACCATAGTGGTTCCGCCGAGCCTGGCGTAGATAGAGGTTGTGTCTTCTTTTTCATCGGAATCGCTGCACGAAACCAATGTTGCGCCTGCGATGAAAAACATCGACAATAAGGCGCCTTTGGCAAACTTTGTCATAAGAATTTATATTAAGGTTAATTAAATACGCTTTGTACGGCCAGGGCAAACTTGTATTTGAAGCTACCCGGATCCATGGCAGGACATACCGGTTTCGATGCGAGTTCACGGGGTACCGTAAACATTTTGGCATTATAATGTCCTTTGGAAATCAATTGGTCGAAAACTTTTTGGGAATTCGTGTATCGGTTGTCGTGGAAATAGACGACCACATTGTTCTTTACGATAATACTGTCACTGGTGATGCCTTTGATGGTGCGCAGGTTGCTGCAAACCTCCTTTTTCTTTGCCTCGTCGAGCGGCTCGCTGAAGTCAATGCGGCTAACCTGTATGTTAGGCACATCAAGTTTCAGTGGTCTGGCCGTCGCGATATGGGCGACGAGCACAATAAACAAAAGCAGCAACGTCCCTAACAATGACAAGGCTGCTATCTTGATTTTCCTTCGTGTAGTCATAATCTGGTTATTTTGGTCTTTACTAATGTACGCAGTAAAAAAGAGGTTGGATTTTTCAATATCCAAAATCATGTTAATTTATATCGGTTATAAATAAACAACAATAAAAAACCCGGTGCTGAAACAGCAACGGGTGATAAGAAATCGCCTAATGTTGTCATCCCATCCAGCGGTCAGTTTTTTTCCTGCGGCTTTCCGATTTCTTTCAATTTTTCGATATACCGTTCCTCATAGGCGGCTTTTGCCTTGATTACCTCGTTGGTATTGTCATTAGGGACGGTCATCGAAAGCACGTAATGCGCGATTTTCCACTCTCCGTTTTGTTTCCTGAGTACGCCCGAACCGCGGCAAATCTTCATCCAGGTATCAAGCAGCTCGTCGAACCAGGCGATATTGCCATCGTCGCTGAGGTAGATGTGGCGCTCCAAGGGTTTGAAGTCCCATGCTTTACCTTTATCGAAGAACGGTTTCGCAAAGCTGATGAACGCGTCTTTCGTCCAGTTTTCGCCGGGATCGGTCCCGATAAACATGGCATCTTTTGACAATGCCGAAAAATAATTGTCGAAGTTGGCTGCCGCGGCATCCTGATGCCATTGGTCCAGCACTCTACTGATTTCAGCCGTTTTATCGGCCTGGGCATTAACCGCTGTTGTAATCAGCAATGCCAGTAAGGGAAGAATTTTTCTCATCGTATAAGTTTCAGTTAAAAGTACAAATTATTGGTCATTGACCCAAGTTGACCCTACAAACCGAAATTACCGCTACGCTAAGCGCAGGTTGCGGAATCTTGAAATCAGCGTGATGAATACCTGCCTGTCCTCCTGGCTGACCGGGACAACGGTTTTCGACCCATCCGTGGTAATGATGTGCAATTTGTACCTGGGCGTCAGGTAGCGGTGCAGGAATTTTCCAAAAACCCCCGAGGCGGGAAGTTTGTTGCGCCTCACCAGGAACATCTGCGAGATCTGGGATAAATAAAAGGTATGCATGGTACCCTTGTCAAAAAGGTTCAATATATCGTCTTCAATGCGGAACGGCGCTGCAAATTGTAGGATCATGTTATGCATATTATGGTCTTTTGATTGAATGCAAAGGACGCGCACGACGCGCCCTCGCGCATTACGCAATTCAAAGACAAGTTTACAGGATTTCGCTTTCGTCCCTGCCAGGTTTTCAAAAAGAAAACCGCCCATGCGGACGGTTTTCGGGGTGTATATATAGAGATGTGGATGTGCTAAGACGCCTGTGCCGGCCGGTTGCTGTCGCGTACATAACGTACCGCCGCAGTAAAATGCCAGCAATCCTGCGGACGCAACCTAATGCGGATGCGCTGCCCGTCGGTGGTATTGATGCGTAGTTTGTAAGTGCGGTCCTCGGCATACATCATGATTCCCATAAAGGTGGGAAAATGTGACGGTTTGCGCTTGCGTATGTCCATTTTACTGATGGATGCCAGGGGCAGGAACAGTGATTTTTGCTGCAGCCCAATGTGCAGCATGCCATCAGTGATGGTCATGTAAGGCGAGCGGTGATCTGGCTGTGTTCTCATAATCTTGCAATTTGTTTTACAAAGAAAACACAATCCGCAAGGCTTGTCTTTCAGTATTTTGAGGTTTTTTTATAATTTAATACACTGCGGCATCGGTATTTGCATTCGACATGTCCCATAAGAGTTGGAACTGTTGCGCGTAAAAACGCAATTCGTAAACGCCCCGCCGGGCACCGACGAACCGTAATTCTCTATCGCGATGGCGGCTGCGAATCCTATATCATCGGCAAAATTACGGTCGAAGGTACAGTTCAGGGCATCGATTGTCGACGTTATCCCGTATATCGCGCCGCCCAATACGACGCATGTGTTCGTTGTAAACCGGATGTTTCTTAAGTTGACCGTACTGCTGCGGGCGTAGAGACCCCCACCGTTCGTGCCGTAGATTGCGTAGCCTGAGACGGATATCCCGCCATCACTTATGGCATATCCCCGGGCAATGGTGAATCCGTCCATCCCGGCCTGTGTCAGCCCCGCAGCCACCACGACGTGGAATGCATTGCCCGTGACGTTGAAGCCGTTCGTGAATGGCGTATCGTCATGGTCCAGGTCCCCGTCGAGCACAGTTTCATTGGCGGGATTGTAAGGATCGCGCTCGGCGAGGGTCGTTTCGGTACCGTTGAAGCCGCCATACAGCGTCACATTGTTGCGCAAAACAAACGCATCGTGCCGGTTGCCGGGCAGGTAGGCGCCGGTTTCCGCATTGCGTGTCGGTACGTAATTGCCTGCCTTCACCCAGACTTCGCCGCCGGACGGCAGTGTGTCCATCATCAACTGCAGATCGTTACCCGCGTTACTCCAAGAGGAGCCGTCCATTGTACCGCTGCCGGTAGGGGTGACGTAGCGGATGTTTTGGGCATAGGCCTGTGACAGGAAAAAGAAACAGCATAAAAAACGTAATGTATTTGCCATGAGATTTTCGTTTGGTTGATCGTACCCAAAACTAGTCATCGCGTATACGATACCATAAAAATCATGGTCATCAAAATGGTCATCAATGGGATATCGTTTTGATTTACAGCAGGTAATTGCCGCTGTGTTTTGCGTGCCGACCTGAGTGGTGCTGGTACGCCAGCACAGATTAAGATGGTTATAGTGGAGTTGCTATGGCACAGTCATCAGGCGGTTCACTACAGGAATCGGTTTTGACCAGACTACGTTAAACAGTTGACGAGGCGGTATTTCGGGCGGTCATGCCGGTTGGAATCTATACCAGGTTATTTCAGTATCAATGCTGTTTTAATCAGCATAGGTGCTGGATAAATCAGTGTCAATGCTGATTAAATAAGCTTCTATACTGATTAGATGAGCATCAATACGCAATATATAAGCTTCTATGCTGAATAAATGAGTATCTATACTGATTAAATTAGCATCTATACTGATTAAATTAGCATCAATGCTGAATTATTCAGCATTGATGCTAATTTATTTGGTATCAGTGCTGGGTTTACAGTTGTATATTGTGCTGTAAGATATACTATTTCCTGTGATGGAGATTTTACCGGCTAAAAAATGCGTTTCAGGGGAAACATAATGTGGGTTGGATACCACATAAAGCGGGTTGGATGCCGCATTATGCGGTATACATGCGGGTATATCCGGTTCAAACAGTATGCAATAAGCTAATGCGATGCGAAAATCGGGTTAGGTTGGGATTTTCGATTGGAGGTGGTGTTCGATGGTGGTGATGACGGTGGGGAGGTCTTTGCGGATTTGGGTGGTGCAGAAGTGGGGCGTCACTCAAAATAAATCCTATCGTGGATTTCTGCAATGTGCTTTTCAATCGTTCGGACGGTGGTATAAAGATTTTTCCTGATATCGTCACTCCAAAAACGGAGGACGGTCCAGCCGGATTGGATTAGGAATACATTGACTTCATCGTCGCGCTGCATGTTCCGCTCAATCTTTTTCTGCCAAAATTCCGCATTGGCCTTTGGGCGCTTTTCAACGATATCCCAATGTTTCCCATGGAAGAATTCACTGTCTACAAATATGGCAATCTTGTATTTCTTAAAAGAAAGGTCGGGTGTTCCGAAAATGGATTTGTTGTGTTTGCGATAGCGGTGGCCGCGCTTCCATAGGGCTTTTGCAAGTAACACTTCGGATTTGGTGTCCTTGCTTTTGATGGCGCGCATGATCTTGCTTCTTTTATCCTTTGAAGACTTATCCATAAAACACAGTTTAAAAGCATATTTGATGATTTAAGTTACGCAAAATAATATCCAATGGGCTACATTGAAGGCTGAAATTTTTATAATTAGTTTACCTTTTGTTTAGCCTTACACTAATTATATTTAAGTTCATTTGAAATTGCAAATGTCGTCTTGATAACACGTGTTTTCATTTTCATACATTTATTTGCATATATGATAATTATTGTATAAAATTGCAATAAATATTTTGTAGCAAAATGATTAATTGGGGAGACAAAGCGAAACGTTTACTCAAATCAGAGTTGATTAAAAGGGGTATATCCAATGCTGATTTAGCATTAATGCTAAAAGAGATTGGGGTAGATGAGACCAAAGCGGGAATCGATAGTAAAATCAGCCGTGGAAGTTTTAGCGCATCCTTTTTTTTGCAATGCCTCTTCGTTATAAGATGTAACAAAATCGAAATTGAGCAATACGAGAATAACTCATTGAGTGTTGCCGAGCCAAATGTTGAATATAAAAGAATACGTGATGGAAAATAGAAAGAAAATACGGTTTATCGATCTGTTCGCTGGACTTGGAGGGATTCGGCTGGGCTTTGAGGCCGCTTTTAACAAAATTGGGTTTGAAACAGAATGTGTAATGACCTCTGAAATAAAGCCTCACGCGGTTAAAACTCTTAATAAAAACTTTAGGCACGATTTCTTTGTGGGTGATATTTTCAAAATTAGAGATGAGTTCATACCCGATTTTGACTTCCTCTTAGGAGGATTCCCTTGCCAGCCTTTCAGCTCCGGAGGGAAGCGGAGAGGATTTATGGACACTAGAGGGACTTTATTTTTTGAAATCGAAAGGATTTTAAGTGAGAAAAAACCATATGGGTTTATATTAGAGAACGTGGAAGGTCTCGTAAAACATGATTTAGAGAATAAGACAGATGACATAGGCCGAACTTTATCAACGATACTTTTTAAGCTAGAAAACGATTTGGGATATCATGTTTCTTGGAGCGTTTTTGATTCTTTAGAATTTGGATTAGCACAATCAAGAAAGAGAATTTTTATAGTTGGGACAAAATCGGGTAAAGTTGATTTGAAAGGGAATGAACCTAAATTTTCAGTGCTTAAGGATATTTTAGAGAAAGGACTCAAGACCATAGAATCAGATTTTGTAACAAAAATTTTAGCGCACTTTGAAATAAAGGATTTATATGGAAAGTCAATAAAGGACAAAAGAGGTGGTGACAATAATATCCATAGTTGGGATATAGGTTTAAAGGGTGAGGTTTCCGAAAAGCAGTCGTTCTTGCTTGACAAATTATTCAAAGAGCGAAGAAAGAAACAATGGGCAGAACAAATAGGGATTGATTGGATGGACGGAATGACACTAACATTGCAGCAGATAAAAACGTTTTTTGAATGTCCCGAAAGTGAATTACATGAAATGCTTGAAGATTTGACACGAAAGGGTTATTTAAAGTTTGAACACCCGAAAAAATTAGTTAAGGAACAAACCGACAATGGTATCAAAACATATAGAGAATACGATACTAGTAAGCCCAAAGGATATAATATAGTAACGGGAAAGCTAAGTTTTGAAATAAATAAAATACTTAATCCTGATGATATTGCTCCAACATTGGTAGCAACCGATGTGTCAAGGCTAGCTGTGCCTGATGGAAATGGGCTACGAAGATTAACAATTAGAGAAGGATTAAGATTATTCGGCTATCCTGAATGGTATGAAATTCCAACTAAAGAAAATGAGGCGTTTGATCTATTAGGAAATACTGTAGCAGTTCCTGTTGTAGAGTTTGTTGCTTCTAAAATGGCGGATAATTTTGCAGCCAATTTCGATGAAGGTGTCGGGACGCTTTCAAAACACGAAATACTAAATTAGATATAAGCGTCTAAAATTCCATCTAATAAATCGAGCGTTTTCTGATTTATTACATAATCACTTGCACCATATATTCGATGTAGGTCATTTTGTCTTCCTACCCATCCAAATCCATCGCAGTAATTAACCATTATAATTTGGTTTTGCCTATGATTTGCATTATGTTTCATCAATGCTGAATATATATCGACTAATTGATCAGCCCTTTTTGATTGACCGCTTCCCGTAGTTATATTATATGATGCTTCAATTAAAATTTTTGGTTCATTGAGTGATGGGATCAAAAAATCTATATTTTTGTTTAATAGAGGAAATTCTTTCATCACTTCATAGGAAACATTTCTACCAGTTACTGAATTATAACTGTCTATCTTATTTTTAATTAGCGTTTCAATATGTGTACCAACTCTATTTGAATATTTATCTTGAATTTCTCCATCATTTAGTATCCGTTCAACATAATTAAAATTACTAAGATCATTAATGAAATCAATGCTAAGTAATTTAAAATTTTGTAGATAATATAGCGGGATCTCCTCACCTACTATTGAATTTCGCCCGTTTATAAAAAAATCTACCAAAAGATTTCGAAACATATCATCTTTGATAATTAAATTAGATATCTGCTTTGTGCTCCATTCTGTGTTAAACTCCTGATTAAGAAACTTTACTCTTATCAAAGAAACTACTCTTTTGAGCCTTTCTTCCGACAGACCAATTAACGAAATCAGACACCTTAACCTTGTTAATGGAACGACTCCTTCAAGATTTTGAGTCAAGAAATTAGACAATAAATTATGTTCTGAGAATTGACTGCAATTATTGTTAATGAACGTTGTTAGATTTTCTATACTCTTTAAAAAATTATTATCAAATTCATCGTCAATCATAAAAGACATCGAATTTTTCCACTCATTAAATGATATTTTGTGCATGATGTTTTTTCGTAAATGTATAAATTTAAAATGAAAGTAGTTAAACCCTACTTGTACTGACTGCAGAGTTAATACCTCGCATCATTTTTAACACCTCCTTCACAACCATTTCCCCTATTTTTACCCCACCAAAACCCAAAACATGAAATACGTTCTCCTCTGCATCTTCCTGTGCAGTAAGCTTTTCGCGCAGCATACCATCTCCGGGACCGTTATCGACGCCACCACCCAATCCCCACTTGCCTTCGCGAGCATCAAAGCCGACAACGGCAGCACCACGGGCTCAGACCTCAACGGGCAGTTTACGCTGGAATCGGCGAACGAAATCACGCACATCACCGTGAGTTATATCGGGTACAAGTCCAAAAAAGTGGCCGTATCGCGCGACCCTAAGCTTGCGCTGAAAATATCGCTCGAGCCGGCCGAGAATGCGCTTGAGGAGGTCACCGTGAATTATGTGAACCCCGCACACGCGATCATCAGGAAGGTCATCGCGAATAAGAAAAAGAACAACCCCAACAGCCTCGGGTCGTTTACGTACAACTGCTACAATAAGATGATGCTCAATGTGCGCCATACCGACTCGGCGCACACGAAGGTCGATATGTCGAAACACGCCTTTATGATGGAATCGATCACCAAACGGAAGTTCCTCAAACCCGACCTCAGCGAGGAGACCGTAACGGCTACACGGGTATCGGGTTTCCAGAATCCGGCGTTTGCGGCCGTGATGACCGATTTCCAGCCGTTCTCATTTTATGAGGATGACATCAGGATGCTCGACAAGCACTACCTGAACCCGATTGCCAACGGCAGCCTCGACAAGTACCAGTTCCGTCTTGAAGAAACGCGCGCGTCGCTTAGGGACACCGTTTACGTGATATCGTTTGCCCCGCGAAAGGGTAAGAATTTTGATGCGCTGAAAGGGCAGCTTTTCATCAACAGCAACGGCTATGCGGTACAGAATGTCGTGGCCTCCCCGGCGGAAAAGAAAAAAGTCGAGCTGCGCATCCGCCAGCAGTATCAGTTTACGGGCGGACAATGGTTCCCCGAGAAAATGAATTTCGCACTCGTCTTTAACGACTATCCTGCGAAGCAGATGTACATGGTCATGGACGGCAAAAGCTACATCGACAGCGTACAGATCAATCCGGCATTGCGCCGGAGGGATTTCGGGATCGAATCCGTGCGGATCGCTGCCGACGCGACACGTAAGGATTCGTTGTTCTGGGACCAGTTCCGGAAGGAGAAAATCAACAGCGTCGACCTGAAGACCTACCGCCTGCTCGACAGCGTAGGCAGGGAGCACAACATGGACCGCATCGTGGCCGGTATCGCACGCTTCATTGAAGGCAGGCTGCCCATCGGTCCGATTGATATCGACCTGAACAGGACCTTTACATATAATAAGTATGAGGGACTGCGGCTGGGCACCGGCATATACACAAATGACAAGCTGTTCCGGAACTTTACCGTAGGCGCATTTTATGGCTACGGGCTGAACGATGAGGAATCTAAATACGGGGGTGAGTTCATTTATACGCTGTCCCGGAATCATGAGTTCCGGATTGGGGCGCAATATTACCATGATCTTGCGGAAACGGGTATTTTCGGCGCCGACCTGTCGCGGAAGTCCCTGTTTGGCTATCGCAAATACATCGCATCGCGCTTTGACATGAAAGACGGTGAGAATTTCTGGGTGGAATTCCGCAGTTTCCGCTGGTTCAAATGGAAGTTTTCCATGGCGACCGAGGCCGTGACCCTGAAATATCCTTATGCCTTCTTCCCGACCCCACTGGTTCCGGTAACGGATTACCACAATACCAGCCTGAACGTCAACATGCGGTTTGCATTCAGGGAAAGGCTGTCGACAATGTTCGGTCAGCGTACGAGCAGCGGCACCGATTTCCCGGTATTGAATGTGTCCTATACCCGGGGACTGAAGCAAGTGCTCGATGGCGAGTTGTCATACAACCGGTTTGAGGCGCAGGTCGACCAGTCTTTTTATACCAAAAATTTCGGAACGACATCTTATACCCTCCAGGGCGGCTATGTAGACACACCGCTGCCGTATGGCCTGATGTTTACCGGCGAGGGCAGTTATGACCGCGAGGTGCCGGTGATCATGAAGAACACGTTCCAGACCATGCGCCCGTATGAGTTCCTTTCCGACCGCTATGTGAATATATTCCTGTCACACCATTTCTCAGGCCTGCTTTTTAAGGCCGGACAATTCCAGCCCGGAATTTCGCTGCACACCAATGCGGGGTGGGGCGATATATCGCGCCCTTATGTGCACAACACCGACTACCGGATCAAAAGAAATTGGTTTTTCGAATCGGGCCTGCAGCTCGACAGTCTGCTGAAAGCTGATTATTTCGGGATTGCCAACGCCGGTTTCGGTATTGGCGCCTATTACCGTTACGGGGCGTATTCACTTCCTGATTTTAAGGACAATATCGCATTGAAAGCCACTTTTACATTTACGCTGAAGTAAGTCGGTTGCCAGCTGGCAGGTGTTAATTTTTATACAATCCCCATGTTTTTGTTACAGGATTTTCACGCTTAAATCCCGTAAACATTAATGAGAATCCTGTAAGCCGGCAAGGAACGTGCGCAATAATTTTGGCATATAAACTTTTATAAAAAATTATTGCCATGAAAAATTTTAAACTTTACATGTTAGCCGCAGCAGGATGCTTTGCGATAACATCATGCTCATCAGATGATGATAACGGTTCCAACAACAACAATGTAAGCGACGATCTTACGGGAACTTATGAGCTTACTGCGGCCAATACGTCGCAGGCACAGGATTACGATGGGGATGGGGATACGTCTACCAACCTGGTGACTGAAGGCAGCTGCTACAATGACAGCTGGATCAGTTTCCATAACGACGGAACGTACGACGAAAGCTATTCTTACAGCACTAAGGCTGAAGGCGGGTTGAAACTCGAATGCCACACTGAATTGTCTTCAGGTACTTTCACAAGAAACGGAAACAACATCACCACAACACGCACGTCAGGATCAGGAAGCCTGAACGCTTCTTACACTTTTAATGCCAGCAGCCATACGCTGGTGCGCAATGCAAGCAATGCTACCCAGTCACGATTTGACGAAGCCACTGCTTTATGGGTTGACATGACCAGCAGCCTGCAACTGACTTTCGAAAAATACACTGACAACGATGAGGATAACGGAAACACTGATGACGATGACGACAACGTCAGCACCAGCGGTATGGCTGAAATCATGGGTAACTTCGGCTTGTCATCCTTGCTGACTTCAAATTCACAGGATCTTGACAATGACGGCGACAGTTCATCAAACCTGTTGAATGAAACAAGCTGCTACAGCGATTCAAAAATCAAATTCAATAACAACGGTACTTATGAGGAAACAAGGTCTTTCAGCACTTTAGGAAACCTTGGTCTTTCATTGACCTGTGATTCTGAAACCAGGACAGGTACATGGACCCGCGTGGGTGACAGGGTGTTTACCAGATCATCAGGAAATGGTTCCGTGCGTACTGCCTTCGACCTGGATGCCACAACGAACATCCTCAGCCGTTCTGAAAATAATGGGGATTATCCTTCATTCAACAGCCTGACCAATGTTTTTGCGATGCTGTCAGGAAACCTGGATTACGAGTACGAAAAATCGAGCAATTAATCCGCCTGCATAGTTTATAATTAATAACAGTTAGAACCCGTCAGTCACCTGGCGGGTTTTTTCATTTTATAATGTTATCCCGAAATCCTGTAACGCAGCCGCAGGGCAACAAAGGTACTTTTGCACGTATAATCTTAAATATAAATATTGCCATGAAAAATTTCAAACTTTACTTACTTGCCGCAGCAGGATGCTTAGCGATGACGTCGTGCTCTTCAGACGATGATGAAGACAACAACAGCGGAAACGCAAGCCTTGTGGGCACTTACGAACTGACTTCTGCCGTAACCCCGTTAGCGCAGGATTTTGACGGTGACGGAGACGCTTCGACCAATCTGGTTACCGAAGGAGCCTGTTATAACGACAGCTGGATTGCATTCCATGCCGATGGAACCTACGACGAAAGTTATTCGTACAGCACGATCAGCAATGGTGGTGTAGGGCTTACCTGCCAGACCGATGTGTCTTCAGGGACGTATACGCTGAGCGGCAGCACTGTGACAACGACACGGACGTCGGGCACTGGTGCCGAGACAGCGACTTACAGCTTCAATGTAAACAACCACAAATTGTTGCGTATGATCACCAATGCACCGACGTCAGTATTTAATACAACGATGGCACTTTGGGCGACAGGCCACGACAACCTGGAACTGACCTTCGAAAGGTATACTGAAAATGATGAGGACGCCGGCGCGACAGACGACGATGCCAACAACACGAACACTGCAGGGGCCGCAGAGGTAACCGGAAGATTCGAATTGACTTCGCTGATTACTGGCAGCACGCAGGACCTTGATGACGATGGCGACAGTTCTACCGACCTGACCAATGAGGTGATGTGTTACGGAGACTCGAACATCCTTTTCCATACCAACGGTACTTATGAGGAAACAAGAACGTGGACTACTGTTGGTAACGTTGGGCAAACGCTCGATTGCAACACGGAAAGCCATACCGGTACTTATACACGCACCGGTGGCAATGTATATACCCGCAGCGCAGACGGCATTAACACCGCGTACACTTACAACACCACAACACATTACCTGAAACGTACAGAAACTGCCGGTTCAATCCCAACGTACAACAGCACGACAAACCTGTATGGCATGACAACGGGCAACCTTGACTACGAATATTCAAAAGCCAACTAACAGGCCAGCTGTCTTAGTTATATAATAGAAAAAGCCGCTTCATCAAGGAAGCGGCTTTTTTGTTGTTGTATCAGCGGGTTTTTCCGGTGTTGCCCGATCCTGCGAAGGATGGAGTTTTTATTGAAGGGCTCACCACAGAAGTAACAACCGGGCACAGACGAAAGGGACAATCGATCAATGCGGGCACTGATCCCACGAAGCGCAACCTGTCACGGACTGATCTCCCAGAAGTTTAATCGGCCCTTTAATACATCTGCATTTTTACCATCAATGCGTCTACCTTAATTTTTTCAAGATGCACATGACGCAATAAATAAAAAGCCGCCTTGAAGGGCGGCTTTTTATTTATTGCAGGGTCAAATTACATTTTCAGTATCTTGAAGTGTGCTTCTTTATCTTCAGACCTAAGCTTGAAGAAGTACGTTCCTGTTGCAAAACCGGAAATATCAATCGTGGTATCGGCTGACTTCACCGACTTCCTCAATAACAGCCTGCCCTCGATATTGTAAACAAGGACCTCGTCAATATTGGACTTAGCGCTGATATTTACGATGTCTTTGGTAGGGTTTGGATAGAATGCAAAATCGATGTTGTTGTTGTCCTCAACGTTAAGATTCGCACTCATCGTGAAGAAGAATTCTATAAACGACGTCGTAACAAATCCTGAGCAGATTGGCCTGATTTTCACCTTGTATTGTGTACCCACGTTAAGGCTGTTGGCAGTATAAGTCATGGCAGTTACCGTATCCGAGAATTCAAATGAACTCGACGCTTCGCTTACGGAGATTTCCCATTCGTCGGTGCCTGAAGTATCAGCCCAGGTAACCTGTACCGACGTAGAGGATAGCGAACTCACGTTAATATTAGACACCCTGTTCACACAAGCTCCGGTACAACCGCTGCTCAGACAGGAAGATGCGTTAACGAAATTGACTACGGCTGCAGAGGGCTGCGGTCCGAATCCGTTGCTGAACGCAATACCGACACCCGAAACGAGGTGACAATAGCTCATCATCGTTCCTTTTACATTCGATGCTGGAATTGGACCCATGGCGCATCCACCTTCCACATAGCCTGCACAACTGTCTATAGACGTGTTGTTGCCATTCCAAACACAGGCATGGGTATGCCTGGATCCGAGTACGTGGCCGTTTTCATGCGTTACCACATTCACTGTCCAGGAGTAGGTTGGAACATCCTGATACCCAGGATCAACGTCCGAATAACTGTAATTGAGATCGCTGCAGATGCCTCCGATAGACGCTGCCACACCACCCAGTCCGCCCGGATCGATCCCGATCAATGAGCCTACATCACCGTCAAAGTTGGGGCGAAGGCTGCCGAACTGGTCTTTGTAGTCAGAAGAATCAGAACCTGTGTAAGGGTCCGGGGTCGTCCACATATAAAGGGCCTTAAAGGCGATATTTACGGTCTCATTGGCATACAGTGTCTGAACATTGTTAAACAATCCCATCATCCAGTTCGCATTGGCAAACGCATTGCTTCCATTGCTCTGGTAAAGGTTGTAGTCCATTTCAAAGTACATCGATACACATTTTACGGTCTGCGGACTCGCAGTATCATTTCCGTCACGGTGTGCATCCACGCCGCTGCTGATATTCTTATCGTCGGTATGGCAATCGAAATTCTGGCTTACCTGCATGTTCTGGTCTTCGTAAATGATGTAATCATTCACGTTGCCGGCCTTTATCAGTTTGCCGATCACGAGGTTGCTGATTTCGGGATTGGACACGATACCCATCATCTGCCCGTCATAAAAGCTTAGTGACGCTATTGAATTCTCGTCGCCTTTGATCATTCCGCGGTAGTATACACCCGGCGTGAAAGGTATTGACGATTCCCTGTCGGTATCAATATGGAAGCCATCGGCAAACAGGTTTACGCTGTAAAGCTGCACCGTAATCTGCTTTTGGTGGTAGGGTATCTCGATTTCAATCGTAGGGTATTTTTGCGCAACGATGGCATTGATGACATCCACGTTGGCCTTGGCATAGGCCGCATCCGTGACAATGGCGTCACGATTCTTATCAACTGCATTCGCGGGTGTAAAAACCTCAAAGGTCTTGAACACTGCTTTCTTCGCAATCAATTTTTCCACATCCTTTACCACGGCTTTCTGTGCCTGAAAGGTCACAGAAAACAGGAGTGCTGTTAAGAGGAGAATTTTTTTCATAGTGTTTTTATAAATTAAGGAGGTCAAATATAAGGGATTAATTTGTTAATTTTTTGATTTATAAAGATTTCAGGTCCTTTATCACCTTAAATGCCACATCCACATCGTCTTCACTTACCAGCACGGTAAATTCATACGAAGTCGAAATCACTTCATTGATAATGATGCCTTCCCATGCCAGCCTCTGGAATATGAAATAATAAACGCCGGGCGTCGACACGTTATCTTTGGGGAGTTTTATGGTAATTGACGCCAGATTGTCGAACTTATGCAACAGCCTTTCGCCCGAAAAATGCTTGTCGACGAGATGGCTGACGCTGTCACTCACCACAATATTGGTTTCACTCACGCCGCGCGAGGAAGTGTAAAAGATATCGGAATAGGAGTTGATTTCTGAAATCAATTCGGCCTGCTTGTTTAAAATGGTGTCCGAAACCGCAAATGTAAAATCAGACAGCGATGAGCGCACGGTGATCTCGCCGAGGTTTTTGAGAACTTTCACGATTTTGTGGTTCAGCCGGAAATCGAGGTCTTCCGAAAGCCTTTTGAGTGCCATGACAATCGCGCCCTGTTTGACATCCTTGCCCAGTTCTGCCTGGAGTTCGGGCAGCATATTGCGGGAAAGTGATGTCAGGTTGATGATGCCCTGCGACAGCGCACTTAAAAGAAATGGCTTGGTCTTGATGTAGTTTTCGACTACAGCAGAAATTGTTTTCATGGTTTTTAGTGTAGTGTTGTCTGTTTTGCAAACATACATCTAAAAAACAATTTGTTACAAATATAACAGGCTAAAAGTGATAGAATGCGTCTTCGAGATGGTCAATAACGAATTGATTTTTAACCGCGTGGATGGCTACGATGTCAAAGCGCACTAAAACATCCAGATCGTTTTCCTCAACATACTGATTGACTGCCTTCACGAGAAGTTTGATTTTTTTTGAATTCACAGCATCCTGCGGCAACCCGAAATCCAGCGAAGAGCGGGTCTTGACTTCCACGATGGCGAGTGTATTCTCTTTACGGGCGATTACGTCGATCTCAGCTTTTTGGAATGCCCAGTTGGTTTCCAGGATGTCATACCCTTCTTTTTGCAGGAACGCTACAGCCAGTTCTTCTCCGAGTTTTCCTAATTCGTTGTGTGATGCCATTTGCAGTGTTCCGTTGACAATAGACGTTATTCAAAACGGACTGTCGCTCCGTTTTGGGTGACCTCAATCGAAACCGTTTTACCTAAAATCATGGCGCGGTTGTCCTTAATATGCCCGGCGGGAAAGTTATAGACGACGGGGATTTGATAATCTTTGAGGATGTCCTGTATGATTTGCAGCGCGTCCTTGCCCCACGGGATGTCGTTGTCCTTCATTTCTGTCATACCGCCTACTACAACGGCTTTGATCCCGTCGAAATAACCGTTGCGCTTCAGGTTCATCATCATGCGGTCGATGTGGTACAGGTACTCGTCCAGGTCCTCTATGAAAAGGATTTTGCCTTTGTAATCGACCTCTGATCGGGAGCCCAGTATGCTGTACAGCACCGAAAGGTTCCCACCGACGACTTCCCCGGAGGCCTTTCCCATCCTGTTATACGGATGTGCCGGCAGAGTATAGACAAGTGATTCCCCGAAAAGGGACTTCCGCAGGGACTCAATGGCGTCCGGGGTCGCGGTCTTTACATTCATTGCCATCAGCGCGTGCAGCGTTTCAATACCCATGTTGTTAATGTGGCTGTGCAGTACGGTCATATCACTGAATCCGATAATCCATTTAGGGTTCTTGCGGAATTTGGTAAAATCTAATCGGTCCACGATCCGGACAGTGCCGTACCCACCTTTTCCTGCCCAGATGGCCTTAATGGACGGATTGTCCATCATCTCCTGGAAGTCGGTCGCCCTAAGCCAGTCGGCTCCTGCGAGCTGGTGGTCCTCCTTCCCGATGGTTTTCCCGATCACCACATGGAGGCCCCAGCTTTCGAGCAATTTAATTCCCGGCTGCAAGGTCGCCAGCTCTATTTTCCTGGCGGTGGCCAATATGCCTACGGTATCGCCTTTCTTCAAAAATTCAGGTGTGATCATTTTTCGTTGTGCTTGACTGTTTTGGAACATAAAAAATCCGCAGAGGATTATCGCAAAGAGGGCCTTTGGGTTTTTCATATCATGATTTGTGACGTACAAAAATACCGAATAATTTACATTCCGACAGGGTATTTTAGCCCCGATGGCAGCGGCATCCTTTTTTAAATCCCGAAGGGTTTAAAAAAGATATAGCGGACAGCGGGAAATAGCTCCTGATAACATCCCAAAAAAACTTATTTTTGCAGACGCCCGGGGAATGGTCCCGCAGCGGCGAAGCAATCAGACTGCATTATGTTACAAAATCAAATCCCAGGCCAGGGCAAAATGGGCGGCGCCAAACGATATACGGTTACGGCCGCATTGCCTTACACCAACGGCCCGATACACATCGGCCATCTTGCCGGCGTGTATGTGCCATCCGATATTTATTCGCGTTACCTTCGCCTGCAGGGCAGGGACGTCGCATTCATCTGCGGCAGCGACGAGCACGGCGTAGCGATCTCGATGAAGGCCAAAAAAGAGGGCATCACGCCGCAGCAGGTTATCGACAAATACGATGGGCTGATCCGGAAATCGTTTGCCGACTTCGGGATTTCTTTCGACAATTATTCGCGGACTTCATCGAAAATACACCATGAGACCGCGTCGGCATTTTTCAGGAAACTTTACGATAACGGGCAGTTCATTGAAGAAGTGACCGAACAGCTGTATGACGCTAAAGCCGAGCAGTTCCTGGCCGACCGTTTCGTGACGGGAACTTGTCCGAGATGCGGCAACGAGGAAGCTTATGGCGATCAATGTGAGCGTTGCGGCTCCACGTTAAATGCCACCGACCTGATCAACCCAAAATCGACCATCACCGGCGAAACGCCGATATTGAAAGAGACAAAGCATTGGTTCCTGCCGTTGGACCAATACGACGCCTTCCTCAAAGAATGGATCCTCAAAGACCACGCCAAGGACTGGAAAACCAATGTGCTGGGCCAGGTGAAAAGCTGGCTGGACGACGGACTGAAACCCCGTGCCGTCACCCGCGACCTTGACTGGGGCATACCCGTCCCTGTGGAAGGTGCTGAAGGGAAGGTACTGTACGTCTGGTTTGACGCGCCGATCGGTTACATTTCTTCGACCAAGGAATGGGCGGCGCGCGAAGGCAAAGACTGGGAACCCTACTGGAAAAGCAGCGATACCAAGCTCGTGCATTTTATCGGAAAGGACAATATCGTATTCCATTGCGTCATTTTTCCGGCGATGCTCCGGGCGGAAGGATCGTTTATTTTACCCGACAATGTACCGGCAAACGAATTCCTGAACCTCGAAGGCAATAAATTGTCCACCTCTAAAAACTGGGCGGTTTGGCTGCACGAGTACCTTGAGGATTTTCCCGGGAAGCAGGATGTTTTGCGGTACGCGCTGACGTCAAATGCACCCGAAACCAAAGACAATGATTTTACCTGGAAGGATTTCCAGGCCCGAAATAACAACGAGCTTGTGGCTATACTTGGGAATTTTATTAACCGTGTGGTGGTGTTGTCGCACAAGTATTACGACGGGATCGTTCCGGAGCCGAATGATTTTACGGAAGCTGACGAGCAGACATTGACTGAAATGCGCGCCTACCCGGCGGTGATTTCGAGCTCGATTGAACGTTACCGTTTCAGGGAAGCCCTGGGCGAAATGATGAACGTGGCGCGTTTGGGGAATAAATACCTCGCCGATGAAGAGCCCTGGAAAATGGTGAAAGAAAATCCCGAGCGTGTCAAGACACAAATGTTTGTCGCGTTGCAGGTCGCTACCGCGCTCGCTGTGCTTGCGGAACCCTTCCTGCCCTTCACGTCTGAAAAACTGAAACGCATGCTGGGGATGCACTCGAGCGGTAATGGCGTTAACGACTGGGAGGAAGTCGCCAAACCACAGACGATACTTTCTCCGGGAACACACTTGGGACAGGCCGAACTGCTTTTTTCCAAAATCGAAGACGAAGAGATCCAAAAGCAGATTGATAAACTGGAAGCGACTAAAACCGCCAATAAAGCAGAAAACAAGCTCATGGAACCACAAAAAGACCTGATCCAGTACGAGGATTTCGCGAAGATGGACCTGCGCGTAGGCACCATTCTTGAAGCCGAAAAGATGCCGAAGGCAAATAAACTCCTGATCTTGAAAATCGATACCGGGCTCGACGTGCGCACTATCGTGTCAGGTATTGCCGAAAGTTTTTCTCCGGAAGACATTATTGGCAAACGGGTCACCGTTTTGGTGAACCTCGCTCCGAGAAATCTCCGCGGCACTGAAAGCCAGGGCATGATTTTAATGACAAACAGTCCGGACGGGAAACTGGTTTTCGTAAATCCTGATGCCGAGGGCGTAAACAACGGTGAAACTATAAATTGAAAATGGCCATGAACATCAAAGTAATCGCATTTGATGCTGACGACACCCTTTGGGTAAACGAGCCTTATTTCCAGGAGACGGAAGAGAAATTCTGTGAACTGCTCGCACCTTATTTGTCAAGACATTCACTTTCCCAGGAACTTTTTAAGACCGAGATTGCCAATTTACGTCTGTATGGTTACGGCATCAAAGGATATATCCTTTCCATGATTGAGGCTGCACTGGACATTTCCAACCATACAATCAGCAATGAGGTCGTTGCCAAAATCATCCAGTATGGAAAAGAGTTGCTTGAAAAACCGATCGAGTTGCTTGACGGCGTCGAGGAAGTACTCGAAATCCTCAATCCCAGGTACAAGATTGTGGTAGCAACCAAGGGCGATTTACTCGACCAGAGGCGCAAACTCCACAATTCGGGGCTTGGAAAATACTTCCACCACATCGAAGTGATGTCAGACAAACAGGAAGTCGACTATTCGGATCTGGTGAACCGACTTGACATTCATCCGTCCGAATTCCTGATGATTGGCAATTCGCTGAAATCAGACGTACTGCCTGTACTCGGAATCGGCGGCCACGCTATTCACATCCCATTCCACACCACCTGGGCCCATGAGAAAATCGATCACCAGGTAGTACACGACAATTTCAGGGATTTCGAGAAAATCAGGGACGTACTTTCGATTTTTGATTTATGAGTCGGTACCTGGAATTGGATTCGTGGCCGCGCAAGGAACATTTCGAGTTCTTTCGCCGATTTGACGAGCCTTTTTTCGGGGTCGTTGTAGAAGTAGATTGCACGCAAGCGTACACAATAAGCAAAGAACGTGGATACTCGTTTTTCCAGTATTACCTTCACAAAACACTGTGTGCGGTGAACGCAGTGGAAAATTTTCGATACAGGATTGACAGCGATCGCGTAATTGTACACGAAACCATCCAAGCCTCTGCCACCATTTCGCGTGCTGACGGTTCGTTTGGCTTTTCACTGATCGAATTTCACCCCGCCTTTGAGGTGTTTTCAAACCATGCCTCAATCGAGATTGAACGGGTCAGGAATACCCCGGGACTGTTTACCCGATCTTTCGACAGAGACGACCTGATCCACTTTTCGTCGTTGCCGTGGGTGCCATTCACGTCGTTGTCGCATGCGCGGAGTTTTTCGTTTGCTGACAGCTGCCCCAAGATTTCATTCGGCAAAATGAAAACCGAAGCGCTTGGGATCAAAACCATGCCGATGTCAGTTCATGTGCATCATGGCTTGATGGACGGGCTTCATGTTGGCCGGTTTATCGATTTTTTTCAGGATGCCCTGAACACATAATGCTTAATTTTACGTTAAGTATGAATACTTTAAACTGATGCTTATGTTTCGGCCAATACTATTCTTTTTATTATTCACAAATATCCTGCTTTCACAAACGCTTTTGGTTTCCACTCCGCTGGAATTGAAAAAAAACAGTGATTTTCATCAGGCTCTCAATGCAGTTAATGAAAAAACGAAGGACGTGTATGCATTCGTTGCCGATAAGGAAACGATTCATGTACTTCGCTACAACAATGCACTGTTCCTTCGCGACAGCATGGTGGTCAGTTTTCCTGACCGGAAATATCCGTCGATGTTGGGGTATGCTTTCGAAGGCAATTCGCCCGTATTGTTTCTCGCGGGAGATGATCTTAAAAAATTGGCCCAGGTTGATTTTGACCTGGCCGCCAAATCCATTTCCGTTAAAACATTCGACTTCATCGGCGCAGACGAAAACTTCGTTTGCAGCTTTACACAGGATAACGTTTTTTATGCTGTTACGGCACCTGAAAAAACACAACTTTTAAAATTGTATGTTTTCGGCGACGGCTCCTTTTCGCAACATACACTCGACTTTTCAGCGTATGGATTCAGCGACGGTCGGGGAAAATCGTTGTCATTCTCAGAGCTGCTGTCGAAATTTCCGATTGAGAAAATGCAAACCGAATCGGTAAACGCGCTGGCCTCAGGAGTACAAAAAACCAAGATGTTCATAACGCCCCGAAAGATAGTGCTCACCGTCGACAGCAATCCGGAGATGACGACTTTGTTCCGGATTGACCTTCACGATTATTCCGTCAGCAAAGCCGACTTTATGCAACCTGCCGGCCGCGCACAAAATCCGGATCTTTCAGCATTTTCAAATTCCTATTATCATCAGGGCCGACTGTACCAATTAAAGGGTAACGGTGAAAAATTAACGCTTACCGGAACAGATGTTGAGACCTCTGTAGTCCTGCAAACCTATGAAGCATCGATACGGGATACCATCAACTACCGGAATTCCCCACTGTGGAGCCGAACCGGAAACGGCAGGCCTTCAGAACTGAGTGTCAAAAAGTTTTTCCGCAAACTCGCCGCTTCCGATGCGGGGATGACCGTTTATACCACTTCGGGCAACAACTTGCTGTTTACTGTGGGCGGACTTCGGGAAACCACCACCACAGGAAATATTTTGTTGGGCGTCGCGCTGGGCGCCGGTTCCATTGCGGCAGGCGGCGGGGGTGATGTAGGCTATTTGTTTGACAATGAAACCGGCCAATCCGTATATTTCGAATCGGTTTTTGATGCGGATTTCAAACACCTCGAGTCCGTTCCGGAAATCATCGCGGATGACTACATCGCAGAATTCCTGGAGAGTAACGAATCAGCGGCCATTCCAAGTGTTTTTCGGTATAAGGATTTTTACATCCTGGCGTATTATGATTCCCGTGGCAGGCAATATACCCTTCGTAAATTCGCGGACGGAGGTGTCGAATAAACTATTTGCCCAGCAACAGCACGTCGTTGGCGACCACTTCGGTCACGTATTTCTTCTCGCCGTTGGTGTCTGAGTAGCTCCTGTAAGTCAGTTTGCCTTCTATAGCGATTTCCTTTCCTTTTGGAACGTATTTTTCAATCAGCTCTGCTGTTTTTCCCCAGGCTATGACTCGATGCCACTGGGTTTCTTCCACCTTCTCCCCTTTGTCGTTCCGGTAAACCTCATTGGTAGCGAGCGTGAGCGTCGCCCTTTTTTTACCTTCACCAAACTCTTTAACTTCCGGATCGGCACCGGTGTGGCCGATCAATTGTACTTTGTTTCTTAATGCATTCATGGCTTTTCAAATTTTGTGGTTGTCTTTTTTTATGCGAAACCCTGCAGTTGGTTCCGGTTTGACAAAGGTTTGCAGCGGGTTTGTATTTATTCGGTTAACAAGCGTTTAAATTCGTTTGCATTCGTTTGTAAGCGTTTGCAAGTAAATTTTTATTATTATATTTGATTGACCTTAACAATATTACACGCCACAACGGGCACGGATTTCCCTCTTAGCCCCGATGGAAGCGGCATCCTTTTCCTTTTTTCTTTAAAAAGGGAAAGATACAGCGGACAGCGGGCACATCAACGACGAGAAGACGGGACGTCCTGCTCCAAAAACAAAAAAACTACGATGAAAAACTGCCTTGAATGCCATGAGAAAGTCGTGGGCCGGGAGGACAAGAAATTCTGCAGCGACGGGTGCCGCAACGCCTACAACAACAAAATCAATAAAGATGTGACTAATTTTATGCGGAACGTGAACAATACCCTGAGACGAAATTACCGCATCTTATCGGAGCTTAACACGCAGGGCACTTCTAAAACCGATCGCGACCGGCTCCTGCACAAAGGCTTCAATTTTGATTTCTTCACGAATATCCTGACTACAAAAACCGGAAATACTTACCGTTTTGTGTACGATCAAGGCTATCTTGCCCTTGAAAACGGACGGTATGTGCTTGTACGGAAAGAACGTAACGCGTGCCCATGAAAAAGAAATTCGGTTCCCTCCCCACAGTATTTTTCCTGGCGGCCCTGGTCGGCTTCATCTTTTATTCGATGATGCCGCAGTCTGCGTCGGAAAAGAACCTTCCGCTGTCCGAATTCTCCGCGCCTCGGGCTTTGAGAATTGTGTCGGAAATATCGGAAAAACCGCATTACACCGGTTCGGCAAATCACGAAGCGGTGGCACAATACCTTGTACAGGAGCTTAAGAATCTTGGGCTGGATACCGAACTGCAGGAAGGATACAGCCTTACTGAATGGGGCAGTCTCACCAAATCCAAAAACATCATCGCGACGATAAAAGGCACCGGCACGGGAAAATCGCTGTTGCTGCTTTCACATTATGACAGTGCGCCGCATACAAAATCGCATGGCGCTGCCGACGATGCCAGCGGTGTAGCCACCATCCTGGAAGGGGTCCGCGCGTTCCTGTATACCAGAACACCGCACGCGAACGACATCATCATCTTGTTTACCGATGCCGAAGAACTGGGCCTGAATGGCGCGGCGTTGTTTGTGCAAAAGCACCCGCTCGCAAAAAAGGTAGGCGTGGTCATCAATTTCGAAGCACGCGGTACCTCGGGACCCGCGTATATGTTAATGGAAGTCAACCAGGGAAATGCAGAAATGTTACGCCATTTTTCAGAATCCCAAGTGGATTTTCCTGCCTGTAATTCGCTGATGTACAGCATTTACAAGATGCTTCCTAATGACACGGACCTGACGGTTTTCAGGGAAAATGCAGGCATCCAGGGTTTTAATTTTGCGTTTATCGATGATCATTTCAATTACCACACACAGCAGGACGACCTGGCGCACCTCAATGCGGCGTCACTGGCACATCAGGGAAGTTACCTGTTGCCGTTAATGAAACATTTATCGAATGCCGATCTCACTTCGCTCGACACTACTGAGGATTCGGTGTATTTCAACGTGCCTTATGGTTTCATCCACTACCCTTTTTCATGGAATTTCCCGTTGTTCATCATCGCTTCGCTGCTTTTTTGCGGGTTGGTGTTTGTCGGGTTCGGGAAAAGAATCCTGAACGGAAAGGACATGGTGCGCGGTTTTTTGGTTTTCCTGATTGCAATACTCGTTGCCGGGGCTGTCGCTTTTTTGGGGTGGCAGGGCGTAATAGCCGCGTACCCGGGCTACACTGACATTCAACAGGGATTTACGTACAACGGGCACGATTATATTGCGGCATTCCTGCTGGCCGGGCTCGCAATTGCCCTGTTTTGCTACCGTCGCAGCGTGCCGGAGATGCAGATGATGAATTATGCCGTGACGCCTATTGCGATATGGATACTCATTAGCGGATTGGTTGCCTGGTTTTTACCGGGTGCCGGGTTCTTTATTATCCCCACACTTGCGGCCTTGTTCGGATTTACTTACTTTATCATCACGCAACGGACGTCACTATTGCTGAATCTCTTACTGACAATCCCGGCATTGGTGCTGATTGTGCCTTTTTTAGTGGCGTTGCCTGTTGGGCTCGGTTTAAAAATGTTATACGGCGTGGTGGTGCTGTCCGTCCTCCTCTTTGGCTTAATGCTGCCTGTTTTGGGGACACTCGCAGGAAAAAGCAGATGGGCTATTGTGATGCTTCTGGCTGCGGCGGGGTTTTTAGTTCATGCACACCTGCAATCCGGATTTGGGCCGGGCAGGGCAAGACCCAACAGCTTGTTATATTACTATGACGCGGAGCAGCAAAAAGCGTACTGGACGACCTACGACAAGACGCCGGATGAGTGGACCAAACGCTACTTAGGCGCAAGCCCGAAAAAGGCAGCAAGCCTAAACCGGAATACGTTGTTCAGCAAATACGCTTCGGACTTCAGCTGGTCGGCCGAGGCGCCCCGTAAGGACCTAATATTACCCCGAATTGATTTCGTCAGGGATACTGCCATCGGAAATTTCAGGTATTTCGATATCCGGATTGCTCCGGGACGGAATGTGAACCGCTACGACATCTTCGCAGGCGAGAAAATGAAATTCTACAATCTGAAAGCCAATGGCATCAGTCATCTCAACCAAAAAGGGTCGCTTTACCGGCGCAATGGAAAGAGGATTTTATCTTATTATGTTGTAGACAACGCGCCTCTGGAATTGCAATTTGCAATTAACCGGAATGATATTTTCGATATGAGCTTGCTCGAGTCATCTTTTGATTTGCTCGACAATCCGTTATTTAGTATTGCGAAACGACCCGCTTCTACGATGCCCGCGCCATTCGTCCTGAACGATGCGGTCGCCGTCAGCATGAAAATCAAGGCCTCCCCTAAAAGGCCGCTGATTGTGTCACCACCACCCGAAAATATGAGGAGCCATGCGCGAAATTAGTATTCTAGGCTGCGGATGGCTCGGCCTGCCCCTGGGCCAGGCGTTTTTAGAAAAGGGATATGTGGTACGTGGATCGACGACCTCCGTTGAAAAAATTCCGCTGTTGCAAGAACTTGGAATCAGTCCCTTTTTAATAACGGTAAACCCTGATGGCGTTGCGGGGGATGTATTATCATTCCTGAGTCGCTCCGACACTTTGATAATAGATATACCGCCGAAACTCAGAGGCAATGCTTCCGAAAATTTCGTATCCAAAATACGGGGATTGATTCCGTTTATTGAGGATAGCAAAGTTGTCAATGTGGTTTTTATAAGCTCAATTTCTGTTTATGGGGAAAATCAGGGATTGGTAACGGCATCGACCCATCCTGAGCCGGTGACTGAATCAGGGAAACAGCTGCTGGAATCCGAGCAGTTGTTACTGGACAACGCCAAGTTTTCCACTACCATTGTGCGTTTTGGCGGACTCACAGGCAACAACCGGCATCCTGTCAGGCAACTTGCCGGACGACAGGATTTGGACAATCCGGACGCGCCAATTAACCTGATCGATATTTCGGATTGCATCGGAATTGTGCTTTCGATTGTCGAACAGCGAATCAGTGATGCAGTCTTTAACGCCGTCGCACCGTATCACCCTACCAGAAGAGAATACTACACCCAAAAAGCCGCATTTGCCGGATTGGCTGCGCCACACTTTAACGAACAACAAACCGAAAGCGGAAAAATAATCAGCAGCGAGCACCTCCGCGAGACTTTGAATTACAATTTTTTAGTTACGGATAGGATATAAAAAAACCCGATCGGATGACCGGGTTTTTGCTTTATTACGTCTGAGTGATTATTTCTTCACAATCAGGAATTCACTTCGACGGTTTAACGCGTGCTGCTCTTCGGTGCAATTTTCCTTGCAATCGACTTTAGGCTCGCTTTCACCATAACCTTTCCCTGAGATCCTTGACGAGTCGATTCCCTTGGAAATTACATATTGTACGGTCGCTTTAGCACGGCGGTCAGAGAGATCCATGTTGTACGCGTCTTTACCGCGGTTATCGGTGTGTGATTTCACGAAGATGACCATATCTGGGCTGCTCTTCATTACCTGAACCAATTTGTCCAGCTCGAACGCACCTTGTTGCGTGATATTGGCCATATTGTATTCAAAATTCACATCCTGCAGAATGACTTCTTTCTCAGTCACGATTACGTCAATCGGGTTCAATGGTGCATCCACTTTCACTTTTCCGCCTTTGCTTTTTGCGATTGGGAATACGGCACTGTCATAACCATCTTTCGATGCCTGGATGCTATACTCCTTATTACATTCCACCATATACATTACTTCACCGTTAGCCGTTGTGCTGCGGGTTTCAATGATGTTCTTTTTCGCATCGAGGATCGCTACACGCGCCCCTTCGATTGCCCGGCCGGTCTTCGCATCAGTAACGACAGAGGTAACCTCCACGCTGCAAACCGGATCAGCAACAAAAATATCGTCAGTGCCACTGCGGTTGCTCGAGAAGAATCCGATATTTTTTGCGGTGCTGAAAGTGAAAGCGAAATCATCTTTTTCGCTGTTCACGGGCTTTCCGATGTTTTTTGCCTCACCATCCTGGCCGGTTTTGTTCAGATCTATTGAGAACACGTCCAATCCACCAAGTCCCTGTCTTCCGCTTGATGAAAAGTACAGCACATTGTCATCGGCAATAAAAGGGAATTGTTCGTTTCCTTCGGTGTTAATTTTCTTGCCTAAATTTTCCGGAGTTCCATAGGTATCGTCGCCATTCACTGCTACTTTCCAAATGTCTGACTGCCCTAGGCTACCCGGCATATCTGATGAGAAATACAGCGTCTTTCCATCTTTACTGATTGAAGGCCCGCTCGTTGAGTACGTTTTACTATTAAACGGCAGCGATTTAAGGTTGCCCCATTTGCCATCTTGTTTTGTAGCTTTGTAGATGTTGACCACACCGAATTTGGTCTTTAACTTTTTATCGTTTACAAAATTCTTGTCCGCCTGGCTGTCCCTTGCGAAATACATAGTGTTGCCGTCAGCGGTAATGGCAACAGGGCCCTCGTGCCATTTCGTGTTTAACTCTGTTAGTTCTTCCACCTTTCCGAAAGTCCCGTCAGCAGCATTATAAGACACGTAGTAAATGTCCAGGTAAGGCTCGTCGTTCCAGCCGTCAGTCCTTCTCGACTTGTTCCGGGTACTTGTAAAATACACATTGTTGTCATTTGCCAATACCGCACCGAAATCAGATTTCTCTGAGTTGATGGCAGTGGATTTTACGTTAAAGGCTTTTTGTCTGTCCAGGAGTTTTGGAAGATAATCAGGATTTTCCATGAACGCTTTGGCCCTTTGGTCATTTGGCATTTTGGAAGCAAATACCTTCATCTGCTTATTCGATTCTTCATACTTGCCGTTTGCCTTGAGCATTTGGGCGTACTTGTAATAGGTTTCAGCGTCCTGCGGTTCAGTCACGACCTTCGCGTACCATTTGGCGGCTTCGGCAGTATTAAACATATTATAATAAGAGTCTGCAAGTTGCTTGTAAACATAATTATCGGCTTTTCCCTTATTGACAAGGTCCAGATATTCCTTCACCGCATCCACATACTCTAATTGGGCAAAAAGCTTGTCTGCCTTCTGCGTATCCTTATTTTGCGCCTTTATCGTATGGGCAGCAAAAACTAAAATCAATACTATATATAATTTTTTCATTATCGGATTGGCTTTTATGTTAGAAATATCTTGGTGAACGTGATACCTTTTTCGGGAAATTCAGGTCGAAGAGCAGGATGATCTCGTGTGAGGACGTGGTCACTGTCTTCAAATCCGAAATGATGTGGTCGTAAGCATACCCGATCCTAAGGTTCGGCGTGATCGCATAGTTCACCATACCCCCGAAGCTGTCATCCACACGGTAGGTCGCCCCGATCTCAAACTTCTCGCTGAAAAGCGCATTGAGCGACACGTCAAGCGAGCTCGGCGAGTTGAAAGCCGACTTAAGCATCGCGAACGGCTTGAGCTTCAGGTCAGGGTTGATCTGGAACACGTAACCTCCCGTCAGGAAGTAGTGCTGTGTCTCGGTACCGTACTTGATCCCGTTGTAGTCCAGGTGGTTTGCCTTGAGCATGTTCGGGACCGAAAACGCCACGTAGTAACGGTCGGTGTAGTAAAAGAATCCGGCCCCCACGTTCAGGTACACATTGTTGGTGTCCTCGCGGAAAGCGTCGTCGTCAAGGTCCGGAAGGCTCGGCGCAATCTCGCTGTTAAGACCGATCCGCTGGAATGTCGCCCCGGCCTTAAGACCAAGTGCCAGGCGGTGCTCACCGCCAAGGTTCAGCGTATAGGAGAAGTCGCCGTATGCGTTCTGCTCCTTCACCGGACCGATCTCATCGGAGATCAGCGAGAGACCCACGCCCACGTTCTTGCCCACAGGAGTAGATCCTGAAAATGAAAACGTGGAAGGTGCCCCGTCGACATTGACCCACTGCTTGCGGTAGAGCAAACCAAAGGACAGGTTTTCCTTGGATCCGGCATAAGCGGGGTTCATCACGTTCATGTTATACATGTACTGCGTATAGTGGGGATCCTGCTGCGCACTCGCATCAATCAGGGCAAGCAGGAATAATAAGGCGGCTAATTGTATTTTCTTCATCTCTTTGATTTGTTATTTCATTTGGTTGTGAAAGCTGCCCCGAAGGGCAGCATATCCTTTGTTCCTGTTCGCGGTTACCTGTTGATGTAAACCCATCCGGTCTTCTGCTCGCCGTCGGCCTTGTCGATCACATAGAAATACGTGCCGTCAGGAAGCTCATCGCCCGAGTTGTCCTGGCCTACCCATTGGTTGGTGTAGTTGGTAAACTCATAGACGACCGTACCGTAGCGGTTGAAGATTGAAAGGTGCTTCACGTTCAGCGTGGTCAGGTCGAACGAATCGTTCTTCGTATCGTTGTTCGGGGAGATTCCTCGCTGTATGATACAGGAAATATCGTCGATATCAATCGATGCGAATGTCGAACAACCATCAGCAACAACTTCTACGGTGTAAGTGGCCGGTGCCGCTTTTGCGATGATTGAACCGGTAGCGGTACCACTGACAAACGTGCCGCCGGTCCAGTTATAAGTTACCAAAGCAGGATTGAAAGACCCGTTAACCGGAAGCGCAGTGATCACAAAATCATTACCGCTACATTCTGCAGTAAACTCAATATTCGATTCAGGCACAATCGTAACTGCTGCCTGTGTCGTGTAAATACCGCAGCCGTCAATGTCAAGGGTATAGGTCACCACGTAATCGTTGGCCTGGCTCGCTGAAGGATTGATTGTACCATCAGCACCGATACTCAGTCCCGGAATGTCTACACTGTATGTTCCGGCGTCTGAAACCGGCGTAACCAGATTCTGAACCGCAACTGACGTAACGTCTTTACAGAAAGGCCCTCCGTTATAAGCGATAGTTCCGGTTGCAGCCTCAACGATTGTGATCGTTGCCGTCGCTTCATCTCCTGAACATGTCGGACCATTATCAACAACGTTTTTGATCGTATAGTCACCCGCATCACTGGTAGCCAACGTAATCTGACCTGTGTTTGGATCAATTGAAAGGTTGCCGTCTCCATCTACCACGGTGAAAGTACCGGCTTGCGAGAAGTTCCCTGTGAACTGCGGAGAAACGGTACCGCCATCCTTACAATATAAAGTACCTGCAGTGCCGTAGTTGAACCCAGCTGTATGCCTGCGCACAATGGTGATATCCGCAGTTTTTGTATCGCTGCAAGCACCGGCAGTAGTATTCGTAATAGTGTACAATCCTTCTTCACTTCCGGTAAGCGTAATGGTACCATCTGCCGCAATGTTAAGGCCACCCGTAGCTGTAAACGTGCCAGGGGTTACCACCGTCAACGGACTGATCGTTCCGGCATCGCTGCAATACTGTGCTTCATAAGTAATCGTAGCATCGTCAATCGATGTTACTACCAGATTCACCGGTATAACCTCATAACAAGTCGGCAGGGAAATCCTTTCAACCCTAACATAAATCGTCTGCGTTGGGGACAAGAAATCAGTGGAAAGATCGATTCCCGGCTCATCATTCGCGGCAGCATCAGCTGTGAGGTGGTATGAAACCGAGTAATCTGTTGGCACTAAACCAACTAAAACCTGACTTGTTACATCCAGCAAGTTAAACGGAGCCTGTCCGTCAGCGTCATCGCCGTCACACAATACATAGTCAGCAGGCGTTGTAGCCCCGATGGCAGGAAGCAAGGTCACCGTGATGTAATCCACATCCTGATTCAGTCCGCAAATTCCGACAACTTTGTAAATTCCGGATTGGGTAGCATCATATGTAGAACTTTCCGCTCCTGGAATTAATGTTTCGTTTAGGTACCATTGGTAGCTCGATGGAGAACTGGTAGAGTCAGCAAGCGCGTCAAGTGTAATTGATGCACCGCAAGCTGTAATATCGTCTCCGGCTGCTACATCACAACATAAGTTCGTACTTACACCAGTACCCGGCTCACCGAAGTTAGACTGGAATAATTTAATGTATCCAGGGGCCTGGTTGAAGTTTGTAATCATCAGCAGGTAGTATTCACCCGCCACTGCGTTAGGGATGTGCAGCGTTTCTACCGGTGCACCGTCGTAACTACAATCCAGGATATTACCCTGAGGATAAACTGCTCCTGGCGTCGTGTTGTTTTGGCAGCTCGGACAATCCTCAAACGCTACCTGATCACAGCTCGACGGGCTCGTGAAGGGACCCCAAGCTACATAGTCCACGTCGATTCCGGGCGCACCAGTTGTTGGGAAGTTATTCGGATCTGTACTTTGTCGGATTTCAAATTCAAGTGCTCCGGTCTGGCCTACCTGCAGGTAGTAGAATGTTGGGTTTGGCGAAGAACCCAGACAGGCAATCGGCCCCAATCCAGGTGTAACGCCTGTTGTATTGGTAAACAACAGCGACTGTTCTGCTTGAGATCCACAGAATGGGGTCGCAGTTTCACAAGTCGACACTGATTTAACACAAAGGTCAAAGATCACAATCTGGCTTGTAGGCGCATTAGACCAAACCCTGATGTAATAGGTCTCACCGACAACGAATTCGTCGGAAGTACTGTTCAATGAGTTGGCATCGCTGCAATACAAACGGGTAAGCGAGTTGCAGTTTCCTGAGTACACCGCATGATTCAGATTGGATGTGGTACCTTCAACATTAAGAAGGTTGATAAAATGTTGGTTTGACGTAGCTACGAAGCTAAACCAAACGTCATCATTGGCATTTCCTGTACACGCCGGGCTGTTCGGAGTTCCTGTAGAAGGACCCGCCTCAATAAGGTTACCCGGGGTGGTATACAAGCAATCATTATTTAAGTTCACTGTTACCGCGGTAGCTGAGGAACAGTCCTCATTCTCTGCCGGCGGTGGTGGGGTTTTGACACACAGGCTGAAAGTACTCCAGTCTCCCACTGCAGTTCCGGCAGTATAGACACGCACATAGTAAACCTGTCCGACGGTGAGACCTGTAGCCACACTATTGGCAGCAGTACTACAGTACATCGTTGTCAATGCGTCACAGGTTCCTGAGAACAATGTATGGTGCAGTGAAACGCTTCCTGAAGAAGCAAATAGCTGGTCTACGTTTATAAAGTGTACCGCATTGGTCGCTGTAAATTTGAACCACACATCATCGTTGGTACCAATACATCCTGTGCCGGTAATGGTTGGCGTGGATTGGGTTGCTCCCAGGGTATTTCCGTAAGCCTTATCCGTACATATTGATGTAGGATTTACAGGCGCTTCGATGGCGTTGGCACAATCGTCATTGACCGGCGGAGAGGTGATGCACAAATCAAACTTGATCGATTGATCGACGCTGGTACTCGTAGAATATACCCTGATGTAATAGGTCTGGCCAACGGTCAAACCTGTTGCATTCGAACTGTTCGTCGTACTACAATACAATTTTGTCAGGTTGTCGCATGTTCCTGAGAAAACTCCATAATTCAGGTTGGCAGTAGAATTTGAAGGCGATCTTACGATGTTACTTAAAGTTATCGCGTGTGAAGTGGAACTAGCCGTGAAGCTGTACCAAATGTCACTGTTGGCCTGCAAACAACCGGCGCCGGTCAGCGGCGGTGTCAGCACAGGCAGCGAAGCCGTAGCGCCATATGTATAGCCTGAGACGGTATTTACCGGAGCACAATCCTGTCCGGTATTCGGAGTTACGGAAATGGCATTGGCGCATTCATTGTTTGATGGTGGTGAAGTAATGCAAAGATCAAAGGTTGCAGAAGTATCCACTGCGGTCGTGGCAGTATACACCCTTATATAATACACTTCGCCAGGAACCAGTCCCGTAGCCATACTGATGTAATTGGTACTACAGTACTTTTTGACCAGCACGCCACAGCTTCCTGAAAATACGCTGTAGTTCAACCTTACATTGGTTGCAGTGGCCGGCGTAGGCACGACATTGCTTATGCTGATCATGTGGGTTGTGGACGTGGCGGTGAAGCTGTACCACAAATCGTTGTTTGGAACGCCACAACCAGGTCCTGTCAATACAGGGTCAAGTACCGGGTTTGAAGGCGTAGCGCCCAGGGTATTGCCCGATGTCACTGCATCGCAATATTGACTTGCATTTACCGGTACGGTAACTGCTGCGGTACATTCGTCATTAGCCGGAGGCGACGTGATGCATAAATCAAAAGTAGCTGATTGCTCAGAGTTTGACGGAGCAATGTAAGCACGTATGTAATAAATGTTTCCTACGGTAAGCCCGGTTGCGATACTTGCCGTTGCGGTACTGCAATACAAATTCGTCAACGCGCCGCAACTTCCGGAAAATACGCTGTAATTTATTTTCAGGTTTGCAACATTGGCGGGAGTTGATACCACGTTGCTGATGTTAATAATCTGAGTCGGTGCAACCGCAACAAAACTAAACCAAATATCATTGCTAGTCGGTCCGCAGCCGGTTCCGGCCAACGGCGGCGTAAGCGATGGATTAGACGCAGTAGATCCGAAGGTATTTGCGGAGACCGTATTTGCAGGAGCGCAAGTCTGTCCTGTATTGACAGTAACCGGCGTGGCATTGATACATTCGTCATTGGTCGGTGGCGTCAAGACACAAAGGTGGAATGTCGCTGATTGCGTCGCTGGGACTGATGGCGCATTGTAAACTCTGATGTAGTATGTGTTACCTGGAATGAAACCGGTTCCACCATTCGTATTGGTTGTACTGCAGAACATTCTTGTCAGACCTGTACAGCTTCCTGAGAACACACTGTAATTCAGTTTAAAGTTGCCTGGTGTCGCAGGTTTAGGGACAATGTCGCTTAGCACAATTGTCTGCGAAGTCGATGTCGCAACAAAACTGTACCATACATCCTTCGCCGTAGGCTCACAGCCTGCACCGGTCATGTCATTGCTGACAACCGGATTGGATGCATTGGCCCCGTAAGTGTTTCCTGTCGCCATATTGGCGGCGTCACATGCAATACCTGTATTTACGGTTACCGGTGTGGCAAACGCACATTCATTATTTTCAGGAGTCGTAATAAAGGTGACTGGTGTCAGGATGGTCCAGGTACTGACTTGTGAACCAGGACATACGGCCCTGATATAAAAAGTATAGGAAGTGGAGGCCGATAAAGGCACTCCGTTGATATTGGTCAAAGTATAAGATGTTCCTGTAATACCGGTGACGTTCGCCGGTGTAGGAGGGTCATTGGTTGGCGCCGGATCCCCTGTATTTACTACGTACAATTCGTAGCCATCAGAAGGCGGGTTTGAATTATCCGTCCATGTAATCACAGCGCTATGCGGTAAAATGGTTGCGGTCGCTACCGTAATGTCGGTTGGTTTGGAACATGGCGCAGGGCTGCATTCTACAACAGAACTGTAAAGGACCGTTGAAGGGGTACCTGTTCCGGGTGCTTTCGTAAACAGCACGTCAAGGAATGGGTTCTGGATTGAAACCCCGATTTGCTCTGGGTTTTGTCCTGCGATGCTCCAGAATAAGTCGAATGGTACGCCGTCGCACAAAGGTACCTGGACAGTGGCATTTCCACCGCTGGGCAGGTTTAGTTCCTGGATCAGGATGCCATTTTGCCTTACCTGCATCCTTGAGTTACCCCATCCGTTTCCGTTGCCATTGCCCCCACCGATGTCAGTAAGAACAAATTTGTAAACACACTTGTCTACAGGTTCACAGGTAACGGAATTAAATACGTTAAACGGTACCCATACACTCGCGTCGGTCGGCGAACATACGGCCCTTACATAGCCATAATAAATGGTTGCCGGTGTCAGGTCTGTCGCGGTAAAAGTGTACGGACCTCCAACAGGCACAGTGATAATCGGGTAGGTTGCCGGTGTAACGTTGTCCGGTGCGGGAGATGGAGGGTTTGGGCCGGGTATCAGCAGGATTTCAAAATCTGTCTGAGCAGGCAAAGCCGGAGTCCATGTGAATGTAGCTGCAGTAGTACTCAATACCGTAACCTGTGGGTTAACCGGTTTCTGACAGGTTGGCAATGTACAAAAATCCGAATCGGCAGTCAACGCTGACCATGCAGATGGGTTTGGTGAACAGTTCACCCTAACGTACACCTCGTAACAGTGATCCGGTTGTAATGGGTCTGTCGTGGTAAACGAGGTGGTTGCACCAGTGATGTTATCATAAGTCGGTACGGTATCTGCATCAGGAGCAGGGCTTCCCACGGGAGCAATATAAATGTCCCACGAAGTGGTCGCCACTGCCGTCCAGTTGATTGTCGCACCCGTTGTCGTGATGCTGGCGGTAGGTATTGTGACATTTGTAGGCGTAAGATCGCAACGTGGGGTATCACACTCTGCAATCACGTCACTATATACAATGCTGTTTAACACACCCGCAACGGCCGGTCTTGTAAAAATAGTCTGCCCGTGGTTGTTGATGATGGTCAACTGACGTTGCTGCGTAGTGGAACCTAATTTACTCCAGAATACATCAAAAGGCACGCCTTCGCATATAGGTACAATAACGTCTACAGGTCCTGCTCCAGTAGCAAGCTGTGAGCCCAATGTTGCAATGACTATACCATTTTGCCTGATCTGCATCCGGCTTCCGACAGTATCGTTACCCCAGCCGTTTGGACCGTTATTGCCAATCCTGAAAGTGTAGTTGCACTTGTGCTCAGGTTCGCAGATGTCGGAATTGAAAGGAAAAGGACCTGCCCATGGCGTCCAGATATCAGTGCCCGGTGCGCATTCCGCACGTACCCAGTATTGGTATTGCGTGGCCGCAACGACAGGTGCATCGTATTCATTCGTAGCTACCGCAACCCCATCACCTGATGGAACTTCAGTACCCAAAGGCTGTACTGCCACCTGCCATGAAGAATAACTTTGTGCATCCCATGTTAAATGGGCATTGGTGGTAGTGACCGGACTGGCAGCTAAATTAGCAGGCATCGGCGTACATTTCACTTCCTGTACCAAAAGCCCGTAAGCAATCGGCTGCGTTGTGCTGGAAGACACAATTATAGTGTAAGTATGTCCTGACACCGCATTGAACACAAAATTCCTTACGTTCAATGTGTTATTCGCTACACCACCCAAACAGGTACCGCCATTACCAATACAGCCTTCGTAAACGAATACGGAGGAATTTGGCGAATTACCAAGAGGCGTCATTACCACATTAATAGGCACATCGGACGTAGCCGTAACGCTGTAAAAAACCTCATTACCCTGCAGGTAATTGGCGTTCGCAGGGGTTACAGTTCCGCAATTTGCGGCCTGGGCCGTATCCACTTCATCTCCGTAGAGCGCGGTATTGTCGTTAAGTTCCTGGTAAGGAAGCGCTGGTATTACGAGCGGGTCGATACATACCGAGCCGAGCGGCAGGGTTGTGAAGATAAACGGACCTGCCCATTCGCTGTATGTAGTATCGGATCCGGTACCACAAACCCTTCGAACATAAACCTTAAAAGTTGAATCTGGTGTCAGCGGCGCACCGCTGTAAGCGTAGGTCGCAGGATTGGTCGCGGCAACAGTTACCGGAGTTCCAACGAAATTAAAATCATCGGCTGCCGGAACAACACCCAGTTCAAAACTGGTCGAAAGTTGCGGGTTGGCCCAGGTGAAAGTTACATGGGTGGAGGCGATCGAGGCCGGAATAAAATCCAAACCGGTCACGTCAGCACATTTTTCGACGATATTGACATCGTCAATAAGCCAACGGTCTCCACCAATCTGGCCTGTCTCCTGAGTAAATTTCCTGACAAATGCTATGTATACGTTTTGTCCCTGCAGTGCCACAGGGAAATCTACCTTTACCTGTTGGTAATCCCCAATTGGAAGCGTCGGGTCAATGATTTCGTCTTCGCCCCACGTTTTCAGTACGGTATACGCCGCCTGGTTGGTTTGCGAAGCATTGGTCGACACACGAATTTCATATATCGTTCCCTGATCAGCGATCTGGGTAAGACGTGTCCAGAATTGCAACTGCCCGTTGGCAGGAATCTGTCGCTGATTCATGATCAGCCAGTCTTCTTCAGTGTTGCCCGCACCAATCTGCTCCCTGTTCACATAGGCAGCATTTAATGTCGGTGGCGTGGTATCGTTATGCGCAGCATAAGGAGACCTGTTAACCGGAAACGGCGTGGTGTTCAGTATCCAGGGTTGCGCGGCACCTACACCATTGGTGCCGTTCATTACGGCCCATGTTGATGGGATCCCCCCTTCAAACGTTTCCAACTGGCTGAAACCTAGCATGGAACACAGTAAGAAGGTGAATAATAAAATAATTTTTTTCATTGACTGAAAAGTTTAAGAGGGTTTTAGTATAGTATTTTCCGTAATTTAGAATCCCAAATTTAAAAAATTTTAAGAATATCCTAACTAAAATTTAATATTTAACGAAATACTTTCATCCCGAGTCTTAGTTGGCACAAGGTTTAGCCATACTTCTCCTGCTAAAATTCCATACCTTTGTAGTTAGAAAAAATACCCCATGCTCGAGAAAGAAAAAATTAATTTTGAAAAGACGGTCATCGTCGGAATTATTACCCAAACCCAAAGCGAGGAAAAGCTCACCGAATACCTCGACGAGCTCGAATTCCTGACCTTCACCGCAGGCGGCGAGGTGGTGCGGCGTTTTTCACAGAAGATGGAACGCCCGAACCCCAAAACTTTTGTAGGCACCGGAAAGATGGAAGAAATCCACTCCTATATTATAGAACATGGCGTGGCCACCGTAATCTTCGACGACGAGCTGTCTCCGTCACAACAGAAGAACATAACAAAAATCCTGAATTGCAAGGTCCTTGACCGCACAAACCTGATCCTCGACATTTTTGCCCAAAGGGCAGAAACCTCCTACGCGCGCACCCAGGTAGAACTCGCACAATGCCAGTACCTGTTGCCGCGCCTCTCCGGGATGTGGACGCACCTCGAGCGACAGAAAGGTGGTATCGGGATGCGTGGCCCAGGAGAAACAGAGATTGAAACCGACCGCCGTATCGTGCGGGACCGGATTTCGCTGCTCAAGGATAAGATCAAGGTCATCGACAAACAAATGTCAGTGCAGCGCAGCAACCGCGGCGCGATGGTTCGCGTGGCACTGGTGGGTTATACCAATGTAGGCAAATCGACGCTGATGAATGTCATCAGCAAAAGCGAGGTTTTTGTAGAAAACAAGCTGTTTGCCACGCTCGACACCACGGTACGGAAAGTCGTCATCAAAAACCTGCCGTTCCTGTTATCGGACACGGTAGGGTTTATACGCAAGCTGCCTACACAACTTGTTGATTCCTTCAAGAGCACGCTTGATGAAGTGCGTGAAGCCGACCTGTTGCTGCATGTTGTAGACATTTCGCACCCGGATTTTGAAGACCACATCGAATCCGTGAACCAGATCCTTGCCGATATCAAAAGCGACGGGAAACCCACCATTATGGTGTTCAATAAAATCGATGCCTACAAGCACCTCACCATCGATGAAGACGATCTGATGACCGAAAAAACCACGAAGCACTACACGCTCGAGGAGTGGAAACAAACCTGGATGAGCCAGCTTGGGGCGAAGAATGCCTTGTTCATCTCAGCGGTTAATAAAGAAAATTTCGAGGAGTTCCGCGAGCGGGTGTATGAAGCCGTGAGGGAAATTCATATCACGCGGTTTCCGTACAACAAATTCCTGTATCCTGACTATAAGGATGCGGTCGATAAGGAATAACCGGTTCCCATATAAAAAATTCCGGATTCCCATTCTGACAACAGGAATCCGGAATTTTCGATGGTGGCAGGGACGCTAGCCCCGATGGCAGCGGCATCCTTTTGTTTTTTTCTTTAAAAAACAAAAGATAAAGCGGACAGCGGGATCATGCTCCTGATCCATCAAAAGTTAAAATCCATACGTCGCCCCGACCCCGAAGACCTGGCGCAACTGCACGCCCGGGAAGGCATTGTCATCGTAAATCGCCTGGAATGAGATATTGGTCGATATGTAGCGGTTGACCTTCAGTACGATATTCAGCTGGTAGTCGACATCCACGTTTTGCGGATCCTCAAGGTAATTGGAATACAGGTTCAGGATGTTTTCAAACGAGACGTTCGCGATCACGCCCACTTTATAATATGCCGATGCGTTGAAACCCAATTCGTACCGCAGGCTTTCTCCTTCTTTGACCCCGAAATACGCTTCTTCGGGCAGCGTACGGTTCTTGTCTACAAAAGTAAACTTGGACGTGGCCGGAGACAGGTTGAATTTCAGGTTGTCGTTCTTTTTCCAAAGCATGCCCGGCCCGAAATACAGGTAACCCGGTGACATGAATGCGGTGTATTTTGTACGGATCTCGACACCATTGGCGTCTTTATCGTAAATATAACCCTCGGTAAATTGGGTCTTGAAGTTCAGGAATGCCGAATAATACCAATTGCCGCCGGCTTTTTTGCCCAAAAGTGAATTGAGCTCAAGGCGGTCATCGGTTTTCTTGGCAAACGAGCTGGTCTTGGTTTTGACGAGGCCGTAAGACGCGATGATCTTGTTGTCCCACGTCCAGTCGGCCTTCTTGTAGTTAAAATCGTAGTTGATGCCGATGTTGCCCGAAATGTTGTTCTCTCCTCCGGCAAGCCAGTTGTCAAAAGTGGACTGATTGAACAACACGGTGGCGGTCCCTTTCGTGGTCCAGGCCCGTGTGGTATCTGCGGCCGTGGGAGGGGCCTGCTGCGCTGCCGCGTTCATTGCGTAGACCGCGATCAAAACTCCCGAAAAAATCTTCTTCATAGCTGTATTTTTATGGTTACCGCAAATATAAAGAATGTGTACGGAATACGTTTTGCAATCCGCAAATTACTGCTTGCGCTTGTACAATGGCACCGCCGAACAGGCTTCGCCGTACATGATGCTTTTCGCGAACGGCTGCAGTTTTTGCGCCGCAAGTACATAGGCGCTCATCGGGACGGGCTTCCTCGAACAACCTTTGATGATCAGCGGCTTGTCTTTATAAACTGAGTAATCCAGGTTTTCGAGGATTTCCTGATAGATCGCCGTATCAATGGCTTCTAAATTCCCCTCGATTACTTTTTTGGCAAAAGGCGCCAGCTGGATCGTGACCAGGACGGCCGCCCAAGCGGGTACGATCGCGTCATTACTGCAATATACTGCTACATAGGCATCCCGGTATTGGGTCCAGTCGTGGTTTTTGAGGCTTTCACGGAAATCTTTTTCCCTCAATATTATACCTTCGTAAAGCCATTGCGCGATATCAACGCGTAGGCGATCGCCCTTCGGATAATAGTCCTCCAGGTCAAAAACTTCCAATGCGGAATTGGCGACTTTATTTACGATTTCTTCCATGCCGAAAAACGTTTTGATTATGGCCTTGCTTTTAAAGCATGCCGAGTTCCAGTTTCGCTTCCTCGCTCATCAGGTCCTTGCTCCACGGCGGATCGAATGTGATTTCGACTTCAACGTCTTTCACGTTGTCGATGGCCTTGATTTTGTCTTCCACTTCCCTGGGCAGGGTTTCGGCCACCGGGCAGTTCGGTGAGGTGAGCGTCATCAGGATTTTTACCTCATAATCCGTGTTGACCATCACGTCATATATCAGTCCCAGTTCGTAAATGTCGACCGGGATCTCCGGATCATAAATCGTTTTGAGTTTCTTTACGATATCCTCACCCAGTTGGGTCGTGTCTATTTCCTGTTCCATAAATTTTTAATTTTTTGACTGGAATGCCAGTGCATACAATTTAATTTGTTTAATCATCGAAACCAGTCCATTGGCCCGTGTCGGCGACAGGTGTTCCTTCAGCCCGATGTCATCGATGAAACGGGTATCGGCCTCCAGGATATCGGATGGCTTCTGGTTTGAGAATGTCCGGATCAGGATTGCAATGATGCCTTTGGTTAAAATCGCATCGCTGTCGGCCGTGAAAACAATCCTTCCATCCGCTTCGTCCGCGTGCAGCCATACTTTAGACTGGCAGCCCCTGATCAGGTTGTCATCCGTCTTGTATTGTGGATCGATCAGCGGCAGCGTTTTGCCCAGGTCGATCAGGTATTGGTACCGCTCATCCCAGTTTTCCTCATCAAAAAGGCTGAATTCATCGGCAATATCCTGTTGTATTTCCTTAATCGTCATTGTGTTATGGTGTTGCAAATGAGACTATTTTGTTTACGAAGGCTTCAATTTCCTTTGGCGGAAAACCGTGGTCGAAACTCGTGGTCTCATAGGTTTTCCCGTCATAAATGATGCGCAGGCTCGCTATGGCGGCGCCGTCGTAAAACCGCTTCTGCGTCGGATCTTTGTACGTTGGCAATTCTTCAGGCTTTATGGTCTTGTAAAGATCCGCCAGTGCTTTCCAATCCGCATTCGTAAGGATGTACTCGCGTGGGGTGCCATCGCGCTTGTCAACTATGGACAGCTTGTCATCATGCACGTTGATGTTCAGGTAAAATCCCCTCGACATCGCACTGTATTCCACAGTCGTATTTTTCATTTCCTCCTGCTGCTGTTTGTCACAACTTTTGGCCATGAGCAGTGTGAGGCAGATCATCGTAAGTATTTTCATAGATTAGTTTTAAGATAGCATCATTTTGGCCTTGTTAATCCCCGCAACGAGCAAATCGACTTCTTCGCGCGTATTATAAAACGAAAACGATACCCGAACGGTCCCAGGAATGCAGAAAAAGCTCATGATTGGCTGGGCGCAATGGTGCCCCGTCCTCACGGCAATGCCCATTTTGTCCAGGATGGCCCCGATATCGTACGGATGGATGCCATCGATATTAAACGAAATTACCGACGTTTTGCGGTTTACATCTTCAGGCCCGAAAATTTTGAGGCCCTCAATCTCCAGCAATTTTTCGGTGGCATAGGCCAACAGATCGCGTTCCTGCTTCTGGATATTCTCGAACCCAACCGAATTCAGGTAATCTATGGCAGTACCCAGCACAATCCCGCCCGCTATGTTGGGGGTTCCGGCTTCAAACTTGTGGGGCAGGTCGGCATAAGTGGTTTTTTCGAAAGACACTTCCCTGATCATTTCACCGCCGCCCTGATAAGGCGGAAGTCTATTGAGCCAGGCTTCCTTGCCGTATAAGATCCCGGTTCCCGTCGGGCCGCAGATCTTGTGCCCTGAAAAGACATAAAAATCGCAATCCAGTTCCTGCACGTCAGGCCTTATATGCGGTACAGCCTGCGCACCGTCAATCAACACGGCTGCCCCTTTTTCATGGGCCTTCTCAATCAGGAACCGGATCGGGTTGATCGTACCCAATGCGTTCGAGATGTGGTTTACCGCGACAATTTTAGTCTTGTCCGACAGCAGTTCTTCATACGCTGTAAGTACCAGTTCGCCGCGCTCATCGATCGGGATCACTTTTAACACGGCTCCTGTGCGCTCGCAAAGCAATTGCCAGGGCACGATGTTGCTGTGGTGTTCCAGCGCAGAAACGAGGATTTCGTCACCGGGCTTGACGATCGACGCGAATCCGTTCGCGACCAGATTGACCCCGAAGGTCGTCCCTGAAGTAAACAGCACCTCGTGAGCAAATTCTGCATTGAGGTGCGCACGGATTTTTTCGCGTGACGCTTCATACGCATCGGTGGCCAGCTGGCTTAAGGTGTGCACCCCGCGATGGATGTTCGCATTGATTTCATTGTAATATTCGGCGATGTCATCAATGACGGCTTTGGGCTTCTGTGACGTCGCGCCATTGTCCAAATAAACAAGCGGCCTGCCATGAACCTGTCGGGAAAGTATCGGGAAATCAGCGCGGATTTTCTGGATGTCGAACATAATTATTTAGAAAAAATCTAAATACAAAAGTAGTAAAAATTTATGGGTAAATTTTTATCGGCGAGCTGTTAATAATTGCCTTATTTTTATGTCACTGTAATTTAATTCCTATGAAAAAATTTGTTCGGCTGCTGCTGCTGGCCGGGGTGGCGTTACTCATTTATGGCTTTGTCGCCAATTACCCGAAACTCGACCTGATCTCAGGCTTTGCTGCCAAAAGTATTGCGTCGGCACATTTCCTGGACCGGCGCCCACAGACGGTCATCGAGGCAGGTGACAACGATATCGCACTGGTGCGTCTCGCAACAAACGAAATCAATGCGGACGGAAAATTTGCCACTTCGACCTTTTACGGGTTGAAGAAAAGAAAGGCCATCTACAGGGAAGGGCTGGGCGCCACATTGGTCAACGATGATTTTGACGAAAGCCAGCCTTATGACATTCCAAAACGGAAACTGGCTCCCATTAAACTGCCGTTTCCTTACGGAAACCTCGAGCCCAGGGACACAATCTTCAGCAACGTCAATTACGCCCGGCTGAATCAGGCAGTGGCAGCCGCATTTGATCAGGACGGCGCAAAATCGAGACGGTCACGATCGGTGCTGGTGGTGTATAAAGACCATATCGTTGCAGAAAAATACGCGCCCGGATTTTCAAAAAACTCGCGCATCCTCGGCTGGTCAATGACCAAAAGCATCACCGCAACGATGTTCGGCGTATTGCAGAAAATGGGCAAAATCGACATCAACAAACCGGCACCTGTTGCCGAGTGGCGACGGGATCGGCGCGCGAGGATCACAATTAATGATTTACTGCACATGAACAGCGGCCTGGAATGGGTGGAGAACTATGAAACGATCTGCGATGCCACTAAAATGCTTTTCGAAGCCGAAGACATGGGCAAGGTGCAGCTTGAAAAACCCGCAGCCTTCGCACCGGATGCGCATTGGAATTATTCCTCGGGCACGACAAACTTACTGTCAAGGATATTGAGAGGCCAATTCAGCACACACCAGGAATATCTTGACTTTTGGTACTCGGCCTTTATTGACAAGATCGGTATGCACTCGATGGTGGTGGAAAGCGATATGGCCGGGAATTTCGTCGGATCCTCCTATGGCTGGGCCACGACACGCGATTGGGCCAAATTCGGACTGTTGTACCTGCATCAGGGCAATTGGAACGGTGAACAGCTTTTCGATAAAAGTTGGGCAACCTATGTGGCCACGCCTACCAACGGCTCGAACGGCCGATACGGCGCGCATTTCTGGCTCAATGCCGGCGGGAAATATCCGGATGCCCCGAAAGACCTGTATTCCTGCAATGGGTTCCAGGGGCAGATGATTTTTATCATACCCTCGATGGATCTCGTGATTGTCCGGATGGGCCTGACCGATGACAGCCAGTTTGACTTCAACAGTTTCCTGAAGGGAATTTTAGCGGGATTTCACGCCGGTCGCTAGCCCCGATGGTAGCGGCATCCTTTTCACTGCTGGCCACAGCAGGGAAAAGATATAGCGGACAGCGGGATCAGCTTCTAAAAACTACAGATCAAATCCGAGATTCACACCAAGCCTTTGCGCGATAATCTTATTGATGCGTTGCTTGAGTTCGGGAATCCGCACGCTGTCCAGGACTTCGTTGGAAAACGCATACATCAGTAGCGCTTTGGCCTCTTTCCTGGGGATGCCGCGCGCCTGCATGTAGAACATCGCATTCTCGTCGAGTTGCCCGATGGTGCAGCCGTGTGAGCATTTCACATCATCGGCAAAAATCTCGAGTTGCGGCTTGGCGTTGATCGTGGCCTTGTCGCTGAGCAGGATGTTGTTGTTTTGCTGAAAAGCGTCTGTTTTCTGGGCTTCTTTTTCGACGAAAATCTTGCCGTTGAAAACACCGGTGGCGCTGTCATTGAGGATGCATTTGTAATTCTGGTGGCTTTCGCAATGCGGCGTGGCGTGATTCACCAAAGTATAATGGTCAACGAGTTGCTTGCCGCCGATAATCGTGATGCCTTTCAAAGTGCTGTCGATGCCTTCGCCGAAATGGTAGAAATTCAGGTTGTTCCTGGTGATGTTGCCTCCGAATGAAAAGGTATGCACGGAGACTTTGGTAGACCTTTGCTGCGAAATATAGGTGTTGTCGACCAGATTTGCGGACAGCAGATCGTTTTGGATTTTATAATAGTCGACGTTCGCATTCGGCTCTGCAAAGATTTCAGTAACCGAATTGGTCAACACCGGATTCTCATTGAGGCTCTGGTGGCGCTCGATGATCTGCACCTGCGCATTTTCGCCTACTACGACGAGGTTACGCGGCTGCACCATCAGGGCATTTTCTTTTCCTGTTGAAAAATAAATGATCTCAATAGGTTTGTCGACGAGCTTGCCTTTCGGGATGTTTACATACGCCCCTTCAGAGGCGAATGCCGTGTTAAGCGACGTAAGCGATTCGTCTTTATTGGCAATTTTATTAAAATATTTTTCAATCACTTCCTTGTACTTCGGCTTGTTCAGGGCTGACGACATCAGGCAGACATCGAGTCCGTCGTGGGTTGTCGAAGACAAAAATGAACTGAACGCGCCGTCGACGAAAATCACTTTGTATGTGTCGATCTCATGCAGGAAATATTTCTTTACTTCGCTGAATTCAATCGTATTCTCACTTTTCGGAAACACGGTGAAATCGTTCTTGAGCACCGCATTGAGCGAGGTGTATCTCCAGGCTTCCTCCTTTTTACTGGGAAAACCCTTATTTTCAAAATTCCTGATTGCCGAAGTACGGATGTCATGCAGTTCGGAATGCACGTCAATCTTTTCCTCAAATGCCATGAAGGAAGAAATCAATTTTTCTTTTAAATCCATTACGCTTCGATTTCCTGTTTGATCCAATCGTATCCTTTTTCCTCGAGTTCGAGTGCCAGCGACGCATCGCCGGACTTCACAATCTTTCCATCCATTAACACGTGTACGAAATCCGGGATAATGTAATCCAGAAGACGCTGGTAATGCGTAATGACGAGAACGGCATTGTGCTCGCTCTTGAGCCTGTTGACACCGTTGGCCACAATCCGTAGCGCATCGATGTCCAGACCAGAATCGGTTTCGTCAAGAATGGCGAGTTTGGGCTCGAGCATCGCCATCTGGAAGATTTCATTCCGTTTTTTCTCACCTCCGGAGAAGCCTTCGTTAAGCGAGCGGGACAAAAACTTGCGGTCGATTTCGAGCAGTTCTGATTTTTCGCGAATCATCTTGAGCATCTCATTGGCGGGCATTTCATCCCTGCCCTGCGCTTTACGTGTTTCGTTAATGGCGGTCTTCATGAAATTGGTCACCGAAACGCCGGGGATTTCCACCGGATACTGAAAGGAAAGGAATATTCCTTTGTGTGCGCGTTCTTCTGGGGAAAGTTCTGAAATGTTTTCGCGCTCGAGCAGGATTTCGCCCTCGGTGACTTCGTAATCCTCACGCCCGGCAATGATGGCGGACAGTGTACTTTTACCCGCACCGTTCGGGCCCATGATGGCATGTACCTCACCGGCGTTGACCGTGAGATTGATTCCTTTTAATATGTCTTTATCTTCGATTGAAGCATGAAGGTTTTTGATCTGTAGCATTGAATTAGAAAATGAGATGATTAGAAATAAAACGATTAGCCGACGGAACCCTCAAGTGAGATTTCAAGCAATTTCTGTGCTTCCACAGCAAATTCCATAGGCAATTTGTTCAACACGTCTTTGCTGAAGCCGTTCACGATCAATGCGATGGCTTTCTCGGTGGGGATTCCGCGCTGGTTGCAATAGAACACCTGGTCTTCGCCGATCTTGCTGGTTGTAGCTTCATGCTCGATTTTCGCCGTGGTGTTTTTGCTCTCAATGTACGGGAAGGTATGCGCGCCGCAGTTGTTCCCCATCAGCAGTGAGTCGCATTGCGAAAAATTCCTTGCGTTTTCAGCCCGTGCGCCAATCTGCACCAATCCGCGGTAGCTGTTTTGCGATTTGCCGGCGGAGATTCCCTTGGAGATGATGGTTGATTTTGTGTTCCTGCCCAAATGGATCATTTTGGTCCCCGTATCGGCCTGCTGGAAATTGTTAGTCACCGCGATCGAATAAAATTCGCCTACCGAATTGTCGCCTTTCAGCACACAGGAAGGATATTTCCATGTCACGGCTGAACCGGTTTCGACCTGCGTCCAGGAGATTTTGGCATTTTTCTCGCACAAACCCCTTTTGGTCACAAAATTGAATACGCCGCCCTTGCCCTCCTTGTTCCCGGGATACCAGTTCTGCACGGTCGAATACTTGATTTCGGCATCGTCAAGCGCTATGAGTTCGACCACTGCGGCGTGCAGTTGGTTTTCATCACGGCTCGGCGCGGTACAACCTTCGAGGTAGGAGACATAGCTGCCGGCATCGGCAATGACGAGTGTGCGTTCAAATTGGCCGGTTCCGGCCTGGTTGATGCGGAAATACGTGGACAATTCCATCGGGCAACGCACCCCTTTCGGTATATAACAAAAAGAACCGTCGGAAAAAACCGCCGAGTTCAATGCGGCGTAGAAATTGTCTTTTTGCGGCACTACGGTGCCCAGGTATTTTTGGACCAATTCCGGATGCTCTTTAATCGCTTCGGAAATCGGGCAGAAAATGATTCCTTTTTCGGCCAGGGTTTTCTTGAAGGTCGTGGCTACAGAAACCGAATCAACGACAATATCCATTGCAACGTTGTTCATTTTTTTCTGCTCGTCGATCGAGATGCCCAGCTTTTTGTACATCGCCAACAACTCCGGATCAACGTCATCGAGGGTTTTGTTCGGGTCGACCTGCTTGGGCGCAGAATAATATGAAATGGCCTGGAAGTCCGGCTTCTCATAATGCACGTTAGCCCAGGTGGGTTCGGTCATTTCCTGCCAGGCCCGGAAGGCGTCGATGCGCCAGTCGGTCATCCATTGCGGCTCATCCTTCTTCGTGGAGATGGCGCGAACGATGTCCTCGTTCAGACCGATGGGAAACGTATCGGACTCTATATCGGTATAAAAACCGTATTCGTACTCTTTATTTTCGAGTTCAATTTTTAAATCGTCCTCAGTGTATTTTGACATTTTTTTTGTTTTTTTAAACCAATTAAGAGGTTGGGAACTTTAACTTCCGGCGATTTAAATCTTAATGATCCAAATGGTATTTAAAGTGAAAACGATTCTCCGCAACCGCAGGTCCTCGTTGCGTTGGGGTTGTTGAACACAAAGCCTTTTCCGTTCAATCCGCCGGAGAACTCCAAAACCGTACCGGCTAAATACAGGAACGATTTTTTCTCAACAGCAATGCGTACAGCGTTGTCCTCGAACACCTTATCGGTTTCACCCAGGGCTTTGTCAAACTTCAGTTCGTATGATAATCCGCTGCAGCCTCCGCTTTTCACACCCACGCGCACATAATCTCTGGCAGCATCAAAACCGTCTTCTTTCATCATCTCCACGATTTTCCTGCTGGCTGAATCTGATACTTTTATCATGGCAAATTATATTTTGTCTAAATTAATATGCAAAGATATTACAATTAAAGCGTTTTGCCAATCGGCAGACATTTTTATAACGATGATCGGATAGAATTTGGTTATGCTTTCTTAAATTGCGGGTTTTAAGCCCGAATAACCCTGAAACCATGAAGCTATACCCTATCGAAGCCGGAAATTTCAAACTCGACGGCGGCGCCATGTTTGGCGTAGTGCCCAAAACCATCTGGAACAAGACCAACCCCGCGGACGGAAATAACCTGATTGACCTTGCAGCGCGTTGTCTCCTGATAGAGGATGGCAAGCGCCTGATCCTGATTGACACAGGAATGGGCGACAAACAGTCTGAGAAATTCTTTGGTTATTATTCGCTATGGGGCTCCCATTCTATAGACAACTCGTTAGCCAGGCACGGTTTCCACCGCGACGACATCACTGATGTGTTTATGACTCACCTTCACTTCGACCATTGCGGCGGCAGCGTACGGTGGAACAAAGACCGAACCGGTTATGAGCCTGCTTTTAAAAATGCAACATTCTGGAGCAATGAAGACCATTGGCAATGGGCGGTCCATCCGAATCCGCGCGAAAAAGCGTCATTCCTGCCGGAGAACATCCTGCCAATGCAGGAATCCGGACAATTGCAATTCGTAAACAAGCCACAAAATGATTTCGTGTCCGGATCGGAACTGGGTTTCGGGATTTTTTTCGCCGATGGGCATACCGATAAGATGATGCTTCCACAAATACATTTCAAAGGCATGGTCATCTGCTTTATGGCTGATTTGCTGCCCACTGCCGGCCATTTACCGCTGCCCTACGTGATGGGTTATGACACACGGCCGTTGCTTACCCTGCCGGAGAAAGAAAAATTCCTGCAGGCCGCCGCCGAGCATCACTATTACCTTTTTCTTGAGCACGATGCGCACAATGAGATCATAACAGTCGAAAATACTGAAAAGGGGGTCCGACTCCGCGACGTTTATCGTTGTGCGGACATACTGTAACATTTTCCCGGCCGGCGCTACTAAACAAAAAGACATCGACAACAGCGGAAAAATTTTTAGTTAAATTTTATTTGATATATCAAATATTGATAAATCATTTTTAAATTTGCTAGAAAAATCCGGATGGAGAAATTAAAGGACATTACCTTTTACAACATGGATAAAGCAATCCGGAGTTATCGGGTATTTGCGCAGAAACGACTTCGTGAACACGGTTACAAAATCACGATCGACCAATGGCTGATCATCAAGTCGATATTGGAAAATCCGGGCATTTCGCAGCAGGATCTCGGCGGATTGGTTTTTAAGGACAACGCATCGGTTACGCGGATTATTGATTTGCTTGTGAAGTCAGGCTATCTCGAACGGGAAGTCAACCAGAACGACCGCCGCAGATCGGTGTTAAAGGTCACTGAGACGGGCCGGACAATCATTGACAATGTACAGGCATTGGTCCTGCAGAACCGTCAGGCAGCCCTCGGAGGCGTTTCTGCGGAAGCGCTGCAAACATTAAATCAGACGTTGAACCAAATTATACAAAACTGCAATTAATCATCATCAATCATCAATCAAAAAAACGGGCAATTAACCGCTAATCTGTTTATACCCTGGCCTCGCCGGAATTTTCGGTGTACTTTTCATGGGTTTCGGGCCAGGGTTCCTAACAGTTGCTGTGAAAGCATTCGTTTTTACGCTAAAAGAACGTTAATTTTGACACCGCTGTAACATTCTTGATTACTTTTGACCAATTTCAAAAATTTCCATTTTTATGAAAATGACAAAATCGTCCTGGCTCCTCGCAGCCTCCTTTGCGCTTTCGTTTGGTGCCTCTGCGCAAACCCCTGTAAAATATATCGGTAAGAAAGGCACGCTTCCTGAAGCGGAACTGCAACGCTGGAGCCACCTCGACCTGGTGAAGGATAGCGTTCCGGGCATGAGCGTCGACAAGGCATACTCCGAATTCCTCAAAGGCAAAAAAGGCAAAACCGTTATCGTGGGTGTGGTCGATTCAGGCGTCGATATCGAACACGACGACCTTAAGAACGTCATCTGGACAAACCCAAAAGAAATTGCCGGAAACGGCATCGATGATGACAAGAATGGTTATGTTGATGACATACATGGCTGGAATTTCCTCGGCGATGCGGTAAACGAAAGCCTGGAAATGACCCGCATCGTGAAAAAAGGCGACGACGGATCACAAACATACAAGGATGCCAAAGCTGAGCTCGACAAAAAGCTCAAGGATGCCAAAGCGCAAAAGCCAACCGTTGACATGCTTGACGGCGCCTACAATACCGTAAAAGAATACCTGAAGAAAGATAATTTTACCGTCGCCGACCTCAAAGAAATTCAGACCACCGACCCCAAACTCAACAAGAGCCTGCGCATCATGTTAAGCATGGCGGCCCAGGCCGGACCGGATTTTGTCAGCCAGGTTACGGAATACCACGATTATATTTATGGCCAGCTGGACTATAACCTGAACACGGAGTTTGACGGCCGGAAAGTAGTTGGCGACAATCCCGATGACATCAACGATACGTCTTATGGCAATAACATCGTTTACGGCCCGGACAAAAAAGAGGCGCTTCACGGTACCCACGTAGCGGGAATTATTGCACAGCAAAGAGGCAATGGTATCGGCGGTGACGGAATTGCCGATAACGTACAGATTATGGCGGTTAGAGCGGTGCCAAATGGGGACGAATACGACAAAGACATTGCGCTTGCCATTCGTTACGCAGTCGACAACGGCGCGAAGGTCATTAACGGCAGTTTCGGAAAAAGTTTTTCGCCACACAGCCAATGGGTTTATGACGCTATCAAATATGCAGAGAAAAAAGACGTACTGATCGTACATGCAGCCGGCAACGATGCGGAAGATATTGATGTCGAGCCTAATTTTCCGAATGATTCCAAAGACGGCAAAAAGGAATTTGCAGACAATGTGCTGACGATTGGTGCTTTGGACGTGCATTACGGCGACAAACTGGTCGCGGATTTCTCGAACTACGGAAAAGAAAATGTAGACGTATTCGCTCCCGGTGTACAAATTTATGCCACTGTCCCGAATAATGGTTTCAAATATGAGCAGGGCACCTCAATGGCATCCCCTAATGCTGCCGGTGTGGCTGCACTGATCCGTTCTTATTATCCAAACCTGACTGCAAAACAGGTGAAACATATCATTATGGATTCGGGGACAGTTATTGATGAGAAAGTCAATGTGGGCGGCAACGAGTCCGATAAAAAACCGTTTTCCGCGCTTTCAAAATCGGGCCACATCGTCAATGCCTACAACGCCCTGATGATGGCTGAAAAAATGTCAAAAGGGAAAACAAAAAAGCTGAATGGCTAACCGACACTGAGTGTAACCATGAGGAGGCCTGCGAATATTTTTATATATTGGCAGGCTTATTCATTTATAATCTGTTTATGAAAAGACTTTTTACCTTTTGCCTGCTTTGTCTGGCATTTGCCAAAGCGCCGGCCCAGAAAAATCCCGGTTATTGGCAACAACACGTCGATTATAAGATGGATGTGTTTATGGACGTATCCAACTACCAATATAGGGGGAGCCAGAAACTCGTGTACCAGAACAATTCACCGGACACCTTGAAGCGTGTTTTCTTTCATCTTTATCCGAACGCTTTCCAGCCAGGAAGCGAAATGGACGCGCGCCTGCAAACCATCAAGGATCCTGACGGTCGTATGGTGACCAAAACTAAAGTTGATGGTAACGACGTCAAAGTAAGCCGTATCAAAAACCTGAAGCCGGACGAAATCGGGTTTCTGAATATCACCCACTTTAAGCAGGACGGGAAATCTGCCCAAACCAAGACGGTCGGCACAATCCTCGAGGTGACTTTGGCAAAACCGATTTTACCCCATAAAAAAACCACATTCACACTCGACTTTAACGGACAGGTACCGATACAGATCCGGCGTTCGGGCCGCAATAATTCAGAGGGCGTCGAACTGTCGATGTCGCAATGGTACCCGAAAATTGCTGAGTTTGATTTTGAGGGCTGGCATGCCGACCCGTACATCGCACGCGAATTTCACGGCGTTTGGGGCGACTTTGACGTGAAAATCACTATTGATAAAAATTACATTCTGGGCGGAACAGGTTACCTCCAGAACCCGAACCAGATCGGTTATGGTTATGAAGAAAAGGGCAAGGCGGTAAAACGCCCGGACACGCCCACATTGACCTGGCATTTTAAAGCACCGATGGTACATGATTTTACCTGGGCTGCCGATAGGCAATACCTGCATGATATCGCAGTGGTTCCGGGCGGTGCGACCCTGCATTTCCTTTACAAAAACAACCCGAAAATCATTGAAAACTGGAAAAAGCTGCAACCGGAGACGGTGAAGATCATGCAGTTTTACAATCAGTTTGTCGGGCCGTACCCGTACAAACAATATTCGGTCATCCAGGGGGGCGACGGCGGCATGGAGTATGCAATGTGCACGCTGATCCTCGGCGAAGGCAAATTTGACGGACTCCTTGGCGTGACCACACACGAGATGGGGCACTCTTGGTTTCAGCACATCCTGGCATCAAACGAAAGCAAACACGGATGGATGGACGAAGGTTTTACGTCATTTATTGAAGACAGCGCGCTGAACAGCATAGCGCCAAAACCGGTCGACAATCCATACGCAGGTGCTTATGCCGGCTACATCGGGATGGCAAATTCAGGCAAGGAACTTCCGCAATCCACGCATGCTGACCGTTTTGATGAAAACCGGGTTTACAGCATTACGTCTTACAGCAAAGGTGAAGTCTTTCTCGCGCAGCTTCGTTACCTGATCGGCAAAGAAAATCTGGAAAAGACACTAAAGAAATATTACGCAGATTTCAAATTCAAACATCCGACGCCGAACGATATTAAGCGCACCGCCGAACGGGTTTCCGGAGCCAATCTCGACTGGTATCTTGTCGATTGGACACAAACCACCAACACGATTGACTATGGCATTAAAGAAGTGACGGAACGCAACGGCACAACGGCGGTTTCTCTTGAACGGATCGGGCGTATGCCGATGCCCATCGACATCACCGTAACCTACACGGACGGTAAGACTGAAAACTTCTACATCCCGCTGCGCATGATGAGTTTTTCAAAAGAAAATGAAAATCCGTTGGTAAAAAGGACGACGCTGCCTGATTGGGCATGGGCGTATCCCACCTACGAATTTGAAATTCCCGCCGCAAAAGCCGGTATCCGCAAAATTGAGATTGACCCCGCCGGTTTTATGGCCGACGTGAAAAAAGAAAACAACGTCATTGAAATAAAATAGTTTGAGCCGCCTGTCGCGGTTCAACATAATCCATAAAAAAACTCCCGTTGCGCTTCGGGAGTTTTTATTTTTATGCCAACGCATAAAATATGTAGTTATCCGCTTTTCCGGCAGTTGCTTCTTCAACCCGCGGATAGTGCTTCTGTATTGATACTTCAAAGATAATGCACTGATACTAAAGGTGTATTTCAAAATTTCAATTGCGGTTTACAGAATTTTAAGCTGTGCGGAATTGGGAAACCCGCGTTTAATTTCGTCACCATCCGTTAGCACTTAAAATTTCGTTAACTATCGGGTATGTAAAACGGAATTTGTAGTTTTACCACACAAAATTCACGATAATGAACACACTCAAATCCGTATTGCTATGCCTTGTCCTGTTGTTATCAGCATCAAAGACTGTTGCGCAGACCTATCGTTTTAAGGCCAGCAGCTTTAGTGTTGCCGAAAAAAATGAGGACGGCAGCTGGGGAAAATGGACCGAACCGGAGCAATCGACCGTCATCATTACGCTTGATGGGAAAAAGGACCGGATTGTCATCGGGTCAAAGGAAATTCAGGTGTACAAAATCATGAGTTACGGTGAAAAAGTCGTCAGTGGTGATGACGAGACCATTCCGCTGAACTGTATGATGACTGATGGCAGGGCGTGTACGATACTCATCATCACGCGCAAAGGACAGGGCAACCGCAAGCAGTTTTACATCAATTTTGAGGACGTCAGGATTGTCTACAATGTCTACGTTAACTGATTAAAGCGGAATTGACAATCCAAATTCGAGATTGGCCGTGTTAAAACCCGCATTCGAACTTTGCAGGCCGGCGTTTGAGGTATGCCTGAGGTTTGGACGCAAATCAATCGTAACGCCATTTACACGGTACGAAAAACCAAGCGACAGCACATCTGAAAATGCAAATCCTCGGGACAGCCTTTCGGTTTCCGTATCGGTGATCATCGGACCTACACTTCCCAGAACATAGATGCTGAATTTTTCGGTAATCGGTCTTCGTACCAGAAATCCGACATTCAGGACATATTCGCGGATGTCCTTCAGTTTGGTATATCTCGCCCGTTTCGCTTCGTAATCAGGCTCTTCGGGTGTAACGAAATACAAATTGATCAGTTGGTGCGTCGCAAAATTGATTTCGGGCTGCAACAGAATCTGGTAGGTGAAATGGTTGCTTTTTTTAAGTTGCCAATAGAGCTGTGGCTTGATGTAATGGTTCGTGTAGGTGTAATCGGTGTTCCTGATTTCGTCGCCAAAACCGAAATGCAGGCCCACAGCCATCGGATGTTTTTTTACCTGTTGTGCAAAACTGCCTGAAACGACAAGCAATCCGCACACGAGAAAGCGTAATTTCTGGTACATCAATTGTTATTTGGTTAGAAAGGTTTGGCTAAAAGTACTCAAATTTCAGGAAGTACGCCGGCATCTTTTGTAACTTTGGACCGAAAACCCGCGTTATGCCATTCAGTTACCCGAAAAACGAAAAACTCAAAAGCCGAAAAACGATCGACCTGCTTTTCTCAGAAGGCAAATCGGTGTCGAAATATCCGCTGCGTTTGGTTTACATGCCTGTCGATCAGGCCGATGGTCCCTTGCGCGCGGGGGTATCGGTGAGCAAAAAATATTTTAAGAAAGCCGTAGACCGGAACTATTACAAGCGTGTGCTTCGGGAAACCTATCGGCTCAACAAGGCCATCCTTGATAATCTGGACAGGCCGTACGCATTTATGTTTTTTTACCAGACCAAAGACCGTCTTACCTACCAGGAAATCAACCTGAAAACGATCCAGCTTTTTGAGAAGTTCGTCAGTCAGGTAAATGCAACGCCAATCCGTTGATTGTTTTCCTCTACCCGTAATAAAAATCGGTAATTTTCCGTTATCTAACGGCTAAAATAATGGTCATTACTGTTGTTTGTGCTGTTTTATTACTATTTTAGTTGCCTTGTTTTTCCGAAACAAAAGGCATCAATTTGACACAATCCATTATGAATATAAGTACCGTTTTCAGGAAGAAATATGTGCTTACGGCCGCGGCCGCGGGTATTTTTTACGTAGGCGCCAGCTTTAAGGACGATTTCTTTGAGATTGCCAAACAAATCGAGATTTTCACCGAAGTCTACAAAACCGTCAACATGAACTATGTCGACCAGACCAACCCGGGTGAAATGATGGACAAAGCCATCAAGACCATGCTTGCGGATCTCGACCCTTACACCAATTATTTTAACGAACAGGACGTCCTCAAGTTCAAGATCAACAACACCGGGGAATACACGGGAATCGGCGCCATGATGACACGAAAGAACGGGCACGTAATCGTGAAGGAGCCGTATAAAGGTTATCCCGCTGACAAAGCCGGGCTCAAGGCTGGTGACGAAATCATCCAGATCGGCGATGTGAACCTCGCTGATTACAAAGACGATGCCTCTCAACTGCTTAAAGGAGGGAAAAATGCCAAATTCGACATCAAATACAAGCGTCAGGGAAAAATAAATTCCACCCAGCTCGTACTCGATGAAGTAGACATCAAGGCGGTGCCCTATTATGGCAAAATCGATGACAAAACCGGCTACATCGTCCTTTCACAGTTCAACCGGAAAGCCTCATCCGAAACCAGGGAAGCGTTGGAACAGCTCAAGCGCGAAGGCGCACAACGGATCGTACTGGATCTGCGGGGCAATCCGGGCGGGCTCTTGGGGGAAGCCGTCAACATCTGCAACCTGTTTGTCCCCAAAGGTGAGGTGATCGTAACCACAAAATCAAAGGTCGAAAAACACAACAACACGTACAAAACCAACAACGAGCCGGTGGATCTTGAGATCCCACTGGTGGTGATTGTCGACGGAAAAAGCGCCTCGGCCTCAGAGATTGTTTCCGGGGCATTACAGGACCTCGACCGCGCCGTGATCATCGGCAGCAGGAGTTTCGGGAAAGGGCTTGTGCAGCGTCCCATCGACCTGACTTACGGCACGCAGGTCAAGGTGACCATTTCGCGTTATTACACGCCGTCGGGCAGGTGCATCCAGGCGTTGGACTATGCCCATAAGGATGCTGACGGTAAAGCGATCCGGACTGATGCTTCCAAATACAATGCCTTTAAAACCCGCAAAGGCCGTACCGTGTATGATGGCGGCGGCATCCAGCCTGATATCGAACTCGAAGAGACCAAACTCAGTGCCATTACGCAGGCCTTGCAGAAAAACGATGCGATTTTTGATTATGTGACTTCGTATTACTACAAGAACCCGAACCTGGGCGATAAGATCCCGACCATTACTGACACGGATTACGCCGACTTCAGGCAGTTCCTGAAAACACAGAAAATTACGTACGAAACAGAGACCGAAATCGCATTGAAAAAAACGCTCGAAGCTGCGAAAAAGGAGAAACTCGACGAGAGCATTACGTCAGAATACCAACAGTTGCTGAATTCCCTGCAGAAAAGTGAGGACGGTCAGCTCATGCTGTATCAGAAAGAAATCAGGAAACTCATCCTTGACGAGATCATCCAGCGTTACCAGTACAAGGAGGGCTTGTATCAATATTATACCAAAAACAATTCCGAAATCAAAAAGGCTACTGCCCTGCTCGACAACACTTCGGAGTACAATAAAATACTGAAAAAATAATGTTCAAGGTTTTAAGGTTACTGCCGTTTTTTATTTTTGCCACGCTGCAGGCACAGGAGGAAGTCGTCCAATCCATCTATTTTCAGACCAGCAAGTATTCGCTTGATGAAAAACAGGCCAGGGAAGTCGTGGAATTTATTAAAAAAACCGATTCCACCCGAATTGAGTCGATCCAGATTTTCGGCTACACCGACGACCTTGGGAAAGAATCCTACAACCGAAAATTGTCTACAAACCGCGCCAATACCATCAGGGACAAGCTGATCCAGCAAGGCATCAAAAACAAGATTATCGTGACGATCGAAGGCAAAGGGCGCATCCTGATTGACGACGACGTGGTCGATAACCTGCCCGAAGTGCGATCAAAGAACCGCCGCGTGGACGTCGTGTTGAACCTCAAGCCGCTGCCCGCCATCGAAATTCCGGGCTTCTTTACATCGATTCAGAAGAAGCACGTGATTGGCGACCACATTTACCTCGAAAACCTGTTGTTTGAACGCGGCAGCAGCAAGCTCACTTTCAAATCGAAAACCGATCTGGATAAGCTCGCCCGCCTTTTGGCAAAGTACAAAAACCTGGAATTTGAAATCCAGGGCCATGTATGCTGTACACCGCCCTATCAGAAAGAAGCCATAGACCGCGACACGAAGAAAAGGCAACTGTCGCAAAATCGTGCCGAAAGCGTATACAAATACCTCATCTTCAAAAAAATCGCGAAGACACGCATGACATTTAAAGGGTATGGCAATACCGTCCCGCTGGGGAAAGGCCAGGAATATGACCGCCGCGTCGAATTGGTCATTACCAAAGTCTGATGCGCCGCCATTTCCTATACGCCGCACTTTTATACCTAGGCACATTGTCCGCACAGGTCGGACAGAAAGAAATCCTCGTCTACTTCGATTCGGGCAGCCATGTCATCTCCGCTGAGGGCGCCTCCACACTTAATGCCCTGTTCGTTACGGATTCCCTCACTATAAATTCGGTATCTGTGGAAGGATTTTGCGATGATATCGGCACGGAATACGACAACCTTGCGCTGTCCCGCAAAAGGGCTGAAAGCGTTGCCGAATACATCCGTACGCACGCTGCAATTCATGATCTGAGCGCGACGGGTAAAGGTGAAATCGCATTAAACAGTGCTGCTGACGCTCTGTCACAACGCCAACACAACCGTAGGGTCGCTGTCGTGGCTTCTTACGCCGTTGCGCCCGAAGAGCCAAAGCCAGTCCGCAGTCAGCCCGCAGCAGTCGACCTGTTTGAAGGCTATAAGATGCCCGGAGAGAATCTTTCTGAAGGGGACAAACTCATATTGCGACAGTTGGTTTTTGTAGCAAGTACAACCGTTTTTGAAGATGCGGAAGCCTGTGAAACCGAGCTGTCAAGATATGTACAATATTTTAAGGCCAATCCTGGCATAAATTTTGAAATTCACGGTCACGTTTGCTGCATCTCGAAATCTTTTTTTGACGCACGCAACATTTATACGGGGAAAAACAACCTGTCTGAGGACCGTGCGAAGCGCATCTACGATTATTTTATTGAGAAGGGTATCGACAAGTCTCGCATGGCTTATAAAGGTTTCGGGCGGAAATTCCCAAGACCGGGTGTCGCGGAAAAATTCAATAAACGCGTCGAAATTGTCATCACAAAGCTTTAATCCCGGATCATCCTGATGTGCGGAATTCCGTCTTCCAAATAGGTTTCGCTTGTCGTGTGAAATCCGCAGTTTTCGTAGAACTGCTGTAGGTAAAGCTGCGCAGAAATTTCAATGCGGCTTTCGCCAAAATGCCTCAGGATACCTCCAATGGAAGCCTCCATCAGCGGATATCCCCACTTTCTGGCACGGAATTCGGCATCAATGACCACGCGCCCGATTGAGGCATTCGCGAAGTAATCACCACGCTTAAACAGCCGGGTGTACGCGACTACCTTTCCGTCGTATTTCCCGATGACATGCCACGCTTTCTGATCCTTATGGTCAATATCCTGATAAATACAGTCCTGCTCGATGATGAACACCGATTCGCGCAGGCGCAGTATCTGATACAGTTCGATTACTGAAAGTTCGCTGAAAGGCTTGATTGTTAGCTGTAACTCCATAAAAATAAACCATAAAAAACCCTGATAAATCATCTCTATCAGGGTCTTCTTATTTTGAAGGGTTGATTAACCGTTGATTTTCAATTTCATTCCCGGCTTTAAATTGTTGCTGCTGATTCCGTTCCATTTCTTGATATCCGAAACGGTGACACCGGGATACTTCTGCGCAATCGTAAACAGCGAGTCGCCTTTTTTCACCAAATAGTGGCTCTGCTTTGCAGCATTGTCCTTTTTAACCCTGGCGGCCACCTGATTGTCGGCTGTAGGTGCTTTCATGATGGTCAGTTTGGCGCCCAGTTGCACATTGGCATCCTCCATATTGTTCCATTCCTGGATCTGGGCGACAGTCACGCCCTGCTTTTTAGCGATAGCGCTCAGGTTGTCTCCTTTCTGCACAACATAATACGAAGGCACCAACGCAGCGGCCTCGTCTTTTAACTCTGCAACTTCGACTTTAGACTTATTGATCTTGAGTTTCGTATCCAAAAGCACATTGGTATCTTCCATATTATTCCATTCTTTCAGATCGGCAATGGAAACACCATATCTTTTAGCGATTGAACCAAGGTTGTCGCCTTTCTGCACCGTGTAGAACTCCGGTGTTGTTTCGGCCATCTCGGTATTCTTTGCCTCCCTGGATGCCAACGCGGTTTTTTCCTCCCTTACAGCTGCGGGTTTTTTTGTGGTTGCGGCGATACTGCTGTTCTCACTGTCGGAAACCACAATCTTTAACTTCCTTCCCAGCGGGGCGCTGTTGCTCCGCAACTTGTTCCATCTTTTGATTTCGCCAATCGTTACGCCATATTTCGAAGCAATCTCACTCAGGTTGTCGCCGCGACGCACGGTATGGAATCTCGTACGCGATCCTGAAGTCAGCACAGAATCTGCGGAGGCGATGGCGGTCGAATCCTTTGCCGTTGTCAGGCGGATGCGCTCAAAAGGCCTTTCCCTCTTTTCACTTTCGTGCTTCACGTAAGCATACACCTTATCCTCGTTTGAGGCAAACATCGCAATCTTTTCAGCAGGCAGCCTAAGGTAATGGGGTACGTTATTATAGTAAGGAATGACATTCATCTTGTAAGACGGGTTCAGCAATTGCAGTTGCGCCACAGGCACGTCGAGCAGGTCTGAAAGCTGCTTGAAAGAAATCTGCTGCTTGATCATAATCGTGTCTGTTGCAAAATGCTTGATGATGGCGCGGTTTGGCACTATCCCGTGCTCTTTATGATAAGTATAAATGTACATTGTAGCGAGGAATGCCGGTACATAACCCTGGGTCTCCTTCGGAAGGTTCTTTCGGATATTCCAGAAATTCTGCTGCCCTCCGGAACGACGGATTGCCTTGGCCACGTTACCCGGACCCGAGTTGTACGATGCCAGGACCAAGTCCCAGTCGCCGAAAATCTTGTACATATTGCTCATGTACTGTGCTGCGGCATCACTCGCTTTCTGCGGGTCGCTGCGTTCGTCTACATAAGAATCGATGTTCAGGTTGTACTGCTTTCCGGTTTGGTACATGAACTGCCAAAGTCCGGTCGCGCCCACCCTCGACACCGCTTTCGGGTTCAACGCCGATTCAACAATGGCGAGGTATTTAATTTCCAAAGGCACGTTCTGCCTTGCAAGAGATTCCTCGAACATCGGGAAATAATACTCCGAAATCGCCATGAGCCTTTCATAGGATTTCTTGCGGTTTTTAAGGAACGATTTGATGATGTTCTCGAGTCCCTGATTCCATTCTATATTGAAAGGTGACTTGGCATCCATTTCCTTAAGGCGTGACTTGAGGAGCTCAGTCGACAATTCATAATCTACTTTCTGGTCCAGATTGATGTTCTTGATATCGGCTGAAAGGTTGTCAAACAGGTCAAGGTTTGTAAGTTCCTTCATCCAAAGGCTGTCCACGCACGAAGCCACGGCATCGCGGCGAAAGGTAGATTTTATGGAGTCCAGGTAGGAAATCTTGATTTCAGGTTTCAGCAGATTAGCTGCGGTTTTGGTCGAGTCCTGGGCAAAAATGGTCCCGGCAACCATCAAAAGAGCAGTTAAGGTGATGTTTTTTATATTCATTATTTACGTTTTTAGGGCTTCTGCATGACAATGTCAGGGGACAGCAAAAGCTTCAATTCGTCTGGGTTACATTGTATAAAAAAGAACTTAGGGGTAGCAAAATGCTATATTTCAAACTATTGCAAAATGCAAACATAGTAATCTTATAATAAAGTCGCCGTATTCTATAACTTAAAATTGTGTGAAAAATTGTTAATTCTATATTGATCAATCGATTATAGCAGCAATTCCGGGTAGCGTTTTACCTTCGAGCATCTCCAGCATGGCGCCGCCGCCGGTGGACACGTAGCTCATTTTCGGCTCCAATCCGAACTGTTTTACGGCCGCCACCGAATCGCCCCCTCCTACGAGCGAAAAAGCCCCGGTTTGGGTTGCTTCGGCAATATAATTCCCGAGTTCGATGGTCCCTTTTGCAAAAGGCTCGAGTTCAAAAACTCCCAGCGGACCATTCCAGAGAATGGTTTTCGATTCAAGGATAACCTTTTTAAACTGCTCCAGGGATTTAGGCCCCGCATCGAGCCCTTGCCATCCGTCAGGAATCTCACGCACGTCTACAATCTTCGTGTTTGCATCTTTTGAGAAAGCATCGGCAGCAACCACATCCACCGGAAGATGGATCTGTACGTTTTTGGCTTTGGCTTTTTCAAGGATTTCGAGCGCTAAGTCCTGCTTGTCGTCTTCGCAGATCGAGTCGCCGATCTTCCCGCCTAGCGCTTTTATGAAAGTAAAAGTCATTCCGCCGCCAATAATCATGTGATCGACCTTGTCGAGGATATTTTCTATTACCGTGATTTTTGAGGATACCTTGCTGCCGCCCAATACCGCTGTTACCGGTTTTTGAGAATCTTTGAGCACTTTGTTCAGGCTTTCGATTTCCTTTGCGAGCAATGCCCCGAAACATTTGTCATCAGGAAAAAACTGTGCTATGATGGTCGTGGAGGCGTGTGCGCGGTGTGCCGTCCCGAAAGCATCGTTTACGTAGACATCGCCCAGCGACGCGAGCGCTTTGGCGAAATCGACATCACCCGCTTCTTCTTCATTATGGAAACGCAGGTTCTCGAGCAGCAATACCTCCCCGGCCTTGAGGGCTTCTGCAGCTGAACTGGCTTTGCTGCCGATACAGTCCTCGGCAAATTTCACCTCGGCGCCAAGAATTTCAGCCGTTTTCCCGACAATATGTTTTAACGAATACTTTTCTTCTGCCCCTTTCGGACGACCCAGGTGCGACATCAGGATGACGCTGCCGCCATCAGCCAGGATTTTGTCGATGGTAGGCTTCGCGGCCTCAATGCGCGTGTCGTCGGTTACATTGAATTCCGCATCCAATGGCACATTGAAATCCACACGGATTAAGGCCTTCTTATTCTTGAAATTGATGTCGCTGAGTGTTTTCATGGGCAAAGTCGTTTGTTTATATTTTAAGAGCGCCACAAATATAAGGTTTTTCGTTAAATCGGGTCCGGAACGGATTTCAACTGAAGCCATTGCGGTCAGTGACAAAAGTAAACCCCGCCGGGAAGCGGGGTTTACCTAACCAAAAAAACCTTAAAATCACGAAATTACTTTTATCAGCGAGTGCTTATTAAAAGTGAGACAAAGGAAAGGCAAATGAGAAAGCACTGAAAATTAATGAGGTAAACGGATAAAAGTTTGCGGTAAACTTTACGGCTTGTAAGAATAAGGCGTCAGGACTGTGCTCTGAGCCCGCATCCGATTTTCGGATCCGGTATCTTACGCCAAAAAAAAACGGCCTGCCGAAGCACACCGTTTCTCAAAAACTATTTATCTTAAAATCTAAATCACGCAAATCTAAAAAATTTTCTGACAATATGAAGGGTGCGACCGATATTTTTCGGATCAAAACTGTCTAGCCGCCGTCATACTGCCAAGTTCCTCCGGACGGGGCATTCAGGAATTCATCAGCGACTCAATCTCATCCGCCTCAATCGGGATGTTGCGCATCAGGTTAAAAGGTTCGCCCTGTTCCTGAACGACCACATTGTCCTCAAGCCTGATCCCAAAACCTTCTGCAGGAATGTAAATACCCGGCTCTACGGTGAATACCATGTTGGCTTTCATCGGTTCGTGTAAAAGTCCGTAGTCATGGGTGTCCAGGCCCAAATGGTGCGATGTCCCGTGCATGAAATATTTCTTGTATGCCGGCCAGTCGGGATTTTCATTTTGCACGTCTGCTTTGTCGATCAGTTTTAATCCGAGCAATTCTGACGTCATCAGCTTACCAACTTCCACGTGGTATTGTTTCCAAAGCGTTCCGGGAACGAGCATTTTCGTAGCTTCATTTTTTACGCGTAAAACGGCATTGTACACCGCTTTCTGCCTTTCGGTATACTTTCCTGAAACCGGGATCGTACGCGACAAATCGCTGGAATAATTCGCATACTCAGCGGCCACATCCAACAGGATCAGATCGCCGGCCTTACATTGCTGGTTGTTTTCGATGTAATGCAAAACGTTGGCGTTGTTTCCTGAAGCGATGATCGGCGTATAAGCAAAACCTTTCGAACGGTTGCGGATGAATTCGTGGATCAGCTCCGCCTCGATTTCGTATTCGGTGACATTGGGTTTCACGAATGACAACAGCCTGCGGAAGCCTTTTTCAGTGATATTACAGGCCGTCTGCATCAAATCGAGTTCCTCACTTTCCTTCACCGACCGGATCCTTTGCAGGATTGGATTGCTTTTTGCCACGGCATGTGCCGGATATTTCTCTTTCCACCATTTTACGAAACGCGCCTCACGGGTCTCAGTTTCGACGGACTGCCGGTAGTGTTCATTGGTGTTGATGTACATCGTGTCAGCGTAGGTCATCAGCTCGAACAAGATCTTCTCAAAATCCTGAAGCCAGTACACCGTCTTGATTCCTGACACTTCAAATGCCCGTTCCTTTGTCAGTTTTTCCCCTTCCCAGATGGCGATGTGCTCGCTGGTTTCCTTCAGGAATACTATTTCTTTCTGGTGTGCATACGGCGCGTCCGGGAACAAAAGCAGGATACTTTCTTCCTGGTCTACACCCGAAAGATAAAAAATATCACGGTGCTGCGCGAAAGGCAAAGTCGAATCTGCCGAGACCGGATAAATATCATTGGAATTGAAAACGGCAACACTGTTTGGTTTCATCTGCGCCGTAAATTTTGCGCGGTTCTTGATGAAAAGGCTGCGGTCGATTTGATGGTATTTCATTGGAATTGCGAATTAAGGATTACAAACCAAAATTAATCAAACCATTGAAACCCCATCCGGCCAAATGGCGTTATTTTATGTTTTTACGGATCCGGCTCATGTGCCTGTCGGAAATACCCAGAAACGAAGAAAGGTAATGCAGCGGTACTTCCTGTAACAGTTTCGGCTCGGATTGCAGCAGCTTTGTGTACCGTTCTTCGGGGGTCATCGTCAGTAAATCGATACGGTAGTCGTCAATCAGGCAAATTTGCTTTTCGATCAGGTTGTAATAACATTGATGGAATGCCGCGTTATTTTCGATCAGATCCTTAAAGGTTTTTAAATCGGCTACATACAGCGTACAATCAGCGATGGCCTTGATGCTTTTGCGGGAAGGTTTCCGAAACAGGAAACTGCTTAATGAGCTGGTGAAGGTATGACGCAGCGCAAGATACGTCGTCACCTCATTACCCGAAATTTCGATCGCGTGCTGCAGGATCCCGCTTTCAATAAAACAGAAATACGGACAGATACCGCCTTCCCTGACAAGGAATTCATTTTTTTTAAGCGTGATTTTCGAAAACGCCGTTGTGGCTTTCCGGAGCATGTCTGCGGAAGCGCTTTTACCATCAGCAAATTGCCGTAAAGCGCTTAAGAATAGATCCGTTTGCTGATTGTCGACCATAACACAAAGCTATGGAATTTGATTCAGGAAATCCATTTGTAATAACGCGCACCGACGAGGTTTGGATTTTCTTTTTCGATGCGTTCGAGAATCCATTCGCCTTTCGGCGGCACAACACTCCCTTTTTGCTCCTTCTTATGCAATTTTTCGTAAGTGCTGAAATCAATCTCACGGCTTTGTTCCAGCGTTTCAAAAAGCTTCACTTTTTCAATCGATGGCTTCCAGTCCTGTTGAATTTCTCCTTCAAAAACCTTCGATTTCGATCCGCTTCCGTAAGCCATAAAACCAAATGTTGCTCCGGAAATTGCACTATTGGTCTCATAAAAATGGCAAAGCGCAGAAAGCAGTCCCATGAATATAGAAGCGGTATACAGGTTTCCGATCAATGAAGATCCGCGTTCTGCCGGCTGCAGTTTTTTGGAAACGAAATCGAGATACCCTGCAGACTTCGCGATGGATTTCAAATCTTCCAACGTGCCATCACCGGCTTCCGTCGCGTACAGTCCCGGCAGCATGCGCCGCCCCTGAAACGCGTACGGCAGGTGCATGATGACGCTGTGCCAGGAATCGAGAAGGTTTCCCTTATCGTTTTTCAAATCCTTAAACCGGAAATACGCATTCCGCGTCCTGTCCGTATAACACTGGTTAGAATACTGCCCGTCAAAAACCGGCTGGTCCTTGTGGATTTGGATTTCGGCTTCCAGGTGACCGAACCAGGCGTCATTGTCTCCATTTCCGGTAATTTCAGATTTGGAAATCGTATGATACGGCTTAAAGAAATCGAAAACGCCCTGGGTATCCACGGCCCATTTGTCTGTAAACGCGATGATTTTTGGATCCGCCGAAACCAACAACGCCACCGCGCCAGCACCCTGGGTATATTCGCCGGTAGAGCCGAGGTCGTATCTGGCAATGTCAGAACAAACAACAATGGCTTTTTTGTGCGGATTCAGGCGGACGAAGTCGAGGCAATTCTGCAGCGCGTCTACCCCGCCGATACAGGCAAAAGTGAGGTCGACGGCGTCGCAATGGCTGAAGCGCCCGTCACCCCACTGCTGTTCCATCAGCGAAATCAAAAATGACGCGATCGGCTTGGAACCATCGACAGCGCTTTCCGTACCTACGTAAATCCGTGCCACGTCATTCGGATCGATGCTATGCTGCGACAACAGGCGGGTCAGGGCATTGGCCGCAAAAACCACGCTGTCCTGATGCGCGTCGGGCAAAGTCATTTTTGACAATCCCAATCCTTTTTCGAGTTTCTCAGCGTCGATGCCACGCGCGTCAGCGAGGGTTTTTACGGGCAGGTGGATTTTGGCCACGTCGAATGCGATTGCTTCGATTCCTGTTATCATGGGTGCAGATTTTGTAAGTGTAAATGTAAGACTATGGGCATGATTTGGCAGCAAATTCCAGATTTCCGAAGCACTTTTACGGATATGGAAATTCAACCCCGGAGAAATTATCGATTCTTCAAGAATTATTTTTGAAAATGGCGTTTTTGCAGTATTTTAGCGGCACTCCTATAATTCCCATCATGAGGTCCATTCCTTTTTTAGCGTGCCTGCTCGCCCATGCGTTGATTTTTTCCCAGCAGAAACCGGCATACCGGATTTTTGACAAATCGGGCAGGGAAACCACTTACGCCAGGATGCTCAAAGCGACGTCAAAAACCGAAGTCGTTTTGTTTGGGGAATTCCATGACAATGCCATTTCGCACTGGCTCGAACTTGAGCTTGCGAAGGATTTGGCGCAGCGGACGAAATTGGTTTTAGGCGCTGAAATGTTTGAAGCCGACAACCAAACGCAGCTTGACGGGTATTTACAGGATCCTTCAGAGGATGCGCAAATAGACAGCACCGCGCGGCTTTGGCCCAATTATAAAACCGATTACAAGCCGTTGGTTGATTTTGCGAAAGAAAAGAAATTCACATTTGTCGCGACAAACATCCCGCGGCGGTTTGCCGGCCTGGTATATAAAAAAGGTTTTGAGGCATTGGAAACCCTGACCGATGCAGAAAAAAATTGGATTGCGCCACTGCCGATCGCATACGACGCGAACCTTCCGGGCTATGTGAAAATGGTACGTGAAATGGGCGGCCACGGCGGTGACAATCTTCCGAAAGCGCAAGCGGTAAAAGACGCGACCATGGCGTACTTCATACTCAGGAACCTGAGAGACGGCTCGGTCTTCCTGCATTACAACGGCTCATACCACAGTGATGATTTTGAGGGGATTTTCTGGTATCTCAGGCAGCGCCGTCCGGATTTGAAAATCCTGACCATTTCTACGGTGACACAGGCCAATATTTCTAGTCTTGAAAAGGAAAATCTGTCTAAGGCTGATTTCATTTTGGTCATTGATGAAGACGTCACCAAAACGTACTAGTTAAACATTTTATATTGATTATAAATAAGCCGTAAAACATTGCGGCAAACCGCAAATAGCACTATTTTTGTATGCTTTTTAAAACAATTAACCGACATGGCACAAACTGCAATCTTGAAGTCCTCCATTGCTAAGAAAGTCGCAATGGCGCTTTCAGGGCTTTTCCTTATTTCATTTTTAGCGCTGCACGTTTCCTTAAATATGGTTTCCGTATTCAGCGAGGATGCTTTCAATACCGCTTCGCATTTTATGGGCTACAACCCTATTATACAATATGTTATGCAGCCTATCCTGGCGGCGGGCGTGATTTTTCACTTCGTCATGGGCATCGTGCTCGAAATCCAGAACCGCAATTCCCGCCCGGTACGATATGCCCGGAACAACGGGGCAGCAAACGCGCCATGGCCTTCACGCAACATGATCATTACGGGATTGGTGGTACTCGCCTTCATGGGATTGCACTTTTATGATTTCTGGTTCCCTGAACTCAATTTCAAATACGTGGCGGCCGAAATGCCTGACGCGACAAGGTATTACGGAGAGCTCGTCGAGAAGTTCCACGATCCGGTACGCACAGGGATTTATTGTGTGTCCTTCATCCTGCTCGCATTGCATTTATGGCATGGTTTTGCCTCCTCGTTCCAATCGGTCGGGTTCAACAACAAATATTCAAGGTCGTTAAGCAAATTCGCTTACGCTTTCGCGGTGGTTGTACCGCTAGGATTCATTTTCATCGCTTTGTTTCACCACCTCAATCATTAATATCATTTCATAATGGCATTAGATTCAAAAATACCTGAAGGTCCAATTTCAGAAAAATGGACAAACTATAAAGACCATATCAACTTAGTCAATCCGGCTAATAAACGCAACCTGGACATCATCGTGGTGGGTACCGGATTGGCGGGCGGTTCGGCAGCAGCAACGCTGGCTGAACTGGGTTACAATGTAAAGGCGTTCTGTTTCCAGGATTCCCCGCGACGTGCGCACTCGATTGCCGCGCAGGGCGGAATCAATGCTGCGAAAAACTATCAGGGAGACGGTGACTCTACATTCCGTCTTTTCTACGATACGGTGAAAGGCGGCGATTACCGCGCCCGTGAAGCCAACGTCCATCGTCTCGCGGAAGTTTCGGCGAACATCATTGACCAATGCGTTGCCCAAGGGGTGCCGTTGGCCCGTGAATACGGCGGATTGCTGGACAACCGTTCATTCGGGGGTACTTTGGTTTCCCGAACTTTTTATGCCAAAGGACAGACCGGGCAGCAATTGCTGCTTGGTGCCTATTCCGCGATGAACCGCCAAATCGGCCGCGGGAAAATCAAGATGTACAACCGCCACGAAATGCTTGAGCTGGTTGTCGTAAATGGCAAAGCAAGAGGGATCATTGCGCGTAATTTAATTACCGGTGAAATTGAACGGCATTCTGCACATGCTGTGGTCATTGGTTCGGGAGGATACGGGAACGTGTTTTTCCTTTCTACCAATGCTATGGGAAGCAATGCCACTGCAGCCTGGAAAATCCACAAAAAAGGGGCGTTTTTCGCGAATCCTTGTTACACGCAGATCCACCCTACCTGCATCCCGGTGTCCGGAGACCATCAGTCAAAACTGACTTTGATGTCCGAATCGCTTCGGAATGACGGAAGGATCTGGGTGCCAAAATCTCTTGAAGATGCCAAGGCAATCCGTGAAGGCCGCAAGAAACCGACCGATTTGTCTGAAGACGAAAGGGATTACTATCTCGAGAGAAGGTATCCTGCGTTTGGAAACCTTGTGCCGCGTGATATCGCGTCCCGTGCCGCCAAGGAGCGTTGTGACGCCGGTTTCGGTGTAAACAAGACCGGTGAAGCCGTGTATCTCGATTTTGCCTCCGCCATCGAAAGGTACGGAAAGGACCAGGCCAGGATCAAGCACCTGGATGAAAATGATGCCGCTTTGGTTAAAAAATTAGGAACAGAAGTCGTAGCAAGCAAGTATGGCAACCTGTTCCAGATGTATGAGAAAATCGTCGACGAAAATCCGTATGTCACCCCGATGATGATTTACCCTGCGGTGCATTACACTATGGGCGGAACGTGGGTTGATTATAACCTGATGACGACCATCCCGGGATGTTTCTCGATTGGTGAATCCAACTTCTCAGATCACGGTGCAAACCGCCTCGGTGCTTCCGCATTAATGCAGGGATTGGCCGACGGTTATTTCGTACTGCCATACACTATCGGAGACTATTTAGCCCCTGATATCAAAATGGGAAAAATCCCAACCAATACACCGGAATTTGACGAAGCGGAAAAAGCAGTCCGCGATCAACTCGAAAAATTCATTAATAACAAGGGCACACATTCTGTTGACCATTTCCATAAGAGACTGGGTAAAATCATGTGGGATAAAGTCGGTATGGCGCGTAACGCCAAAGGCCTTACCGAAGCCATTTCGGAAATTGCCGCATTGCGAGAGGAATTCCACCGTGATGTAAAAGTTCCGGGAACGCTCGACAGTTTCAACCAGGAATTGGAGAAAGCGATGCGTGTAGCCGATTTCCTTGAACTCGGAGAATTGTTTGCCAAAGATGCTTTGCACCGAAACGAAAGCTGCGGCGGGCATTTCCGTGAAGAATACCAGACACCCGATGGTGAGGCACAACGCGATGATGAGAATTTCGCCTATGTAGCGGCCTGGGAGTATAAAGGAAAACCAAGCGATGCGGTACTGCACAAAGAGCCTTTGGTTTTTGATAATGTTAAGCTGGTACAACGCAGTTATAAATAGTATCATGAAAAACAAATCCTTTTTTACGGTATTGTTTGCAATTGGAAGTCTTACGCTACAGGCACAAACCATTTCCAAAAGTGTGATCAACAGTTTTGGAGGAACACAGAGCAGTTCATCTGTAAAACTGACCTCTAACGTGGGGGAGATTATCACCGGGCTTACCGGAAGTGAGGCCTCAGGCCAGCTCAGCAGTGGGTTTTTACCTGCGTTGGATATGAGTGCACTTTCCATTGAAGATCAATCCGTAACCGCAGTGTTGGTTTATCCGAATCCAACAACTGATAAGCTTTTTATTGCCAATAAAAATGCACTTGAACTCTCGGTGACAATCTATTCTGAGACCGGCCAATTGCTTAGGTCCGCCAAAACCAATGAAACCCAGTCCGGTGTTGATGTAAGTGATTTTTCCAAAGGAATTTACATTGTAAATATCGCTTTACCCGGCAACAAAAACAATGCCTATAAAATAATTAAAAACTGATGTTTCCCCTTAACATGAAAAAACTGTTATCCCTTTTTCTATTGATTTCCGCAGTGGCTGCTGCCCAGATTCCTCAGGGACTCAATTATCAGGCTGTCGTCCGTGATGGAAACGGTATTGTATTGGCAAATCATGAAGTGACTTTTTGGATGGGTATCGTAAAGAACACCGCCGATAATTCGGAGACTGAATATCTTGAGACACATACCGTTACAACTGATGATATTGGCCAGGTAAGTTTTGTAATCGGGCAAGGTAACTTTGAAGCAGGAACGCCTTTCAGTCAACTTGACTGGGCACATGGTAATACATATCTCAGAATCGGGATTAATACCGGTAGTGGCTATGTCAACCTTGGAACAACACAATTCATGAGTGTGCCTTATGCTTTGTTTGCCGGTAATGCGATGCCGAATGGAAACAACCCCGGAGATATGCTGTTTTGGAACGGAACCCAATGGCAAACTGTTCCTGCGGGATATAATGGCCAGACATTGACTTTTTGTAACGGTGTACCCACGTGGGGACCTTGTCCGGATTACTTTTCGAGATTGGCTGTCCCGGGCAACCATCAGGGATGGCTCCCGGCCACCGCAGATCAGGTTGCGCTTGATGGCCCTACCGCTACCTACGAAGGTTATATGAGCCTCGATGGTGAGTACAAATTTGTAGCTCCAAACGCAACAGGCAGTTTTGAATGGAATAATCCGATATACGGTGATGACGGCTCTTTTAGCGGTACTCTAATGCCATTTCCCGGAGAAACAAATTGCACCGCTCCTGACGGTTATTATCTCGTGAAAGCAAATATTCAATCCTTGACTTATTCCACGACGCCAATAACAACGTGGGGCGTAATCGGTTCGGCCACACCAGGCGGTTGGGATTACAGTACGCCGCTGACCTACAATACCCAGACCAAAAAATGGACTGGCGTCGTTACCATGAACAGCGGAGAGTTTAAATTCCGTGCCAATAACGAATGGACGTTAAATCTTGGCTTAAACCCGAACTCTGACAATTTCATGGACTATGATGGCGCAAACCTGTCCGTTGACGCCGCCGCTTCTTATTATATCGAGTTGGACCTCAGCAATCCCAGACAATACACTTACACCGCTGTCATGCAATAATATCGGACTTCCGAAAAACAATATTTAATACCGAGCGTATGAAACTCACATTAAAAATATGGCGCCAGAAAAACGCCAAAGACACAGGAAAAATGGTCGATTATCCAATCGATGGAATCGAACCCGACATGTCGTTCCTTGAAATGCTGGACGTTTTGAACGAACAGCTCATCAACAAGGGCGAAGACCCGGTATCATTTGACCACGACTGCCGCGAAGGCATCTGCGGGATGTGCTCGCTGTTCATTAACGGAGAGGCCCATGGCCCGGACCGTGGCGTAACGACCTGCCAGTTGCACATGCGTATGTTCAAGGATGGCGATACGATCTACATCGAGCCGTTCCGTGCGAAAGCATTCCCGGTGATCAAGGATTTGGTTGTCGACAGGAGCTCGTTTGACCGCATCCAGCATGCCGGGGGTTTCATCTCCGTCAACACTTCAGGCAATACCATTGATGCCAATACGATCCCAATCCCGAAACATGATGCCGACCGCGCGTTTGATGCCGCGACCTGCATCGGTTGTGGTGCCTGTGTCGCTTCGTGCAAAAACGCTTCGGCGATGCTGTTCGTGTCTGCAAAAGTGTCCCAGTTTGCGTTGCTTCCCCAGGGAAAAGTGGAAGCCGCCGACCGTGTGCTAAACATGGTCCGCCAGATGGATGCGGAAGGTTTCGGAAACTGCACCAATACCGGTGCCTGCGAGGTGGAATGCCCTAAAGGAATTTCGCTGGAGAATATCGCCAGGATGAATCGCGAATACCTTTCAGCGAGTCTCAAAGGATAGATTAGCAAGAAAAGAATTTCGTAAAGCCGCGTTCATTAATTTGAATGCGGCTTTTTTTTGGCGTCACCCTTCGGGTCGGGCACTCCGCTGTATCTTTTGTTCCGCTGCACGTCACAAAAGGATGCCGCTGCGGTCCCTGACGCGACACCAGCCAAAAGGGAATTCCGTATATTTGGGATGCAAAACCGAAATCATGAAATTTTATTTTTCCCTAGCCTCCCTTTTTATTTCATCGTTTTTCTTCGCCCAGGACTATTCCAAATCCGTAAACCCGTTCATCGGTACGGGCGGTCATGGGCATACCTTTCCCGGCGCAACGCTGCCTTTCGGAATGGTGCAGCTTTCCCCTGATACAAGAGTGGACGGCAGCTGGGACGGCTGTTCGGGCTACCATTATTCCGACAGCGTAATCTACGGGTTTTCGCACACCCACCTGAACGGCACGGGCGTTTCCGATTTCGGGGACATTATGCTCATGCCGACCATGGGTGAACCGTCATTGGACAACAAACAATACGCCTCCTCCTTTTCCCACGAGAACGAGAAAGCGTCAGCCGGATTTTATTCCGTAAAACTGGACAGGCACAACATTGACGTGGCATTGACCGCAACCACGCGTGTCGGACTGCACCGGTATACTTTTAATGCACCCGGTCAGGCCAACATTATCCTGGATTTGAACCACCGCGACAAATTGCTGATGGGCGAAGTGAGGGTCATTGACAACAGAACCATCGAAGTCCTCAGGCGAAGCGAAGCCTGGGCCCGTGACCAATATGTGTACGCACGAATCGAGTTCAGCAAACCGATGGCAATCACCAGAGTGAACAACAATGCGTTTGTACCTGCCAAAACCACCGATACATTCTTTGCCGGAAGCATCCTGGCCTTAAGCTTTTCCACTGATGTAAAAAAGGGTGAAATCATATCCGTAAAGGTCGCCCTGTCCCCCACCGGTTACGAGGGCGCCAAAAAAAACATGTCGGAACTCACAGGCTGGGATTTCGACAAAACGAGAAAAGCCGCTGAGAAGGCCTGGGACAAAGAACTGTCAAAAATCCAGATTACAACATCGGATAAGGATAAGAAAACGGTTTTCTACACCGCTTTATACCATACCATGATGCAACCCAATATCGCGCAGGATACCGACGGAAAATACCGCGGGCGCGACAATGAGATCCACATTGCGGAAGGGTTCGATTATTATTCCGTCTTTTCGTTGTGGGATACATTCCGCGCGGCCCATCCATTGTACACTTTGATCGAAAAGAAACGTACCGCCGATTTCATCAACACCTTTATCAAACAATACGAACAAGGCGGCAGATTGCCGGTCTGGGAACTCGCTTCCAATGAAACCGATTGCATGATCGGCTACCACTCGGTTTCCGTCATGGCTGATGCAATGGTAAAAGGCATCAAAGGTTTTGATTATGGAAAAGCGTTTGAAGCCGCCCGGCACAGTGCCATGTTAGACCATCTCGGACTGGACGCGTACAAAAAAAACGGCTTTATTTCGATTGACGACGAGCATGAAAGCGTGTCAAAAACTTTGGAATATGCCTATGATGACTGGTGTATTGCACAAATGGCGTGGCTTTTGGACAAAAAAGAGGACTATGCCTATTTCATGAAGCGTTCCCAGAACTGGAAAAACCTCTTTGATCCCGAGACCTTATCGATGCGCCCGAAACAAAACGGTGGTTGGAAAAAACCTTTCGACCAAAGGGAAATCGACAATAATTTCACAGAAGGCAATTCATGGCACTATTCCTTTTTCGTACCACAGGATATCCCGGGCATGATTGAAGCGTATGGCGGAAAAGAAAAATTTGAAGCCAAACTCGATCAAATGTTCAACAGCGATTCGGGTACGACCGGGCGTGAACAAGCGGATGTTACAGGTTTGATCGGGCAATATGCCCACGGCAATGAGCCGTCACATCATATGGCTTATCTGTACCAGTTTGTTGGAAAATGGAAAAAAACGGAGGAAAAAGTGAAATACATCCTCGATACTTTTTATAAAAACGCGCCGGACGGACTCATAGGCAATGAGGATTGTGGCCAGATGAGCGCCTGGTATGTGCTGAGTTCGATTGGGATGTATGCAGTCACTCCGGGTTGTAGCGAGTGGAACATCTCCGCTCCTTACTTCAAAGATTTCAGGATAAATTTTGAAGACGGGACGTCAGGTAATCCACACCGTGATATGATATCATCGACGTTCGGAATGGATTTGTCTGAAACCGGCAGCGAAAAGCGATTCTCCACAGAATTTCAAGCGATTCTCCCCGTCCCCGTCATCAATGCGAAAAGCAAATCGTTTCAGGATAAGTTAACCATCGACATGGACGCCAACAACCTTTCTAACGGGAAGTACAGGCAGCCTGTGATTTTTTATAAGGTCGATGGAGATACCGATTTTCGATTGTATGCAAATCCTTTCGAAATCGACAAATCCACTACGGTTTACGCTTATTGCCGGCAGGATTTGGAAGGGCAGAATGTAAGTGACACCATTTCGGCCACCTTCTTTAAGAAACCGAATAACTACACGATCGACATCAAATCAAAATACAACCGCCAGTATGCAGCCGGCGGCCCTGAGGGTTTGATTGACGGCATCAACGGCTCCGATAACTGGCGCAAAGGCGACTGGCAGGGCTATCAGTCACAGGATTTTGAGGCGGTTGTCGATTTACAGCAGCAGCGAAAGGTTTCAGAAGTTTCCGCCGATTTCCTTCAGGATTCAAGATCGTGGATATTGATGCCTGTAAAAGTGGAATTTTACACATCAACAGACAATGTCAGCTTTACTTTGGTCAAGACCATCGAAAACACTTTGGATCCCAAAATTACAGACACCAAAATCATCGATTTCAAAAGCAATATAACTCCCGTAACAGCGCGCTATGTAAAGGTAAAAGCATACAATTACGGGCCGCTTCCCGAATGGCACCAGGGTTATGGGGGCGACGCTTTTATTTTTATCGATGAGATTTCAATCAGGTAACAAATAGACACTATCATGAAAGCAGCGCTGATTCAAGCCACACTGATCTGGGAAAATGCCGAAGCAAACCGAAAGCACTTTCAGCAAATGATTGATTCCATCATCGAAAGTGTGGATTTGATCGTACTTCCTGAAATGTTTACGACGGGTTTCTCGATGGCCCCTGAGCATGCGGGCGAAACGATGGAGGGCGAAACGGTTCGATGGATGAAGGCACTCGCCAGGTCCAAAAATGCCGCTGTTACGGGAAGCGTCATCATCGTGGAAAATGCCAAGTTTTACAATCGGCTGTTATTCGTACATCCTTCCGGGGAAATCCACACCTACGACAAAAGGCATCTGTTTTCGCTGGCAGGCGAAGACAAAGTATACACAAAGGGGCAACAACGCCTGATCATCGATTACCGCGGCTTTCGGATATGCCCACTGGTGTGTTACGACCTTCGCTTTCCTGTGTTCTCAAGAAATACTGAGAATTTCGACGTCCTGCTGTATGTCGCCAATTGGCCCAAGCCACGAATCAACGCCTGGGATGCGCTGTTGAAGGCGCGTGCCATCGAGAATATGTGTTATGTAATCGGTGTGAACCGCGTCGGGGAAGATGCCAACAACCACAACTACATAGGGCATTCACAGGCTTTTGATTTCCTTGGGAATCCATTGTGCGGGGTTACTGAAAAAGAAACGGTCCTCATTGCGGAAATGCAAAAAGGACCGATGCTGGATGTGCGCGCTAAGATGTCATTTCTCGATGACCGTGACCGATTTGATATCGTATTTTAATGGTCAGATAATGTAAGTGTGTTTTTCATCGAAACGGGAAGCTCTTCCCCTTCCGTCCTGACCACGGCCTTGATTTCCTGCACCACCGTCGATGCGGCAACCCAACCGGTTTTTTTGTTCAGTTTAAGATCCGAAACCATTGTGCCGGTGACGTTGGTCATCTCGTTTTCTTCATTAGATTTCGCAGTTCCGGGCGTAACCTTCGCATTGCCTTTAAGCAGATAATACTCAGGCGTGATGTCCGCCAATTCATATACGGTCTCGATTTGCGCGTTCGTGCCTGCTGCCATAACGGTCATCACCGTCCACTTGTCGCCCTTCGCCACGGGCTTCGAGGGATAAATGGCAAATGAGGATTCCATGTTTTTGCTGATGGACTCCTTGCCGTAAGACTGTTCGAGCTGGCCCATGATCTGTTCTTTCTGCATGTCATCGACCTGGCTGAGCTGGCTGATTGCTGCGTTAAAAACCGCCTCGATGCCGCTGACTTCCGTCACTTTGCCCGCCGATGTCATTTTCATCGTAAAGGGTTTGTCAATGATGGCGCCGAGTGTCGTAGAAAAAACGTCCTGTGTGTCCTTTTTTTCAGAGTCGAAGCTCAAATTTCCCTGAGGCATGGTCATCGATAACGTCATTTTCCTGTAACGCGCTTCGAGATTGAAGGTGCCGTTTTCAATTCCGTTGACCTTATAGGACAATTGCATGTCGGCCATCATTCTCATTTTTAAGTTCTGTCCCGCAAAACTCTGCTCGATTTCCGCGTCGATCTTCATATTCTGGTTATAGGTTTTGCCCTGGGCCAGATTGAGCTTCGGCTGCACTTTTTGTGCGGACATCAGGCAGCTGCAGCAAAGTAGGATGATAATGCTAAGGAATTTTTTCATATCAAGTGTTTCTAATTGTTATCCTCCAAGATCGACGTCTTCGGTCACGTCCCAATTCGATCGGACTTCGAGTGGCTCCGCGAAATAAATCACCTCCTCAGGCAGACGCCGTTCGAGGAAATCCCCGGTGTCCCAGTACCTGTTCTTATTGGTGTCGTAGATGACCCGCAGTGTGAACTTGTTCGGCTCCAGGCCAATGAATTCTACCAATGGGGAATTTTCAGCATATTCTTCAGCAAAGACTTTGCCTTTCCCGTCAGTCAGCTGCACAATCACAGGAAACTGCTTCACGCCCTTGAGGTTGATCATCAGGTTTCCATATTCGGATAGTTTCCGGGTGGACAGCGTGTACGACAAGGTATCATTGGCATGGTCATATAAATCTGTCAGCGCTCCGGGCAGTAATGTCACTTTATACTTCTGCTCCTCGTCGCGTCTAAAACCGAAATTCAGCCGCTGTTCAAAGCTGTCGTATGCGGTTTTGTATGGTACCGGCTTGTTGTTTAAATCGGTGACACTTATTTTCGTGGTATCGGTAGTGGCGAGCGGCACAGACAATCTCAGGCTGAATTGCTGTCTTGGGTGAAGCGTGCCTGTGTTTGACGGCGTGACGGCAAGCGAATCTACCTTTTGGTTTTTTAACCTGACGACAAAATCCTTCATGAATTTGTCTTTATCCACGTGAACGGTAATCGAATCGGCTTTGATGGGCTTGAACCAGATTTGTACGGAATCTTTTTCGGGGAAACGCGTCACGACTGACGGGATGATCTCGTTGCCGTTCTTTACGGTCGCATTGACCCCTGCCGGACTGCCCTCATACCCCATCAACAGCCTGCCACCGGCGGCCTGCGTCGGTTTCTGTGCCTTGAATATGGGTACTTCGCTGAACAGTTGCAGGTTGTATTTACGATCGGAAGGCAACACCACGGGTTCGGGGTAAAATGCGATTTTGTCCTTTTTAGGATCAAATTTGTAGTTGGCGACATTGTCTTTCAACGCAATCAGCAGGTATTTTCCGGCTTTGATATTTTCAATCTGAAAACTGGTGAGGCTGTCCAGCGTGTTGGTCACATAACGCGGTTTTGCTTTATAAATGACCGAATCGTTGAATGTCTCGTCCATTTCATACAGCATTACATTGACAAAATTGTCGGTCTTTGTTTCCAGCGCATCCTTGATGCTGCCTTCAATTTTTAGCGAATCGATATAACTGCCCGTTGAAAAAACGTAACGGAACTGCGGGTAAGGATTTCCCTCGTTGTTGTCCTGTATGCTCTGCCCGAAATTCAGGCTGTAGGTCGTATTGGGCTTCAGCGTATCGGTGATGCGGATGTTGATGAATTTGCTGGCCACGGTAGGCGTAATGTCCGGCGCCGAATTCATCGGTGGTGATACGACAAGCTGCTTGCTTACATCCTTCAGTTTCACATATTCGTCAAAATACAGCCTGATGTTTTTCGCGTTGAAGTTCACCGTGCCGTTTTCAGGCTCACTCCGCTGCAGTACAGGCGACAGCGTGTCTTTAGGCCCGCCCGTAATCGTACCCCTTTTGGCGCAACCGATTACGGCTGCAGCCATTATTAAAAAAAGGATAAAAATTCTCTTGTTCAGCATGCCGCATTTTTCTGCCACAAAATAACGATTATATTTAGTGCTGGCGAAATCTTTTAAGAAAAAAACAACCTATGAATGAGACATCGCCATCGTCACCACGCTGAGTTTTGCACCAGGAATCTTCAGTATGGCCTTTCCGCAGGATTCAAGTGTGGCGCCGGTTGTGAGGACATCGTCTATCAGCAGGAAATGTTTGCCATGGTGCTCGTCTGTAAACACGACGTCGAAAATAGTTTCGCTGCCGTAGGCGCGTTGCTGGCGGTTTTTCCGGGACTGTGTTTCAGAATATATTTTACGCAGCAACAGTCCGGGGTCATAATGCACCTGCAACGTTTCCGACAGCGCCTTTCCGAATGCCGTCACCTGATTGAAACCGCGCTGCCGCAGTCTTTTCTTATGGAGCGGTACGGGAATGATGCAGTCAATTGTCTGATCCAGCGCGATCGATTTTAAGTCTTCCGCATACCACTTCCCGATGACGGTTCCGATTTCTTCATGCCCGCGGTATTTCAGGCTGTGGATTATTTCCTGCACAATGCCCTTTTTGTTGAAATACATGAATGCGGAGGCATGCTCCACCGGCAGACGCCCGTAGAACTTTTTCGCAGCTTCATTGTCTGGGTTTCTGTAAAATTCGGTCAGCGGGATTTCATGCCGGCACCAGGTACAAATGACATTTTCGTGCTGCAACAGCACCTCTTTACAGCCGCAGCAGATTTTTGGAAAAAACAAATCAATGAGTTTCTTGAACATCGTAGCGGGATTTTATCTGCCCAAGTTACTCTAAAGCGGCACGTCTGATGTGTGGAAAGTACGCAGCATTTGTTAAAAATAGTGGCATCGGAGTGATTTATGAAAGGGCCATCGTACGTGTCATGCCTGCATACTTTGCATCGGGAAAAATATTTTTATTAAGAAAAACTGCTATTTTTGCACCACTATGGCAAAACAGGAAGATTTATTTAAGAATGTAGTTTCGCACGCAAAGGAATACGGATTTATTTTTCCGTCGAGCGAAGTCTATGACGGTTTGAGCGCGGTCTATGATTATGCGCAGAATGGTGTCGAACTCAAGAAAAACATCCGCGAATACTGGTGGAAATCGATGGTGCAGATGCACGAGAACATCGTTGGGCTTGACGCCGCGATATTAATGCACCCGACAACCTGGAAAGCTTCGGGGCACGTCGATGCGTTTAACGACCCGTTGATCGACAACAAGGATTCCAAGAAAAGATACCGCGCCGATGTCCTTATCGAGGATTATGCCGAAAAACTGAACCAGAAAGCCGAAAAGGAAATCGAGAAGGCGGCTGCCCGTTTCGGGGAATCGTTTGACCGTGCGCAATATGAAACGACCAACCCGCGCGTGATGGAATACCTTTCCAGAAAGAAGGAAATCCTGGAGCGCATGGGCCGTTCTTTAGGTTCGGGTGACCTGGATGATGTGAAAGCGCTCATCGAGGAACTCGAAATCGCCGATCCTGATACCGGCTCGCGCAACTGGACTGATGTCAAGCAGTTCAACTTAATGTTTGGAACGAAATTAGGCGCTTCCGCAGAAAACGCTATGGACTTATACCTGCGTCCCGAGACGGCACAGGGTATTTTCGTGAACTTCCTGAACGTACAGAAATCGGGCCGTATGAAAATCCCATTCGGGATTGCACAGACCGGAAAGGCGTTCCGAAATGAAATCGTCGCGAGACAATTTATTTTCCGCATGCGCGAATTTGAGCAGATGGAAATGCAATTTTTCGTGAAGCCGGGCGAAGAAATGAAATGGTACGAATATTGGAAAACGACCCGTTTGAACTGGCATTTGTCTTTGGGCCTAGGAAAAGAGAATTACCGTTTCCATGACCATGAAAAGCTGGCGCATTATGCCAATGCCGCAGCAGATATTGAATTTAATTTCCCATTCGGTTTCAAGGAACTTGAAGGAATCCATTCCCGCACCGATTTCGACCTCAAGGCACATGAAAGTTATTCGGGCAAGAAGATGCAATATTTCGATACCGAGGAAAACAAGAATTATACCCCGTACGTCGTGGAAACTTCGGTAGGGCTTGACCGTATGTTCCTGGCCGTATTCTCCAATTCGCTTAAGGAAGAAACCCTGGAAGACGGTTCGGTAAGGACCGTACTGCAACTGCCGTCCGTGCTCGCACCAACGAAGGCAGCGGTATTGCCACTGGTCAAAAAAGACGGCTTGCCGGAAGTGGCACGCCGCATCATTGACGATTTGAAGTGGGATTTCAATATGGCTTACGATGAGAAGGATGCCGTCGGCCGACGCTACCGCAGGCAGGATGCCTTAGGCACGCCGTTCTGCATTACCGTAGATCACCAGACGCTGGAAGACCAGACGGTGACGATCCGCCATCGCGACAGTATGAAGCAGGACCGGGTCAACATTTCGGAGCTAAGGGGCATCATCGAAAACGAGGTGTCTATGAAAAACTGGCTCTTGAAAATATAATCTTACACGCTCAAATAAAAAAACCCGATTTTCACAAATCGGGTTTTTTCTTCTTTATTAATTACAAACTACTGCTTGACGATAAGGAACTCGCTTCGGCGGTTTTGCGCGTGCTGTTCTTCGGTGCAGTTTTCCTTACAGTCTACCTTCGGCTCGCTTTCACCATATCCTTTACCAGAAATGCGGTCTTTCTTCACGCCTTGTGAGAGGACATATTGTACGGTAGATTTCGCCCTCCTGTCAGACAGTGCCATATTGTACTGATCAGATCCACGGTTGTCGGTATGCGACTTTACCAGGATCACCATTTCGGGATATTTGGTCATCGCCTGAACCAGTTTGTCGAGTTCGTACGCGCCTTCTTTGGTAATATTGCTTTTGTTGTATTCGAAATAGATGTCATTCAGCACAACGGTTTCCTTCTCGATGATTTTCTCGATGGGCTGCAGCGACGCGTCCACATTAATTTTCCCGCCCTTGCTTTTGGCAACAGGGAAAACTGCACTTTCATAACCGTCTTTGGTCACCTGTACATTGAATTCCTTGTCGCAGTCCACCGTATACACCACTTCGCCATTGGCTCCGGAATCTTTGGTTTCGATGATGTTCTTTTTGGCATCCAAAATGGCGACGCGTGCGCCTTCGAGCGTATTTCCGGTCAACGCATCTTTCACGGTCGTAATCACGTCCACGGTACAAACCGGATTGGCTATATACAGGTTGTCGTTACCGTCTCGGTTGCTCGAGAAGAATCCGATGTTTTTCACTGTATTGAAGCTGAATGCGAAATCGTCTTTGGGCGAATTGATGGGCAGGCCGACGTTCTTGGCTTCCGCCTCGCCGGCTTTCAGCATGAATACGTCAAGTCCGCCAAAACCCTTACGCCCATCAGAAGAAAAGAAAAGGGTGTTGTCATCGGTGATGGATGGGAAGCTCTCGCTTCCTGCGGTATTGACATTTTTTCCAAGATTTTCGGGCGTACCAAAACTGCCGTCCGCCGCGACCGATACTTTCCAGATGTCGTTTCCTCCCTCTCCTGCCGGCATGTTCGAGGAGAAGTATAACGTTTTCCCGTCTTTGCTCAGGCTTGGATTGCTTACAGAATAGCTCTTGTCGTTGAAGGAAACCTCCTTGATGTTGCCCCATTTGTCACCGTCTTTGGTTGCTTTAAATAGGTATACCTGTCCTTGTTTGAGGTTGTTCTTCTTATCCTTAACCGATTCCTTCTCCTTGAAGCTTTCACTGGCAAAATACATCGTATTCCCGTCAGCGCTGATCGTCGCCGGGCCATCATGCCACCTGCTGTTGATTTCGCTCACTGCCTGTGGTTCGCCGAAAGTACCGTCGGCAGACATGACCGAACTGTACAAATCGAGGAATGGCTCCTCGTTCCAGCCGTACTTTTTCTTGCCTTTGTTCCTTGCCGAAGTGAAATAAAGGTGGTTGTCGGCCGACAATACCGCGCCGAAATCCGATTTTTCACTGTTGATGGACATGCTCTTGAGGTCATACAGCTTTTGCTGGCTGCGAAGTTTCGGCAGATAATTCGGATCCTTTTTGAATTCAATCGCGCGCTGATCATTGGGCGCTTTGGTAGCAAACGCGCTCATTTGCTTGTTGGCTTCCTCGTATTTTCCGTCGGCCTTAAGCATTTGGGCGTATTTGTAGTAGGTTTCGGCATCCTGCGGCGTTTCGATCACCTTGGCATACCAGCGGGCGGCTTCCTTGTAATTGAATACATTGTAATAGCTTTCTGCGAGTTGGCTGTATACGTACGGATCGCCCTTGCCGTCCTCCACGAGTTTCTTGTATGCCTCCGCGGCATCCACGTATTCGAGGCTGATGTACAATTTGTCTGCTGCCTCCGTATACTTGTTCTGTGCATTGAGGACAGCGCTGCATACTAAAATCAATACTATATATAATTTTTTCATTATCGGATTGGCTTTTATGTTAGAAATATCTTGGTGAACGTGATACCTTTTTCGGGAAATTCAGGTCGAAGAGCAGGATGATCTCGTGTGAGGACGTGGTCACTGTCTTCAAATCCGAAATGATGTGGTCGTAAGCATAACCGATCCTAAGGTTCGGCGTGATCGCATAGTTCACCATACCCCCGAAGCTGTCATCCACACGGTAGGTCGCCCCAATCTCAAACTTCTCGCTGAAAAGCGCATTGAGCGACACGTCAAGCGAGCTCGGCGAGTTGAAAGCCGACTTAAGCATCGCGAACGGCTTGAGCTTCAGGTCAGGGTTGATCTGGAACACGTAACCTCCCGTCAGGAAGTAGTGCTGTGTCTCGGTACCGTACTTGATCCCGTTGTAGTCCAGGTGGTTTGCCTTGAGCATGTTCGGGACCGAAAACGCCACGTAGTAACGGTCGGTGTAGTAAAAGAATCCGGCCCCCACGTTCAGGTACACATTGTTGGTGTCCTCGCGGAAAGCGTCGTCGTCAAGGTCCGGAAGGCTCGGCGCAATCTCGCTGTTAAGACCGATCCGCTGGAATGTCGCCCCGGCCTTAAGACCAAGTGCCAGGCGGTGCTCACCGCCAAGGTTCAGCGTATAGGAGAAGTCGCCGTATGCGTTCTGCTCCTTCACCGGACCGATCTCATCGGAGATCAGCGAGAGACCCACGCCCACGTTCTTGCCCACAGGAGTAGATCCTGAAAATGAAAACGTGGAAGGTGCCCCGTCGACATTGACCCACTGCTTGCGGTAGAGCAAACCAAAGGACAGGTTTTCCTTGGATCCGGCATAAGCGGGGTTCATCACGTTCATGTTATACATATACTGCGTATAGTGGGGATCCTGCTGCGCACTCGCATCAATCAGGGCAAGCAGGAATAATAAGGCGGCTAATTGTATTTTCTTCATCTCTTTGATTTGTTATTTCATTTGGTTGTGAAAGCTGCCCCGAAGGGCAGCATATCCTTTGTTCCTGTTCGCGGTTACCTGTTGATGTAAACCCATCCGGTCTTCTGCTCGCCGTCGGCCTTGTCGATCACATAGAAATACGTGCCGTCAGGAAGCTCATCGCCCGAGTTGTCCTGGCCTACCCATTGGTTGGTGTAGTTGGTAAACTCGTAGATGACCGTACCGTAGCGGTTGAAGATTGAAAGGTGTTTCACGTTCAGCGCGGTCAGGTCGAACGAATCGTTCTTCGTATCGTTGTTCGGGGAAATCCCTTTCTGGATTACACAGGAGATGTCAGAAACTGAAATAGCGTCTTCTGAGCTGCAGCCATCCTGGCTTACCGTCACATGGTATGTTGCAGGGGCAGAAGTAGCGATGATTGACCCCGGAACTGGACCCTGAGTGAAGTTCCCTCCATCCCAGTCAAAGTCGGCAAGCTGCGGATCAAACGATCCGTTGACAGGAAGCGCAGTGATCACAAAGTCATTGCCGTTGCATTCCGCGGTAAATTCAATGTCAATAGCTGAAGTATTTAACGTAACCGACACCGGGAACAGGGTTTCGCATCCGAACACTTTCACTAACAGGTCATAATCTGTGTTGCCGGTCACCTCAGCTGTGTAGGTAAGCCCTGAGCCGACGACTGTCCCGTTTAGCAGCCAGGTATACTCTGCTGAGGGCTCGTTGATATCAAAATCAACCGCCTCAAATGCCAGTGTCACCGGTTCGCCCAAACAACCACTGTAAGGGCCACCAAATGCCACGTGGTAATCAGCCTGTGTCGTCTGGCTAATGGTAAATTGCTGCGGATCACTGATACATCCCTGGATGTCTGCCACAATTTCATAAGTGCCGGGTGCCTGACCTGAAATCGTAAACGAATTGCTTGTGGTAGATACCGGCGCACCGTCAGGCAGCAATCGGTAAGTATACGTTACAGGAAGATTGTTGGTGTTTCCATTAATGGTAACCACCAGGTCTCCGGATCCGCCCGGGCAAAGTTGCGTAGGACCGGTTACATCTACGGTCCAGTCAAAACTGCCTCCGGTGATTTCGATGTGCCCGGTATTGTCACAACCTGGTCCGATGCCGTTGACAGAATAAGTCACTTTAACGGAATAATCCCCGTAATTCACCGGGTTGTTCGGCGCTGTTCCGGCCACCAGGAGCGTAGGACCATTTTCATTCGCGATCAGGTTACCCTGGTAATACCATTCGTAAGAAATCGAAGCATCATTCAAATTGAAATTGGATGGTGTTACAAAAAGGGTTGTGCTGCCAAACGGGCAGACTGTAGCATCATCGGTGTCCAGCGTGAATTGTGGCCTGAGATCCTGCACACCCAAGGTGAAGGTTACAAACTGGTGACAAGTCGTCGTGAGTTTATTTATCCTGACGTAAATGGTCTGATTGTTGGTCCCTTCGAATGCCTCCGGATTGGTGATCTCATTTTCGTTGCCATCCGCATCTTCCTGCGAAAGGTAATAATGGATATCGTGTGTTCCCGGTGCAAACGGCTGCATAATGGCCGCTTCGTTTACCGTCAGGTCAAAGATGGACGTGCCTGAAGCGTCGCAATCCAGTAAATCCGCGGGTTGACCTGCAACGGCATCCTGGAAGTACTCTACCGTCACGGAATCAGTCGTGTTACAGGTTGTATTTTCATAATTCGCCTGTACGGTATAGACGCCTTCCTCATGTACGATAAGGTTTTCCGAGGTTTCATTCGGGATGACATTGCCATCCTTCAGCCAAACGAAATCATATTCGTCAGGGTTCAGTCCGGAAGTGACCGTAACCGCATCGCCGGTACAAATCGCGCTGCCGTCAGCCTCAAGGAAATCGTTACCCAACTCCACATTCCCGATGTCAAGACTTCCTCCTTTCAGAAATACGACGGAGTCATAAGAGTTGTCCCCCCTGTCGCCAATAACGAGCTTGATGTGGTAGAGATTCCCAGGCGTTACTTCGGCGTGCGCGGTCAGGTCTACGGTAATACCATCATAATCGATAGGTGCGCCGATCGGATTCACGCCGTTGTCACCATAATAGGTATCGAACTGATCCGCATGGGCAGATTCGCAAAAATCATTATAAAGCTCATTGCGGACGTTTGTTACCGACACCTCTGTGCCATCAGGTAACACCGCAATATTCGTCGTGGTGTTGGTTACTGTATCGGTAAGCAGGAAGGCAAAAGCATCCGAATAGCCACACTGAAAGTCTCCATACTCTTCTGATGCAAATTTGTAGTGGAAGTTCAATTCATCGCCATATGGAATGAAATCGAACTCAAGGATGGTGGCATTGTGCGAAGGCTGATCCATATTCGTGGCTACCTCGAGTTCCTCATCTCCCGGCCAATCATAATTACCGTCACTCAATGTCGAATCATTCGGGCCTGGCACATTCAGGGCATTACCCGATGACAGGATGATTCCGTAATCGTAGGCAAAATCAGACAAAGCCTTATTGAAATAACCAATGCCGTTTGTAGAACCGAAATTTGATCCCGTGGACCACGTCACGTTGCTCACCAAAGCACAATCCGAACCAAGGAATACATCCTGTACAAGTTGCGGAACGGTATATTGGTTGGTATTGGTTGTGATCGGAGGAAGGATGCGTCCGATACACAGGTCAAATGTAACATCCTGAAGTACGGCTTCAGAACTCCATACACGGATCTTATAGACATCGCCGACGACGAGATTGTTGACGATGCTTTCGTTTGGATCACTGCAATACAGCGCTGTCAGTGCGCCGCACTGGTCGCCATGATACAAAGCGTGGTTTAGGTTTTGGGTGGTACCCACAATGTTTGATAATGTGATGATCTGCTTTTGGCTCGTGGCAGTAAATTCAAACCAGATGTCATCGTCCTCCGTTCCCGAGCAGGTGCTTGATTGCGCAGACGCCGAAGCCCCTGTGATAGAACCCGGTGTGGACACTAAGCATTCGATGCCCGTGTTGACGACGGCCGGAGTAGCAGCCGCACATTCGTCATTGAGCACAGGCGGTGGTGTGGTGATGCATATCTTAAATGATGCCGAAGGACCCGCATTGCCCGTACTGGTGTAAACCCTGATTTTATAGAAATTTCCAATGACGAGATTCGTCGCGACACTCACATTCGGGTTGCTGCAATACATTTGGGTGAGGGCAGCGCAGTCGTTGCCTGAATATAAAGTGTGGTTGATGTCATCCGCAGCGGCCACCGTCGATACCACATCACTGATCGTGATGATGTGGACGGTTGAGGTCGCCTGGAAGGTAAACCATATATCGTCGTCGGTGTTTCCGGGACAGGCCGGAGCCGTATTCGGGAGCGAACGCGTGGCACCGAGCGTGTTTCCGGTAGCTGACAGCACACAATCCCTCGTCGGGTTCACCGGTACTGTCGTGGCAAATTCACATTCGTCATTGACCGGCTTGGTCGTAAAGGTTTTCGGATTCAATATGGTCCAGGTACTTACGTCGGTGTCTGAACAAATGGCGCGAACATAATAAATATAAGTAGTGCCCGGCTGTAATCCCGTGAGTGTAAAAGGATTCGACGTGGTGATGTGGTAATCACCCGTTCCGGTTACCGGAGACCCGTTTACTGGAGGTACAGCGCCGTTGACCGGTACGGCATACACTTCCCATTTGGTGGCGCTGCCGCTTTCCGTCCATTGTAACTCAACGGAATTCTGGGTAGTAACGGCCACGTTTACATCCAAAGCGGTCGGCTTCGGACAGGTCGGTGGAACGCAATTCCCTAAAATGTTGTCTGCGTACAAAACGGTCAGCGGTGTCCCTTGTCCCGGCAATTTCGTATACACCACGTCGGTGAACGGATTCTGGATCGATACCCCCACCTGGTCCGGCAGTGTTCCGGCCGCACTCCAGTACAAATCAAATGGTACGTTGTCACAGAGCGCGACGGTTACCGTAATCGGGCCGCCTCCGCCAATGGTCTGCCCAATGGTTTGTACGATGATTCCGTTCTGCCTGATCTGCATCCTGGCGCCATTCCAGCCATTGTTGCCTGAATCGGTCATTACAAATTTATAATTGCACTTGTCTGCCGCATCACATGTTACCGTATTGAAGGTATACGGTCCTGACCAGGTACTTTTGTCATTACCCGGGCAGATTGTCCTCATATAAAAATAATAGATTGTCGCGGGAGTAAGCGTTGTTATCGGATGCAATTGTGAATTGGTAGTCTGAAAGAAAAAGCCGCCGGCAGGCACTGTAGGGTCTGCTGGTGATGGTGCCGGAGCCGGCGGTGGTGTAGGGCCGGGCAAGAGCAGTATTTCCCAAAGTGTATCAGCAGGCGTACCGTTGATCCAGGTCAGGTCGGCGCTCGTTGTGGTGATGTTTGAAGCGCCCAGGTTTGTCGGCTTGGGGCAGGTCGGCAGTGTGTGGAATGGGAAAGGACCCGCCCACGCTGAATCTCCGGTAGGGCAATTGACACGTACATAGAACACATAGTCGGTATCCGGAGCAAGTCCTATTACCGAATAAGGGTTTTCATCGATGTCGTTGTATGTCGGTGTCGTATCGACATCAGGCGCCGGATTGCCCGCCGTCACCAGGTAGATGTCCCATGACGTCGTTGCCGGCGCGACCCACAGCAGATCGGCGGTGTTGGTCAGCACGTTATTTGCGGCAAGACCTGTCGGGGTTAGATCACAGCGCGGTGTAGTACAATTGACAATATCGGTGTAGACGACGGAGTTTACCGCACCGGTTCCTGCTGGCTTTGTGAAAATGGTCTGTCCGAAAGAGTTGACTACCGCTACAATACGTTGTTGCGGACTCGCGCCGGCAACACTCCAGAAAAGGTCAAAAGGGATACCGTCACACAATGGAACGACCACCTCAACGGGCCCGGTTCCTGTAGCGGTAGCGCCGATTGTAGCAACGACGATCCCATTCTGCCTTACCTGCATCCTTGTCGCACCCCATCCGGCATTTGTAGTGTTGCTCATGCGGAAAGTGTAGTTACAGGCCAGCGACGGATCGCAAATCAATGTATTAAAGGCGTAAGGCCCTGCCCATGCGCTGTAAATCCCTGAACCGGCGATGCACTCCACCCTTACCCAGAATTGATATTGGGTGGCTGCCGTCAGCCCGGTCTTGACAAACTCGGGTGTACCTGTTACGATATCGTCACCTGGGCCTGAAGGCACCGCAGCGCCTAAAGGCTGTACGGCGACCTGCCATGAGGTATAGTTGTTCGGGTTGTCCCAGGATAAAGTCGCCTGGGTCAACTGGATGTCGGTTGCATTCAGGTTCGCAGGTTTCGGTGTACAATCTTCTTTCTGTATCAAGAGGTTGTACGCGATGGTTTGCGTATTACCACCCGAAGAGATTACTATGGTATAGGTTTGCCCTGCAGTGACGTTGAGCGTAAAAGTCCTCACGTTTAAATTAGAGCTTGCCGCTCCCGCGAGACAGTTTGCGCCAACAGAACCGCACCCTTGGTAAACAAATACCGACGAATTGGTCGACGACGCGCCGATGGGTGTCATCGTCACACTGATCAATCCGGTCTCATCAGCCGTATAGCTGTAAAAGACCTCATTCCCCTGAAGGTAGTTTGTTCCTGTCGGCTGTGCACCGCAATTGGTCCCCTGCGGCGTATCAATGTCGTCACCATAAAGTGCCGTATTTCCGTTGACTTCCTGAAACGGCAAGGCACCGATGACAAGGGGATCAGCACACACTGAGCCTAATGGCAGCGTCGTGGAAATAACCGGCCCGATCCATTCACTATAAGAGGTGTCCGTCCCGATCACGCAAACCCTCCTGAGATAGAATTTGTACGTGAGTCCCGGCTGGAGGTTGGTATAGGTGTAGTTTGTCGGATTGGTTGCCGGAACTGTTATCGGTGTTCCAATATTGTTAAACTCATCGGTCGCAAGCACCGCAGCTACCTCAAAAGTCGTCGACAATTGCGGGTTGGGCCACGATAGCGTCACGCTCGTCGAAGCGATTGATGTCGGAATGACCTCAAGCCCCGACGGATCAGCGCATTTTTCGATAATGTTGACATCATCGATGAGCCAACGGTCACCGTCCCGGCCGGTACCGATCTGGGTGTGTTTTCTTACGAAAGCTACATATACATTCTGCCCCTGCAATGCGGCCGGGAAATCAACCTTAACCTGCTGGTATTCTAACAATGGCAGGGTCGGGTCGATAATCTCATCCTCTCCCCAGCTTTGGAGTACGGTGTAAGCGGCCTGGTTGGTCTGTGAGGCATTGGTGGAAACGCGTATTTCATACACCGTGCCCTGATCGCCGACCGTGGTAAGCCTGGTCCAGAACTGCAGCTGCCCGTTTGCCGGAATAAGCCGCTGGTTCATGATGAGCCAGTCCTCTTCCGTATTTCCGATACCGATCTGCTCATTGTTTACGTAAGCCGCGTTGAGGTTACAGTCGGGGTCGATGTGCGCGCAGTATGGAGAACGGAACGTCGGAAACGGTGTCGTATTTAATATCCACGGCTGTAAGGTCCCTGCGCCATTGGTACCGTTCATCACGGCCCATGTCGATGGGATCCCCCCTTCGAAAGTCTCCAACTGGCTGTAACCAAGTGCAGAGAAAAGAAGGAAGGTAAGTAGTAACGTAATTTTTTTCATAGAATGAAAAGATTTAAGGAATTATTTTCAGTTGAGGTGTTAACTCAAAATTAACTAATTTTAAATAAAAAAAAGAAAAAACGGGATATTTCACAAAATCCTCAATATCGAAGCCATATGTAACACTTTACTGCCGTATTCTCAATCTTTAACAGGATTTCTTTTAACAACGTAATTTCTGTAAACCGCATACCGATCCCGTTTCCCAACAATTGTTATCTTTGGATCCAAATTCCGACACATGCCACTATCCGACGGTAAGAAAATCTATTTTGCTTCCGACCAGCACTTTGGGGCGCCTACCAGGGCACTCAGTTTCCCGCGTGAGCAGCAGTTTGTGAGGTGGCTTGACGAGATAAAATCCGATGCCGGCGCCATCTTCCTGCTTGGTGACCTTTTCGATTTTTGGTTTGAATACAGCACCGTCGTTCCCAAGGGCTTCATCAGGGTATTGGGCAAGCTGGCCGAAATCCGCGACAGTGGCATACCGATTTATTTTTTCGTCGGGAACCATGATTTGTGGATGCACGATTACTTCGAAAAAGAGCTCAATATTCCCGTTTATCACGACAACCAGGAGTATACTTTTGGCGGAAAGACTTTCCTGATCGGCCACGGCGACGGCAAAGGTCCGGGCGATAAAGGGTACAAACGGATGAAGAAGGTCTTCACAAACCGATTCTCAAAGTGGCTCTACCGCTGGCTGCATCCTGATCTGGGTATGAAACTTGCCCAATACCTGTCGGTAAAAAACAAGCTGATTTCCGGCGATGCCGATGTGAAATTTTTAGGGGAAGACAAGGAATGGCTTGTGCTTTATGCCAAACGGAAACTGCAAACCAGGCATTACGATTACTTCGTGTTCGGGCACAGGCATTTGCCGATGACGATTCCCGTCGGCGAAAATGCGACCTACATAAACTTAGGCGATTGGATTGGGTATTTCACGTATGGTGTTTTCGACGGGGAGCGTTTTGAATTGAAGGAATACAAGGGTTAGTTCCCGATATCCTTCACCCGCAGCTGCACGCTCACAGCGCCTTGCCACTCGTTTTCATCAATACAGAAAACAACATCAAACGGCTTGCGGTCTGCAGCGACAGCCGCCTTTTTTCCGAGTCCGAATCCGATAGCGGCAAATCCTTCCGAATCACCCTGCTTTAAAAACAGTTTCAGGTGCGCCTCATCCTGCCCTATTTTCTTTGCAAAACCCGTATCGGTCACCTGTCGTGCCACGAATACCGGCGCCATGTTCATCGGGCCGAACGGCTCAAATTGCTTTAAGATCCGGGTGAGTTTTGGGGTGATTTGCGAAAAGTCAATCGCCGCATCGATTTCTATTTCGGGGGTGCGCAGTTCAGGCAGGATCGTATCGCGCACGCATTGCTCAAAAGCCGTCTTGAACCGGGAGTAGCTTTCCTTTTTCAGCGTCATGCCCGCAGCGTACTTGTGCCCTCCGAATTGTTCAAGGTGCTCCGAACAACGCTCCAGCGCATCGTATACGTCAAAACCGCTCACCGATCTTGCCGATGCCGCATATTTTTCACCCGATTCAGTGAAAACGATTGTCGGGCGGTAATAGGTTTCAATCAGGCGCGAGGCGACAATACCAATGACGCCTTTGTGCCAGCCTGCATTGAAGACCACCGTGGTATAATCTTCCTGTTCCCGGTTTTGCTCAATCTGAGCCAGCGCCTCGGTCGTAATCTGTTTGTCCAGCTCCTTTCGGTCGGCGTTGTATTTTTCGATTTCCGAAGCGTACAGGACAGCCTGATCGAAGTCTGCTTCCGTAAGCAGTTCCACGGCGTGGTTCCCATGGCGGATCCTACCTGCGGCATTGATCCGCGGCGCGATGATAAACACCACATCAGTGATGTCGAAATTTTGTTTTTTGGACAAATATACCAAAGCCTTAATCCCGTTTCTCGGGAACGAATTGATTACCTGCAATCCGAAATGCGCCAGGATCCTGTTTTCTCCGGTAATCGGGACAATATCCGCAGCGATGGCTACGGCCACCAGATCCAGGTACGGCAGCAGATCATCAATGGTCTGGCCTCGCCCGGCACCCATCGCCTGGATCAGCTTGAATCCGACGCCGCAGCCGCAAAGCTCGTCGTACGGATAATGACAGTCGGCCCTCTTCGGGTCCAGGACGGCCACTGCGTCAGGTAAGGTATCGCCGGGGCGGTGGTGGTCGCATATGATGAAGTCAATGTTTTTGGATTTGGCGTACGCGACATGCTCCACCGATTTGATGCCGCAGTCCAACGCGATAATCAACGATACGCCGTTGTCATCCGCATAGTCGATGCCCGCGAACGAAATGCCATAGCCTTCGGCGTATCGATCGGGGATGTAGGTGGCCACGTTCGGGTAAATCGTCTTGAGGTATGAGGAAACGAGCGAAACGGCTGTGGTGCCATCGACATCATAATCGCCGAAAACCAGGATGTTTTCGCTGTTTTCAATGGCTTTTTCAATCCGCAGCACCGCCTTGTCCATATCCTTCATCAGGTACGGATTGTGCAGGTCGTCGAGACTCGGCCTGAAAAATTGCCGCGCTTGGTCATAGGTTTCAATGCCGCGTTGTATCAGCAGTAAGGCGACCAATGGTTCGACGTGTAAGGACTGCGAAAGGGATTGCACCTTTTCAGGTGCCGGTGAAGGTTTGAGTGTCCAGCGCATAGAGTTGATTTTGTATGGTGTATAAGTCTTCCAAAAGTAGCATAAAATCGCGAAAATTTTTGTTTCTTACCGCCACAATTTAATTTTAAAAAAACGAATCGGATGGAACTCAAAGGACAAATCGTCGATATCAGGAACAAGCGCATTTTTCCCGGGATTGTCACGGTAAACGAAGGCCGAATCACTGCCATTGAAGCCAGACAGCACGCTGAAAAACGCTTCATCATGCCCGGCTTCATCGATGCACACATCCATATTGAAAGCTCGATGCTCGTGCCGTCTGAGTTTGCGCGGCTTGCCGTAACGCATGGCACGGTGGCCACCATTTCCGATCCGCACGAAATCGCCAACGTACTGGGCGCCAAGGGCGTGAAATACATGATCGAGAACGGGAAAAAAGTGCCGTTCAAATTCCATTTCGGGGCGCCATCCTGCGTGCCGGCGACGTCGTTTGAGACCGCCGGCGCAGTGATTGATGCTGAAGGCATTAAGGATTTGCTCGCTTCCGCAGACATCTATTACCTGGCCGAAATGATGAATTATCCCGGCGTGATCCATGATGATGCCGAAGTGCTGAAAAAAATCGCCTGGGCAAACCATTTCCAAAAGCCTGTCGACGGGCACGCCCCTGCCGTAAGCGGTGAGGCCCTGAAAAAATATATCGATGCCGGCATTTCCACCGACCACGAATGTTTTACCAGTAAGGAAGCGCTGGAAAAACTGGCGCTCGGCATGAAAGTCATTATCCGTGAAGGCAGCGCCGCAAAGAATTTCGAGGCGCTGGTCTACCTGCTTTCGAAACACTATGAGAACATGATGTTCTGCTCTGATGACAAGCATCCTGATGACCTGATCCTCGGGCACATCAATGAGCTGTGCGCCCGCGCCGTATCCAAAGGCATTGACGTATTCAAGGTATTGCAGGCGGCGTGCCTCAACCCGATTGCGCATTATAATATCCCGGTAGGGTCTTTACGGGAAAACGATCCCGCTGATTTTATTGTCGTAGAAGATCTGGTTGATTTCAAGGTGCTGCAAACCTACATCAACGGGCAGCTCGTCGCTGAAAACGGACAGTCGTTCATAGAACAAGTCGTTTTCGAAAAACCGAATCATTTCAAGGCAAATCCCAAAAATCCCTCCGATTTTGAAGTGGCAGGTTCCGGCGGAAACATCCGCGTGATTGAAGCACTTGAAGGACAATTGGTCACCAAAGAGCAGCACCTGAAATCCTCGGTCAAGGACGGCAAAATTATTTCGGATACGCAAAATGACATCCTGAAAATGGTCGTTGTAAACCGTTACGAAAAAGATGCCCCACCCGCGGTAGCCTTTATCAAAAACTTCGGGCTGAAAAAAGGCGCGATAGCGAGTTCTGTCGCGCACGACTGCCACAATATCGTCGCGATAGGTGTTTCCGACGAGGAAATCTGCAACGCCGTAAACCTTGTCATTGAAAACAAAGGTGGCGTCTGTGCCGTAGACAGGAAAATCCGGAAAATCCTTCCGTTACCCATCGCCGGCATCATCAGCGACCTGGACGGCTGGGAAACCGGAAAGAGATATCAGGAAATTGACAAACTCGCAAAAAGCTTCGGCTGCCGATTGAACGCGCCGTTTATGACGTTGTCGTTTATGGCATTATTGGTAATCCCCGATTTGAAATTATCGGATAAGGGTTTGTTTAGTGGGGAGCGTTTTGAATTTGTGGGGTTGGCGGTTTAACCAATATTCCGTTGATTTTGAAAACAATAACCTGAATGCGATGGAACCGTAAAGTTGGATAATTGCATGTAAGGGGGCGACGTTCGGTGTCCTATTTTTTTAAATCCTGATTATCTATTTTTAAGGTGTAGTGGTTTGCCCCAACTTTTATGGTGCCAAATTTTCTAACTTCATTTGAATAAGTCCAATTGTTTCTGTCGCGGATATCTTTAAAAACCTGCCCTGAGTCGATTGTTTTTACATTCAATTTATCAAATGGATACAGAAAGTCTTTTTTTTCATCGTGCGGGTTTGCGCCACGCATTTCCACGATTTCGATCAGCGTTATTTTGTGGGGTGCGCAGACAGTGAGACTGTCCCTGGCGGCAGCATATCCGTGCTTATACCTGAATACCAAAGACTTGTCAGATTGGTTGTCCACAAAATAATTGTAGCTTATGATGGGATCACAGGCTAACAGGAAATAAGAGATTACCGCTATGGCTATCCATTTTTTCATACGCCAATAAAATGTTTGACGGGGAAAGCCTAAAAATCGCCCCAGTGATGATATATAATCAGTTGATGATTTTGAGAGGTGATAATTGCGAAACCGTTAATCTGGGTTTCCAAGCCCTGGTCTTCGTCAATCGTCAGGAGATCTGATTTAAAATATTGTATGCTTTTATTTTCCATTTTGCCAAATCGCCGTTCAAGGATTTGGTTTGAAAAACTTAAACCGGAATCTGGTTTCCTTACGAATTTCCAGCCATTCATTTCGGCAAACTGCACCACTTCGCCTCGGGTAATTTCCGTTTTGCCTTTCCAGTGTATTTCAGTGGTCCCTCCATATGGACCATTGTTTATTTCTGTTGATATCATTTCAGGATTCCTGAAATTTGTCCAAAATGACCCCGGAGAAATTTTGCTACAGGAAATCATGGCGCCTAAAATTGCAACTGCTAAAAAATATTTTTTCATCGATGACACTATCCCTCTTTTTTGTTCGATTCGCATTTATGAACAATGTATCTCGTACCCTTTGTTCCGGAAATATCCTTTAGTCCTGGGCCTTGTCCCTTAATTCCTTCTTCTCCACGTTTCCCCCGACAACCACAACAATCTCACCCTTCGGCGCCTTAGCCTCGAAATGGTTCAAAACGGCCGCAGCACTCCCGCGCACATTTTCCTCATGCAGCTTCGACAATTCGCGCGATACACAAATGGGCCTGTCCGCACCGAAGTACTGTACAAACTCCGCCAAAGTCTTCACTAATTTGTGCGGCGAAACATAAAAAATCATCGTACGCGTTTCTGCCGCCAAAGCCAGGAAGCGTGTCTGCCGTCCCTTCTTTTCCGGGAGGAATCCTTCAAAAATAAAACGGTCATTTGGCAGTCCGCTGTTGACGAGTGCGGGCACAAACGCTGTAGCCCCCGGCAGGCATTCCACATCAATGCCGTGTTCCACACAGGCACGCGTGAGTAAAAATCCCGGGTCGGAAATGGCAGGCGTACCCGCATCGGAAATCAAGGCGATGGTTTCACCGCCTTTAAGCCGTGCCACAAGATTTTCAACCGTCTTGTGCTCGTTGTGCATGTGGTGGCTGTGCATGTGTGTGGCAATCTCAAAATGCTTGAGTAATTTGCCGCTGGTGCGTGTGTCTTCAGCCAAAATGAGGTCGGATTCCTTCAGGACGCGGATGGCGCGGAAGGTCATGTCTTCGAGATTCCCGATCGGTGTCGGGACGATGTATAACTTGCCCATATAAAAGAAAACCACGGCTTCCCGTGGTTATGATTGTCAGTTGAATTTCCGCTCTACAATATCCAGGAACCGCTGTGCGTAATCGTCCTTGCCTTCCCAGTCGTTGTAGTCGGGTTTTACCATGTCCTCGATGAAATTGCGCGCCTCTTCAAACGAGTCGAAAGTACTCAATTGTGACACCACACGGTTCATGTCCTCGCTGCTGCCTCCAAAAAGGTGTTTTTCAAAACCGATGCGGTCATTCAGCCCGAACGTAAACGAACGCAATGGCTTTTCAGTGGCGGGCTGCACGGGTTCGTAAGCGGGCTCCGGGGTTTGTTCTGCGGCTTCAGCTTTTTCGTGACCGGTGTCGGATGGTAGCGCCTGAGTCGGCGCGGTGGTTTCCGCTGCCGGCTCTTCCTCCTGCGTCGCGTCGTCTTCCGGCTCCGGTGCCTGGGCTTCTTCCTTCCTGTCGCTTACTTTCTCAAACACGGGCTCGGTATAATTGCCCAGGAAATCCTCGAATGAGATCTGTTTTGGCGTTTCCTTTGGCTCGTCTTCTTTCTTTTCAAATGAAAGATCAAATGCGGGTTTAAAGTCTTCTTTTGCTGTTGCAGCCTCCTGTGTTGCTGTCTCAGGATCCGCTTGGTCATGTTCTTCAGTATCCTGTTCATTTGCCGCCTCTTCCTCCCGGTGTTCCGAGTCGGTCGCGCCGGCTTCTTCCTGCAGCGTTTCAGGTACTGCAACCGCCTCTTCCTCTTCGGCAGGCGCAGGTGTTTCTTCCTCCGGTTCGGCAGTCGCTGCGGCAGTTGTCGGGGTGTCCGGAGTATCCTCCGCGGAAGCGCTATCCGCATTATTTTCCGAAACGGTTTCTTCTTCCTGATCAAAAATCGCCTGTAACGATTCAGTCACTTCCTGGTGCCCAATGGTCGGCCTGGTATCTGAGAAATGCGTTTCGACAAACTTCAATACGGCTAATTTTTCATAAAGCTGTTTGGCTTCAAGGTAAAGTTGGTCGATTTCGGACTTGTTCTTCAATTTCAGGATCCGGTGGGCGATGCTGATCAGGTCAGCCTCCAGCTTTTTTTTCATAGTTTTCGGTGCTAAGGAATTTGGCGTGTCGTATTAAAAATTAACTTCTTTCTCATGATATTTCGCAGTCGAAAGAAGTCAGCGTCATAAAATTTTTCTACATTTGAAACCAGCCAAACCACAGCATCCCGATGCGGTTTGTTGGTGCTACAAAGTAATAAAAACTATTCATTTTTACGGGCAGAAAAATAAAAAATGTTTCTCGAAAACACAGTAAACCATAAGGAGCAATTTGGCTGGATTGAAGTGATCTGCGGCTCGATGTTTTCGGGTAAGACCGAGGAACTGATCCGGCGGCTCAAACGCGCGCAGTTCGCGCAGCAGAAAGTCGAAATCTTCAAACCCGCCATCGACACCCGCTACCATGACGAAATGGTGGTGTCGCACGACAGCAACGAAATCCGGTCGACACCGGTGCCTGCCGCTGCGAATATCCGGCTGCTTGCGCAGGGCTGTGAGGTCGTAGGGATCGATGAGGCACAGTTTTTCGACGACGAGATCATCAGCGTTTGCAACGACCTCGCGAATTCCGGGATCCGCGTCATTGTAGCAGGGCTCGATATGGATTTCAAAGGCAATCCTTTCGGTCCGATGCCGGCTTTGATGGCCACTGCCGAATATGTGACCAAAGTACACGCCGTATGTACGCGCACGGGCAACCTTGCCCACTACAGTTTCCGTAAGACTGACAGCGACAAGCTCGTGATGCTTGGGGAAACCGAAGAATACGAACCGTTGAGCCGAGCGGCATATTACAATGCGATGCATAACTCACCCGAAAAAGAGGATTTCCAGGAACGCAACGAACGCAACAAGACCGACTCCATCCTGTAATTGCTTTTGGGTTAAACCAAGAAAAACGTGACACTCTCCATCCAAACTATTGTACCGATACTGCAGGCCCAGACCAACTGCGTTCAGGAAGACTACGACTCGAGCGATAGCGAACAGGCGAAGCAAATCGATTCGGTTTCCATAGACAGCCGTTCACTGCAGAATGGTCCGGGTACTTTATTTTTCGCTCTTGCGGGGCCCAACTACGACGCACACAGTTACATCGCAAACCTGATTGACACCGGCGTACGGCAGTTCGTCGTATCGCACATTCCTCAAAATCTTGAAGGTAAAGCCTGTTTCCTGATCGTTGGAAATACGCTGGATGCGCTGCAGCAGTTTGCGGCATACTACCGCGGGCTGTTCGATTTTCCCGTCATCGGGATTACGGGAAGCAACGGCAAGACCATCGTAAAGGAATGGCTGAATTTCCTGCTCGGACCTGACTATAACATCATCCGCAGCCCGAAAAGCTATAACTCGCAGGTGGGCGTGCCGCTTTCGGTCGTTTCCATTAATGAAAACCACAACCTCGGGATTTTCGAAGCGGGGATTTCAACAGTCAACGAAATGGCGAAACTGGAATTAATGATACGCCCGACAATTGGCCTGCTGACAAACATCGGTACCGCGCACGACGAAGGTTTTTCTAACCTCGGCGAGAAAATCAGGGAAAAACTCAAATTGTTTGCCCACACTGAGCTGCTCATCTGCCATAAGAACAAGACCGTGGAAGCATTCATCAGCCAAAAAGTGAAGACGTTTACGTGGAGCTGCAAGGATGAGTCGGCGGACGTATTCATAGGAAAGACCGCATCAGTCGACAAGACCCTGCTCAACGTGCGGCACCACGGTGGAAAATTTGACATCAGGATCCCGTTTCAGGACGATGCCTCGATCGAAAACGCGATCCAATGCCTGATGGTTTTGCTGCATTTCGGTTACAGCCATGAGACCATCGAGCAGCGTATGGCGCTTTTGTATCCGGTGGAAATGCGCCTGAAAGTCAAGAACGGCATCAACAACACCACACTGATAGACGACAGTTACAGCTCGGATTTCCAGTCGCTCAAGATTGCGCTCGATTTCCTTGAAAGCCAGAAACAATACAAGAAAAAGACGGTTATCCTTTCGGACATTTTCCAAAGCGGACTCGATACCGAAGAACTGTATTCGCGCGTGTCGCAACTGATCATTTCTAACAAGATCCATCGCGTGATCGGCATCGGCGAGACAATCTCAGCATACAAGAACAAATTCGTGAACTGCGTCACCTTCAAGGATACTGAGGCATTTGCGGAGGCATTCGACACGCTGGCTTTCGGCAATGAGACCATCCTGATCAAAGGCGCGCGCACCTTCGAATTTGAAAAAATTGTATTGCTGCTCGAAGAAAAAACGCATGAAACGGTGTTGGAAATCAACCTCAACGCCATCAGCCATAACCTGAATTTCTTTAAATCCAAACTGAATCCGGAAACGAAATTGATGGTCATGGTCAAGGCGTTTGGTTACGGAAACGGCGGTTTTGAAATTGCCAAGCTGCTGGAACACCACCATGTCGATTACCTCGGCGTGGCTTTCGCCGATGAGGGAATTTCATTAAAATCAGCGGGGATTAAACTCCCGATTATGGTGCTGAATCCGGAAACGACCAGCTTTCAGTCGATTATCCAGCACGGACTCGAACCCGAAATCTACAGCCTCAAAGGACTGAAATCCTTTTTACAGATCGCGAAGCAGCGAAAACTCGAACAGTTCCCGATTCACATCAAGATTGACACCGGCATGCACCGTTTGGGCTTCGAGGAAAACAACATCGACGAACTCATCGCCATCTTAAACGAAAACAAATCGGTGAAAGTAAAAAGCATCCTGTCACACATGGCAACGAGTGATGACTTACGCTTTAAGGATTTTGCGCTTTCGCAGATTGCACGCTTCGAAAAATTATCGTCCAAATTGATGCAGGCGTTGCAAATCAGCCCGATCAGGCACATCCTGAATACTTCGGGCATTACGAATTTCCGTGAGGCGCAGTACGATATGGTTCGCCTGGGCATCGGACTCTACGGTGTTTCAAACGATCCCGAGGAGCAGAAGAAACTTGAAAATGTGGGCACGCTGAAATCGGTGATTTCACAAATACGCAGCATTCCCGCCGGCGACAGCGTGGGCTATGGCCGGCGGTTTATCGCGGACAAGCCTGCAAAAATAGCGACGATCCCGATTGGATACGCCGATGGCATTTCGCGTGGCTGGGGCAATGAGAAAGGCTTTGTCACCGTGAAAAACAAAAAAGCCCCGATCGTTGGCAGTGTGTGCATGGACATGCTGATGGCTGACGTGAGCGGAATTTCCTGTAAAGAAGGCGACCGCGTGGTGATTTTTGGCGAAAGCCCGACGGTAAACGAGATGGCGGCGGCGCTGGACACAATTCCTTACGAAATACTTACCGGAATTTCGCAGCGGGTCAAACGGGTTTTTTACAGGGAATAAAGCTTGTTTGGAATTTTTTGTTAATTTTAGTTTACTAAAACAATTAAAATCAAAAATTATGGGAATGATTTCAGAATTCAAAGCCTTTGCCATGAAAGGCAATGTGGTAGACCTGGCCATCGGGGTCATCATCGGTGCGGCATTCAGTAAAATCGTAACTTCATTTATTGAAGATGTGATTACGCCGCTGCTTTTAAAACCTGCGCTGGATGCCGCGCACCTGAGCAAGCTCGAGGAACTCACGATCTTTGGGTCAGTCAAATACGGCATGTTCCTCTCTGCCGTAATCAACTTCCTGATCGTGGCTTTTGTGCTGTTCCTGATCATCAAGGGAATTAACGCATCACGCAAAAAAGAAGCGCAAACGCCAGCTGCCCCGCCGGCACCATCCAACGAGGAAAAACTGCTCATGGAAATCCGCGATGCACTGCGCAACAGACCGTAACCGAACGCTACACTATATATTCTAACTTAAACCACGCCGGCGAGCGTGGTTTTTCTTTTGCTGATAAATCTTCTCAGGAAGAAATATGTTACTTTTGCAAAGCAAAAACACACATTATGAAAGTTGCAGTCGTAGGCGCTACCGGAATGGTAGGCGAAGTCATGCTGAAAGTACTCCGGGAAAGGAATTTTCCGGTAACAGAATTAATACCTGTCGCGTCAGAAAAATCTGTTGGTAAGGAAATCGAGTTCAATGGAAAAAATTACAAGGTGGTCTCGTTGCAGACCGCCGTGGATATGAAAGCCGATATTGCCTTGTTTTCAGCAGGAGGCGACACTTCAAAAACCTGGGCTCCAAAGTTTGCGGCCGCCGGCACCACCGTCATCGACAACTCGTCTGCATGGCGCATGGATCCGGATAAGAAACTGGTCGTTCCGGAAATCAACGCGCATTTGCTGACCAAGGAAGACAAGATCATCGCCAACCCGAACTGCTCGACCATACAGATGGTACTGGTTCTGGCTCCGTTACACAAAAAATACGACATCAGGAGAATTGTAGTTTCGACCTATCAATCCATTACAGGGACAGGGGTAAAAGCTGTGCAGCAACTCGAAAATGAATATGCGGGCATCACCGGCGAAATGGCCTACAAGTATCCGATCCACCGCAACGCGATTCCGCAGTGCGATGTTTTTGAAGAAAACGGCTACACAAAGGAAGAGATGAAACTCGTCCGTGAAACCCGTAAGATTATTGGTGATGAGCACATCAATGTGACCGCCACCGCCGTGCGTGTACCCATAGTGGGAGGGCACAGCGAAGCTGTTAACGTTGAGTTTGCCAATGATTTCGACATCGCCGAAGTGCGGAGCTTACTGCACAATACCCCGGGTGTGGTCGTGCAGGACAATATCGACACATTTACCTATCCGATGCCGAAATATGCGCAGCACAAGGATGAGGTGTTTGTGGGACGCCTCCGCCGTGATGAGAGCCAGCCCAACACGCTGAACATGTGGATCGTTGCCGATAATCTACGCAAAGGCGCTGCGACCAATACCGTACAGATTGCCGAATATCTCGTTAACAACAATTTGGTGTAAGCGGAAATGAAAAATAGGCTGGCTTTCCTGAATGTGTTTTTCGCGCTGTCGATGCTCGCGGCCATCGTGTCGCAGTCGGTGCACGAAATAGCACATTACGCCGAGTTCCAGAAGGAACGCCATTGCCATCATGAGCAGCAAAGCCGCGAAAACATCTCCCACGAACACGTTAACCTGAATCATTGCCCCGTCTGTGATTTGGCTTTTACGCACTTTACGACGCCGGACATTTTCGGCTTCCGGTTACACCGTCCGGTTTTTTCAACCGATAAACCTTTCTCACAAAGCAACGGCATCACGCAATTTTTTCGCGGAAGCCTTTTTGCGCTGCGGGCACCGCCCACTTTAGTGTAAATTGAATTAGAGATTCAGAAATGGAGGCGCTGGATATTGACCGATAACGGATCATTATGCCTGTCAGCTGCCATTGCCTGATGACGTCACCACCTCATTACAATTTCACTAAATCATTTCCAATGAAAAAAATATTCCTGGCCCTGCTATTGGGGTCGCCCCTATTGAATTTTGCCCAGAATAAGCTATCCGGCGTTGTAACCGACAGCGTCAACAAGCCACTGAAAGGCGTTTCGGTATTCCTGCCGGACATTCACAAAAGCGCCGTCACTGATGAAACCGGTGCGTACGTTTTACAAAATCTGCCTTCGGGAACCGTAAAGATTGCCTTTTCGTTTGTCGGATATGACACGGACAACCGATCGATCCCAATAAATCCGGGTGAAAACGTGCTTGACATCCAACTGCAGCCATCGGAATTCAAAATGGATGAAGTCGTCGTATCGACTGTTTTCAACAAACTCCAATCCCAGAATGTCATGAAAGTAGACCACGCCAACGTGCGTCAATTGCAGCACAAAGGCGCAGTGACGCTGATCGACGGCGTTGCAACGATGCCCGGCGTGTCGCAAATCTCAACCGGGACGTCGATTGGCAAACCGGTCATACGCGGACTCAGCGGCAACCGCGTCCTGGTGTACTCGCAGGGTGTACGGCTTGAAAACCAGCAATTCGGCGATGAACACGGCCTGGGACTCAATGATTCGGGTGTGGAAAGTGTCGAGGTCATCAAAGGCCCCGCGTCGCTGCTTTATGGATCCGATGCCTTGGGCGGTGTCTTGTATTTCAACCCGGAAAAATTTGCTCCGGCTCAAACCGTCATGGCTGATTTCGGCCAGAAAGTCTTCTCGAATACTTCAGGAAGCAACACGACGCTTGGCTTAAAAACCTCAACGGAAAACCTGAAATTCCTCGTGCGCGGCAATTATACGACGCATTCGGATTATGCCGTCCCGGATGGTGACAGGGTAACGAACACCCGTTATAATGAGCAGGATTTCAAAACGGGAATCGGCTTCAGCAATGCCAATTATTCGGGTGTCTTACGGTATAATTTCAATGCCTTGAATCTGGGTATTCCGGAAAACGGCATTTCGGAACAAACCCACAGTAAAACGCCAGATTATCCGCGGCAGCGCGTGTACAACCATTTGCTGAGCCTGAACAACTCGGTGTTTTTAGGGAACTCGAAACTCGACCTGGATCTGGGATATATCGCCAATACGCGCAGCGAATTTGAAGAAACCGCCACGCCGAACCTTAAGATGCAGCTCAACACCGTCAATTATGATGCGAAATTCCATTTGCCAAAATTCGGCCGTTGGGAAAGCATCGTGGGCATTCAGGGCATGCACCAATCCAACACGAACAAAGCGGAGGAATTCCTGATTCCGGATGCTGCCACCGATGATTTCGGGATTTTCGGCACGGCAAATTACGAGTGGAAATCAGATGTACTACAGGCCGGACTACGCTACGACAACCGCAGGATCAGCAGCGAGGCACATGGGATTGCAGGGGTTGAAGGGTCTTTTAAATCGATGGCGCGTTCCTTTGACAGTTTTAACGCTTCAGTAGGTTATAAAAAGAATTTAGGCAAACCGGTGACAATACGGCTCAATGTGGCTTCGGGTTTTCGCGCCCCAAATCTGGCCGAGCTCGCCTCAAACGGTGTGCATGAAGGAACCAATCGTTATGAAATTGGGGATCCCGACCTCAAGACGGAGCAAAACCTGCAAACCGATTTGAATCTGGAATACAAAAACGATCATTTCGAGTTTTTCGTAAACGGGTTTTATAACTTTGTAAATCACTACATCTACACCGCGCCGACGGCAGCGCAGATCGATGACCACGACGTCTTACGGTATGTGCAGGACGATGCGGCACTTTACGGCGGCGAAGCCGGATTGCATATCCACCCGCATCCGCTCGACTGGCTCCATTATGAAACCAGTTTTGAGATGGTAAATGGCAAAAGAAAAGATGGCGATTACCTGCCATTGATTCCGGCCAACAACTGGAACAATACCCTACGGGCTGAATTCAGTCTTAAAAATTTCACTGACGGCTATGCCTCACTGAATGTGTCGCATACCTTTGGCCAGCCGCACGTAGGGGCGTTTGAAACCGAATCAGGTGGTTACACTTTAGTCAATTTGGGTTTTGGCGGAAATGTTAAATTAGGGAAGGCTGCTTTCAATGTCAGCCTAAACGGGAATAATATCCTTGGCGAAACATACATTGCGCATTTGTCGAGGCTTAAAACCGACGGCATCCCGAATATTGGCCGGAATATCATCTTAGGGGTACATTTCAATTTGTAGGCGCAGGATAGCCGCGGCACTCATTGCTCAATCGGTTGTTACATCCATGAAAGACCGGCGGATGTTTAGGTACAGGGTACAGGCAGGCGTAGGAATCGTAACCTGGACCCTGTGCTTTTTAAAACCGGTTGTCCCCGTCTAGAAGATTCCCCAGTCCGCCGAGGATACTGCCTTCCTCGCGGTTGCTTCCGCCTGATCTCGGCGCCGAGGCAATGATCCTGTCCGCAAGCCTGCTGAACGGCAGCGACTGCACATATACGGTCCCGGGTCCGCGCAGCGTCGCAAAAAACAGTCCTTCACCGCCAAACAAAGAATTCTTGATCCCTCCGATAAACTCGATATCGTAATCGACATCTTTCGTAAAACCAACGATGCAGCCGGTGTCTACCTTTAGGATTTCACCGACCATCAGCTCTTTTTTGGCTAAGGTTCCGCCGGAATGCACAAAAGCCATCCCGTCGCCTTCGAGCTTCTGCATAATAAATCCCTCACCGCCAAACAGGCCTGTACCCAGTTTCCTTGAAAATTCAATCCCTACCGAAACGCCCTTGGCGGCGCATAAGAAAGAATCTTTCTGGCAGATGAATTTCCCCTGGAACTGCCGCAGATCGATCGGGATAATTTTTCCGGGATACGGCGAAGCGAAACTTACCTTGGCCTTTCCGAAATTGTTGTTGGCGTAGGCCGTCATGAAAAGACTTTCGCCGGTGAGCATCCTTTTTCCGGCCGACAGGAGTTTGCCGAAAAGGCCGCTCTGCTGCTGCGAACCGTCGCCGAAAATGGTTTCCATCTGTATGCCGTTGTCCATCATCATGAAACTTCCGGCTTCAGCGACCACAATCTCCTGCGGATCGAGCTCTATTTCAACGTATTGCATTTCTTCACCAAAAATATGGTAATCGATTTCGTGTGCCTGCATGATTGTTTGATTTTTAATTGTGACTAAGTTAGTAGTATTTTAACCCGATTGGTTACAAACCGGCGGATGCATCAAAGAATTAACGCATCCTTTGAGGATGATTGTGAACTTTCGGACACAAAATCCAATGATAAATAAAAAATTAATTATATTTTTACCATATCCACAACATTTTAAACTGCAATTATGAACTCACAATTTACAAAGATCGTCAGGATAGTGCTGGCGATAATCCTGATCGCGTTTGGACTGAACAAGTTGCTTCCTTCCCCATTTATCCCACTGCCTGCGCCGCCTGAAAAAGCGATGGCTTTCCTGACTTCACTTGGCGAAACCGGCTATGTACTTAAAATGGTGGGCAGTATGGAAATCCTCATAGGCCTGTTGCTGATTTTTAAGAAATGGGTGCCTTTTGCATTGATACTGCTTGTGCCAATTTCGCTCAACATCCTGCTGTTTCATTTGTTCCTCGACGCGTCAGGCATTGCCGGAGCCATCATTGTGGCAGTGTTGAATGGAATTTTGATCTACAAACACTGGAAAGCCTACAAGCCACTTTTTAACTAATTCGGAAGTCGTTTTTGCCTATTTTTACGCAGCCAAAATTTCAATCTATGAAAAAAACATTTCTAATGATGGTTGCTACTTCTGCCATTACGGCCCATGCACAGGAACCGATCGCGTATCCGAAAACCGAAAAAGGCCCGATAACCGATACTTATTTTGATACCAAGGTAAGCGATCCGTACCGTTGGCTCGAAGACGACCGTTCAGAAAAAACCGCAGACTGGGTGAAACGGCAGAACGAAGTCACTTTCAATTATTTATCCAAAATCCCTTTCCGCGATGCCATACGCGACAGGATGGAAAAATTGTGGAATTACGAAAAAATATCGGCCCCGTCGAAAGAAGGGAATTATACCTACTATTACAAAAACAACGGCCTGCAAAACCAGAGCGTGCTGTACCGCAAGGATAAGAGCGGCAAAGAAGAAGTTTTCCTCGACCCGAACACCTTTTCGAAAGACGGCACAACCTCATTGGTCACCGTAGCTTTTTCAAAAGACGGATCGCTGGCGGCTTATTCAGTTTCTGAGGCCGGAAGCGACTGGAATAAGATTACCGTCATTGATGCCGTAACGAAAAAGAAACTTGAGGAAGAGCTCGTCGACGTGAAATTCAGCGGGATTTCGTGGCTGGGCACGCGCGGCTTTTATTACTCAAGCTATCAAAAACCGAAAGGGAGCGAGTTGTCGGCGATGACGGACCAGCACCGGTTGTATTTCCATCAATTGGGCACGATGCAGAAACACGACAGGATTGTATTCGGGGATAAGGACAAAAGGCGCTACGTGGGCGCCAATGTTTCGGAGGATGAAAAATACCTGATCATCAGCGCGGCAAACTCAACTTCGGGCAATGAATTGTACCTGCAGGACATCAGCGCCCCGAATAACCCGATTGTGCCTGTCATCACAGGATTTGATACTGATACGGACTATCTCTACAATATCGGTACAAAACTTTACCTGACCACAAACGACAATGCGCCTAACAAAAAAGTGGTCATGGCCGATGCCGCCGCACCCCAACGCCAAAATTGGAAGAACCTGATCCCGCAATCTGAATTCGTGCTGTCCCCGTCAGTGGGCGCGGGCTATATTTTTGCCAATTACATGAAAGATGCCATCACAATCATAAGGCAATACAGTTTCGACGGCAAAGTGATTCGCAATGTGGAATTGCCCGGATTGGGTACGGCGAGCGGTTTTGGAGGAAAGGAAAAGGATACCGAATTGTATTATTCGTTTACCAATTACACTACGGCAGGTACCATTTACGCCTACAACCCGAAGACCGGCGAATCGAAGATTTATGACAAGCCGAAAATTGACTTTGATGCCGGCCAGTATGAGTCAAAACAGGTTTTTTACAAATCCAAAGACGGCACAAGCGTCCCAATGATCATCACCTACAAAAAAGGCACGCCGCTTAATGGCAAAAACCCGACGATGCTGTATGCCTACGGCGGATTCAACGTAAGCCTGACTCCGGCTTTCAGCATCTCCAATGCGGTATGGCTCGAAATGGGTGGCATATACGCCGTAGCCAATTTGCGCGGCGGCGGTGAATACGGCAAACAATGGCACGACGACGGCACCAGGATGAACAAGCAAAATGTATTCGATGATTTTATCGCTGCTGCAGAATACCTGATTGCCCAGAAGTATACCTCGCGTGATTTCCTGGCGATAAAAGGCGGGTCAAACGGCGGGCTGCTCGTAGGCGCGACAATGACGCAGCGACCTGACCTGATGAAGGTGGCTTTGCCTGCAGTTGGGGTAATGGACATGCTGCGCTACCACACGTTTACGGCCGGTGCGGGCTGGGCCTACGATTACGGCACAGCACAGGATTCAAAGGAAATGTTCAACTACCTTAAAAAATATTCCCCGGTACACAATGTAAAGTCAGGCGTTAAATATCCGGCGACACTGGTAACCACAGGAGACCACGATGACCGTGTCGTGCCGGCGCACAGCTTTAAATTTGCCGCCGAACTGCAGGCGAAGCAAACCGGGAATAACCCCGTCCTGATCCGGATTGAGACCAACGCGGGACACGGAGCCGGAAAACCGGTTTCAAAAACGATTCAGGAAGCTGCAGACCTACAGGCGTTCACCCTATTCAACATGGGCGTAAAGCCGTCGTTTAAATCCTGACACCATGAAATAAGATCCCGGTACTCCCGGGATTTTTTTATAGAAGGAAATACCCCAGCGTTATCGAGCCGTAAATGAAGCCTTTCACGCCATCGTTCTTAGGTTCCTTCCCGCGGTATACAAATATGTAGGCAAGATCCCAGCGGCCTTTCCGATATTTAAGGCCGGCTTCCGCATTGAAACGAAAGGGTACGACCTGAAAAGTCACCGGGCTGTTGTCTGCGAACATACTGCCTTGTATCGTGGCGTCATACAACTGGTAATTCAGGTGCGGCGCAAGGAACAGGTAAAATTCCTGCTGCCGGTCAAAAGCATCCCGGTCCCGGTCTACTGAAGCGTGGTACATGTTCGATTGGTGCATCGGCAAAAGCGGCCTGAGACTGAGCCTGGACAAGATCCCGATTGAAAGGCCTGCATTCACGGTACCTGCCTTTACCTCTGCCGAAGCATACAAATCATGGTAGGGACTGCTTAGTTTGTTCAGGATTTTATAAGTATAGGATCCATTGAGCTGGAGCGCGAGCGCATTCCTGATCTGGTGTTCCCAGCCTTCTACGGCCACATAGCCGAAAGTATTGTGAAAAAACTCCTGCATGTCCCGGCCAAACGCATTCGGGCCCACATATCCGGCCTGGAAATCAAGTTTTAACACCGATTCGTTTTCGAAGAAAATGTGCCTGCCGTAACTCCCGAACAGGTAGCCCGCGAAAGGCCTGTCGTTTCGAGAAATCTCTGCAGCACGGATGTTGTAAGGATTGTAGATGTATTGCCCGATCCGAAAATCATTAATCGATTTGCGGATGGTTGCGGTTTGCTTTTTAGCCGGGTAGCGGTAAAAAATCTCAAAGCCGTTCGTGTAATACCGGTCACTGACGGTAGAGACATACAGGTCGTTGTCGAGTACCAACCCGATTTCAGCCGGGGATTTTTGGCCGTATTCAAAGATCGGAATGAAGAGAACCGGAACTAAAAGACTTTTAATAATCGAGTTTACCGACATAGCGCATGTGATTGATGATCCGGCTTTTGCGCCTTTCGATTTTCGATGAGGAGTTGCTGGCCTTAAATTTTCTTGGATTGGGTAATATCGCGGCGATACCGGCCGCATCACGCTTGGACAAATCGTCGGCTTTTTTCCTGTACCAGTATTGCGAAGCCGCTTCCACGCCATAAATGCCGTCGCCCATCTCGATGCTGTTCAGGTAGACTTCCATGATACGCTCTTTGCCCCAGATCAGTTCGATAAGCACTGTGAAATAGGCCTCAAATCCTTTGCGGATGTAGCTTCGGCCCTGCCAGAGAAATACGTTTTTTGCGGTCTGCTGTGAGATGGTGCTGCCGCCGCGCAGCCGTTTTCCCTTTTCATTGTTTTTCATGGCTTTCTTCATCGCCTTGAAATCGAATCCGTTGTGTTTGAGGAATGTCGCATCCTCGCTTGCAATGACGGCTTTCTGCATGTTGATGGAAATATCTTCGATGGGCACCCAGTCGTGTTTGCAGACCATCTCCCTGCCGTCCCATTTCTGCTCGATGCTGCGGGTGATCATCAGTGGCGTAAACGGCACCGGGACCCATTTGAATACAATAACCGAAAAAATGCTAAGCCCGAAAAACCACAGCATCACTTTCAGGATCAGACGCATGGCCTTGCGCAGGCGCGTCTGTTTTTTGGTTGACGCCTTTTCTGCTCCCTGCTTTGCCGGTTTTCGTTTTGTAATTTTTGTTGCCATCTATACTAAATCTGCTAATTCCTTACCTACGAGGCTGCCAATGGCCACGCCCATACCGCCAAGACGAACGCCACAATAGACATGATCTGTCAATTGGGAAACTATCGGGTTCTTGCTGGCGCCCATGCCCATAATACCACTCCACCGGTGTTCAATCTGCACGTCGCGGCCCGGCAAAATTACTTCTTTCAGGAGTTGCTCCAACCGATCCTGAATTTTTTCAGTCAGGCCGAACCCGGTCGTACATTCCCCTTCAAAATCGAGGTTCCTGCCACCCCCGAACAGTATCCTGTCGCCGAAATTCCTGAAATAATAATACCCTTTGTCGAAATGGAAGGTTCCGCGCAGGTCGAGGTCGGGAATCGGTTTGGTAATTAAAACCTGTGCGCGGGCAGGTTTTACAGCACCGTCGGTCAGCGCCGAAGCAAATCCGTTGGTGGCAAACAACAACTTTTTGGGAAAAAAACTGAAATCGCCCAAAGCCACTTCCACACCATTTGTTTTCTCATGATAAGCGGTGACGGTTTGCCGGTTCAGGATCTGTATGTCCGCGGAAACGGCCAGCTTTAACAGTGCCTGCATCATATTACCGGTATCAATCTGCGCCTCAAATGGGTTGAAGAACAGGTATTCGTTCGTCTTCCCGAAACCGAATCGGTCAACGACCCTGGAAAACACCTCGGTTTTAAAAATGGGAGACAGGATCTCATTGATGAACGGCATCCTCGCCTGCGCTTCAGAAAATCCACTTTCATCGTCTTCGGGAAACAACTCATAGCCACCGTACGGCCTGAAATCAAGGATGCTGTCGCCGAGCGTTTTGCGCAGCCGCTGCAGGCCTTCCCATCTCCGTCTTATGAGTTCAATCACTTCCTGTTCGGAATGGCTCTTTAGATCCTCTATAATTTCCGAAAGGCTGCCGAAACATGCAAATCCGGCATTTTTTGTACTGGCGCCCTGCGGCAGTACGCCTTTTTCAAGTACAAGGATTTTACTTTGCGGAAAGCGCTCGCGCAGCGAGAGTGCGGCATGCAGTCCGACAATCCCGCTTCCGACGATGGTGTAATCGACGTCTGTAAACCAATTTTTGATTTCCCAGTAACTGAAATCCATCTGCTCAATTTTTTTGTAAAAATAGTCGTTTTGCGCTTCTTCCAAGCGCAGGGACTGAAATTAAAAAACGTTACATTAATGGCAATAACAGCGCGACATTTGTTAAATAAATAACTTTTGTTGAAAATTTTGTTATAAAATTTATTTTGGAAGTGATTTAAAATTTTATATTTGGTTGTTAAAATTTTATTAATACCCCAAACCTAAACTAAATTATTTATGAAAAACAAACTACTCTCGATTGCCTTTCTGGTAATCTCCGGTTTTTCGTTTGCGCAGTCTGGCAAAGTCTGGCAAAATACGGTTCGGAAAGCTGATGCGGCTATTGTCGAAAACAAGACCAACCTGTCTAATCCCAGGCTGTTCTCACTCGACATAAACCAATTAAAAAATTCGTTAACGGGAGCCGGCAACAGGGGATCCTCCGGACAGTCGGGCGTGGTGATTTCACTCCCTGATGCTGACGGCGCGATGGTGCCATTCCAGGTGTACCTGAATTCCAATATGGAACCCGGACTTGAGGCGAAATATCCGGATATCAAATCGTACATCGGTATCGGCATTAATGATGCTTCGATGACCGCCTATTTCAGCGTGTCACCGCTTGGTTTCCAGAGCATGGTGCTGTATGCGGACAAGTCGGCCACCTTTATCGAACCTTATACCAAAGACCTGAGCACCTATGCCGTTTACCGAAAATCGGACAAAATCGGCGGTTTAGGACGGTTTGAGTGCCGTGTGATTGAGAAAGTAAAGAATGAGGTACAGCCATCCACCCTGAGACCAAATGCCGATGATGCCATGTTAAGGACGTTCCGTCTGGCGATGTCCGTTACCGGTGAATATACGGTATACTTTGGCGGGACCAAAGCGCTGGCTCTGGCTGCCATCAACAACACGATGACGCGTGTCAACGGTATTTTCGAGAAAGATTTTTCAGCCAGGATGGTGTTGATTTCCAATACTGACACCGTGATTTATACCAGTGCTTCGACAGACCCATATTCTGCAGCCACTGCAGGTGCCGGCGGGGCCTGGAACCAGGAACTACAGACTACATTAACCAATAACATCGGCAGTGCCAACTACGATATAGGACACCTTTTCGGTGCATCTGGTGGTGGGGGTAATGCAGGATGTATTGGTTGTGTCTGTACCAACCCTACCGCGTCTGTTCCATTAGGAAAAGGAAGCGGATTTACATCCCCTAACGACAACATCCCGTCGGGTGACAATTTTGATGTGGATTACGTAGCGCACGAAATGGGTCACCAGTTCGGTGCGAACCACACCTTTACGCACAGTAACGAAGGCACAGGAGTTCAAATGGAACCGGGGAGCGGATCTACCATTATGGGCTATGCAGGAATCACGGCTGTAGATGTCCAGCCACATTCTGATGCCTATTTCCATGCGGTGAGCATCCAACAGGTTACCAATAATATCAAAGCGAAAACCTGTCCGGTAAGCACCGCTACTGGAAATGCCATCCCGACTGTCAATGCCGGAGCGGATTACACCATCCCTAAAAGCACCCCCTTTATGCTGACCGGTGCAGCAACAGATGCGAATGGCGATACCCTCACCTATTGCTGGGAGCAGTTCGATTCCCAAAGCAATGCCACAGCGCCGAATGCTACAAAAACCAGCGGTGTAAACTACCGTTCTTACAACCCTACAACTTCTCCGGTAAGATATTTTCCAAGGATGGCGTCCGTGCTGACCGGCGCGACAACTACTGCCGGAACAGAATTGACCGTAGAGGCTTTGTCATCAGTGGCAAGGACACAGAATTTCAGGCTTACTGTGCGTGACAACCGTGCAGGCGGTGGCGGAAACAACAGTGATGATATGGTCGTAACTGTAAACGCCACAGCGGGACCATTTGCGGTAACGGCTCCAAACACAGCGGTTTCATATGTAGGCGGTTCTTCCCAAACTGTGACCTGGTCTGTGGCCGGGACGACCGCAAATGGCGTAAACTGTGCCAATGTAGATATCTTATTGTCTACAGACGGCGGGAATACCTGGAATACACTATTGGCTGCCACTCCAAACGACGGAACAGAAGCGGTAACAATCCCAAACACCCCCGGGACAACCAACAGGATTATGGTAAAAGGAAGCAATCACATTTTCTTTGATGTGTCTAACACGAACTTCACCATCACAGCCGGCTCGACAGATACGACCGCACCAACAGCCCCAACGTCATTGGCGGCTTCAGGCACCACCCAGACCACCACGAACCTTTCATGGACCGCTTCAACCGATAACGTCGCGGTAACGGGTTACGATGTGTATCAAAATGGTGTATTCAAGGCAACGGTAACGACAACCTCGTACGCCGTCGCAGGATTGACCGCTTCTACTGCTTACGCTTTTACGGTAAAGGCGAAAGATGCCGCAGGAAATGTTTCAGCGGTAAGCAACACGGCAAACGTGACGACTTTAGCCAATGCAGACACTACAGCACCCTCTGCTCCAACGGCACTTGCTGCTTCGGGAACCACTTCAACTACAACGAACCTTTCCTGGACTGCTTCTACTGATAATGTAGGGGTAACAGGCTACGATGTATATCAGGGTGGCGTGTTCAAGGCAAATGTCGCTACAACTTCGTATGCTGTAACAGGATTGACACCATCCACTGCATATTCTTTCTATGTGATCGCAAAAGATGCTGCAGGAAATGCTTCTGCTGCAAGTAACACCGTAAACGTGACAACTTCTTCAGTAGCGGTTTCGTATTGCGCTTCCCAGGGAGGCAGCGTTGCCGATGAATTGATCGGTCGTGTACAATTAGGAACCATCAACAACCCTTCAACAGGAGGTACAGGTTACACTGATTTTACTGCGATATCCACGAATCTTTCACAAAATACTGCGTATACCATCACTGTGACGCCAACCTGGACAGGCAGCGCTTACCCTGAAGCGTACAGCGTATGGATTGATTACAATAAGGATGGAGATTTCATTGATGCCGGTGAGCAGGTTTGGACGTTAGCCGCTTCAACTACAACCCCTGTCAGCGGATCATTTACAGTCCCGGCCGCCGCTTCAATAGGCGCGACAAGGATGAGGGTTTCCATGAAATACAACGGCATCCCAACAGCATGTGAGGCATTCTCTTATGGACAGGTTGAAGATTATACTGTAAATATCCAGGCCGCTTCCGCAGATACTACTGCGCCGTCTGCACCGACTTCACTTGCTGCCTCAGGAACGACACAGACAACCACTAATCTTTCATGGACCGCTTCTACTGATAATGTAGGCGTAACGGGTTATGATGTCTATCAGGGAGCTACCTTAAAAGCGACGGTTGCCACAACAACTTATGCCGTAACCGGACTTACTGCTGCAACTGCTTATACTTTCTCTGTAAAAGCAAAAGATGCCGCCGGAAATGTTTCTGCATCGAGTAACGTAGTGAACGTGACTACGCTTTCAGCCACAGCGACTTACTGTACCTCACAAGGCAACAGCACTGCTGATGAAAAAATTGGCAAAGTGGTTTTCGGAACCATCAGCAATACTTCGACAGGCACGGCGGGTTATGAGAACTTTACGGCGCAGTCGACCAATGCGGTACGTGGAACGGCGTACACCATTACCATCACGCCATCGTGGACGAGCACCGTCTACAGCGAAGGGTATGCTGTATTTATCGATTACAATCAGGATGGCGACTTCATTGATGCCGGCGAAACCGTATTTACCAAAGCGGCCTCTACCGCGACTCCTGCGTCAGGAAGCATCACGATTCCGACTACCGCTACCTTAGGCACTACAAGAATGCGGGTTTCGATGAAATACAGCGGAATCCCTACAGCCTGTGAAGCGTTCTCTTATGGACAAGTAGAGGATTACACTGTAAACATCACGTCTACTGCAAAAGGAATTGAAACTGACGAAACACCTTCAATGGCTATCACCCTGTATCCAAACCCTGTAACAGGCGGGCAACTGAACGTTTCTAACGTAAAAGATGGCGCTGATTTCCGCGTAGTCAATACATTAGGCCAACAGGTCGCAAAAGGTAAAATTGCAAACGGCATGGTCAATGTGTCGAACATCAACTCAGGAACCTACCTTCTCGAAGTGAATGTCGACGGACAAACCACCGTAAAGCGATTCATCAAACAATAATAGAGTGGGTTAAAAGTGAAAAGGCTGTCCTTCGGGGCAGCTTTTTTTATTGTAATAAATCCTTACTTTTAAGGCTCGAAAATCAAACACAATGAAAAAACTCCTTTACCTGATATTGATCATGATAAGCGCAAAAGCTGCCGCACAAAATGTAATGACTCCCGAGTTGCTTTGGAAACTTGGAAGACTGACGCCGATGGGCATTTCCGCAGACGGAAAAAGCATTGTCTATAAAGTGTCCACCCCTTCCGTTGAAGAAAACAAATCCAATTCAAAATACTATACCATTCCTGTAAACGGTGGCAATCCCATTGAAGTTACCGACTATAAATCATTGATAAAAGACAAAAATATTTCCGCCGATGGGAAATACATGGTATACAATGAAGAAGTGAAACTTGCCAATGTCCATGGAAAAGATTTCTATCCTGAACTCGACAAATCCGACGCACAAATTTATGACGGTCTCGATTACCGCCATTGGGACACGTGGAATGAGGGCAAATACAACCATGTGTTCTACAAGGAAAACAAGGAGGGTGCGGCAGGAACCGACATCATGAAAGGCGAAACCTATGATTCCCCGCAAAAACCTTTTGGAGGTGACGAAGATTATATCTGGTCGCCTGATGGCAAAAGCATCCTTTACGTTTGCAAGAAAAAAGCAGGCACGGCTTATGCCATTTCAACCAACACAGACATTTACGAATACAATCTTGCCACAGGTAAAACCACCAATCGGACCGAAGGCAATTTAGGCTATGACACCAATCCACAGTTTTCCCCTTCCGGAAATTTAAGCTGGCTGCAAATGAAACGCGACGGTTATGAAGCAGATAAAAACGACATTGTCGTTGATTTCAAAGGCATCAAGATGAACCTGACCGCCAATTGGGATGGCACCGTAGAAAGTTTCCTGTGGAGTCCTGACGGAAAGAAAGTTTATTTTCAGGCACCTGTAGACGGTACTTTACAACTGTTTGAAGTCAACTTCCCGGGGCTGACAAAGATTGCCGTCACAGTAACACAAGTTACCAAAGGTGATTTCGATATCTCAGGCCTTGTAGGTTTTTCCGGAGATAACATTATCGTGACCCGTACGGACATGAACCACGCCGCCGACCTGTTTTCTTATGACTTAAAAAAGAAAGCCTGGAAACAGCTTACAAACGTCAATGAATCCATTTATTCAACGCTTTCCCTTAGCAAAACTGAAAGACGCTACGTCACAACCACCGACGGCAAAAAGATGTTGGTATGGGTCATCCTGCCGCCAAACTTTGACGCTTCTAAAAAATACCCCACCTTATTGTACTGCCAGGGCGGTCCGCAATCTCCGTTGACGCAATTCTATTCTTTCCGCTGGAACTTCCAGCTGATGGCGGCCAACGGTTACATCGTGGTGGCACCAAACCGCCGCGGTATGCCCGGCCACGGTGTCGAATGGAACGAGCAGATTTCAAAAGACTGGGGTGGACAGGTGATGCGAGATTACCTTTCCGCGATTGATGATGTGGCTAAGGAGTCCTATGTAGACAAAACTCGTTTGGGCTGTGTCGGCGCAAGTTATGGCGGCTACTCCGCGTTTTACCTTGCCGGTATCCACAACAACCGCTTTAAGACTTTTATCGCCCATGATGGTGTGTTTAACACCCAAAGCATGTTCGGCACGACAGAGGAAGTATTCTTTAACAACTGGGATTTTGGCGGTGCGTATTGGGAAAAGGACAATGCCGTTGCACAAAAAACCTACAACGAATTTAATCCGGCCAACCACGTCGGCAAATGGAACAAACCAATCCTGATCATTCAGGGCGGCAAAGACTTCCGTGTCCCGATCGGGCAGGCGCAGGAAGCGTTTCAGGCGGCACAGTTGCGCGGCATTAAGAGCCGTTTCTTATACCTTCCGGAGGAAAACCATTGGGTACTGAAGCCGCAGAATGCCATTGTTTGGCAAAGGGAGTTTTATAAGTGGCTGAAGGAAACGCTGTAGTCACGACCGAATACTGTTTCATCGGGCGCGCCCCCGTTGCGGAACCTGCCTACTTGCCGGAACGCATCCCCGGCAACCGGGTCAGGCTGTCCGCTGTATCTTTTTTTCGTCGCCCGGAACGCTTTGTTTTGTAACCCTGAGGGAACAGATGGGCTCCTCAAAAAAGGATGCCGCTTCCATCCTTCGCGCTGGCAACAACTTCAAATGAAAATGATGCCATTTTTAACCTGACAATGAATAAAAAAACCCGCCTTACAGCGGGTTTCATTATTTATGCAGGTTCTTCCATTTTAAAATCATCCATAAATGCCGTCGTATAATCTCCGGCGACATATCTCGGATCATCCATCAATTGCCTGTGGAACGGGATTGTCGTCTTGATGCCTTCAATCACGAATTCATCCAAAGCCCTTTTCATTTTGTTGATGGCCTCCTGGCGTGTCTGTGCCGTCGTGATCAGTTTCGCAATCATCGAATCGTAGTTCGGCGGAATCGAGTATCCGGCGTAAACGTGAGTATCCAGACGTACACCATGTCCGCCCGGAGCGTGCAGCGTGGTGATCTTGCCCGGCGACGGACGGAAGTCATTATAAGGATCTTCCGCATTGATCCGGCACTCGATAGAATGCAGTTGCGGCAGGTAATTCTTTCCTGAAATCGGCACACCGGCAGCTACGAGTATCTGCTCGCGGATCAGGTCATAATCAATCACCTGCTCGGTAATTGGGTGTTCAACCTGAATACGGGTGTTCATTTCCATAAAGTAGAAATTGCGGTGCTTATCGACCAAAAATTCTACCGTGCCTGCACCCTCGTATTGGATAAATTCTGCCGCCTTGACAGCCGCTTCCCCCATTTTCAGACGCAGTTCATCGGTCATGAACGGTGACGGTGTCTCTTCGGTCAGTTTCTGGTGCCTTCTTTGTACTGAGCAGTCCCTTTCAGACAAGTGGCAGGCTTTTCCATAAGAATCTCCTACAACCTGGATTTCAATATGGCGTGGTTCTTCGATCAGTTTCTCGAGGTACATGCCATCATTACCGAACGCGGCAGCTGACTCCTGACGGGCGCTTTCCCATGCCTTGAGCAGGTCTTCTTCTTTCCATACCGCGCGCATCCCTTTTCCTCCACCGCCGGCTGTAGCTTTGAGCATGACTGGAAAACCGAATTCCCTTGCCAGTTTCAACGCCTGCTCGTACGATTCCAGGATGCCGACTGATCCGGGTACGCAAGGCACGCCTGCGGCAATCATCGTGGATTTGGCGGAAGCCTTATCACCCATACGGTCAATCATTTCAGGACTTGCCCCGATGAACTTGATGCCGTGTTCCTGGCAGATTTTCGAAAATTTTGCATTTTCAGAAAGGAAGCCGTAGCCGGGGTGTATCGCATCAGCATTGGTGATCTCTGCGGCAGCGATGATATTTGACATTTTAAGGTAGGACAGGTTGCTTGGCGGCGGCCCGATACAGACTGCCTCATCGGCAAATTTTACGTGAAGGCTTTCCGCGTCAGCAGTAGAGTATACGGCGACGGTCTTGATGCCCATTTCCCTGCAGGTCCTGATTACGCGAAGCGCGATCTCGCCGCGGTTTGCTATAAGTATTTTTTTAAACATCTCTTTTGAATTAGATAATTAGACAATCAGGTCATTAGATAACAATGCGATTCCCGATTTACAAGGTAAAATCTGAAATCTGCATTCTAAAATCTAAATTCTTTAAGATGGATCAACCAGGAATAGCGGCTGGTCGAATTCTACCGGAGACATATCGTCTACGAGTATTTTTACGATCTTACCTGACACTTCCGATTCGATTTCGTTGAAAAGCTTCATCGCTTCGATCACACAAAGCACATCGCCTTTTTTGATCGCTCCGCCGACCTCAACAAATACCGGCTTATCCGGAGACGGTTTGCGGTAAAATGTCCCAATAATTGGCGACTTGATTGTAATGTATTTCGAAGATTCGTCAGCGGCGGGAGCCGGGGCAGCCGGAGCGGCAGGGGCAGCCGGAGCCTGTGGCAATTGTGCCTGCGGGGCAGCCTGTTGCAACATACCCTGCGGAGGCATCTGAACGTAAGTGGTTTCAGGAACACTTCCTTCCAAAGTGGTCTTAATGGTGATTTTTACATCGTCCATCTCCAGTTTCACTTCAGCAACTCCTGAATTGGCCACAAATTTAATCAGGCTCTGAATTTCTTTTAAATCCATAATATAATCGTTTTAGTTATCAGTTATCGTTTGTTTTAATATGCCCATTTTAAGTAGATCGACCCCCAGGTAAATCCGCCGCCGAAAGCCGCGAAAATCAGGTTGTCGCCTTTTTTGAATTTGTCCTCGAAATCACTCAGCAGCAGCGGCAAAGTGCCCGAAGTCGTATTGCCGTAACGGTGAATATTGACCAAAACCTTGGCCTCATCAACGCCCATCCTTGACGCCGTTGCATCGATAATCCTTTTGTTGGCCTGATGCGCCACAAGGAAATCCACATCGTCTTTTGACAAACCATTGCGCTGCATGATTTTCTCACTCACATCGGCCATGCCGGAAACCGCGTATTTGAAAACGGTCTTCCCGTCCTGAAACACATAATGCTGCCTGTTTTCGACCGTTTCCTTCGAAGCCGGAAGTATAGACCCGCCGGCATCAATTTTCAGGAATTCACGCCCGATGCCGTCTGACCTCAGGTATTCATCCTGGAGCCCGAGACCTTCCTGGTTTGGCTCAAATAAAACGGCACCTGCGCCATCCCCAAAGATGATGCAGGTGGCCCTGTCTGTATAATCAATAATCGATGACATTTTATCAGCCCCGATCAGCAGTACTTTTTTGTAACGTCCGGACTGGATGTAGGCGGCAGCGGTCGACATGCCGTAAAGAAACCCCGAACAGGCCGCCTGTAAGTCATAGGCAAATGCGTTCACCGCGCCAATCTGGCTGGCCACGTACACCGCTGTAGACGCCACAGGCATGTCCGGCGTAGTGGTGGCCACAATGACCATATCGATTTCGGCCGGGTTAATGTTTTTTCTGGAAAAAAGATTTTCTGCCGCTTTGATGGCCAGGTAAGAAGTGCCGAGGCCTTCCCCTTTCAGGACCCGTCTTTCTTTGATACCGGTCCTTGAGGTGATCCATTCGTCATTGGTATCCACCATCGATTCAAGCACCTGATTAGACAGTACAAAATCCGGGACATAGCCCCCAACTGCAGTAATAGCGGCTGTTATTGTGTTCATAGGGTTCAATTATTTTCTCTTGGAAACTGCCGTTTAAAAAGAGGTGGAAATTACGAAAAATTTTCTAAACCTGATGAAGTATTTTACCATCATGATTTGGAAACCGCAAGATCAACTCCAAAATATTAGGCAACAAAAAAACTCCCACCAGGTGAGAGTTCGTATTTTTTATACCGAAAAAGTATTAGGCAGCAGCAACTGATTTGTCAATAACAACCTGTCCCCTGTAATACATTTTCCCTTCGTGCCAGTAAGCCCTGTGGTACAAATGTGCCTCGCCTGTTACAGGACATGTAGCGATTGTAGCAACGGTTGCTTTGTAATGCGTTCTTCTCTTATCTCTTCTCGTTTTGGAGACTTTTCTCTTAGGATGTGCCATTTTACTATATTATTTATCCGTTAATAGTTGTTTTAATTTGTCCCAACGGGGATCTGTATTTTCCTCTTTCGTATCTGCTGCTTTTACTTCTTTCACACTCATTTGCTGCAGCCTGTCCAGTGCTTCTGATTTCAATGTGCCGTCCTTAATGCCGGGATGTATCCTTTTGGTCGGAATCGACAACGCAATCATTTCATAAATGTACTGCGATACGTCAATCTGGTGCTCGCCATGCGGCAGGATCAGCAGTTCCTCATTGTCATTGTTGAATGCCTCACCGAACTGCACCACAAGCCTGAGCTTTCCTTTCACGGGCAAATCAAACATTTCGCCGGTTAAGTCGCATGGTACATGAACCATACCCTTATGCTTGAAATGCAGCTCGAGCATCGTGCTTTTCTTCTCGAGAACGACATTTACCTTAATGTCGCAGCTTTCGAAGTCATCGTATTCATAAGCGGCAAAGAACGTTTTATCTATCTGATATTCAAATTGGTGTTTCCCTAACTTTAACCCTATAAAAGGAATCAAGAACTCATTCAGCTTTTTCATCGTAACCTCAATTTGACCCGGTCCTGAAAATTCAAAACGGGTGTGCAAAGATATAAATTTATCGCAATAACAAAAGGGTTATAAACATTTTTTTGTTTATAAGTGTTTTTCCTTTGTTTTCAATGGTTTCTTACTGATTTCGGCGTGTTGATGACGCGAATTATAAATGTCAATTGCCAGATATACAGCTTCCTTAAACGAATTATAGTCGGCCTTGTCCTTGCCGGCAATGTCATAAGCAGTACCGTGGTCCGGCGAGGTCCTGATCTTATCGAGACCCGCAGTATAATTTACGCCATTCCCGAAAGACAGCGTCTTAAATGGTACAAGCCCCTGGTCGTGGTAAGCCGCAATCACCGCATCATATTTTTCATATTGGCCACTGCCAAAAAATCCGTCCGCAGGATACGGGCCAAAAACCAGTGTGCCTTTCTCGAACATCCTTTTCACGACCGGGCGGATGATCATCTCATCTTCCTTACCGATGACACCGCCATCGCCTGCATGGGGATTCAGTCCAAGCACCGCAATCTTGGGTTTGTTGATGCTGAAATCCTGTATCAGCGATTGCCTGACCGTCTCGATTTTCTGCCTGACCAACGCTTCTGTCAGATGCGAAGCCACTTCATTTACCGGAACATGGTCCGTCAGCAATCCCACGCGCAGCTTGTCGTGCACCATCAGCATCAGTGCATTGCCCTGGAGTTCCTTGGCGAGGTAGTCCGTATGTCCGGGAAACTTAAATTCTTCGGACTGGATATTGTACTTATTGATTGGTGCCGTGACCAGCACATCCACAAGGCCTTCCTTCAGGGCATTGGTGGCAGCCACAAACGATTTAATGGCATATTCCCCCACCACCGGATCGTTAACCCCGTAGGCCAGTTCTATATTCTCACGCCATACGTTCAGCACATTGATTTTCCCGGTAACCAGCTGCTCCAGCTTGTCTATGCCGTGAAGCGGTGCGGCCGATTCAAAACTCTTGCGCAAATGCGACAAGGTCTTTACGTTAGCAAAAATCACCGGCGTACACATTTCCAGCATGCGGTTGTCCTCGAAGGTTTTGAGCACGATCTCGCTCCCAATCCCGTTAAGGTCGCCGATGGAAATCCCGACAATGATATTTTCTGCTTTTTTCATGGTAATTATTGTAATTTTGAACTGCAAATCTAAGTAAAATAAACCACAAATGTTTACAGGAATAATCGAATCGATGGGCGTTGTCCGCGAACTTAAAAAAGACGGCGGCAACCTGCACATCACCGTTTCGGCTGCCATTGCGCATGAGCTGAAAATCGATCAGAGTGTTTCCCATAATGGCGTATGCCTGACCGTCGTCGGGATCAATACCGATGAATACACTGTTACTGCAATCCGCGAGACGCTGGACAAAACCAACCTCTCCGACTGGAACGTGGGTGACTCCGTTAATCTCGAACGTGCGATGAAACTCGGAGACCGGCTTGACGGCCACATCGTGCAGGGCCATGTCGACCAGACCGGAGTATGTACGTCCCTAGAAAACGCAAATGGCAGTTGGTATTATACGTTTGAATATGATTCTTCCTTAAATAACATCACCATAGAAAAAGGCTCCATTACCGTAAATGGCGTAAGCCTCACGGTCGTCAACTCACACAAAAACAGCTTCAGTGTGGCCATCATTCCCTACACATACGAACATACCAATTTCAAGGATTTTCAAGCCGGGACACGCGTGAACCTCGAATTTGATGTCATCGGGAAATATGTTTCCAGACTGCACGCGCTTACAATTTAAATGTCTATCTTCCGTTTTCTTTTCCAAAAAACATCAATTGCTATGAAAAAAATCATTACTCTTTTACTACTCGCTACTACGACAATTTACGCACAGGACCAGCGTCCTGACATTTTTGACCGAAAGCACGAAGTGAAACTGGGCGCGATCAAATTGCTTGCCGGCCCGATCCTCGAAGGCACATATGAATACATTCAGAACCGCGATTTTACCTTTGGCGTTTCCGTGCTGGGCAATCTCGATAGCAAGAACGATTATTACGAAGACTTTTCCGTTACGCCATTCGCAAGGTTCTATTTCCAGGAAACCAAGGAATTCGGTGCCAAGGGATTTTTTGTCGAAGGGTTTGCAAAATATTCGTCAGGAAGGAATACGACCGATGACTGGCTCGATGAAGAGTCAGAAAAATACAGTGCAGCAGCCTTAGGCATCTCGCTGGGCAAAAAATGGATCAACCGTACCGGCTTCGTGTTCGAGATCCTGGGTGGTATCGGCCGTACGCTGGGCAATTCTGACGCCGCACCTGACGTGATTTTTCGTGGCGACCTGAATTTAGGGTACCGGTTTTAAGAAGTCGCAGGGCGTTAAATCCTGTTTCACCCGCTGAAATTCGTCACGACACCTGCTGCGTTTGCCTTATTTTAAAGCCGTAACCTTTGCCGGACCCGCCGTCAAAACTGGTCGGTAAGTAAAATCACCGCTTTTCGGAATTGTTATATTTACAAAAAACGATTCCGTTATGCGCTACTTTACCGTGTTTGCCTGTTTCCTGATTTTTCTCGTCACTTCGGCACAACAACGCAGCCACCGCAACTTTGATGAGGGCTGGAAATTCCATTTTGGACATGCGGCCAATCCCGAAAAGGACTTCAATTATGGTATCGCCGCGTCTTTCTCAAAATCAGGCAAATCTACAGGCACGGCCATCGAGCCCAAATTCATCGATACGGCCTGGGCCAATATAAAGCTGCCGCACGACTGGGCCGTAGCACTGCCTTTTGTGAACGTTGACAACTTCGATGTACAGTCGCACGGCTATAAACCGGTGGGCGGATTGTTCCCGGAGACCAGTATCGGTTGGTACCGCAAGCATTTTACCCTGCCAAAATCAGAAGAAGGCAGGCGATTCGACCTCCAGTTCGACGGGATATTCCGCGATGCCGAAATCTGGGTGAACGGCTTTTACCTTGGCAATAATAAAAGCGGCTACGTGGGCGCGCATTACGACATTACCGATGTTTTGAAATTCGGAGAGGACAACGTGGTCACCGTACGCGTCGACGCCACGCAATACGAAGGATGGTTCTATGAAGGCGCTGGCATCTACCGCCATGTGTGGCTCAACAGTTACGACAACATACACATACTGCACGATGGTATTTTCGCTTCCGCAGAATATACTCCGGGGAAAATGTCGCTTACCGTCGCCACCGAAACCACCAATGAAGGCTTCAGCCCGGCAACTTACAATGTTTCCTATTACGTTAAAGACCGATTGGGAAAAACCATCTGGAAATCGGGTTCAGAAATGGTCAAACTTGCCGTGAATGAAACCAAAACCACCAGACAAACGGTAAAGACGCCCTATCCCGTGATGTGGTCACTGGAAAACCCATACCTGTACCGCATTTATGTTGAAATAAGGCAAAACGGAAAGCTCATCGACACGCAAACCGTAAAGTTCGGGTTCCGCGAAATCGAGATCAAGGCAGACGGCGTTTATCTGAACAAACAGCGCATCAAGATTCAGGGCACCAACAACCATCAGGACCATGCGGGCATCGGCAGCGCGCTGCCGGACTACCTGCAATATTACCGCATCAGCCTGCTGAAGAACATGGGCTGCAACGCATACCGGACCAGCCACAATGCGCCCACACCGGAACTGCTTGAGGCCTGTGACAGCCTGGGCATGCTGGTCTTAGACGAACAGCGGCTGCTGAACAGCGGCGCAGAATCGCGCGACCAGTTTACGCGGCTGCTAAAACGCGACCGCAACCATCCATCAGTGTTCCTGTGGAGCATCGGCAATGAGGAAGGGATGATCCAGGCCAACCAGACCGGGAAGCAAATTGCCCGAACACTATTGGCGCAGCAAAAACAATTCGACCCTACCAGGACCAGCACGTACGCCGCTGATTTGCCGAATGTCTACACCGGCGTCAACGAAGTGATTCCTGTGCGCGGCTTTAACTACCGGCAGTTTGATGTCGCTGCCTACCACAAAGACCATCCGTTGCAACCCATTATAGGCACTGAGATGGGCAGCACCGTCACCACCCGGGGCGTGTATGTGAAGGATTCCATCCGCGCTTATGTGCCTGACCAGGATATTACCGCCCCGTGGTGGGCGAGCACCGCAGAAACCTGGTGGAAACTGGCCGCAGAAAACGACTACTGGCTTGGCGGATTCATCTGGACGGGTTTTGATTACCGCGGAGAACCGACGCCATACCAATGGCCCAATATCAATTCCCACTTCGGGGTGATGGATGTATGCGGTTTCCCGAAAAACATATATTACTATTACCAAAGCTGGTGGACCGATAAGGATGTGCTGCACATTTCCCCGCATTGGAACTGGCCCGACAAACAGCATTGGGACAAACCGAATGATGAGGTCGAGGTTTGGGTAAACTCCAACGCAGATAACGTCGAATTGTTCCTGAATGGTAAATCATTGGGTAAAAAAAACATGCCACGAAATGGCCACCTGAACTGGACAGTGCAATACAAACCCGGGAAACTCGAAGCCATCGGCTATAAAAAAGGCAAAAAGCTCACTGCTATGGTAGAGACCACCGGCGCTGCCGCAGAAGTGGTCATGACACCTTATAAAACGACTATTTTGGCCGACGGCAGCGATGTGTCTGTGATCAACATTTCAGCGGTTGACAAGGAAGGCCGCGAAGTTCCGGATGCCGACAACATGATCCGGTTTTACCTCTCGGGCGATGCCAGGATTATCGGTGTGGGCAACGGCGACCCCAGCAGCCACGAGCCGGATCAGTGTCCTGACGGCGCCTGGCAGCGTTCTTTATTCAACGGCAAATGCCAGCTGATTGTGCAATCGGGAAAGACGTCGGGGCTCATACACCTCGAGGCCAAAGCGGCCGGATTGTACGCGGGCGCCACCGACATCGTAACAGTACTTCCCGAAGCCGCGGCTTTGGTAACCAAAGACGCCGCATATCAGTTAAATGGCGAGGCAGCGCAAATGCGTCCCGTCGACAAGGCCATCGGAGCCGATATTTCCTTTTTGCCCGAACTGGAGGCGCGCGGCATGAAATTCTCAGACAAAGGCGTAGAGAAAGATGCCATACAGATCTTAAAAGACCACGGATTGAATTATGTGCGCCTTCGAATCTTCAACGAACCTGCAAATGAAAAAGGTTACTCGCCGGGTAAAGGCTTCTGCGATTTGGAGCATACGAAGGCTATGGCCAAACGCGTCAAGGCAGCGGGCATGAAGTTGCTGCTGGATTTCCATTACAGTGATTATTGGGCCGACCCGGGCAAGCAATACAAACCGAAAGCGTGGGAAGGGCTTTCGTTTACCGAATTAAAGAAAGCGCTTTACGACTACACTGTCAAAGTGATGACTGAACTGAAAAATCAGGGCACCACACCCGATATGGTACAGGTAGGCAATGAAATCAACCATGGCCTCGTCTGGCCAGAAGGAAATGTAAACAATCCTGACGGCATGGCCCAATTGTTTAACGCGGGTACCGCGGCCGTAAAATCGGTAGAACCGACTGTCCCGATTATGCTCCACCTGGCGTTGGGCGGACAAAATCACGAATGCGTGGAATACATTGACGGGATGCTCAGGAGGGGCGCCCATTTTGATGTGATTGGGTTGTCATATTATCCGAAATGGCATGGCACGCTTGACGACTTGCGCGACAATATGAACGACCTGGCAATGCGTTACCGGAAAAACCTCATCGTGGTAGAATATTCCCAGCTGAAACGTGAAGTGAATGAGATTGCGTTTAACACCGTGGCGCAGAAAGGAAAAGGGACATTTATCTGGGAACCGCTAAGCACCTGGGAGCAATTTTTTGACGCCGACGGAAAATCGAATGAATTGTTGCAGATATACGATGAACTCAGTGGGGCATTCCTGAGCCAGGGGCCCTCGGTGAAACCGGCCGAACGCAAATAAAATTCTAGTTATCCGACGCGTACCATTCCGCAAACGAGGTTTCGGTTTCCTGAAGTTTTAACGAAAACAACGAGATCCCGGCTGGCAGCCTTTTCTGGATCTTTTGGGCGAAATCGATGACCATATTTTCACTCGTGGGTTGGTAATCTACCAAAATCACATGGTGCCCGCGTGTCTTAAGCTCACTGGCGAGTTCGACATGGGGCGTGTTTTTGTTGAACACGGTGGCGTGGTCAAAATGGTCTACGATTTCTTCTTTTACGATGTGCTTGAGGTCGGTAAAATCAATGACCATGCCGAATTTCACATTGCCGGCGTCGGAAATGGGCGTACCGATTACGGTTACCGAAAGTTTGTAACTGTGCCCGTGTACGTTCTTGCATTTGCCGTCGTAACCATACAGTGCATGCCCGGTTTCAAAACTGAATTGCTTGGTAATCCTGATCTTACTCATCGTCATTAATTTGGCGCAAAATTACGCAAATAAATACAAATACGTCGTATCGCGCGGAAGCCTAGCCCCGATAGAGGCAAATATCCTTTTGATTTTTTCTTTAAAAATCAAAAGATATGGCCGAAAGCGGGACCATGCTTCAAATAATCAATATTATTTTAGAAATGTTTTGCAATATGCCGTAAAATAGTATATTTGCCGAACGATTTGGGGGATTAGCTCATTTGGCTAGAGCGCTTGCCTGGCAGGCAAGAGGTGACCGGTTCGAATCCGGTATTCTCCACACAAAGCAGTATCTACGGGTGCTGCTTTTTTTGTTTACAGGATGGGGGTTAGCCCGGAAGTTGTGTCAATTAACATTTACTCATCAGAATGCCGCCGTCACCCAAAATCCAAAGCTCAGCTTGTCGTTGCGTGTATTCCATTTGCCCTGGCTCGCGGCGCGCGTGATTACGGGGGTTCCTTTATAATCTGCGAGGAAATGCAGGCCACTTTCGCCCATTTCCTCAATCAGCTCGATAGACACGAAAAAGTCGCCTTCAGCCCAGATGTTGTAATCTGTGAGGTCTACATTGAGCAGGCCGCGCCTAATGTCTGTCGTCACGATGATGTTCTCGCTCAGGAGGCTGTTATTGGGCAGGCCGTCTTTCAGATCATAAAAATTGAGCCTGAATTTGAGCTCGCGGTAGCGGTTGAAATCGATTACTGCATGAAAGGCCTTAATATAAGCCGGTTTGCGTTTCAACTTTATGGTTACGCCCATTTCGTTACCCAGGATATTTTTCTCAAATCCAGCCGATTCCGTTTTCTTTCCGGGTATATTGCCCAGCGTTCCGGTCTGCAGGTTTTTATTGCGGACCACCACTTCTTTTAATGCCGACATGCTGCGCTCGAGCAATAAAACGGGATTTTCGGTGACTTTGGCTATGAAGTCTGATACGGTGAAGGTTTGCGGCTCATAGCCCACCATCGAAATCCTGATTGTTTCCGCATTAAGCGCCGTCGTCAGCGGCAGTGTAAAATGGCCGTTCACGTCAGAAACGGTCCCCATATTTTTATTGACCACACCGATATTGACATACGGCAATGCTTCGCCTGAAGCTTTGTCCTTTATCGTACCGGCATATTCTGTCTGTGCATGTATCACCGTGCCGCACGACAGCAGCAGGATCAGCAGGGCTTTGAAGAATTTCATTTATTCTGTCTTGACAGGGGCGGACTCGGGATTCAGCAATGCCGGCGTCGATGACGGCTGTGTCACCGGAGTGATCGTGGCGGTTCCCGCTTTTTTAGGGGCCGAACTCAGCGGTTCTCCTACCCCGATGTCGCAGCGGTGTCCCGGCTGCCCGTGAGGCGGGTTCATTCCCGGCGCGGTCTTTACCGGTGTTTGTGTTACGGTCATCCCGTTAGCGTTGGCCGGCTTTCCGGGTGTGATGGTTGCGGTGGCTCCCTTAGGTGAATTCAGCGGCGCGCCTACGGCGATATCGCAACGGTGTCCCGGCTGTCCGTGTGGCGGATTCATACCCGGCGCGGTTTTTACCTCGGCCGGAGCAGTGGCCTGCACAGTTTGGGTTTGTCCTTGTACGGGCTGCTGCATAGTGATAGGTTGTGCATTGGCCGGCGCAGGGGTCGCAGCGGTTTTAGGGGTGTCCGAATTGTCCTGTGGCATAAGCTCTTTCTTGCAGGAGGCGAGCAGCAAAGCGGCTGCAAACAATATGGGAAGGGATTTTGATGCCATAATTTAAATTTTTAATGGTTTCAAATATAGCTAATTTGGGGAATTATTGGTCGATTGGGGAATATTTAACGGAATGGGGGCCTTTATCTTTTTGGTATTGCAGGCTGAGTCGATTGCTGAATTACCTGCCCTGGGGCTTCACCGTATACATCGCCTGGCCAGACCAAACGGACTAAAAAACAAAGCCTTACAAACATTATGTTTATAAGGCTTTCCAAATTTAAAACGTGGTCCCACTTGGGCTCGAACCAAGGACAACCTGATTATGAGTCAGGGACTCTAACCAACTGAGCTATAGGACCGGGTTAGGGCTGCAATATTAGTGTATTTTTTGATGGGGTGCAAATGTTTTTTGCGGATTTTAAGGCGGCATCCGTTAACACGACAACCGCCGGTGTGCGGCCACTACGGACTGGAGATTCCAACCGATTTAGGGCTACTACATCCCTGCAGTGTCTGTCATCCGCGCTCCTGACACAGCTCAATGAGCACGCCATTGGTGCCTTTGGGATGCAGGAAGGCCACAAGCTTGTTGTCGGCGCCGGGTTTTGGGGTCTCGTTCAACACCGTAAAGCCTTCACTTTTAAGCCGTGCGATTTCAGCCACGATGTCTGTGACATCGAATGCGATATGATGGATTCCCTCGCCCTTTTTTTCAAGGAATTTCGCAATCGGGCTTTCCGGGTGGGTAGCTTCCAGCAACTCGATCTTGTTGGGGCCGTTCATGAAGAAGGAAGTCTTCACCCCTTCACTGGCGACCTCTTCACTTTTGTAAGGCGGCGCGCCGAAGATTTTCTCAAAAAGGCGGTTCGAAGCCTCAAGATCGCTGACCGCAATGCCGATATGTTCAATTTTGTTCATCGTTCCTTTTTAAAATGATACGCAAATATAATACAATCCGCTAGCCCTGATGGCAGCGGATATCCTTTTTCCTGCTTCTTTAGCAGGGAAAAGATAGCAGCGTACAGCAGGATCAGGCTCCCGGACAAAAAACTCAATGGCGTGTTAAACCAGCCACTCGGCAACTTTTTCATACCTTTGCCTCATGGAAACGAACAGACAGAAAAAAATAGGCGGCGTACTGCAACAGGATTTGGTGGACATTTTACAGGGGGAAATCCGCAAGAACGGGATTACGAACCTGGTCATCTCTGTGTCTAAAGTCAGTGTCACCACCGATTTGTCGGTAGCCAGCGTGCACCTGAGTATCTTCCCACAGGACAAGGCGGCGGAGACGCTGGCCGCAATCCGCTCGAACGGCCCGTTGATCAAGCATGACCTTGCCCAGCGCGTTAAGATGCAGCTGCGTAAAGTACCCAACCTGACGTTTTATCTCGACGATTCTTTGGATTATATTGAAAAAATCGACAATGCGCTGTCCGGAAAAGAGAATCCGATAACCAATCCGGAATTGCTCGCGCGTAGAAAAAAATTCTAGTGAATTTTCCGCTGTACATAGCCAGGCGCTACCTCAAAAGCGTCAGTAAGAACAACGCGATCAACATCATCAACCGCATCGCGTCGGTGGGGATCATTACGGGTTCCGCGGCTTTGTTTATTGTACTTTCGGTATTCAGCGGACTGGTGAACTTCAGCCTTTCTTTTTCTAACACCATCGATCCCGACATCAAAGCGGTGGCCGCTACGGGCAAATCGTTTTTCATTTCACCGAAACAGCTGCAGGAACTCCGCGATGTAAAGGGCGTAGCAGCATTCAGCAGTGTTATTGAAGAACGGGTGCTTTTTGTTTTCGATGAAAAATCGGAATTTACCTACATTAAAGGCGTCGACAGCCTTTGTACTAATGTGAGTACCATCAAGAAGGGCGTCGTGAATGGCGCTTGGCTTGAAACCGGGACAAACCAGGCGGTCATCGGGTACGGTTTATATGAGAAACTCGGCGTAGGTCTGGGCGAATACAACCGGCAGCTCGAGATTTATGCCCCAAAACCGGGCAAGGGCCTTATCGAAAACCCTGAAGAAGCGTTCCGCCGGACGTCTGTAATTCCCGTCGGGATGTATGCCATCAGCGAAGAACTGGATTCGAAATATGTGTTTACCGATCTGGGCCTGGCCACAGAATTGATGGGCTACCGCCCGGGACAGGTTACTGCCCTGGAACTCAAACTTACCGCTGCGGAAGACGAGGCCGCGGTGACCAGGTCGCTGAAACGGATTTTCGGGAACCAACTGGTCATACGCAACCGCGCGCAGCTCAACGATGCATTGTACAAGATGCTGCGCACTGAAAACCTCGCGATTTACCTGATTTTTACACTGGTTATCATCCTGATCCTGTTCGCCTTCGCCGGTGCAATCATCATGATGATCCTCGATAAAAAATCCAATCTGAAGACGCTGTTTTACCTCGGTGCCGAAATTCGCGACCTGCGTAAGATTTTCCTGTTGCAGGGTACATTGCTATGCCTGAAAGGCGGGTTGATCGGCATTGCAATCGGAAGCGTCGTGGTGGTGGTGCAGCAGTATTCGAAACTGGTCATGATTACCGATACGCTGGCTTATCCGGTAGTGTTTTCCATCATGAACATCGTGATTGTGATGGCAACGATCATTTCACTTGGATTCCTCGCGTCGCTGATTGCCTCGGGCCGCGTGAGCAAAAAACTGATGGAATAAAAAAACGGACCAATTTGCATTAGCCCGTTTTTCCGTGTTCAAAAAAAAATCTAAAATCTCAAAACTTAATTTTACTTCTCCAGCGCGTACCTTCTGGCGACTTCTGTCCAGTTGATCACGTTGAAGAATGCCTCGATATAATCAGGTCTCCTGTTCTGGTAATTCAAATAGTAGGCGTGTTCCCACACATCCATGCCAAGGATCGGAGTGCCACCGCATCCGGTATCAGGCATCAGCGGATTGTCCTGGTTTGGCGTGCCGCATACTTCGAGCTTGCCGCCCTGGTGCACGCAAAGCCAAGCCCATCCGGACCCGAATTGTGTTGCGCCCGCTTTTGAGAACTTTGCCTTAAACTCATCAAAACTGTCAAAATCCCTTTCAATGGCGGCCATCAGGTCGCCTGTCGGCTTGCCGCCACCATTTGGTGACATGACGGTCCAGAACAGGTTGTGATTGTAATACCCGCCGCCGTTGTTGCGTACGGCAGCATTTTTCTTATCCAGGTTGATCAGTATGTTCTCGATGGTCTTGCCTTCCATATCCGTACCGGCGATGGCCGCGTTCAGGTTTGTGGTGTAGGCATTGTGGTGTTTCGTGTGGTGTATTTCCATCGTACGCGCATCGATGTGTGGTTCCAGCGCATCGTATGCATACGGCAATTTGGGTAATTCAAAAGCCATAATGTTAGTTTAAGTGGTTTCAAAAATCAAATTTAAACATTTAACTTTGGAAATGGAAATACTATTTGATTATAATGGAATTAAAATTACTGATAGGCTGTTACCGGATAATTTTCGGCGGTCAGTCCGGATTCCGCTTCAGTTTTTCCTGAAAAACCAAATGGAAAAAGCCAGTTCGCTTAATCACTAGCCGTAAAGCTTTCATCAAGACACCGCTCTCAATCCAAACTTATATGCAAACACCTTCCTTTTCGCTCTACGACGCTTCAGCGGGCTCCGGCAAAACCTACACCCTCGTGAAGGAATACCTGAAAATTATCCTGCGGTCTGAAAAACATGATGCCTACCGAAACATCCTGGCCATCACCTTTACGAACAAGGCAGTGCATGAGATGAAGTCACGCATCGTGGGGAGCCTTTCTGAATTTGCAAAAGACAGTCCCTCGGGCAAAGCGGCGGCGCTCATGGAAACCATCGCAGGGGAAACGGGGATTTCCGTCGCTTCGATCAGATTGAAAGCGCAGCAGATCATCCGGCATTTGATCCATAATTATGCGGCTTTCGACATTTCCACCATCGACAAATTCACGCACCGCGTCATCCGTGCTTTTGCACACGACCTCAACCTGCCTGTCACATTTGAAGTCACGCTGGATACCGAAAATCTGTTAACGGAAGCGGTAGACACGATCATCGCACGCGCGGGCGAAGATGAGACACTTACAAAACTGCTCGTTGACTTCACGATGGAAAAAACCGATGACGATAAAAGCTGGGATATTTCGCGCGAGATCCTTGAAACGGGCCGACTTGCATTAAACGAAAACAACCGTCACGAGATTGTACATTTCAATGAAAAGACCATTCCGGAATTCATTGCCATCAAGAACAAACTGGTCGAATCGATCAGGGAATTGGAGTCAGGCGCCGTGGTTTTCGCCCAAAGCGCGCTGGATATCATCAAAGCCAACAACATCAATCCGGCCTCATTTTCAGGCCAATATTTTCCGAAACACCTCGAATCCATCATAGAGGGCCGCTTCAACCCGAAAAACAAAACCTACCGAGAGCCGGAAGATTTCCGCATCAATAAAAACGCACAGGACAGCGAAGTCATTCAAGCGCTGGTTCCTGAGTGGATTTCGATCCTGGCGCAGGTGTACAGGAATTTTGAAAAACGGGATTTTTACCGCGCATTCCTGAGGAACATTACACCGCTGTCGCTGCTTAGTACCGTGAGCCGCCAGCTGACTGACATCCAAAAGGAACAAAATGTGCTGTCCATAGCCGAATTCAATGCGATCATCCACCGCGAAATCCAGAACCAGCCTGCGCCATTTATTTATGAAAGGCTCGGCGAGCGTTACCGGCACTTTTTTATCGACGAATTCCAGGATACTTCGGAAATGCAATGGCAAAACCTGATCCCGCTGATTGACAACGCGCTTTCCGGGCAGGACGAAACCGGGCAGAAAGGTACGCTGATGGTTGTGGGCGATCCGAAACAATCCATTTACCGTTGGCGTGGTGGCAAGGCGGAGCAATTCATCGAACTTGGAAAAGGACACAATCCATTCAGCAATCCGGAGAAGGAACGTTTTTCGCTGGATACGAATTGGCGCAGTTACTCGGAAATCATCCGATTCAACAACGATTTTTTCAGATTCCTTTCGGGTGAATTTGAGCATGCCGACTACCGCGATCTTTACGAAAAACAAAGTTTCCAGAACACCAACCACAAAGAAGGCGGCTACGTGGATATTTCGTTTATCGACGGCAGTACGGCAATCGAAGAGAATGCACCCGAAAAAACCGACCTGTATGTGCAGGCCACACTCGATACGATCAGGAAAGTAAAGAGTCTCGGTTTCCACTACAGCGACATCGCCATCCTTACCCGGAAGCGCGGGCAGGGCATCGCGGTGGCTGACTTCCTTACGGAAAACGACATCCCGCTGTTGTCGTCAGAAACCCTGGTGATCGGCAATGCGTCTGAAGTACGCCTGGTCATCAGTGTGCTGCGCTACCTGAAAAACGGCCGCGATGTCGAGGCCAAAGCGCAGTGGCTTGTGTTTATGGCGAAAAATCTTCAGGTTGGCATGGCAGTTCATGATTTTGTTGCGGAAGGCATGGCTTTTGACACGGAAAAGGATCTTGAGCAATGGCTTTCGGAAATGGGCATCAGGATGGTGTTTCAGGAAGTGCGGCGCAAATCATTGTATGAGGCCGTCGAAGTCATCATTGACGCCTTCCTGGCTAAAAAGCACAATGCTTATCTACAATATTTCCTCGACATTGTGCTCGAGCGGGACGTGCGTGGACAAGCAGGGATTTCAGATTTCCTTGAATACTGGGAGAAAAACGGCGCGAAATTCAGCGTTCCATCGCCGGAAGGCAGTGACGCGGTGCGGATCATGACCATCCATAAATCCAAAGGACTTGAATTTCCCGTGGTGATTATGCCGTTTGCAGAAGAAGATTATGGCAGGAAACCGAAAGACAAACTTTGGCTGGAAACCGACGAAGAAAGTCTGGGCCTGCCCAAAGCCCTGATTGACAACAGCAGCGCCGTAGCGGGTTTTGGCGAAAGTGCATCGGCCATTTACCTGCAGAAAAAGCAGGAAGAGCTGCTCGACAATGTGAACGTCCTATATGTCGCGCTGACCCGGGCTGAAGAGCAACTGTACATTATTTCGAATAAGAACATCAATGCGAATGGCGAAGTCAAGGCGAATGACATGTCGTCCTTTTTTGTAAAATACCTTATCGACAAAGGTGTGTACGATGAAAATACCCTGCGGTATGCTTTCGGAAATCAACTAAAATTATCTGCCGCGGCGGCGAAAAACGACGACAACAAACGTATCGAAACGGTGCACGAAGCCCTTGACATGGCCAACATCAGGATTGCCCAGCGCGAATCGTTAATGTGGGGCACCAAACAGCAGGCCTCTATTGAATACGGCAACCTGCTGCACGAAATCCTTTCCGGGATCAGGACGGGGAAAGACGTCGATTATGCCATTGAGAAAGCTGTCGGCGACGGACTGATTTCAATCGACAACGAAGTTACGATACGGGAAAGTATTGACTCCATCATGACGCATCCTGAACTGGAGGAGTATTTCCTGGCTGAAAACAAAATCCTGAATGAGCAGGCGATTATCCGAAAGGAAGGTGCGCTTATTAAACCCGACCGGATCACCATAACACCTCAAAACGAGGTGATGCTGCTCGATTATAAAACCGGCCTGCACCAGCCTAAATACAAGCTGCAACTGGAAACCTATGAACAGGCCATCCGGAAAATGGGCTATAAAGTGACAAAAAAAATACTGGTGTATATCGGCGAAAGGGTGGAAGTGGTAACTTTGTGACCAATCGGGTCATTGCGCCTGCCGCCTTTTGACTTAAACAAAACAACCAAAATTATGTACGGAAAAATCAAAAACCACCTGCAAAGTGAGCTGCAGGCGATTGAAGACAACGGGATTTTCAAGAAAGAAAGAATCATTACCACGCCGCAGGGTGCCGAAATTAAGGTGTCAACGGGAGAAACCGTCCTGAATTTCTGCGCGAACAATTACCTGGGGCTGTCATCGCACCCTGAGGTAATCCAGGCGGCAAAGGATGCCCTCGACAGCCACGGTTTCGGGATGTCGTCGGTGCGTTTTATCTGCGGTACCCAGGACATCCATAAAACGCTGGAACAGAAAATCGCTTCGTTTTACGGCACAGAGGACACAATATTATATGCTGCCGCTTTTGATGCGAATGGCGGGGTTTTCGAACCTTTGTTCAACGAACAGGATGCCATCATTTCGGACAGCCTGAACCACGCGTCCATCATCGACGGCGTGCGTTTGTGCAAAGCCATGCGCTATCGGTACGAAAACAGCAATATGGAAGACCTGGAGCAACAGCTTGTTAAAGCGGATGAAGCCGGGGCGCGGTTTAAGATTATCGTGACCGACGGCGTCTTTTCAATGGACGGCCTGGTGGCGCCTTTGGATAAGATCTGCGACCTGGCCGACAAATACGATGCGATGGTGATGGTCGACGAATGCCATGCTGCCGGATTCATCGGGGCAACCGGCAAAGGCACGCTTGAGGCCAAAGACGTGATGGGACGTGTAGATATCATTACTGGAACCCTCGGGAAAGCACTCGGCGGCGCGATGGGCGGCTACACGACCGGCAAAAAGGAAATCATCGAATTGCTGCGCCAGCGTTCGCGCCCGTACCTGTTTTCGAATTCGCTCGCGCCGGCTATAGTGGGCGCCTCGATCAAGGTTTTCGACCTGCTGGAACAGGATACCACACTGCGCGACAAGCTGGAGTGGAACACCAATTACTTCAAAGAAGGCATGAAAAAGGCGGGGTTTGACATTATCGACGGCGATTCGGCGATAGTGCCCGTGATGCTGTACGACGCAAAATTGTCGCAGACCATGGCCAACGAATTGCTTAAAAAAGGGATTTACGTGATCGGATTCTTTTTCCCTGTAGTCCCGAAAGACAAAGCGCGCATCCGGGTCCAACTCTCTGCAGCTCACCACAGGGAACATCTTGACAAAGCCATTGCCGCCTTTACGGAAGTTGGGCGCGCGCTGGGGGTTATATAATTTTTTTCAAATGTTATAAGGTTTAAATTTTATAGTATTTTTCAGCGTTTTTTTTAACATCATATTTTGTAGTTAGGTATTAAGCACTTACTTTTGCTCCATATTTAACTGATGATAATCAAATAAAAACAAGTATGAAAAATCTAAACAAAATTTTTGCTGCCGCCTTACTGCTTGCAGGATTGAGTTCCCAGGCACAGGACGCTGACAACCCGTGGGCTATTTCCTTCGGTGTGAATGCGGTTGATACCAGGACCAGTGCAGGAGACAAAGACTTCTTTGCGCATTTTGACCAGCCTTTCCACGTAAAGGAAAACTGGAACATCCTGCCTTCAGTATCTTACTTAAATGTGTCTAAGTATGTTGGAAGCGGATTTACATTCGGTGTAACAGGATCTATCAACAGGATTGATAAATTGGTTTACCGTTCAGAATTGAACCCAAAAGACTTCGTCGTACAAAATCCTGGTGATTTAAGTTATTACGCTGCTGATGCTGTGATCAAATACAGCTTCATGCCTTTGCTTGATTCAAAATGGTTTGATCCTTCGCTTCATATTGGTGGAGGTTATACCTGGTTCGGAGATTACGAGACAGGAACTGTGAATGGTGGTTTGGGACTGACTTTCTGGTTGTCTGAAACTGTAGGTCTTTCATTGCAATCTACATACAAGCATTCGTTTGATGACAGCGATGACAGGGCCGTTGGCGTTCCTTCACACATCCAGCACTTTGCAGGCCTTACTTTCAAATTCGGAGGTAAAGATACTGACGGTGACGGAATCTACGACAAATATGATGCCTGCCCTGAAGTAGCAGGTCCTAAAGAACTGAATGGTTGCCCTGATACAGACGGCGACGGTATCCTTGACAAAGATGATGCCTGCGTTACTGAGAAAGGTCTTGCAGAATTCCAGGGATGTCCTGACAGGGATTCCGATGGTGTAGCTGATAAAGATGACGCTTGTCCGGATGAAGCAGGTTTGAAAACTTTCGGTGGATGCCCTGATACTGACGGTGACGGAATCCAGGATAAAGATGACAAATGTCCTACAGTAAAAGGACCAAAAGACAACAAAGGATGTCCATGGCCAGACACTGACGGCGATGGTGTACTTGACAAAGATGACAGGTGTCCTGAAGTTAAAGGTACTGTAGCTAACAATGGTTGTCCTGAAATCACTGAGGAGCAAATCAACAAATTGAACGCTTACGCTAAAACGATCCTGTTCAACAGTGGTAAATCAACTTTCAAACAGGAAACTTATGCTGTACTTCAGTCAATCACTGCAATCCTGAAAGAATATCCTTCTTCAAGATTCAGCATCGAAGGTCACACTGACAGCGACGGTAAGGATGCCATGAACCAGAAATTATCTGAAGACAGGGCTGCTGCCGTGAAAAACTACCTGATCGAAAACGGCATTGCCGCTGAAAGGTTGTCATCTGCAGGTTTCGGTGAGTCAAAACCAATTGACACGAACAAAACTGCTGCTGGTAAAGCAAATAACAGAAGGGTAGAAGTGAAATTGGTAAAATAATTTCCTCCCTTAAATAAATAGGAAACGCCCCGATAATATCGGGGCGTTTTTTTATTTTTATGGCATGGCACAACATACTTTCCTCGCCCGACTGGCCTCAGTCATCCTGGCCGACTATTCCGGAAATTTAACCGAAACCACAATCATCCTGCCCAATAAGCGCGCCAAGGTTTTCCTGATCAATGAACTTAAGCTCCAATCAGAGCATATCATCTTTGCGCCGGATATCATCAGCATCGAGGATTTCATCCAGGATATCGCTGCCATCCGCGCTGTCGATCCGATTGAATTGCTGTTCCATTTTTACGACGTATATCTTTCGGTAACCGAAAAAGACCCACAGCCGTTCGAATTGTTTGCAAACTGGGCCAAAACACTGTTGCAGGATTTCAATGAGATCGACCGCTACCTGCTCGACCCGCAGCATGTCCTTTCTTACCTCAAAGACATTGAAGACATCAGGCGATGGGGTGTCGAGCCGGAGAATAAAACCGCCCTGCTGGAGAATTATGTCGGCTTCTGGAAATTGTTGCCTGCCTATTACGACGCATTATACCAGCACCTGCTTGGTAAAGGGATGGGATATCAGGGCCTGATTTACAGGGAAGCCGTTAACAACCTGAGCCATTTCTCGGCCACGGCGGAACATAAAAAATTCGTTTTCGCGGGTTTCAATGCGCTCAATGCCGCCGAGGAACACATCGTGCAGCACCTGCTTGCTGCCGGCCTCGCCAAAGTGTACTGGGACGCAGACCGCGCATTCCTCGATGACACCTACCACGACGCCGGACTTTTCCTGAGACGCTTCAGGGCGCAATGGCGCCATTATAAAAGCCACCCATTTGAGTGGATTTGGGACGATTTCAGCACTGAAAAGCAGATCCGTGTGATTGGCACGCCAAAGACCGTCGGACAGGCTAAAATCGCCGGAAAATTGCTCGAAGACATCATGGCTGCCCCTGAAAGTCAATGGGACAAAACCGCCCTGGTCCTTGGGGAAGAAAACCTCCTCATTCCGGTCCTGCACGCGCTTCCGGCATCGACGACTTCATTGAATATTACCATGGGTTATTCGGCGAAAAATAACCCGGCGCAAATCCTCGTATCTAAATTTTTCAAGATGCACACCAGCGCGCTCCAGCGAAGCGCCTATGTTTTTTACTACAAAGACGTGCTTGACGTGCTCACCCACCCGTTAATCGAGCCATACGCGGGTACGCAACATCTCGTAGACACCATCAACAACAACAACTACACGTTCATCACGCACACGCGCCTGCTTGAACTCGGACCGAAAAATTCGGCCCTTTTCACCCTGCTTTTTTCACAGTGGCAACAGGACAATATCGCCGTGCTGGATTCGGTCTCAGCGCTGTTGCAGGCGATCAAGAGCAACCTCAGCAATGAAAACCGGGAAGAGAAAATTACCAAGGCGTTCATTTATGCTGTCTTCAAGGTTGTCAACAAACTCATTTCGCATTATACCACGCATCCCGCAATCGGTAAGGTAAACACACTTTACGCGATATACAAGCAGGTCATCGACCTCGCCGAAGTATCATTTGAAGGCGAACCGCTGACCGGATTGCAAATCATGGGCGTACTCGAAAGCCGCGTACTCGACTTTGATACCGTGATCGTCACTTCGATGAACGAAGGCAATTTCCCCGCGGGCAAATCCCAGCAGTCGTTTATCCCCTACGATGTAAAGCGCGAACTGGGCCTGCCGACATTCAAGGAAAAAGACGCGATTTATACGTACCATTTTTACCATCTGTTGCAGCGCGCCAAAAACATTTACCTGTTGTACAACACCGAAAGCGAAGGTTTGGATGCGGGCGAAAAAAGCCGTTTTATTACGCAGCTTGAAGTAGAAAAGCAGCCGCGACACCTGTTGACACAGGAAATCTACAGTCCGTTTCTGCCCGAAAAGGCCTATGAGCCGCTGGTCATCCCGAAGTCTGAAAAAGTCATGGCGCGGCTCAGGGAAATCTGTGAGAAAGGATTTTCGCCATCGGCGCTGACGATGTACATCCGCAACCCGATTGACTTTTACTATAAAAAAATCCTGCGGATCAGCGATGTCGAGGAAGTAGAGGAGAACATAGCGCTGAATACGCTGGGCACGATCATTCATGAGGCGCTTCGGGTATTGTATGAGCCTTTCATCGGCAAATTCTTATCGGAACGTGATATTGAAATTTGTTTTAAGAACCTCGATCAGGCGGTCCTGGAACAATTTAAACTGGTCTACAAGGAAGGTGAAATCCGGAAAGGCCGCAACCTGCTGGCATTTGAAGTGGCAAAGCGCAATATTTTCAATTTCCTCACTGCAGAATTGGAGTTGCTTAAACCAAAAAATGGGGTGGAAGGCGACAGCGTAAAAATCATCGCGCTGGAACAAAACTACTCCCGCCTGCTCGAACATCCCGATTTGCCGCATCCGGTCCTGATTGCCGGAAACGTTGACCGTATTGAGCTTCGCAACGGTAAAATCCGCATCGTCGATTATAAGACCGGGAAAGTCGAAGCGCGCGATGTAACCTTAAAACAGTGGGAAAACCTGACGCAGGACATCAAGAGCGACAAGATCATCCAGGTTTTGGCTTATGCCTTTATGTATGCGCCGGAAGTAAGGACGGAGGAAACAGAAGTCGGGATTATCTCCTTTAAAAACCTCAAATCCGGGTTTCTGCCGTTTAATTTCAAACAGGAAAAATCGGTTGTTTCGGTTGTCAATGAGGCGCTTGCTGAAAAATACATAGATCAGCTGGTACTGTTGCTGAAGGAAATCCTGGATCCTGAAATTCCGTTTGCAGAGAAACTATAAAACCTGAAGGCATGGAAATGAAGCCGCTGCGAAAAATTATTTTACAGACCTTAAAAACAACGCCAATTCCTGCAGCAGCGCGTCCCTGTTCTCGATCGGCGACATATGGCCATCGGGGAATGCCACAAGTTTCACGGCCGTATTCTCGATTTGGTCCAGATTTTCATGGTAGTTTAAAACCGGATCTTTTTTACCCAGAAACAACACCATCGGGTAGGGCGCAAAATGCAGCAGTACTTCACGGTCTTTCCTGATTTTCATGCCTTCGAGCGAGGCCACAATGCCTTGCAGCGGGGTTTTCAAAGCCTGCTGTTTTACGTGCTCAATTTCCGACGCGAGCTTCTCACGGTTTTCTTCACTGAAAAGATTTGCGATCGAGAGCCTGACAAAATTGGTATAATTCTCTTTGACGGCTTTTATTGCCCGGTCGCGGTTGGTTTTGCGTTCGTCGCTGTCGGCAAGGGAAGTAGAATTAATCAATGCCATCCCCTTTACCATGTCCGGGTACAATTCGGCGAAGGCCAGTGCGACATAACCACCCATCGAATGACCCGCCAAAACGGCCTTCCTGACGCGAAGCTCCTGTAAAACGGCATGTACCGCGTCCGCATTGTCTTCCATTGTCTGCACATAACCCATGGGCTGCGTTTGGCCATGGCCAAGAAGATCTATCGTGATTACCCGGTATTTCCTTGACAATTCAGGTACGAACTCATCCCACATCGTGCTGTTTTCCAGGAAACCATGCAGCAATATCAGGGCTGTTCCTTTGCCGGATTCAGCATAAGCTATGGAAGTGTTTTTATGGAGTACGGTTTTCAAGGGTGCGCTTTATACAAAAATAATCTTTTTCGGTTAACCGCCTCAATTATTCAGAATTGCCCTGCTTTTCCGAAATAAAATCACATAACGGATTGGTTTTCACCGCGTAATACATTTTGTTAGCCGCAAAAAATTTGCTGTTCGCGAAGTGGCCCCTATTTTAGCGGCCGGAATTGAGGTTGCAAGGGCCTGTTCCTGCCTCAAATACACTTTATGTTTACACTTTTCAAAAACCGAAGCAAAAGCAAACCGAAGCATTCTGCGGTAATCCATAAATCGGATTCCCGTGCCCGATTGGAAACTGATATCTTCCAATGCCTTTCGGTTTTTAATTTCGGATCTGCCTATGATGAATCCCGAAAGCCATTTGGCGCGCTGAAGGTTTTCAACGAAGAGACTTTGGGTGCCGGCGAATCCGTGACGATGTCAATTCATGAAAACAGCGATGTACTGCTGCTTCCGCTCGCCGGTTCCATCGATTACATGGACACTTTGGGCAACCAGGACATGATCAATACCGACGAAATCCGCGTTTTTTCAGCTCAGAAAGACATGGCTTTTGACCTTGTAAACCCTTACGAAACGAAAACGATCAATTACCTGCAGATCTGGATTTCTAATGAGCGGGGAGACGCTGCGCCGTTCTCGTTCCAGCACAAATTTGATTTTTCGATCCGTAACCTGCTCATGCCTTTGTACGAATCTTCGTTTGCCAGCTGCAGGATGGGCGTATTTGATCGGCGACGGGGTGATGTTTTCACGATGGCTGACAACCGCGACGGACTTTTTGCATTTGTAGTCAGCGGCACGTTCGAGCTCGACGGAAGGGTGCTTGACGAGCGCGATGCCGTTTCAGTCTGGCAGCCCAGCAGGGTATCGTTCAGGGCGCTGTCTGACAATGCCATTATCTTATTCATTGAAGTGCCGCTTTTTAAACACGAACCATGATTATTGCGATAAGCCTTTTTTGCCTCAAAATGCTTAAGAAGTTGAAACACCCCTAACCGCCTGGAAAACGGCAGTGGCCGGCATGTTCAATTTTTTGCCCTTTACCCCAAATAAAAAAGCCTCTTTACGGAGGCATTTTTTTTATGACGCAATCGGTCTTAGTCGTCCTTTTGGATCCTGGCAAGGAATTCCTTCTCATAGCTGGCACTAATCGGAATCTCCTCATCGCGGATGAAAATCACCTTGTTGCGGATCTTTTCAATTTTCGACATTGGTACGATAAAAGAGCGGTGAACGCGTGCAAACTCTGATGCCGGAAGTTTTTCAGTAATCGACTTCATCGTCATGCGGGCCACTACGGTTTTCTGGTTGTCAATGTGGATCTTGAGGTAATCGTCAAGCCCCTCAACGAACAGGATGTCTTTGAGCGGGATTTTCATCAGGCTGTAATCGGCGCGGACGAAAAGGAATTGCTCTTCGATTTTCTGGTTTTGGTTTTCGAGTTCCATCTGTGCTTTGACGCGTTCCATAGACTGCAGGAACCGCGGCTGGGAAATCGGTTTTAAAAGATAATCCATCGCACTGAGGTTGAAACCCTCGACGGCAAATTCAGAATAGGCGGTCGTAAAGATCACCATCGTCTTATGCGGGATCTTCTTATGAAAATCTATACCTGAAATCGACGGCATATTGATGTCGAGGAACAATAGGTCGACCGGATATTTTTTTAAGTATTTCAATGCCTCTTCGGCTTTGGTAAAGGTTTTCTGCAAATCGACATACTCGACCTTGCGGCAGAAATTTTCGAGTATCGCCAGCGCAGGCGGTTCGTCGTCAAGGGCAATTGCTTTTATTGTCATAATTCCATGGTGAGTTTTACCGAATAACTTTCGTCAAGATCAGCGATTTCGAGCGTATGGTCAGGGTACAGGTGTTCGAGCCTTTCAATGGTATTGCGCATACCCATGCCGCTTTCTGTCTGTACTGAATGGACTTTCCTATTGTACACCAAAAGCCTGAGTTCCTGTCCCGTCACATCAATCAGGATGTCAATTTCGGAATTTTCTTCCGGATTCACACCATGTTTAAATGCATTTTCGATGAAGGAAATCAGGATCAGCGGCGTGATTTTTTTCCCGATCATGTTCCCTGTCGCCATGTAATTGATCTTCGCGGTCTCTTCGAGCCTCGATTTCTGTAAAGAAATGTAGTTGCTGATGTAGTCTATTTCCTTATTGAGGTCGATCATATTGTCATTGGCATTGTTCATGATGTAACGCATCAGTTCGGCGAGCTGCACGATACAATCAGAGGCGCGGTCGTCATTGCGGATCGACAGAGAATAAATGCTGTTCAGGGTGTTGAAGAGAAAATGCGGATTGATCTGTGCCTTGAGCAAGGAAAGTTCCGCAGCGATCTTCTCCCGTTCGGTGGCCTGCAAACGCTTGTTTATCGAAAAGAACAGGCTGCTCAGTACTCCAATAATGTACACCAGGATGGTATGCTCATCCTGTGCGGGTTTGCCAAACGGCGGCGCAGCATGAAGATGCCCGCCGGCCACAGCATCGGCAGCCGGACGGTCGATGAAATTGGAGACCCAGAGAAAAAAAAGCAGCGTCAGCACGATGACCACCACGTATAAAAACCGTTTTTCGTGGAAATACAACTTGGGAATCAGTACAAAATAATTGAAATAGAAGAACAGCAGCAATGCAAAATACATCCCGAAGTAGGTGCGGTCGTGCTCATTATTGAAGTCCGGGAACCTCAGGAAAGTCCCGGCTGAACTGAACATGTAAGGCAAAAGGATAAATGCTGTACAGATACAGATGTGCAACGCATAAACCGCAATACTGTTTTTCATGCTCTTGTTGATGTAAGCGTAAAAATAACGAGGCACCCCCGCTTTATCAAGGTTTTGCGGTGAATGGGAGATTTTTGTAGATGAATGCTTTTTTTGCTGCAACATGAATTTATTGCCAAATATAGGTAAACGTGAAAGCTCTGTAGTCATTCCGTACGGAAGTGCCCCCGAAAATCCTGGATATGGTGATGCAATACGCGATAGGTACGGGCGGCGGACTTACGAACTTTTCCTATATTTGCCTTCATGCAGTTTTCACACATCCTGGCACAGGATTACATCAAAAGCCATTTGACCAAAAGCGCCGGCTCAGGACGCATCCCGCACGCGCAGCTTTTTATCGGCCCGGAAGGCAGCGGTACATTGCCGATGGCAATCGCCTACGCCCAATACATCCTATGCCACAATATTTCAGGCGAAAATACCGGAGGTAACGAATCCTGCAACCTCAAATTTGAACATTTTTCGCATCCCGACCTGCACTTCGTTTACCCTACAGTCACTACGGACAGTATAAAATCGAAACCCAAAAGTGTCGATTTCCTAACCGAGTGGCGCGAATTCCTTGCGGCCAATCCCTATGGCAGCCTGTTCGACTGGTACAGGGTGTTGGGCGTACAGAATAAACAGGGTGAAATCCGCGTGGACGATGCCCAGGAAATCCTCAAATCGCTATCGCTGAAATCTTACGAGGGCGGCTATAAGGTCATGATCATCTGGATGGCCGATAAAATGAATGTTCCCGCGTCGAACAAATTACTGAAATTGCTCGAGGAACCTACTGACAAAACCCTTTTCATCCTGATTTCCGAAAACGAGGAAGACATCATACAAACGATCCGTTCGCGCTGCCAGGTACTGCATTTCAATGGGCTGAGTGAAAACGTGATTGCGCAGGCCTTGGTCTCGCGCCACCATGTCGAGCCACGGCTGGCCGCAAAAATCGCGCACCAAGCGCAGGGCAACTACAATAAGGCGCTTCAGTTGCTAAGTGACGACGGTGAAGAGGTGTATTTCGAAAAATGGTTTGTCGATTGGGTCCGGGCCGCTTTTCGCGCAAAAGGCAATGCGGCCGCAATCCAGGACCTGATCAGCTGGAGCGAGCTGGTGGCGGGTCTGGGCCGCGAAACCCAGAAAAAATTCCTTTTATTCTGCACCGACATGTTCCGGCAGGCATTGCTGCTGAATTACCAGGCGACAAGCCTCGTGTACATGGAACCGAAAATCGAAAAGTTCAAGCTCGAGAATTTTGCGCCCTTTGTTAACGGAAAGAACATCAACGAGATTTTCACCGAGCTGTCCGATGCCATGTACCACATCGAGCGCAATGGCAATGCGAAAATCATCCTGACCGATTTGTCAATAAAACTCACAAGGCTCATCCATAAAAAATAAGTTATGAATAACATCGGGTCTGTATTGCTGCTGATATTGCTCGCGATCACTTTCGTACAATCCGGGTATGAGAAAACCATGTACTGGAACGACAATGTGACCTGGCTCAGGCAACATTTTGAAAAAACGCCCATCAAAAACACTGTGCCTGCCGCGCTGTTCCTGATCCTGGTTTTAGAGGTAATCTCTGGCATTCTATGCATTTCGGGCTGTATCCAGATTTTGGTAAACAATGTCCGTACGTTCGGGCTGTATGGCGCCATCTTCAGCTGCGTGACGCTGTTGTTCCTGCTTTTGGGTCAGCGTATGGCGAAGGATTATGATGGCGCGCGCACTATCGTGATCTATTTCATTCCTGCAGTCATGGCGGTGTACTGGCTCAGTTAAGCCGTCTCCGCATTCAGCGCGGCCCTGAATAATCTCAGTTCATCCCAGGTAAACCGATCGCCATGAATTTCCCTGAGCCCATGCAGCGTCTCTTCATGGTAATCCCTGAAGGCGTCGGCAAGGGCTCGGATTTTGTCTTCAGGCAACACATCGGTGATGCTGATCGTATGCGCTTCGATGAGTTTACCCAGGTGCGTATTGATCGTTTGTACCGTCAGCTTGCGTATGCCGGCGATTTCCTTCACCGAGTGTTTTTGAAGCCACAGTTCGTACGTTTCGTTCACCGTGTTTTTTTTGGGTGCTTTCTGCGCTTTCTTTTTGGGTGCGTAGCGACCGTAGTCCTGTTCGTCATCGATCATAGTCACATTTAAAGCCTTGAATTCGCGTCGGACGAGATCAGCCTTCCTGCTTCTGTAGCCGCTGATTTCGACGGACTGCATGGTTTCCCTGGAAATCGGTTTTCCGGAGAGCACTGTTTGTATCAGCAGCCGCGCCTTCATAAGCCGCTGGATCGCCTGCAGCTGCAGGTCTTCAAGCTGCGCCAATTCTTCATAAAACGCCTTCGCTTTTTTCATGCGGCCGATTTCCTCCAGTTTCCAAAGCAGGTCATAATGGATCTGTTCCATCGGTCCTAAAAAATAATCGATAGCGGCATGGATCCTGTCACTGATAAACGCCAGATCGGTATCAGGCCCGTAAAATAGCTTGTCGAGCTGGGATTTGAATTTCCCGGCGGGCTCGAGCAGGCTCCATATTGTCCTGGTCCTCTCGGCAGCCCAGAGCGCGTGCCCGGTTTTAGGCGATTTCTCTGCGTCTGTGCGGTAGCTGTACTCGTGGTTACGCCATTCCTGTGCAATATCGTCCCAATGAAAGCTGCCCGTGAGGTACTGGTGCAGGAATTTTTTAGTTTCCGATTCCAGCAGGCTTTCCAGGACGTCGCCGTCAGCTTTGCTTTGAGCGTAATCCATGACATCGCGGTCATTCGAAAGTCCGTTCATCTGCAGCGGCGAAAGCAAAATAAGCCCTTCTAACGAACGAAGGCGCGACAAAGCCACGTAAGCCTGTCCCGGGAGAAAAACCTGCGATACGTCGAGCGCTGCTTTGTCAAACGTCAGTCCCTGGCTTTTATGGACGGTGATCGCCCAGGCAAGTTTGATCGGATAATGCACGAAAGTGCCCAGAATGTCTTCCTGTATCTCTTTGGTATCGGGGTTTACGGTGTATTTGATGTTTTCCCATTCGTAGCGCTCCACCTCGATGGTCTTATTCTCCTCAGGGAAATGCACGAGGATTTCCGCTTCCGAAAGTGATTTGATTACACCCATCTTGCCATTGAAATAATTTTTTTCGGGTGAAAGATCGTTTTTCACAAACATGACCTGCGCACCGGTTTTAAGTTGCAGATTGGCATCGACAGGAAAAATTTTATCCGGGAACTCACCTGTAATTTCAGGCGAATACGAATGCAGCTGGCCCGGAAGATCACCTAATGCCGCCGCGTTTATCTCGTCGGCTTTCGCATTGTGGGTTGTCAGGACAATATAGCCCTTGTGTTCCCGAACGTCGAAATCCGGCTTCACATAAGCATTCAACGCAGACACATCTGCGGCTGAGATCGTGTTGTGGCGCAGGTTGTTGAGTATTGAGATGAAGCGGTCGTCAGTCTGCCTGAATATTTTCGATAATTCGATGTATACCGGTGGGTGCTGCTGCACTACCTGCGAATGGAAAAAGAATTTCCCTTTGTAATACTGCCTCAGCGTGCGCCATTCCTCATCTTTGATTACGGGCGGCAACTGCAGCAGGTCGCCGATAAACAGCACCTGTACGCCGCCGAACGGTTTTTTATTGCGGCGCACGCTCTGCATCATAAAATCGATTGCATCGAGCACATCGGCACGCAGCATACTGACCTCATCGATAATGAGCAGTTCCATATTTTGGATTACGGCTTTCTTTTGGCCATTCATCCGGAAATGCCGGCCCAGCGTATTCTTGTTTTCAAATTTGACAGAATCCGACAAATGTTTGCCTGAATGGTCCGGGATAAATCCCGCAAACGGCAGCTGGAACATGGAGTGGATCGTAACCCCTCCGGCATTCAGGGCGGCGATTCCCGTAGGCGCCACCACCACCGTGTTTTTATGTGTCGTTTTGATGATTTCGCGCAATAGTGTGGTTTTTCCGGTGCCGGCCTTGCCGGTAAGGAAAACGGAGCGCTGGGTCTGGTTGATGAATTGCAGGGTGTAAGAAGCGGCTTCTGTAATGGTGTCCATGGCGTATAGTTTATGTCAGGCGCTGGTTACGGTCACTTTCAGACTGCATTCGGAACCTGCACCTGTTTCAGGGATATAAAAATATTGAAATAAATCAAAACAGCGCCGGGTTTTCAGGAAAATGAACCCATCCCGATTGAAATGAAAAAAAAGGGATCAAAGCTGCGCACCATAAAAAAAGGCCACCCTTTCGGGCGGCCCTAAAAAACAACTGAAAAAACCTTTATTTTTTGATAAGCTTTCTGGTCTCTGCCTCGCTTGAAGAAGGATCAGTGAACCTTACGATGTAAATGCCTTTAGGCAATCTTGAAATGTCTGTAGCAATTGTGTTCGCGCCCGCATTCAACTGGTGTTTCACGCTGCTTACCAGATTGCCGCTGAACGCATATACGGAAACGGTTGTTTCAGACGCCTTGTCAGTCCTGATGTCAATGTTAAAAACATCCGATGCCGGGTTGGGATACAGTTCTGAATAGGTTGTTGTCGCAACAGACTCGGCTGCAGGACGGGCACAGCTCTCCTTAGTAAGGGTCAGTTTCTTTTTACCGCCAATGCCGTTGCAGGCGTTGTTATACTGAACCGAAATGGTTGAAGATGCAGGAAGTGCATTATTGAAAATTACGGTAAGCGATGCCGTTCCCTGACCGCTGACGATGGTAGCTCCCGGTGGTACGATCCAGATGTAAGACGTCACATTTGGTGCGCCCACAGTGGTATACGTCACCTGCTGTCCGATCAAGGCGCAGCTCACAGTCGCCGGGCCGTTCAAAACCGTTGGGGTAGGCATTGCTTTAGCTACATCCTGGTTGTTAGGGCCTACGCTCATGCCACAGCCGTTGGCCGATCTGAAGCTCAGGGTTCCCGAAACGAAATCCACTGGATAAGTTACCGTAAACGCGTTCTCAGACGTCGTCAAAGTGTTCGTGGTGTTCGACGGGAAGTTTAACGACTTGATTACCGCTCCTGCAGGCGCCGTAAAGGTATATGACGTCGCTGCCGCGATAGCTGGAAACGAGTAGCTGTAAGTGTCGCCCGGACAGATTCCTTTTAGCCTGCCGTTGATGCTTGAAGGGTTTTCAGGCAGGTTACGGTATACCGTCAGGTTCCTTGCCGCACTTGATCCGATATTATTCACAGAACTTACCGAGACCACGCCGTTTGCAGTAAAAGCAGCTGTGTAGTTCACGGTTATGGAAGGTCCGTGGGAATTTCCGACGATGGACGCACCCGCAGGCACGGTCCAGTTGTAGGTCGTGACGTCAGCAATCGGTGCAATGGAGTACGTGATGCTGCTTGAAGGACCGGCAGTGACGCATACGTCAGACGACGAGGCATTGATATTGGCCGGCCTGGCAGGCAACGCTTTGAAGAGGCTTAAATTTCTGGCTGGAGACGGGCCGCAGGGAGCGACAGACTTAACAGAAATTACACCCAAAGAACCCACCGCTGTAGAAGCATTCAGGAAATTTACTACAACGGACGTACTGCCCTGGCCTGAGATAATCTGTACACCGGCAGGAACGGTCCAAAGGTACGATTGGGCATTGGCGACAGCAGTCGTCGTGTACGTAACTGTTGTGGTTGTGCCAACATAATTCCCAACAGAAGTAGCACCTGAAATACTTGCCGGTGCAGCCGGAAGGATTTTGGTCAGGCCTAAAGTCCTTGCAAGACTCTTACATCCGTTTACAGAGACTGCCTGCACACCGATGTAAACCGTACCGCTGCCCTGGGCCGCATTCTGGAAACTCACCGTGGCGGTCAGCCCGTCAGGCGATGTTGAAACCAAAGTGGCACCCGCCGGCAATGTCCAGCTGTAGCTCGCTGCGCCTGCAACTGCAGTCGTGGTGTAGGTCAACGTATCGGTGCTTCCGATGTAATTACAGATTGCCGTTGTTCCTGTGAGTGTTGCCGGCATGTCGGGCAGCCCGTACACATTTACCGTAACGACCGCTTTCGGGCCTTCCAGTCCGTCAGGATAAACCTGGGCAACATAATAATTCCTGGTGCCCACGCTTGATGAATTTGTCATGGGTGTAGGCGTTCCGGCTAAAGGCGTGGTGCTGCCTGCCGATGCGTACCATCTCAATTGCGTACCGCCGTACACCAAAGTCGCTGACAATGGCGAGGCGACATCATTCCGGCAATAGTTTACCGGGGAAACTACCGTCGGGGCTGATTTCTCAAGTTTTCCGTTGAACGGCGCGTCAGCAAAACTGGCGCCTGACAGCAGGATAGAACCTGAAGCCGGCCTGTAATCCAATCCGGTATAGGTGAACGCGTTTCCGTTGTCGTAAGCATTGGCCAGCAATCCTGAATTTGTAGCGACGGTCGTGTTGCCATTGGCGGCGTACCAGCTTGTCATGTTAAAGGCGGCGTTGTTCCCGGCAGTGATTGTTCCCGGAGCGGTAATCTGCAACACTTTTGACGTGGTGGTGATGCCTGCCAAAACGTTGTTGTTGAAACGCAGCTGCCCTGCGACCGCGGCATTTTCGGAAGCGATTCCGTCGATATGAAGCCCTTCTAGGTAATCCATGAAGACCGAGTTGTATATTTTCAATTGTGACGCCCTGCGGATGCGAAGCGCCCTTTTGTAACCTGCTGCGAGTGTGCCTCCGTTCGGCAACGTCTGGCGGAACGTGGGCCCCACCATCGTGAGGTTAGAGAAGATGGCGCTGGTGTATGGAGACACGGCGCTTCCGGTGCTGTTGTTATCGGATTCAAATCCTTCAGAAGTGGACACCGCTGGTACGTCAGCAATTTGCGGATCCCTTACTGATAAAGCAAATTGCACGTTCCCGCTGTAACCGTTATCGGTATCAAAATCGTCGTCGAGGTTGCGGAATGACACCAGGTGTTTGCAATTGACGGCGCCGCCGAACCATTCGAATCCGTCGTCATTAATAAACGAGGTCTGTACATAATCGATAGTCGTCCCACGGCCTACCGCGCCCATGGTGAGCCCGTTAATCTCGTTGTTCGGTGCAAAAACGTAGCCTCCGAACTCGATGCGCACATACTTCAGCATACCCGAATTGTCATTATCATCAGGATTGGCACCTCCGCCATATTGCGTATCGGCAGATGCGGTGATCCCTTCAATATTGTTCGTACCGCCGTTGATGTTGAAAGACCCTTTACCCAATAGGATAATGCCTCCCCAATCGCCTTTGTTCCTCGCGCCAACCGGTTTATCCGACGTGAATACGATCGGGTTGGTGGCGGTTCCGACGGCGTTGATTTTTGCGCCTTTGGTCACTACCAATGCAGAACCCGAGTTGTCACCCAGGATTTTTGTTCCCGGCTGGATCGTCAGCGTCGCATTGTTCTTGACGTAAATTAATCCGGAGAGTAAGTACGTGTTTCCAGAAGTCCATGTCGTATTTGTCGTAATCGCGGCATTTACCGTCACTGTAGGTGCAGGATACACCGTATTCTGCGGATCAAAATTGGTCCAGCTGTCAGTCCACATGGCTGCGGGTGCAGGGGCAAATGCCCCACGGTAGCTGGTAGGCTGGATTTGCGCATGTAAAAGATTGCCTGCCATCATGAGCAATCCCAATAGATAAATTTTTCTCATTGTAGAAGAAATTAAATTGGTTTATAATGTCCAAAACTACATCGGCTATGTTAACAGGATTTTAACACGTATTTATCTAATAATGATTGTTGTGTTAACAAACCAAACAATTGGAAATTAATCGGTTATAAAATGTTAAGGGAATGTAGTCTAGAAGTTGTAAGTGGCTGTAAGGGAGAAGGTTCGGCCGAATTTCTTAGTTTTCCAAAACAGGTCATCATTTTTGTCGTAACCGTTGTTATTGCCGGAATCGCCAGTGAAAATATTGTTAAAAAAGCCTTTGATGCCTGAGGCCTCCCTGTGGTCAATATTCTTATTTTGGTAAAAGATGGATTCCTGGTCGAGCAGGTTTTGCATATTGAGCCTGATTTCAATGCGCTTGTTCAGGAATGTTTTCGAGAGTTGTGCGTCGAGCAAAGTCCGGCTTTGTTCCCACAGCGTAGGCTCACCATCAGGCGGATTCCCTACGATTGCGATCCTGTCGCCGATGCGGTTTAAATTGGCTGACAGCGACCAGCCATTACGGCTGTCAATGTACTGCGTGCCCAGGTTGAACACGTAGGGCGACTGGCCCTGCATCGGGCGTGACTTTTCCTGGTTGGTGATCGAGACCACATCGGAAGCATCCACTTCTGATTTGATTACTGCCAGGTTCGAAAACACGGTCAGGCCATTGAGGAACGCTGAGTTTTCGTTGTTAAATACCGATCCCAGCAGTGCGCGGAATTCCATTTCAAATCCGTAATTCTTTGCGGAATTCGCGTTACCGAAAGTCACTTCCTTATTGTTTGCGCCGGCGACCGTCTCAATCGGATTTTTAAACTTTTTGTAAAATGCTGATACGGAAAACAATTGGTTCTTCCCCGGGAAAATCTCATAACGCACATCGGCATTGTCAATCACTGCTATCCCAAGTTCCGGATTTCCGTTGGTGAAATTCTGCGTCATAAAATCATAAAAGCCAAATGGTGCCAGCTCGCGGAACTCCGGACGGTTGAGCGTCTTCGAATAACTCAGCCGGAGGTTTTGCTTCTCGTTTAGCGCGAAAATCGCATTCGCAGAGGGCAGGAAATCGGTTTGCTCGTTATACACATTCAGGCTTTCTGTATCCGACTTTTCCGTTTCAAGACGCTGTATGTAATTTTCGGTGCGGAAGCCCCAGATTAATCGCAATTTCCCGATGTTGTTGTCAAGCATGATGTAGGCCGCCTGCAATTCAGAAGATGCCGTGTACGCGTCAAAATATTTAGTGCCGTCAAAAATCGTGAATCCGCCGACATTGGGCGCAATGACACCGATATTTTCAGGCTGGAAAATCGCGCTGTCCCCAAGCAGCAACAAATCCCCATTGAAAATAACGGGATCATCGCCACCGAGGTTGTTTAACTGATTGTACTGCAATTGCCTGGCGTAAAAGTCCCTGTTGCGGTACTGGACAAACCCACCGAACTTAATTTCATCGCTCTTAACTGGACTGTCGCTGATTTTAGCCGAATAATCGGCTTTGCCGCTATAGATGTCCTCATTATTTTCCGAAAAAAACATGCTGCCTCCGTATAGCGTACCGGCGTTCCCATCTGCAATGTTGGCGTAAGGCACGACATCGGAAGGATTGTCCGGATCCTGTGGTATTAGCGTGTATGAATTGCGCCTCAGGTTGGGGATGTCGCGGCTTACGCGGCTGTAGGCGCCCATCCAGTTGAATTTTGTACGGCTTGCAGGGAAAAAGTGTTCCCCGTACAACTGTCCGGAATAAATGGTATTGCTTGTAAACCACCGAACGGTAGACGATACTTTCAGGGCATTCGGATCGGCTGCCTGATCAGGCGCGCCGAAACGCTCTACGACCTTATCGTCGGAATTGATGCTGAAGATATTCTTGAAGCTTATACTGTTGTTGGCATTGAATTTCAGGCTGAAATTTCCCATCAAGCCCAGCATGTACTGCTCGATATAGTTTTTGTCGTTGTAATCGCTCAGGATGGTCGAGGGGACGTCGTCAGCCGGCGCCTCATAATCCTTGCGGACTGTCTCGTTGAAGGTGTTGTTTCGGCTATAGGAAACCGAAAACAAAGCGCCCAGGACTTTATCGCCGCCCAATCCGAACCTCCTGCCATTGGTATACTGCAGACTTAAATTAGGTGCAAAATTTTTGGTTTTCAGGCTCCAGTCGCTATTGAGGTATTTGGCGTATGCGGCCCTTTCCACCGGACCCAGAGAATTTAAGGTGCGGAAATCTGGAATTTTTGAGGAAAGTTCGCGCGTACCGTCATCGAGACCGAGCCAGTCGGTTTTGCCGCCTTCATAATACAACTGCTTTTTTCCGGTGGTGATGGTGTTATAACCGCCACCAACAGAAATGGTCTGGAAATTCCTGTCCGGAATGCTTTTGGTATTGATTTGGATTACACCCCCTGCGAACTCGCCCGGAATATCCGGTGTAGCCGTTTTTGTAATCACGAGGTTGTCGAGCATGTTAGCCGGAAAAATGTCAAATGAAAAGGCCTTCCTGTCCGGCTCTGAACTGGGCAGTGGTGCGCCGTTCAGGTACGCCGCATTGTAACGGTCGTTCAACCCTCGGATTACGACGAATTTGTTGTCCTGTATGCTTGCACCGCTAATCCTTTTGAGCACATCGGAGGTGTTCTTGTCCGGCGTACGTTTGATGGTTTCGGCCGAAATCCCGTCAGACACATTGATGCTGTTTTTTTGCATCAGCAATAGCGTCTTGACTGATTCGGCCCGCGCTTTAGCCGATTTGATCACGACTTCATCAAGGGCTTTTGTACCGCCCTCTGCGAGCGAGACATGCAGCACGGTAATGTCGTCTGAAAGCACTTCGGTCTCGGTAATTATTTTGGGTTGGAATCCCATCATTGAAAATGCGATATCATACTTGCCGGGCGGCAGACTGGCGAAGTAGTTTCCCTGTGCATCGGACATCGTTGAAACTCCGACGCTTTTTACAGTGACCGTTACGCCGGGAATCGGCTGGCCGCCTGGTTCAGAAACGATAGTGCCCTTGACGCCGGACTGGCTGAAAATCAATTGCGTGAATAGAAATAGCAGGAACGTAGTTGTAATTTTCATTTCAGGTTAGGTTTAGTCATTTTGAAAGTGGCTAATCTATCCTGTGGCTATGTGCTGAATGTTAAAACGGGTTTATAAAATGTTAAACAAAAGGAGGCTCGAAAGACGTAAATGTTAAAATAAAATGGAAAAATCGTTAAATTAAAAAAGCCCTTACACTGATTTCCAATGCAAGGGCTTTCAAATAATGTGGTGTCCGTTATTTCTTAGCTGCCGTCTTCGTTTCTGCAGCGGCGGGTTTTTTGCCATTTGCCTCATACTTTTCGTTGAGGAGTTTTACGATGTCTTTGGTGATGTCATACTGCTCTTTGCCGTACAAGAGCGCACCGCCGTCGCCTGACACATAGATGTAGTCATATCCGTTCTTTTTACCATAGTCAGAAATGAACGCTTTGATGCTCTTAACCAGGGTGTCCATTTCTGCGCCCTGCTCCTGGCGTAATTTGGCATCTACCTGCTGCGCGTAGTACTGAATCTGTTGTTGTCTTTGTTGCAGTTCGCCGCCTTTCTGCTGCGCCCACTCCTGACCATTTGACTTGGCATTTTTCTTGAAGTAATCTACATCAGAATCGAATGCGGCCTGTGCTTCGTCGAGTTTCTTGCCTTCCACCTCGGATTTTGCCTTGAACTTTGCTGTCAGGTCTTTGGCTTCGGTATAATCTTTCATCAGTTTTTCGGAATCCACGCACGCGGTCTTCAGCCCATTTGATGCTTTAACGGTATTTTCCTTGTTGCAGGAAATCAGGCTTGCGGCACAGAGTAATATTGCAATCGATTTTTTCATGATATGACTTTTATTTTTTCGTTGCCAAAAGTAGCGAATTTATAGTACGCGTGGAAGTGAAATTTCAGTGACGATACGGTATAAGAAAAACTTATTTGTAATCGGAAGGTCATTATTTTTCGCTATTAATTTTGACTTTAAATAAAGCGTTTTAAGCCACTTTTAAATTTAAGCGATATCTTTTACGATGGTGGCTTCCGAAAGTTGATCAAATGTCTTTATTTTACTTTTTAGTGCTTTTCAACACATAAATATGCGACGAATACTCCATATTTCGTCTTCCGTTCCAATTTGACCGAAGTCCGGTCATAAATGCCTTTACAAAATTCATCCGGCCGGTTTTATACTTTTCGGAAAGCAGGCTGACATAAAACGCATCGTATTTCATCGGAAGGATTTTTTCCAGTCGGAATTCGTGTGCCTCAAAAAGTGTTTTTATGGCCGTTTTTGAAAAGTGTGTTAAATGTCTTGGGACGTCGTAAGCTGCCCAAAAGCTGCCATAGTATTTAGCGTCGTAAGAATTGAAATTCGGGACAGCGATAAGCACGGTCCCGTTTGGTTTTATCAGTCTGCTTAAGGTGGCAATTTGCTTTTTTACGTCGGGGACATGTTCGAGCACATGCCACATGCTGATTACATCAAACGCGCTATCATTTAATGAATCATCGTTTTCGGCAAACGGAACACCTTTTTTTGACGCGGTTTCTCGTGCTTTGGCATTGGGCTCGATACCGAGTACGTTCCATCCTTCGTTTTTCGCCGTGATTAGAAAGTCGCCAGTTCCCGCACCGATATCCAGAATAATGCCTTTCGGACCAAACGAATTTATCAGTTTCACCTTTTTGCGCAAAGCCCGCGATTTCACAATATGATAGGCCTTCTCAAACAAAGACCGTTTGGCATCAGTGTGTGAAATATAATCCTCACTTTCATAATATCGTGCGAGATACGCGCCTTCAGGTTTGGGAAACGTCACAAGCATGTCCAGCGCCTGATCCTTGAGGAGCTCGAAATCCTCGCCGGAAACCGAATGGTCCCTGACGGTAAGGAATGGGGTAAGTTTGGATGAATCCATCAGCGTTTGTAGTAATCTTGTTTTAGTGTTTTGAGAAAATTAACTGCCACGTTGTAGTAAAGCGACCGCTCCTCGAGACAGTCTTCATTGTACTCATTGATCATTGAGATGGCGATAAATTTAGGCCGGTTGCTATTGTCAGGATCGGTATCAAAATGGGTTTGTATGAATTCTGATACACGAAAATACTTCTCGAGTTCATTGTTATCGTACACGAGTATCTTATATCTCGAACCATCAATGGTCACCCAGAATTCGGGAGCCCTGAAATTATCGACAGGGTACCGCTCGGCAAGAAAAGCCTGGAACGATGTTGGTTTGGTCAGTGTTTCGAAAATAAACGCATGTAGTCCACTCTTTACACCGACAACCTCTTTTCCTTCCGGTAGCACCACGTAATCATTGATTACCGTCTTGTAGCGGGAAGCGCAGGAAACAGTCAATAAAAGGGCAAATATGATAGCAATACCTTTATTCATAAGCATTCGCAGTTGTCGTTCCACGTGAAACATAGATTATCTTCCCATATAAATCAGTAAGACTGAAATGTCACTTGGCGATACGCCACTGATCCTGGACGCCTGTGAAATCGTAACCGGTCGTATTTTGGCGAGTTTTTGCTTTGCCTCGGTAGACATCGATTTAATTTTATTGTAATCAAAGTCAGCGGGAATGGCAAGGTCTTCCAGTTTCGTGAGCTTATCAGCATTGTTCCGTTCCTTGTCAATATAACCGGAATACTTCACCTGGATTTCTGCCTGTTCCAGCACTTCCCTATCCAGTTCATTTTGCGAAAGGTATTCCTTCACCTTTTCAAACTGCATGACGTCTTCAAGATTAATTTGGGGTCTCGAAAAAATCTTAAACATTTTATCTGATTGATTCACCAAAGCGCTTTCCTTGGCTTCAAGAATCGGGTTTACTTCAGCGACAGACACACTGGTTTCCCTGAAAAATGCGACGAGTTTATCGGATTCGCGCTGCTTGAACTCCATTCGCCTCATTCTTTCTGCGGAAGCGAGCCCGATTTCAAATGACTTTGGCGTCAGCCTGAAGTCGGCATTGTCCTGCCGCAGCAACGTACGGTACTCTGCCCTTGAGGTAAACATCCTGTAAGGCTCCTCCGTACCTTTGGTAATAAGGTCATCAATTAAAACCCCGATGTAGGCTTCATCGCGCTTCAGGATTAGAGGCGCCTGCTCTTTAATTTTCAGGTGTGCATTGATTCCGGCCATCAATCCCTGGGATGCGGCCTCTTCGTAGCCCGTCGTGCCATTGATCTGCCCGGCGAAATACAAGCCGTCTACTAGCTTGGTCTCCAGCGTATGTTTGAGTTGTGTAGGCGGAAAATAGTCGTATTCGATGGCGTATCCGGGCCTGAAGAACTTCACCTTTTCAAACCCGGCGACACTGCGCAATGCTTTAAACTGAACCTCTTCGGGCAGCGAAGTGGAAAACCCGTTTACATAGACTTCCACCGTATTCCATCCTTCGGGTTCAACAAAAAGCTGGTGCCGCTCTTTATCAGCAAACCGGTTGATTTTATCTTCTATGGACGGACAATACCGCGGCCCGATGCTTTTGATACGGCCGTTAAACATGGGCGAGCGATCAAAACCCTCGCGTAATATGTCGTGCACAAGCTCGGAAGTATACGTCATGTAACATGACTTTTGGTGTTTCAGCGGTTGCGTCGCGTCTGAATAGGAAAACTTGTCGGGACGATCGTCTCCTTTTTCCTCATTCATTTTGGTGTAGTCCAACGACCTGCCGTCAACCCTTGGAGGCGTCCCGGTTTTCATTCGTCCCGCTTCAAACCCGGCCTTAACGAGATCTTCAGTAATACCAAACGCCGCACTCTCGCCTGCCCTGCCACCGCCAAATTGCTTCTCCCCAATGTGTATCAAACCATTTAAAAATGTGCCGTTGGTCAACACTACTGCTTTCGACCTAATCTCGACACCCAATGAGGTCCGGATGCCTTTTACCTTTCCCTTTTCAATAATCAACCCTTTTACCATCTCCTGGTAAAAATCCAGATTAGGGGTTTGCTCCAGCATCAGGCGCCATTCTTCAGCGAATCGCATCCTGTCGCTCTGAACTCGAGGCGACCACATCGCAGGTCCTTTAGACTTGTTGAGCATCTTAAACTGTATCGCAGTCTTGTCTGAAACAATCCCTGAATACCCGCCCAACGCATCGATTTCCCTAACAATCTGCCCTTTTGCAATTCCGCCCATTGCCGGATTGCACGACATTTGGGCGATGTTTTGGAGACTCATCGTTACCAAAAGGGTTTTCGAACCCAGGTTAGCGGCAGCAGCGGCAGCCTCAGAACCGGCATGTCCCGCACCCACAACAATCACATCATATTCATCTTCAAACATGCTCATATTTGTATTGTTCCACGTGAAACATTTGAATAACTAGGAAAAACTACAGTTCCACGTGGAACATTTTCATTTTCTCGTCTTCCTTTTCACGCATTAAAACTTCGTCTTTGTTGGTTTTGTCCTTGTAGCCACAGAAATGCAGTATACCATGAGCCATGACCCGCCTGAGCTCGTCATCAAACGACACACTGAAGTCCGCCGCATTGTCGCGTACCCTCTCAACGGAAATAAAAATATCGCCATGGATCTCGTTGCCTAATGAATAATCAAAACTGATAATATCCGTCAAGGTATCGTGCTGCAGGTACTGCATGTTGATATTATGAAGGTAATCGTCATCACAGAAAATGTAATTGATGTCGCCCCCTTTCTTGTTTTCAGACGTGACCACCGCACTAACCCATGACCTGTATCGGTCTTCGTTATCGAGCTTAAAGTCGGTCTCGTAGTTAAACTCAATCATCTTTCCTAAAATATTCCTGAACCTTCTGGTTAAAATTGGAGCGCAAAGGTAAGCTTTGTCTGTTTAAAATCTCCACACTATTCAAATATTGTTGCAATGCCGGATTTAACGCATTGGTCTGGTTGTTAAACTCCTTTTTGTTCGTTTGGGATTGCCGCTTCTTTTCTTCACCCTGCTCCTGTATGGCTTTGTCGAGCTTCAGAAGCTCCTGCTTCACGTTCAGGATTTTTTGAAGGACTTCGTTCTTAAACCCCTTATTCAAAAGCTGCTTCTCGATATCTTTCATCTGATCTAAGGTCTTCTGTCCCGCACCATTCATGCCATTCTTCTCGAGTTCCTTTTGCAACGCATCCCGCAATTGACGTTGCTCCTTGTAGATGTCCATAATGGCTTTGGCATTTCCCTCGCCGCCTTCACCTTCTCCGTCTGCATCGCTCTTACCGTCCTTACCGCTTTGGCCTGGCTTTCCTGTCTGGCCCGGCTTGCCTTTATCGCCGGGCTTTTGCCCAGGTTTATCGCCTGGTTTTTCTCCCGGTTTGTCACCGGGCTTTTCTCCTGGTTTATCGCCGGGTTTATCGCCGGGCTTGTCACCGGGCTTCATGCCTTCTTTCATCTTTTCGCCGAGCTGCCCCTGTTTCATGATGATGTCAGGAAGCTGCATGCCTTCTCCCTGTCCCGGTTTTGGCTTACCCATGCCCATCCCTGACATCGACATCTGCATGCCGTTGAGTATATCACTCAGCATATCAGCCAGCTTGTTCGAGGACGTAACCGCATACTGCTGGTGCGATACACCTTTGGCAATCATGCCCTCTACAAGCGTCTCTAACGAACGGTCCATATTGTAGTGCACGTTACCGATTTCCTTTGTAATCTCCTCACCGATTTTGGGATTGCGCAACGACATCGCAAAAAGGCTGTCGTCAACATGTCGGAACTGTTGCTTGAGGTCCTGTTGTGCCTTCAGACTCTTGTTAAATGATGGAGAGGTGCGTTTAAGGTCTTTGAACTGCTTCAATAAGTCCTCCTCTGAGAATGAAAACGCCAGCAAATTATCGAGAATCTGCCGAAGCATCTTGACGTCTTCATCTATTTGCTCCTGTTCGCCACTTTGCATGCTGTCGCTCATCTTGGCGCTCATTTCGCGCATCTTCTTTGAAGCGCTTTTCTGCTTCGGTTTGGCCTTCGACTTATTGTTTTTCTTCAACTCCTCTGAAGCGTTCTTTAAATCCTGGTCGATATCTTCCTGTTTCTGCCCGTCGGTTGGGATGTCCATTGGCGATTTAAGGTCCTTATTTTCCTTCTCCAAATCTTTCAGGTCCTCTTGAATCTTGTCAAATTCCTCATTGATTTCCTTTTGCTTCTCAGCATTATTCTCATCCTCCTTGTTGGCCAGTTGATCCTGCTTTTCAGCCAATTTTTCCAAACGGTCAGCCAGTTGCTCCGCCTTCTTCTGCACGTAGTAACGTTTGGTGAGTTCTACAAGCTGCTGGAGGTTTTTGGTCTGGTTTTTGGAACTTTGCTTGAGTTTGTCCATTTTCTCCATCAGGTCCTCCTGTTGGATTTTATCATTGAGTTCCTTGAGTTCGTCTAGCAACTTTTGGGTTTCTTCAGACACTTTCTCGACCTTCTCCATCTTTTCCAACAGTTCCTTTTTCTGTTCGTCTTTCGGATCCGACTTGAATTTTTCAAGGTTGTCCTTCATCTTTTCCGAAAAGCGTTTCATTATCTCATCCTGTTCCCGTTGCTTTCTGATGAAATCATTCACCTTCTGCTGGTCCTTAAAATCGAGATTATCCTTTTCCTTTGCCATTTTCTGGAGCTTCTCAAGTTCACTAAGCTGCTTGTCTTGGCTTTTCAGGGACTTTTCCATACCGTTGATATTGTTGTTCTGGTCCTGGAATATCTGGTCCTGCTTTTCCTCTTCAGTCGCAATCCTGTCAGAAAATACCGAAGATTTAGTACTCTTGTAGTGATGAATGGCATCGTTGTCGAAAACTTCGAAGTAATACTCATAGGAAACACCCTCATCCACGGGCAGCGTTCCGGGGAAACTGAAAACGAACTGGTCGAAAACGTCGCGCTTCACACTTAAACCCGCCTTGCGTCCATTTTTAGGATTATTCTTCGGATAGTAAACAATCTGTAATCTGGAAATCCCGTAGTCATCAGAAACCTGGCCGATAACCACATTTTTAGCCACATTAAGGCTATCCGGGGCGTTGCCCGCGCTGATGGTAGGAAATTGGTCTTTTACGACAGAAATCTGATAATTCAGCTTTTCATAATGCTTCACTTTCGCATTCGACGTCAAAATCTGATAGTCGACGTTTTGCATGATGCCCTTAGACAAACTAAAATTATTTTCATTGGCCGCGAAGGGCACCGTCGTTGTCATATCGGACCATTCCACTTTGCCCGTAGCCAGCGCCGATACTTTCCAGGTTACACGCGTGCCTTCGGGTACGATCGCATTACCGGTTCCCTGTACGGTTTCCGATTTCTTACGCAGGTAGGACGGAAAATCAAGGACCATCCGGAAGTTGGCGATCGTTGGCACCGCCACCACGCCAAGCTTGTAGTCGAGTGAAGCGATATCGTTAGCCTCCACGTGAAACGCAACATCCTTCGACGGCTTTTCAAATCGGTACTGAAAAACTCCGGGAGAAACATTTTCCATAGAATATGATTCATCACCGATAAAAATCATCGTGTTTTCAGGTACAACCCTGCCTTCCGTCCTGATCTTCAGGATGAAATCGTTGCCCTGTTCGGTTTGCAAATTCTTGTTGAGGAGCTTAAATTCAAACGGCGCGGGCGGTAAGTACTGCTGCTTGAAATGCACTACGCGATCGAGGCTTTGCGAAATCATCCTGCTATTGCCTGAAATGTAGAAAAAGGCGAAAAACAATATCGGAAGAATCGCCAATGGCAGGTACTTCCTGTTCTTCCGGAAGTTGACCGCATTTGTAAACGGAACGGGCTGCAACGTACCGGCCTTCTGTTCAATCGACGCAAGCAGCAGCTCTGATTTGTTGTTATCGTGCGCCAGTTGCAGAAAATTGGTCAGTTTGTCATCTACCTCTGAGAAATGATTGCCGATAATCTTCGAGGCCTCGGCGTACCCGATCCCTTTCTGTATCTTGAATAATTTCGAAATCGGGAACAGGATATAACGGAACAGCAAAAACGTCTCAACAGCAATAAACAGCCAGAAAAGCGCCGTTCGCCCGGTAGGTTTGAGCCAAAGGAAGTACTCAACAAACAACGTAAACAAAAGGTATATTAAGCCAAGGCCGGTAAAGAAAATCACGCCACGCAGCAATTCGTTCGTATAATATTTTCTGATAAAAGCCTCTAACTTCTCGTAAATGAGCGATGTGGTTTCCAATTTGTCTGCGATTTTATTTGTAACCGATAAAAGTAGTAATTATGGCGTTAGCGAAATGTTAAAAAACAAAGCCGGCGTTCAGGAGTTCCTTGCCCGCTTTTTCTTTTTACGAACCGCTGTACCCTGAACCCTGAACGTTTTCATATCTTTGCAAAAATTCCAAAAAAATGTCCAAGCCAATCCGTGTGCGTTTCGCACCAAGCCCTACAGGTCCGCTGCATATCGGCGGTGTCAGAACTGCGCTTTTCAATTATCTCTTTGCCAAAAAACATGGCGGTGTTTTCTATTTACGTGTTGAAGATACAGACCAGAACCGATTTGTTCCGGGCGCCGAAGAATACATCATGGAAGCGTTGGAATGGCTTGGGATTGCCCCTTCGGAAACCGTTGGAAAGAATGAGAAATTCGGGCCCTACCGCCAGAGTGAGCGAAAAGATTTGTACAAACAATATGCCGACCAGCTTGTAGATTCGGGTTGGGCGTACTACGCATTTGATACCGCTGAAGCCCTGGATGCGCATCGTAAGCAGCATGAAGCGGAAGGAAAGACCTTCATTTACAACCACCACAACCGTGAAAAACTCGATACTTCGTTAGTCATCCCAAAAGATGAAACCGAAAAAAGGATTGCTGCCGGAGAAGATTTCGTCATCCGTTTCAAAACGCCGGTGGATGAAACCCTGCATTTACATGACATCATCCGTGGCGACATTAAATTCGAAACAAACTTACTCGACGACAAAGTGTTGTTCAAAAGTGACGGCATGCCGACGTACCACCTGGCCAATATCGTCGATGATCACCTGATGGAAACTTCACATGTGATCCGCGGCGAGGAATGGCTCCCGTCAATGCCTTTGCACGTGTTGCTGTATCGCGCATTCGGTTGGGAAGCGCCCGGGTTTGCGCATTTGCCATTGATCTTAAAACCCATCGGAAACGGAAAATTATCCAAACGCGACGGCGATAAAATGGGTTTCCCGGTATTTCCTCTGGAGTGGAAATCTGAGGAAGGCATTTCCTCAGGCTATCGCGAAAAAGGATTTTTCCCTGAAGCGGTGATCAATTTCCTCGCGCTTTTAGGATGGAACGATGGTACGGACAAAGAATTATTTTCCCTGGAAGAACTCGCTGAAAGTTTTGATTTGAACCGCGTACACAAAGCCGGTGCCAAATTCGATCCCGAGAAAAACAAATGGTTCAACCACCAGTACCTGATCAAACAGGACGACGACACTTTGGCGAAAGCCTTTGCCCCTATCGTCTACGAAAAAGGAATTGCGACAGATTATGGTACTTTGGTTAAAATCGTGTCTGTGATTAAGGAACGGGCGCATTTCGTTTCTGAATTCTGGGATTTGGCTGATTATTTTTTCGTTGCGCCAACCTCGTACGATGAAAAAGCATCAAAAAACTGGAGAGAGGAAACGCCTGAATTGATGAAACAATTGATGTCCGTTCTGGAAAAAATGGAAGGATTCCATTCCAAAAACATCGAGGATATCGTAAAAGACTGGATGGCCAAAAATGAAATCGGTATGGGCAAGATCATGCAGCCGTTCCGTTTAAGCCTCGTCGGTGCGTTGAAAGGGCCGCATTTATTCGACATCGCTGAATTGATTGGTAAGGAAGAAACCATCAAAAGGATTCAAAAAGCCATCGACACCTTATAAAAAAAGCTCCTGATACGGAGCTTTTCTGTTACAGGTAAAATACCAGGTTCGCATTGAGCACCCCCGGATGCGCGCTGATGTGGCTTCCATGGTTTTTATTGACCCTTTCAAACGTATTGAGCACGCCATATTGGTAAGATACATTCGCCCGGAACTTTAAAAAGCCCGCTGTCAGGCCAACCACGGGTGATACATTGAATTTAGAAATGTCACGCAGCTGCTCAACGGTCAGCGGCGTTCCAACGACAAGGTCTTCTTTTTGCTGTCTGTCGTAATCCATTTTACCCTGGAAATGAAATGCCGGACCTATTTCTACGCTGAAGTGCCGCGGTACGATCTTGTAGCTGAACTGCAGCGTCACCTGCCCGCCCGACATCGTATAATCCGCTTCCCGGGGAATCCCGATCGCATTGGTCGACGCGACCGAAAAATGGTATTCGCTGAACTGCATCGCATACACCATATCCCAGTTGTTGTAAAAATTCCCGCGTACTGACAGCCCTGCGTTCCAACCGGTGCCGCCTTTTGTCTGCAATCCGTCGGAAACCATTGTCATCTGATTGATGCCTCCGGTAATCCCGATCATGTTTGAATCCTCGTAATCGTATTGTGCTGTGGCCGTGAATGATATTACCGTGGCGCACAGCAGGATGATGTTTTTCATAAGTGTAGATTTTTAAGGCAAACGTAGGATTATTTGCGGGAATTGCTGAACAACACAAAAAATTAATTTGTAACATTTAAATCATCGGACCGTATAAACACCATTAACCTTAAATCCAAAAACAATGACATTTGAAATTTCGTTTGCTATTATCGGTTTTATCGGTCTGTTTATTTTCTTTTCCTCCTTTTTTACGGTCAAGCAGCAAAGCGCTGTAGTGGTAGAGCGTTTCGGGAAATTCCTGAGTGTCCGTAACTCCGGTTTGCAGATTAAGATTCCGGTTTTCGACCGGATTGCGGGCCGCGTGAACCTCAAAATCCAGCAACTGGACGTGATCATTGAAACCAAGACGCAAGATAACGTGTTCATCAAGATGAAAGTGTCAGTGCAGTTCAAGGTGATTCAGGACAAGGTTTACGACGCATTTTATAAATTGGAGTATCCGCACGACCAGATTACGGCTTATGTGTTTGACGTGGTGCGTGCCGAAGTGCCTAAACTCAAGCTCGACGATGTTTTTGAAAGGAAAGACGACATCGCGATTGCAGTAAAGCGTGAATTAAACGATGCCATGATGACTTATGGTTATGACATTATCAATACTTTGGTTACTGATATTGATCCTGATATTCAGGTCAAAAATGCCATGAACCGCATCAATGCTGCCGATCGTGAGAAAACCGCTGCCGAGTTTGAAGCGGAAAGTTCGCGCATCCGGATTGTGGCCAAAGCCAAGGCCGAAGCTGAGAGCAAGCGTTTGCAGGGACAGGGTATCGCTGACCAAAGGCGTGAGATTGCCCGAGGTCTTGTAGAAAGTGTCGAGGTTTTGAACAACGTAGGCATCAATTCTCAGGAGGCTTCCGCGCTGATTGTTGTTACCCAACATTATGACACGCTTCAGGCGATTGGTGCAGATACAAATTCAAACCTGATCCTGCTGCCCAATTCGCCGCAGGCTGCCACAGACATGCTTAACAACATGGTCGCCTCATTTGCCGCCTCAAACCAGGTCGGTGAAATGATGAAACGCAAAACGCCGAAAATAGAAAAGAATACATCACGGTTCACTGACATGCCGGAGAATCCGGAGAACCCTGATATCACGGTATAAAAAAAGAGGCTTTAGGGCCTCTTTTTTTTATAGACGGAACAACTTCTTCAGTACAAACGAAAGCGCCATGCCCTTGATCGGGCCCGCAAGACCGCTTAACGCATTTACGGCAACAGAGGGCAAACTGCTTTTAATCATTTGCCCGGGCGACAGGCTGTCCTTGGTTTTACTGAAACTTTGCGCCAATTTTCGGAACTGGATCTCCTTTTCGAGTTGCAGGATTTCAAGGTCTCGGTCAATCTCTTCGTAAGAACTGTATCGTTTATTTTCCATCGCCTAATCGTTAAAAAAGAATTCAGAAAATTTCTCGAGGATCGGTCCTTCAACAATCTTATCCTTGATCCTGTACACAAAAAACCCGCAGATGGCATAAAATCCACCGATGATCAGGAACCCGTATGCAAAATTATCCAGCGCATAGCCGATGGCCAGGGCTCCTGCAACCGAAAAGAATAAAATCACGAGCACCAGCACCACACTCAAAAGGAAAATCTTCAACAGCATTGTCGTCGATTTCATAGCGACTTTGAAAAGCCACAATTTGTAATACGATACATTGCTTTCGAGGAATGCTTTCGCCTGTTCCTGCAAATCTTCAGCGTTCTCCCTGATATTGTCAAAAGCCATTATTTCCTGTTTTTGGTCGCTTCTGCCGTTTTCTTAAGTTCGGCGAGTTTATTCTCGAGCGTCACTATCACATCGTCAGTATGCTCATCGACGTTCGCAACCAGATCATCGAAACTCGATTCGAGATCAGCCTTGGTGGCGGCAAATTTGGATTTTACTTTTTCAGACAATTCACCAAACTTATTTTTAAGCTCGTCTTTCTTGTCATCAAATCCGTCCTTTATTTTTCCGCGTGTATTAGACCCTTTGTCGGGCGCAAATAGAATGCCGAGTGCGGCGCCTATCGCGGCTCCTGCCAAAATGGCGATAATGGTATTTCCCCTGTCGCTTGCCATGGTAATTGGATTTTTAAGATTAAACTTTTTAAAGTTAATGAATTTAACATTTTCCGATGTTAACACGCCGTTAAAAGTCGGATTTAAAAAACAGGGGTAGAAATAAGAACTAAAATCCAAAATGAAGCGTTCTTACGCATTTAATCCATTAGAATAAATAAGTACTTCAATTGAATTTTATTTTGCTTTAAATCGCTTGTATGTGAGTAGATTTTGATTGCTTCCGATAATTACGAATTAAATTACAATAGGATTTGTATATAATTGAGAAGCCCTTTAAATAAAGGGCTTCTTATATAAAAAATCGATAGTGCTGCCTAACGTGCTTTTTCAATTTCGGCTTGAAATTTTTCGGAATTTGAAAAATCTGCTTTTAAATTATCGATCGCCGCTTTTTTTACAAACACCGACTCGCTTCTTAAGGACATCGAATACAACTTTTCCAAAAGGTCAGCATCGACATCTGAAAATCTGATTTTGTCCGAATGTTTCAATATGAAATTCGAAAACAGCAACGAAGCTTTATTGTTGTTCACATTCTTACGGATCGAATTCTGAAGCAAACTGAAACTGCTTACTGATTTGATATTCTCAGCAATCATCTTTTCAATCGCCAGACGTTCGTCATCACCCTCCACTTTGAAATACTTATTGATTTCTTTCAATGAATTGTTGATGGCATTCTCTTCTTTTTTACCCTTTTCCTCCCAGGCATCTTTCAATCCTACAGTTTTATTGAAAACTGGTTTTTCCTCGGTAGAATCCTTGTCGACAGTGAAATACCCCAGTCTCTGGAACTGGAATTTCTCTTCATTTCTCGCCGATTTGAGGCTTGGTTCCAGATACCCCGTCACCACCTTCAATGAATCGGGATTGACGAATTCCAGAAAATCCTTCTCCTTATGCATATCAGGTGCCTCTTCGTTGAAAAGGCGGTCATACAGCCGCACTTCCGCCGGAATCGCGTGCGCTATCGAAACCCAGTGCAGCGTTCCTGAGACCTTTCTTTGGCTGGCTTCTGTCCCACTCCCGCTTAAGCTGTCGGTATCGTAAGTGGCATGAATTTCAGTAATATTCCCGTCACCATCCTTGACAACTGACTCGCCTTTGATGATGTATGCATTCTTGAGCCTGACTTCGCGCCCGATACTCAAACGGAAGAACTTAGCCGGCGCATCTTCCATGAAATCTTCCCTTTCAATATAAATTTCCCTTGAAAAAGGCACTTTACGGAAACCTGCCGTTTCGTCTTCCTGGTTGTTTTCGGCGTCAAGCCATTCCTCTTTTCCTTCCGGATAATTCGTAATCACGAGTTTCACCGGATCTAAAACCGCCATCACACGGGGTGCCGTTTTGTTCAAATCCTCACGGATACAAGCTTCCAAGCGCGACACATCAATCAGGTTATCACGCTTGGCAATCCCAATCACTTCGGCGAAATTGCGCAGCGATGCAGGCGTATAACCCCTTCTTCTTAAACCGGAAATCGTTGACATTCTTGGGTCATCCCAGCCTGCAACATGTTTGTCCTGAACGAGTTTCAACAATTTCCTTTTGCTGACAACGGTATGACTTAAATTTCTTCGCGCGAATTCCCTTTGCTTTGGCCTGACTTTGGTTTCATCATAAATCTGGTCTAAAAACCAATCATAGAGCTCGCGGTGCGGCAGGAATTCAAGCGTACAGAACGAATGCGAGATTTGTTCCAGATAATCGCTCTCGCCATGTGCCCAGTCGTACATTGGGTAAATACACCAGTTGTCGCCTGTACGGTGGTGGTGTTTGTGTAAGATTCGGTACATGATCGGGTCGCGCATCAGCATATTGGTCGATTTCATGTCGATCTTGGCACGAAGAATGTGCGTTCCTTCAGCGAATTCACCATTTTTCATTCTTTCGAACAAATCGAGGTTTTCTTCAACAGAACGGTTCCTGTACGGACTGTCGGTGCCTTCCGTAGAAGGAGTGCCCTTCTGCTCGGCCATCGCTTCCGAAGTCTGGCTGTCAACGTACGCCTTTCCCTTCCTGATAAAAACTACCGCCCAGTCGTACAATTGCTGGAAGTAATCAGAAGCATAACGTTCCTCAGCCCATTGGTAACCGAGCCATTGCACATCGCGCTTGATGGCATCTACAAACTCCTGCTCTTCCTTGGCCGGGTTGGTATCGTCAAAACGCAGGTTTACCGGCGCGTTGTAACTGAGGCCCAAACCGAAATTTAACGCAATGGAACTGGCGTGCCCAATATGCAGGTAACCATTCGGCTCAGGCGGAAAACGAAAGCGGAGCTTATCATCTCCGAGTCCGTTTTTCAGGTCATCTTCTATGATTTGTTCGATAAAATTCAGCGATTTCTCTTCGGTAGACATGTTGAAATAATTTGTTGCCAAAGATAGCAAAGAATCGTTTACAGTTTACGGTTTAAAGTCGGGCAAAACCTGTAACTTTACCCAAGGCGTTGCCGCCCGGCTGGGAGCGCAACAAAATTTAACCTTAAACGATGAACCTTTTATGGGAACGATAAAACTCAAAAATATTCGTACGCATTCTTTCCACGGCTGTCTTGAAGAGGAAAGCAAAATCGGGTCAGATTATATCGTAAATCTCGAAATCAAGACCGACTTAAGGAAATCTTCCGTTTCGGACGAGCTGTCAGATACGGTCGATTATGTGTTGCTGAACCGTATCGTAATGGAGGAAATGGCCGTACGCTCGAAACTCCTGGAACATGTGGCACACCGCATCATCAAAAGGATTTTCAGCGAAATCGCCGCTGTATCGCGCATTCTCGTGGCGGTGTCGAAAGTGAACCCACCGATCAACGGCGATGTGGAAATGGTGACGATTGAAGTGGAGGAATATCGGAATTAAGGCCATGTACATCTAGCAGCTTCTGGAAGCGTTTCCGAGGCACCAAACAGATTTGAAACGTAACTTTTAAAATGGTTTTTACAAAAAAAAACCTCCCGGTTTGGAAGGTTTTTCAGAGGCATCGAGCGGATTCGAACCGCTGTAGGAGCTTTTGCAGAGCCCAGCCTAGCCACTCGGCCACGACGCCATTATTTCTATGGAGCGCAAATGTAAATAAAAAGTTTAAATCAGCACAACTTTTTATGCATTTACTTCTTTTCATGAGGTCCGATAATATTTACCGCGTCCTTCACAAATTTCTGGTCGCTGGGAAACCAGCCCTGCAGCATGATGGAAATGCCGAAAATCACCAAAAGAATGCTCGTGACTTTCTTTATTTTTAAGATGTTAACAGGTGTCATTTTATTCTTAAGCTTTTTGGCGAGGAACATTTTTGCAATGTCCACTGCCAGATAGGTGCCTATTACCGAGGCGAAAAACAACGACATCCGGGAATAATCCAATTGTAGCGAGGGTCCGAAAGTGATAAAGATAAGAACCCAGAAACCCAACACGCCGACGTTGATGAAATTCAATAAAAAGCCTTTCAGATACAGGCTTCCGTAATTTTTTTTGATGATTTCAAGTTCGGGCTCCTCGGGCTCTATTTTTGCGTTCTTCCTGAGCTTCAAAAAGGAAATGATGCCATAGGTAACCATGATCAACCCTCCAAAAATAAACAAGGCCGGATCGTCCTTAATCCTGTTGATCAATCGGTAACTGCTGAAAAAAGCGATGGCAATGAATACGATATCGGCAGTAACGACACCCAGATCAAACACCATTGCGGCACGGAAACCCTTGGTAGCGGCCGTCTCGAGCAGCACAAAGAATACCGGGCCTATCATGAAACACAATAAAATGCCTAATGGAATGCCTAATAAAATGTCATGGATCATCCGTTTTTGGTGCTAAATTATTTTGTCCTGGGCTTGGAAACACAAATATAATTCAAAAAAATAAATCCCTGATCACTGTTTTGATTCGACGATATCGCCGCCGAGCATCGTATTCCTGTTGATCTGCTTCGGATGGCCGTAAATGGTGATCGTCCCCCCTGCCCTGACCTTTGCGTCTACCAGTTCCGATGCGTTCACGTCCGCTTCGCCGCCCGTGGTAATGGACACAGTGGTTTGAACGGTTTGCAGGTCCTGAGCTTCAAGGATTCCGCCTGTGCCGAGCGACGCTTCCTGGTTTTGTGCTTTCCCGCGGATCTTCACGATGCCCCCGGTAACCGATTTGATTTTGGCTTTTGCCACATCGAGTGCCAGGTTGATTTCGGCGCCTTCTTTGGCAGTAACCTCGAAAGCAGTTTGCCTGAAAGTGGCATCACTGCCGATGTACGCGCCTTCACTTGCATCTACGCTCTGGATTTTCGTAAAATACAATTTTGCCATAACGTCATCGCCTTCAAGCAGTTTACCGAATTTCATCCGAATTTTCAATAGCCCGTTTTTGTTGACGATTTCGACCTCTTCGCTGCGCTGTCCGCTGATCTCTATCCGATTTTCGGAAGATGGTACCAACTCCACGTTAATCCTGTCAAAGACTTTGACCTCATTGAAATCGCCAAGTGTCTTATCAATCTGCGCCGCGGCAATGTTGGCAAAAAATGCCATTAAGATGACCACTGATGTTTTCATACTCTTCATTTCTAAAAATTATTCGTTGCGCCTGATGAAGTGGAAATCAAGCTGCTTTTTGACCAAGTCCGCATTCTTTACCTTCACGAAAACTTCGTCTCCCAGTTGGAGCAGCCTCTTTGACACTTCCCCAACGAGGGCATACTGCTTTTCGTCAAACGTGTAATAGTCGTCCCGGATCTCACGGATGCGGCACATACCCTCACATTTGTTTTCAACGATTTCTACATAAATTCCCCACTCAGTCACACCGGATATTACACCCAGGAACTCCTGATCCTGATGGTCCTGCATATACTTGACCTGCATGTACTTGATGCTGTCCCGCTCAGCACTGGTAGCCAGGGATTCCATACTGGAGGCGTGCACGCATTTTTCCTCATACACTTCTGCGTCTACTGATTTACCGCCGTCGAGATAAAACTGGAGCAGCCGGTGAACCATCACATCAGGATAACGGCGTATGGGCGAGGTAAAGTGCGAGTAGTAATCGAATGCCAGACCATAATGCCCGATGTTATCCGTAGAATATTTGGCTTTGCTCATGCTTCGGATCGTAAGGGTATCGACCAGGTTCTGTTCCTTTTTACCGTTTACGTTAACCAGCAATTCATTGAGTGATTTTGAGATGTCCTTTTTCGATTTAAAATTGATGCTGTAACCGAATTTTGATATGATCCCCTGTAAGCCGATCAGCTTGTCTTCATTGGGCTCATCGTGGATACGGTAAACAAAAGTCTTGTTTTGTTTGCCTATAAACTCAGCCACCTTGCGGTTTGCCAGCAACATGAACTCTTCGATAAGGTGGTTTGAATCCTTGCTTTGCTTAAAATAAACGCCGATGGGTTCATCATTTTCATTCAGGTTGAATTTAACCTCCACCTTATCGAATGAGATTGCGCCGTCTGCCATCCTTTTGCTGCGCAGGATCTTAGCGAGTTCATCCAGTTTCAGGGTCGCTTCAGCAATGGCGTCCGGCACCCTGTACGCCTGGCCGGTCAATGAAATATCTGCCGGGATGGTCTTGTCCTTTGTTTCAATGATGTACTGCGCTTCTTCGTACGCAAACCGCTGGTCTGAATAAATAACCGTGCGTCCGAACCATTGATTGACGACCTGCGCTTTCTGGTTGATTTCAAAAATCGCTGAAAACGTATACTTTTCCTCATGCGGACGCAGCGAACACGCAAAATTCGACAGCACTTCGGGAAGCATTGGAACCACGCGGTCGACAAGGTATACTGACGTTCCGCGCTGGTAAGCCTCATCATCGAGGATCGTTCCTTCCTGCAGATAATAAGATACGTCGGCAATGTGGATTCCGATCTCATAATTGCCGTTGTCTAATTTTTTAAACGACAATGCATCGTCGAAATCTTTCGCATCTTTAGGATCAATCGTAAAGGTGAGCGTATCGCGCATGTCGCGGCGCCTGGCAATTTCCTCAGTGTGGATTTCAGTGTCAAGCTTTTGTGCAAACACTTCCACTTCTACAGGAAAATCGTATGGCAGTCCGTATTCGGCTAAAATGGCGTGGATTTCGGTGTCGTGCTCGCCTGGCTTTCCAAGGATTTTGATGATGGATCCAAACGGGCTGTCGGCTTTTTTCGGCCAATCCTCTATTCGGGCAATGACGACGTCTCCCTGTTCCGCATCGCCAATCTTATCTTTTGGGATGAAAATATCGGTATACATCTTCGCATTGGCGGTCGATACAAACGCAAAATTCTTCTGGATGTCGATCACCCCGACAAATTCCGTTTTCTTGCGTGAGACGACTTCAATCACTTCACCTTCAGGACGCTTCCCTTTACGACGGTTGTACACATATACTTTAACCGTATCGCCGTCAAGGGCGCGATTCAGGTTATTGGTCGGAATAAAGACATCTTCCGCAAACTCATCTTTACAAATAAAATAAGCCGTCTTGCGGCTGGTCATGTCGATAGTACCCTCGTAATAATCTTTACTGATGGCCTTTACAAGGTATTTCCCCGGCTCTGATTCAATGATTTTTTGCTGTGAGGCAAGGATTTTCAGGTCCTTGATAATTTCATTTCGGCTTTTGGTGTCGTCTACATCCAGGATGGCAGCAATCTGCTTATAGTTGAATCCTTTATTGGCGTGGGCTGCAAGGATTTTTAATATTTTTCCGGAGAAGTCTTTCTCTTTTTTTCCAAATTTTCTTGGCTTTTGACTCATATATATTTTCTTAAAAACGGAAAAATACGAATAAGAATCTACAACGCTTCCATACGCTTTAACATTTATAAAAAATATAACGCTTACGAATCGCCGAAGTTTTCAACAACAATTAAAAACATCAGAAAAAAAAGAATTGAAATTATAAATTTATGGTGGTTATTATTGCGTGTTAATAGCTGCAATAAATTTTCCGGCAATCCTATTGCGGAGCGGTTTACACTTCTTATAACAATTTACTAACATTATATTTACATTGCAACCGACTGTGGATTAGGAATTTTTTGCATTTAATTAACAGTTGTTGAAAAACTATAAAGCGTCAGGTTTGTTGCAAAATTAATCGTTCACAACTGTTGATAAACCACTATCGAGACATGGATAACTAATCAAAAAAAACTGCAAACATTTGTTGCGTGTGTCATTTCTGTTTTGGATTAGCAATTAAAGCGATACGGCCAAGAAAAACTTCTGAAATTCTGTTTTAAGTTGTAAACAAAATATGTTAATTTAAATCACCTTGACTATCAGTCGCTTGCATATTGTATTAACATCGGGATAATTTAACATTTCCGTACTAATATTTATATTAAACTTATAGGATGTCTTTCGCAATTGTTGGTATAAAAGTTTGTAACTAACTTTGTGCAACACAACTAAACTTCAAAAAATGAAAATCTCAATCGGAAACGACCACGCCGGCCCGGAATACAAAAAAGCCATACTCGAAATGCTTGAGTCGAAAGGTCATCACGTAACTAATCATGGTACAGATACCTCAGACAGTGTGGACTATCCCGACTTCGGGCATCCCGTCGCTGCAGATGTGGAAAGCGGGAAATCTGAATTCGGCATCGTTATCTGCGGCAGCGGAAACGGGATCAACATGACCGTCAACAAACACCAGGGCATCCGGGCAGCATTGTGCTGGACCAAGGAAATTTCGGCGCTGGCGCGCCAGCACAACAATGCGAACATCATCAGTATCCCGGCGCGTTTCACCTCGATTGCGCAGGCCGTCGAAATGGTAGATACTTTCCTGAACACGGCTTTTGAAGGCGGTCGTCATGCCAACCGTGTCGATAAGATAGCCTGCAGCTAGATGGCACACGATCACCACCACCACTCCCACAACGGCGACAAAAACCTGTCGGTTTCGATTGTGCTGAATATCGGGATTACGGTGGCACAGATTGTCGGAGGGATAATTTCAGGAAGTTTGTCCTTGATTTCGGATGCATTGCACAATTTCAGTGATGTCATTTCATTGTTTTTAAGCCTTGCTGCACACCGACTGGCCAAGCGCAAAGCCAGCGCGATGCGCACTTTCGGGTTCAAGCGTGCCGAACTACTGGCTGCGTTCATCAATGCCTCAACGCTGGTCATCGTGGCGTTTTACCTAATTTATGAATCGGTTGTCCGGTTTTCGGAACCAGTCGTGATTGAATCCGGGCTCGTGATCTGGATGTCATTGATCGGCATCTTATTCAACGGATTTTCAGCAGTCCTGATCCGCGAAGAAGCCAGGCAAAGCATCAATATGAAATCGGCTTACCTGCACCTTTTTACAGACATGATGGCATCCGTAGCCGTCCTGGCGGGTGGTTTGCTGATGAAATATTACCAGATATTCTGGGTTGACAGCGTGATCACCTTTGCCATTGCGGTGTACCTGATCATCATGGGTTTCGGTTTACTGAAATCATCCACAAAAATGCTGATGCTTTTCACGCCTGAGAACCTGAATATTGATGCGATAGCCGAAAGCGTGCATAAAGTTACCGGTGAAAATAAGCTTTATCACATCCACCTTTGGCATTTGAACGATAACGAACTGCATTTCGAGGCGCATCTTGACTGTACTCAGGACATGTCGGTGTCTCAGTTCAACGCGCTTGCCGATGAGATCGAGGAGCTGCTTCGCCATGAATTCAACATCACCCATTGCACGATCCAGCCGGAATTTGAAAAGGCCTGCCAGAAAGATTTCATTGTAGAGGAATAAATCCGCATAAATTCGGGCTTCAGGCACAAATGCCGTATAAATGTCACGTAAAAACCGTTACCAGCCGGTTGTCTCCGAGTATAATTTTGTATGAACTTTAATTACAAAAACATGGAAACCATTGGAGAGAGAATTTTAAAAGTCAGGAAACAAAAAGGAATGTCACAGGAACAGCTGGCCGATTTGTCAAAAATCAATTTGCGGACATTGCAACGCATTGAGAAAGGTGATAATGAGCCCCGCGGAAATACCTTAAGGCAAATTTGCGAAGTGCTCCAAATCAACATTGAAGAATTGGTCGATTACGGTAAAATCAATGACCGCAAGTATCTTATCTTCCTTCATTTATCAGTGATGACCGGAATTATCATCCCGTTGGGAAATATTATCCTTCCTGCTATTTTGTGGCTCAACAAGCGCGATAAAATTTTTAATGTAGATGTTCACGGAAAAAGGATCCTCAATTTCCAGATTTTGTTTACGATACTTGTCAATGTCTTCCTGGTTATTGCCGTTTACGGTAAGATTTCGCATGAATACCAAATCCCTTCATTTTTTTATATTTATTACCTGTTGATCCTGGTGGCGTTGCTTTACCCGATATTTATTGCGTCGAGAATCAATAAAGGGAATAATAGAAAATTTTACCCGAATCTGATTAGATTTGTGAAATAAGAATCAAAATTCATTTCATAAATGACCGCTGTCCAATTCATACAAAATCAGGTAAGTACCGCACCTAAAAACATTGAAAACACCTTAAAACTTTTAGCCGAAGACTGTACGATCCCTTTCATTTCGCGCTATCGGAAGGACCAGACCGGAAATTTGGATGAGGTCATCGTGGAGCAGATAGCGAAACTGAATGCGTTTTACCAGGCCATCATCAAACGAAAGGAAGCCATCCTGAAATCAGTGGAAGAACAAAACGCGCTGACACCGGAGTTCAGGCAGAAAATCGATCAGAGCTTTGACCTTCAGGAACTCGAGGATTTTTACCTTCCGTATAAAAAGAAGAAAAAAACCAGGGCAGACGTTGCCCGGGAAAATGGTCTTGAACCTTTAGCCAAAATCATTATGGCACAGGGAAATGATGATGTCGATTTTATTTCGACCCGTTTCCTGAACAAAAATGTCAAAAACGAAGACGAGGCTTTGCAGGGCGCACGTGATATTATCGCTGAATGGGTCAACGAAAATATTTACGTCCGAAAGCAGCTGCGCCGTTTGTACCAAAGAACCGCGTTGATCGAGACCAAGGTGTCAAAATCAAAAAAAGACGACGAGGCCGCACAGAAGTTCAGCCAGTATTTTGACTGGTCGGAAAGTCTCACGAAAGCCGCGCCACACCGGCTTCTGGCGATGCTGCGTGCGGAAAGCGAGGGATTTGTGAAACTTAAGATTGATACCGATCAGGACGAAGCGTTCAATCTGGTCAGCCAGATCATCATCAAAAAAAATAACGATACCACACCACATATCGAACTCGCGATTGAAGACAGTTTGAAACGACTGTTGGCGCCGGCGATTTCGAATGAGGCATTACAGGAAGCCAAAGCCAAAGCAGATGCCAATTCCATACAGGTTTTCGCAGCAAATTTGAGTCAGTTGCTGTTGGCACCGCCTTTGGGAGAAAAGCGAATCCTCGCGATTGATCCGGGTTACCGCAGCGGCTGTAAAATTGTCTGCCTTGATGAAAAAGGCGATTTGCTGTATAACGAAACGATTTATCCGCACGCACCCCAAAACGAGAGCGCAATTGCGATGAAGAAAGTAAAATCGATGGTCAATGCCTACAAAATTGAAGCCATTGCGATTGGAAACGGGACGGCTTCAAGAGAAACGGAATTTTTTGTCAAGAAAATCCCGTTCGACAAGCCGGTACAGGTTTTTGTGGTGAGTGAAGCCGGCGCCTCGGTGTATTCGGCTTCGAAGATTGCGAGAGAGGAATTTCCGTCGTATGATGTGACGGTCCGTGGCTCGGTTTCTATTGGAAGAAGATTGTCAGATCCATTGGCGGAATTGGTAAAAATTGACCCGAAAGCCATAGGCGTGGGCCAATACCAGCATGATGTCGATCAGGGAAAGCTGAAGGAGGAGCTCGATACTGTGGTCGTGCGCTGCGTGAATTCCGTCGGTATCAATATCAATACGGCGAGCAAGCATTTATTGTCGTATGTAAGCGGAATCGGGGAGAAGCTGGCGGAAAATATCGTGCAATACCGTTCTGAAAACGGGCCATTTGAAGACCGGAAACAATTGAAGAAAGTACCGCGTCTGGGAGACAAGGCTTTCCAGCAGGGTGCGGCTTTTATCCGGATTTCGAATGCCAAAAACCCGCTGGACAATTCGGCGGTGCATCCGGAAGCCTATCCGATTGTGGAGAAAATGGCCAGGGACCTGAAAATATCCGTAAATGAGCTGATTGCCAATAAGGAAAAAACAGCATTGATTGCGCCTGAAAAATATGTAACCCCTGAAATCGGTTTACTCGGATTGAAAGACATCATCCGTGAATTGGAAAAACCGGGACTGGACCCGCGGAAATCGGCCAAAGTTTTTGAATTTGACAACAATGTCAGGACAATTTCCGATTTAAAGAACGGCATGGTTTTGCCGGGGATTGTGAATAACATTACAAATTTCGGCTGTTTTGTTGATATTGGGATTAAGGAAAGCGGGTTGGTGCACATTTCTCAACTCAAACAGGGGTTTGTATCCGATGTGAATGACGTCGTGAAGCTGCATCAGCATGTACAGGTTAAGGTCACCGATGTGGATGAGGTCAGGAAACGCGTGCAGTTGACTATGGTGATATAAAAATAAAAATCCCGGCCTAAACCGGGATTTGATTAAATCTTTTCATCCTCCCTGCGCACCGCAGGGGCTTCTTCTTCACCTTTGGAGGCATTTTTGAATTCTTTGACGCCGCTTCCGAGGCCTCTCATGAGTTCCGGGATTTTCTTACCTCCGAAGAGCAACAACACGATCGCGAGAACCAGAATAACTTTCATGGGAGTGATTTCTCCAAGAAAAAAATATAGTGTATTCATAATAATTTATTATTTGTATAACCTAAAGATAGGCATTAATTTTTAAATCCAGCGGTTTCTTATGCCTTATCCTCTTCCTGCGGAGCAGGGGGGGTGTCAACGGCGAGCTCGGCGCAATCGGATCGGTGGATACCGGCCTGCTATCGGCAGACTTATCATCTTTGGCGGCATTTTTAAATTCCTTGACGCCGCTTCCCAGTCCACGCATCAGTTCCGGGATTTTCTTACCACCGAAAAGCAACAGGATGATTATAATAACAAAAATGATTTCGGGACCACCAAATTCACCCAGAAAAACAATCGAAGATATCATATGTAAGCAATTAATATAGGATAACAAAGGTATAAAAAATCTTTGGCCTACGGTAAAAGCGGGTTTTATTTGTGATTATTTTACCATATCGGCGCAGGCATAGGTGATGTTGACACAGATTCCGGATGTGGCTCCGATAAATTTTTATATTTGCAACACAAACACAGGCCAATGTCCAAAAAAAGACTCAAAAGACAGCGGATCAAAAACAAACTGTTTACCAAAAACAGGCTGGTAATCCTCAACGAGGACACCTTTGAGGAAATCTTCTCCCTGAGGCTTACGCTGATGAATGTCTTTGTGGTGGCGACGGTGGGCGCGGTACTGATTATTTTTGTAACCACTTACATCATCGCGTTTACGCCTTTGCGTGAGTACATTCCAGGCTATGCATCGTCCAAACTTAAAAAAGATGCGACCGAACTCGCGCTTAAATCCGACTCACTGACCAACGCGCTCAGGAAGAATGAGGCATACATTTCCTCCATCAGGAAAATCCTTACCGGCGATGTCGATTATGCCCGTCTCAATAAGGATTCAATTACGGCGGCAGAGACGGTCGACGTTTCCAAACTTGATATGGAGCCCGGGGGGGAAGACCTCAAATTGCGGAGGGAGGTCGCACAGGAAGACAAATACAATTTATTTGAACAGGCTTCGTCCAAGGCCGGCGCCGTGCTGTTCTCCCCGGTCAAGGGCATAGTAACCGAACCGTACAGCGTCAGGAACAGGCATTACGCGGTCGACATTGCGTTGGCGAAAAACACCCCGATCAAGTCGGTTGCATCGGGCTCAGTGATTTTTGCCGATTGGACGCCTACAAACGGTAATGTGATCCTATTGCGCCACAACGACGGACTGATCTCGGTTTACAAGCATTGTGAGTCGCTCACCGCCGAACAGGGCGACAAGGTAAAAACCGGCGAAGTCATCGCCATTGCAGGTTCGAGCGGCGAGCAGTCAACCGGAATTCACCTACATTTTGAATTGTGGAAAGACGGCTACCCGATTGATCCTTCACAGTTTATAGCATTTGAATAATATGGCATCCATCAAGGCAATCGCCGCAAAGATTTTCGCTGCACAGGTTTTCAGGAAAACGCAAAAATGGGCGCAAAATCCTGTCGTGTCACAACAGAAGGTCTTCGCATCGCTGATCTCAGACGCAAAAAATACCCGATTCGGGAAAGACCATCAATTTGGGCAGATTAAAACGCATCAGGACTTTGTAAAGAACGTCCCGATACGTGATTACGAAGAGCTCAGGCCGTATGTTGACGAAGTGGTCAATGGTGAACCGGATGTGCTTTGGCCCGGCAAGCCGCTGTATTTCGCCAAGACTTCCGGAACCACGTCGGGCGCAAAATACATTCCGCTGACCAGGGCGTCTATGCCGTTCCATATTCAGGCGGCACGGGATGCGATCCTGCATTACATCCATGAAACCGGAAATGCCGGGTTTGTAGACGGTAAAATGATCTTCCTGCAGGGCAGTCCGGAACTGGAAGAAAAAAACGGCGTGAGCTTGGGAAGATTGTCGGGGATTGTTGCGCATTATGTCCCTAAATACCTTCAGAAAAACAGGCTTCCGTCATGGGAAACCAACTGTATTGACGACTGGGAAACCAAGGTCGATGCCATCGTAGCAGAAACCCTGCGCGAAAACATGACCGTTATTTCCGGTATCCCGTCGTGGGTACAGATGTACTTTGAGAAACTGAACCAAAAAACAGGAAAGCCCGTCGGCGAACTGTTCCCAAATTTCAACCTGTTCATTTACGGCGGTGTCAATTTTGAACCGTACCGCGCCAGGTTTGAAAACCTGATTGGCAGGAAAGTCGACAGTATCGAGCTATTTCCGGCTTCGGAGGGATTTTTTGCCTACCAGGATTCCCAAAAGGAAAAAGGCATGTTGCTGTTGCTGGATGCCGGGATTTTCTATGAATTTGTAAAATCGGATGCATTTTTTACCGAAAATCCCAGGCGTTATACCATTGGCGAAGTGGAGTTGGGTGTGAATTACGTGCTGATTATCTCTACCAATGCGGGTCTTTGGGCCTATAATATCGGTGATACCGTACAGTTTACCTCTTTGAAGCCTTACCGTGTCGTAGTGTCGGGTCGCATCAAACATTACATTTCTGCGTTCGGGGAGCATGTAATCGGCAAAGAAGTGGAAAGCGCATTGCAGGAAGCCATGGAAAGTACCGAAATACGCGTCAATGAATTTACTGTAGCGCCACAAATCAATCCGATAAGCGGCTTACCCTATCATGAATGGTTCATTGAGTTTGAAAATGAACCGGCGGATATGGATGCTTTAGCCCAAAAAGTTGACAATGCCATGCGGAAGCAAAATACCTATTATGACGACCTGATTTCAGGAAATGTATTGCGAACGCTTGTCATTACCAAAGTGCCGAAAAATGGTTTTCAGGAATATATGAAGTCCATCGGGAAATTGGGCGGGCAGAATAAGATCCCGCGCCTGTCGAACGACCGGACGATTGCAGAGGCATTGGGAAATTTAAAAATTTAAACATTGAAAAACTTAAGAACTGTCTACTGGTATTTTCTGATGCTTTTCCTAAACTTTTCAGCGTTCGGTCAAATCCGGGGCGTCGTAAAAGACAGTATTTCGGGGCAACCGGTACCTTATGTAAACATCTGGATCGAAAACGGAAACATCGGGGCGACTTCGGAAGAAGACGGCAGTTTTGCGATTACCGCGACACGCGCCGATAAACTTGTTTTTTCTGCGGTGGGATACAAATCAAAAAAGGTTGCAGCCGCGAACATTGCAATGGTTAAAATGCAGGAATTGGTGCAGCAACTCGATGAGGTCCGCATTTCGGTTAAAACCCCCGAAGCCACCAGGACAATTGAGATTGGCGGATCGAAACAAATAGCCCATACTTATATATCCGGTGCGACACCGTGGATCTATGCCAAATTTTTTCCTTCAGACAGTTTGTACTCAGATACACCATTTATCAAAAATGCTATTGTATTTACAAAAAGCAATATCAGGAACGCCACATTCAAATTGAGGATATTTTCAGTGAACGATGAAGGATTTCCGGGGAATGACATGATTGATGAGGATATCATCGTCACTGTAAAAAAAGGCTCAGAGAAAAACACAATCGATCTTACGAAATTCCACCTCACTATGCCGGATAATGGAATTTTCATCGGCTATGAATGGATGATAATAGAAAAGAATAAATATGTTATGAAGTATAAGACGCTCGAGGGCAAAATGGAACAATTTGACACCTACGCTCCGGTTATCGTCTGCAATCCGGTCGACGCAGCAAACACATTCCATTTCATAGGAGGCAAATGGTATAAAAGGCAGTCTTCTAAATCCCGAACTAACGATGACGGAAAAATCACGGAACCCGCGATAAATCTTACACTAACCAACTAAAAAATAAAAACCCTACATTTGCGGGTTAGAAAATAACATTTAATGAGTGAAGTGAAACACATTTCGCGCTCCAGGGCGCAAGAATCGTCAGCAGCTATTGAACGATTGTACATTACCATCAGGCACCTTTTTAACCGCGGCTTCTATAAGCCCATGGGCGTTTCGGGCGAGACGCTGCGGGAGGCCCTGTTAGACCTCAGGCCTGAGATTTACGGCTCCATTGCCGAAGAAAAAGTAGAACTGAGCGGCCTTTTGTATGTGATTGAAAGGCTACCGGTTGGGATCGAGGAGTGCCGTTTTATTAATCTGATATCAGATGAAGGCTATTCAAAATCCCATTTCAAAGCCATCGTCCCGCCAAAAAGGAAAAGAAACTGCTACCGCATCGATGAGGAGCAGATGAATGTTGAGATTACGCGTGGGCGCTCTGATATTTATGACATCCTGACCCACCTGACGTTCATTTTCATCGAATCCCACAAAATCAAGAACCGCATCCTGCTCGATGAAAGCGGCGAAGTATCGCGCGATTGGCAGAAACTCGAACAGACGGTGCTGCAAACCAAAAAGCTCACTCAGATTGAGAAGGAAAAGGCGATTTCGCATACGGCTAACATATTGGGGCGTTCGTTTGCGGAAATCCTTGCCATCTACGACGGTTTCGGCACGGCAGACAAACCCGACCGTTTCCTGCATACGATTTACTGGCTCGGGAAAGGCGCCCTGGAAGAAGTCCTGGAAAGCAGCAAGCGTACAATCACGTTCAGCCCGATTCTGCGCGAAAGGCTTGGACACCACATCCATGGTGAGATCTGGGCGACCAACATCAAACAGACATTGAAGGAAAACAACCTGCTCGACAGGCCGATACACATCATCAGCGCCAACATGCACAGCGTGATGAACTCTATTTTTGCGCCGTATGTCCACCGGCTGAAATACAAGGACAAACCTGATTTTCACGTTTATGAGGAACTCAGTAAGCCCGGCGCGCACGAGGTGCGTGATAAGGTCGAGGAGTTTGCCAAACTGCACGGGATGATTTCGCTTCCGGATACTTCGGGGACCAACATCGACGTACAGGTTTTCGACACAGCGAAAATTGACTGGAAAAAATCCGCTTTTGAAAAAGCCAAACCCAACGGCGAACCCGTGATTATCGTCATGGATTATGCCTTCGGGGAGCAGGCCTACGAAACGATTGACGAGTTGCTGAAGCCGTTCCAGGAATCGAAGCACGAAAAGCATTTCCTGAATGTAGAATCGGTTTCGATCATGGGTAAAGCGGGCATCCTCGAAGGCGGCAAGGGCGACATCATGATCCCATCGGCACACATCAACGAGGGTACAGGTGACAATTATCCGTTTGAGAATGAACTCACTGCCGAGATGCTCGAAGGCAACGGCATACCGGTGTTTGCCGGTCCGATGGTGACCGTGCTCGGAACTTCACTGCAGAACAAGGATTTGCTGAAGTTTTTTCACGAATCTACCTGGGGTGTCATCGGACTCGAGATGGAAGGCGCCTATTACCAGAAAGCCATACAATCAGCATCAAAAATCAGGAAAAGCATCAATCCGGATGTGAAAGTCAGGTATGCGTATTATGCTTCGGATAACCCGCTGGAAACCGGAAGCACACTGGCTTCAGGCGGATTGGGTACGACGGGGGTAAAGCCGACCTACCTGATCACCATAAAGATATTGGAACAAATTTTTAACGTAAAATAAGACAAGCGAAATGAGTAATACCCCAAAAAAGGTTTCTGATGATCAGGAGATAGATCTGGCTCAGATTTCCAAAAAGATTAACAGCGGTTTTAAAAGTGTTGGTACCGGGATCTTTAAATCGATCCGGTTCTTTATAAAAAATGCGATCATTATCGTGATATTATTTGCAATAGGTGTTGGATTGGGAATATTCATGGATAGCAATCAAAAGAAATACAATCACGAAATCATCGTCCTGCCTAACTTCGGAAGCTCAGATTACCTGTATTCTAAAATTGAACTCATCAATTCCAAGATCAGCGAGGGTGATACGGCTTATCTGAAGTCTATGGGATTAAAGTTTCCTAAGAACATATCGAAGTTAAAAATAGAACCTATTGTTGACCCGTACAACTTTGTCAGGGACCGCGAAGAAAACATGGAACTTTTGCGCCTCATGGCCGAAAACGGAAGCATTGACAAGGTGTTGAAAGACAAGATTACAAGCAAGAACTACTCCTTTCACCTGATAACCTTCTCTACAAAAGGTAAGGCAACGGACGCCAATACCATTCAGCCGCTGCTTGCAGCCCTCAACGATAATGAGTATTTGAAGATTATCCAAAGAGAGGCGGTCGAGAATGTGAAGCAAAAGATGCAATATAACGAGCAGACCATCAACCAGATCAATGCGTTACTGGACAATTTTTCCAATACTGACGGGAAAGGCACAAAAAACAGCAACCTCATTTATTATAGCGAGGATACGCAAATCGATGAGGTGCTGAAATCAAAATACAATCTTGTCACTGAACAGGGCAACAGGAGAATCGAGCTGATCAACTATCAAAAAGTGATTAAGGATATCAGTGTCGTATCTAATATCGAAACGCCTTCTTCGGAAACCTATATTTTTCCGCTGCTCCTGATCATACTTTTCATTTGTGGAAAATTATTTATCAGCTTTTACAGAAAACAATCCTTAAAATTCAGGGAGAATACCGCAAACTAAGTCATATGAAAGGAATCATTCTCGCAGGCGGCTCCGGGACGCGTTTGCACCCACTGACACTCGCTGTAAGCAAGCAGCTGATGCCGATTTACGACAAACCGATGATTTATTATCCGCTTTCCACACTGCTGTGGTCAGGGATCAGGGAAATATTGATTATTTCCACGCCGCATGACCTGCCGCTGTTCAGGCAGCTGCTCGGTGACGGCTCGAGGCTCGGTTGCCGGTTTGAGTACGCCGTTCAGGAGCACCCTAATGGCCTTGCGGAAGCGTTTATTATCGGCAGGGACTTTATCGGAAATGATAAAGTAGCATTGATCCTGGGCGACAATATTTTTTATGGTACCGGTTTGTCTGACCTTTTGCAGGCCAATAATGATCCGGACGGCGGCATAATTTATGCCTACCATGTCCACGATCCGGAACGTTACGGTGTGGTGGATTTTGATGCCAATGGAAAAGTACTGTCGATTGAGGAAAAGCCTGCTGCGCCAAAATCAAATTATGCTGTTCCGGGCATTTATTTTTATGACAATGCGGTGGTCGACATCGCCCGCAATATTAAACCGAGCCATCGCGGCGAAATTGAAATCACCGATGTCAACAAAGAGTACCTCAGACAAGGCAGGCTTAAGGTCAGCATCCTGGATCGCGGCACAGCCTGGTTTGATACCGGGACATTCAACTCACTGATGCAGGCCTCGCAATTTGTGCAGGTGATCGAGGAGCGGCAGGGTCTGAAAATCGGGTCGATAGAAGAGGCGGCTTACCAAATGGGATTCATTGATGCGGAGCAACTCCGGGAAATCGCGCAGCCATTGCTGAAGAGCGGTTATGGAAAACATTTATTAGATATTATTTAACCGATGAATTTCATTAAAACGGAACTTGAAGGCTGTTTTATCATTGAGCCAAAACTGATTTACGACGGCAGGGGGTATTTTATGGAAAGTTTTAATGAAAAGCTTTTCAATGACAAGACCGGATCCGATACGCATTTTGTTCAGGACAACCAATCCTATTCCACCCGGGGCGTACTGCGCGGGTTGCATTACCAAACCGGTGACCACGCTCAGGCAAAACTTGTGCGTGTCCTGCACGGGGAAGTATTGGATGTGGCAGTAGACATCCGTCCCGGTTCCCCGACGTTCGGCAGGCATGTCGATGTAATCCTTTCAGGGGAAAATCAACGCCAGTTCTTTGTACCGCGCGGTTTTGCCCACGGATTTCTGGTGCTCAGCGATACGGCGACTTTTTTTTACAAATGCGATAATTTCTACAATAAGGAATCAGAAGGCGGCATCATGTATAATGACCCGGACATCGGCATCAACTGGCAATTCGACGCTGAAACACTGATCATTTCAGAAAAAGACCAGTTCCTCCCGAACCTTGCCAACGCCAGAGAAATATGGTAGTCTTAGTCACCGGAGCCAACGGCCAGCTGGGCCAGTCGTTACAGTCCGTTTCCGGCAATTATCCCGGAATGGATTTCCTGTTTTATGGCTCTCAACAGCTTGACATTTCCGACAAAGCGGCTGTAAACGAGGCTTTTGCGAGAACCAGGCCGGACTATTGTATCAACGCGGCAGCTTATACCGCTGTGGACAAGGCAGAAACTGAATCCGCCAAAGCCCGGCAGATCAATGTCGAAGGCGCTGAAAATATTGCGCAGGCGGCAAAAGAACACGGTACGGTCGTACTCCATATTTCCACGGATTTTGTCTTTGACGGGAACCAAACCGTCCCGTATACCGAGCTTGACACGCCAAACCCCACGGGTGTTTACGGCCAGACCAAGCTTGACGGCGAGAAGGCCATCAGCAACATACTCGATAAGTGTTTCATCGTGCGGACATCCTGGGTGTATTCTCAATTCGGCCATAACTTTATGAAAACGATGCTTCGGCTGGCAACAGAGCGCGACACACTCAGCGTCGTGGATGACCAGATCGGGACACCCACCAACGCCGTTGATTTGGCAGAAGCGCTATTGGACATGATCCAATTCTGTGCCGGGAACCCGAATTCTGTCTCCTACGGAATTTACAATTTCAGTAATGAAGGGCAATGCAGCTGGTTTGATTTTGCAAAGAAAATATTTGAAATCAATAAAATTAAAATAGATTTACAGCCGATTCAGAGTATTGCTTACCCAACCCCGGCTTCGCGCCCGGCTTTCAGCGTACTGGACAAAAGCAAAATCAAAGCGGTTTTTGGAATTCAAATCAACAACTGGGAAACGAGTTTAAAGAAATAATTGTGAACAATAATCCTAAAATATCGATTGTAAGCCCGATTTATAAAGCGGAACATTTTTTAGACAGACTCGTTGATGAAATTGAAAAAGCGATGCTCGTCCTTGATGTTGAGTATGAAATAATTCTTGTTGACGACAGGAGTAAGGACAGGTCCTGGGAAATTATGAAAGCCCTGTCGTCAAGGAAATCCAGTATAAAAAGTATACGATTGAGTCGTAATTTTGGACAGCATCCCGCAATTATGGCCGGATTAAGTCATGCAAATGGTGAATGGATTATCGTAATGGATTGCGATTTACAGGATCAGCCAAAAGAAATCGTAAAACTGTATCATAAAGCCCAGGAAGGTTTTGAAATCGTGCAGGCCAGAAGAAAAAACCGCGAAGACGGTTTTTTAAAAAAACTATCCTCAAAGATTTTCTCGAAAGTTTACGGCTATTTTACGGATACTAAATACGATAATGAAATAGCAAATTATGGGATTTACAAAAAACAGGTCATTAAATCATTGCTGGAAGTGTCAGATTACATCAAGTTTTTTCCGTTGTTTATAGCGTTTGTAGGGTACAGATCCACTTCAATAACTGTTGAACATGCGCCGAGAGCGTCAGGAACGACAAGTTATACTTTTTCAAAATTAATGAGTTTGGCTTTTAACACGATAATTTCCTTTTCAAACAAGCCTTTAAAACTTTTTGTGAAATTCGGGATGGTTATTTCGTTGTTATCATTCTGCGTAGGAATGTATTACATTTATCAGGCAGTGCACAATGAAATTGAGGTACTCGGATTCACTTCGATAATTGTATCAATTTGGTTCCTGTCCGGAATTATCATTACCACAATAGGGGTAGTCGGGATTTATATCGGAAAAATATTTGATCAGACCAAAGGCAGGCCAGTTTACATTATCGACGAAATAGTATGATACAGAGACTGGATTGGGATAGTGACTTCTTCGGGTTCAGGATTGGCGAAGTTTTTTATCAGGAAGACCTAGATGAAACGCCTGACTACGATTTATTATATGTGAAAGGCAGCAATGAGTTTAATGCCCGGATAACAGGATTCGAGGAAGGTTTTTCAGAATTAAAATTGGTTTTTTCAAAAGATATTCCAGTCAGGAATCGCGAGGCACGCCCTGTTTTCCCAATAGATCAAATAGTTTACGATATAGATGAAATATACAATCTGGCCTACGAAAGCGGTAAATTCAGCCGCTTTTATTTAGATAAACATTTTAATTCGGGAAAGTTTGGCGAATTGTATAGGAAATGGGTAGACAATTCCATTTCTAAAGCGATAGCAGACGATGTGCTGGTTTATGTTGAGGAAAATGAAATTTCAGGCTTTGTGACGTATAAAACCGCTGGCGATTCAGCAACAATCGGACTGATTGCAGTCAGCCCCAACCATCAGGGCAAAGGCATAGGCGGGAAGCTATTGCAATCTGTTGAGGACAGGCTGGCGGAACAAAACATAAAAAAACTTCGTATCCCGACACAGCAGGAAAATCAGCCGGCATGCCATTTTTACACGAAACAGGGATACGAGATTTGCGAAAGAACATTTATCAAACACTACTGGGCAGTAAAGAATGAGTAATAGAAACATGGGGTTTTTTAGTAAGAAACACGGAATTTTTGAGTTGATTATTCTGGTATTTTTAATTTCCATTTTTAATCATCTGACGTATGTTGTTGCGACCGACATCCAGTTGCATGCACAATTTATAAAAAGCTACGCAGACGGGCAGATTCCGTTTCAGGTAAACTTTATGTATTATTTTACGGTTTACGCGTTGAGTTTTTATTCCAGTGATCTGATCCTGATACTATTCGTATCCATTTACGTGTTGGCAGCACTGACATACTTTAAATATTATGTCGTCAAAAAAATTGTCTACTCGGAAATTGAGGGGTCTGCTAAAAATCCAGTTGTCGTATCGTCGCTCGCGGCCTTTTCGTTACTGGTATGCTTCAGCCTGCCATCAATCCTGTTCCTTGATAACATTTATTATCTTGCGAACTTCCCGGCGAATATCTGGCACAATTCTACGATAATATTTGCGATGCCGTTTGTTGTAATGCTGTTTTGGGTTTCATTGAAGCAAATTTCAGAGTACAAACACACCCGAACACTTGCCATCATCTTCCTGATTGCCCTAAATATCGTAATTAAACCAAGTTTCATTTTTGTGTACGTAATTGCCTTTCCGTTGATTAACTTGCTGAGGTTTAAGTTCGGAAGACATTTTTGGCTGAACCTCATTCCAGTTGTGGCAGCTTTCATTTTTGTAATCCTGCAGTATTATTATGTGTTTATTTCTGCTGAAACGATCACAACCCAATCTTCTGTAAAAATCCATTTCTTTAATGTTTTAGCCCATTGGACGGGATCAACACATTGGTATCAGATTTTATTTATCGTATTAAGTACGGTGATCTCGAGTTATTTGTTTCCTTTAGTTTTTTTAACGCGCAACAGGGGTCTTTTGAAGCAGGATATGGTTTTGTTCGCGGTTTTTTGCGCAGTGATTGGTTTGTTGATCTTTTATGCATTAAGCGAAACAGGTGCGCGGGAATTCGACGGCAATTTCATATGGCAAACCTTCATGTGCAGTTTCTTACTGTTTTTCGTGTGTATCGTTCAGTTGCTTAAATCCATTTTCGACAATCCATTGGGCTGGAAAGCATATAAGATTGAGATAATCGCTTTTTCACTCCATTTGATATCCGGGATTTATTATTTTTATCGCTTGATATCCTTAGACACCTATAATTAAAATGCTACCATTTAACAAACCTTACTTTACCGGAAACGAAACGAAATATATAGAAAGCGCCGTAAGTTCCGGCAAAATCTCGGGCAACGGAGACTACACCAAAAAATGCCAATCCTTTTTTGAACAGAATTTTGGCATCAAAAAATGCTTGCTGACCACATCCTGCACCGACGCGCTTGAAATGGCGGCAATATTAATCGATATTAAACCGGGGGATGAAGTGATTATGCCGAGCTATACTTTTGTGTCGACTGCAAATGCTTTCGTCCTGAGAGGTGCCACAATCGTTTTTGCCGACAGCCGGAAAGACCATCCGAATATTGACGAGAATGCAATAGAGGGATTAATAACTTCAAAGACCAAGGCGATAGTCCCTGTCCATTATGCCGGTGTTGCTTGTGAAATGGATACCATCATGGATATTGCAAAGAGACACAATCTCTACGTGATTGAAGATGCGGCCCAGGCTATTGATAGTTATTATACCGGAAAGGATAATGTGAAAAGGGCTCTTGGATCTATTGGGCATCTCGCCGCATTTTCATTTCATGAGACGAAAAACATCATTTCAGGAGAAGGTGGACTTCTCGCAATAAATGACGAAAAATTCATAAACAGGGCTGAAATCATTTGGGAGAAAGGAACAAACAGGTCGTCTTTCTTCAGGGGCGAGGTAGACAAATACGGTTGGGTCGATATCGGAAGCTCTTTTCTGCCTTCAGAAATCATCGCTGCATTTTTATGGGCGCAACTGGAAAATTTAGAGCAAATCCAGATGGTTAGGAAAAATCACTGGGAAAGTTACTTTGATAAACTGGCTACATGGGCTCGGGAGAATCGGATCGAATTGCCACAACTTCCGGATTATGCCAGCAACAATGCGCATATGTTCTACCTGATATGTGACAGTCTGGAACAAAGGACAAAATTGTTGGATTATTTGAAACAGCATGACATCCTTGCCGTTTTTCATTACATCAGCCTTCACGAAAGCCCGTTTTACGACAAATTGCATAAAGGCGGGGTGCTACCCGAAACAGACAGGTTTACAGACACACTGGTGCGATTGCCGCTGTTTTATGAATTAAACCCGAACGTAGTGATTGATGTGCTTCTGAAAGCGGCTTTCTAAATCCGGATTATTCAAAATAAAGTGGAGATCCTTTTTCATTTCCCAATTTCACAACGACGATATTGTTGAACATCCTAACTGATTCCTGGTTCGGCCAGACGGGCATCTTAGCGATAGAGTCCTTAACGGTGTTCAGTTGTTCTTTGGTGTCCAGCATTCGATACTCAGCAACGTCAGCTTCCCTGAAGAAATTTGTGATCCGGTAGTTGTTTCCGTTGTCCCAAACGAAAATCGAACCGCTGAAGATCTCGGAGTTTTTCAGTTGGAACTTCTGGTAACTGTCAAATGGGAAGTGGCCATAAAAATAGACGTATTTTTCTGAAGCTGAAAAGGAAGGGTATTTCGTTTGAATGGTAAAATCGATCTTTTCCGCAATCCTCCTGTCGTAACTGTATATTTTGTGCACAGCATTAAACAGCTTTGTGACAAAGAAGAAATTTGTGAACATTATCATAACCACGGCCAATTTGACGAAATTCTTGGCACTTAGGTTAAAATGGTCAGTGACGAACACTATAATAAATGCGAAAACAAGGTTAGAGGTCAGATATAAACGTGGAGGATGATACCCGTTTGTTATTATCGAAGACATCAGGAACGGAAGCATTAAAATAATCAGCAATGTTACGAAGCGCACAACCAGTTGTTTTTTTGCAATAAAAAAGTAAACAAAAAGAACTAAACCGCACAACGTCGCTAAAATAAATAAGGTCTCTCCATAATAAAATCCGCCTACAAGGTTTTTTGACCAGATGGAACAAAAATTCAGGAAGCGGTTATCTGTGGAACCTTCCGAAACGAAAGAAGTAAGATAGCCTCCCTGTTGGACAGGACAAATGATTTTAACCGAAATGTAGTATAATACCAACGCAGATACCAGGATACCGCCGAAAACCAATGTTTTCCGTATTTCCGATTTCAGGTCAAAAGATTGCTGAAAAGTATTCTGGAAAAATAGGATTGTGTATATCGCTGTGGGCACCAGGATGAATGCCTGATACATAGACAAAGTGAATACGAGAAGCAGTGCCGCTGATAAAAAATACGGGAATTTCTTTGCAGGTGTGGGTACCGCCAGGCCTTTCAGAAATAATTCGACCACAAAAACCGAAAACAGGATACCGAGCGCAGCAATATCTGCCATCATGCCAAAAACAACCTGATATGATATTTGTGGGAACGTAACAAACAGGCCACAGAAAAATAAAGCGGAATAACCCTGGAATTTGAATAAGTTCGACAGGCGGATAGCACAAAAACTAAAAAGAAAAAGGCTTAGTACAAGTGAAAAGTATTGCAAGTGTCCTTTAAAAATATGATAGACGATGAGGTTTTGACCCCATCTTCCCAAATCAAGCCCGTAATCCGGCAAAATCGGTATTTCATTGTCAATACTTACGGTGAAATTCGTAAGTGCAAAACCATATGTGAGCAAGGCCATTGCAAATGAAAAAACAAATAACTTGTATGGGCTGTCAGCACTGGTTTTAATGGAGTTTAACATAAAAAATATTACTAAGGAAAGGGGTTAATTATATTTGTGTATTAGGAAAAAAATCATTTAGTTTGCAAAATAAAGCAAATAAATTGTAACTCTCTAATCCAAAACTATATGAAATCCGGATTTTACTGTGTAATATCTTTTTTTATTTTAACATTAGTAGGCTGCAAAGACAAACCAGACAGCCAGACTGGTAATGAAACACCGGAAGCCCAGGTAAATACTTTCAAAGTGGTACTTAACGCCATCGTTAAAAAGAATGATGATTTTTGTGTACTTTATACAGAAAACGGGTCATTAGAATTCAATGATGGGAGCTGGAAAGGCGTTACAGGAATGGAGAATGAGCAGGCCATAGAAATAGCCTTACCTCCTAATGTATACCCGACGCAGTTGAGACTCGATTTAGGAAAAGGCCAGGAACAGGACGATATTGTGCTTAAATCGGTTAAATTTGAATATGCAGGCAAAACCAGGGAATTAAAGGGTGCGGAATTGGGACTATTCTTCAGGCCGGATCCATCAAAATGCACATTTGATTCTTCAACCGGCTTAATAAAAGCGTTAGTGAAAGACGGAAAAAAACAAACGCCTTCGTTATATCCTAATGAGTCGATAATGGCTGCAGAGCTTCCTAAGTTAGCGATGTAAATTTTAACATCTTGTACAAAAGCCATAGATTCCTATGGCTTTTGTTTTTTATACTATCGATAATGCGCGGCTAAACATAATGATAAAAGAAAAATTACTTTCCGTCCTGTATAAAAAAAAGACAAAAGACTTTTTGGTATATGGAATCGGACAGGTCGTAAACATTCTGACACCATTATTGATCACGCCATACCTGCTGCACATTTGCGGATTTGAGAAGCTCGGCATCATAGCGATGGGACAGGCGTTTGCCTACATCCTTATCGTCGTGGTAGATTACAGCTCCTATATCGTAGGTGTCCGGGAGACCTCGATTAACCGGGGCAACCACGCCATACTTCAGCACCTGTTTAAAACCACTTATGCAGCCAAATTTCTTTTGCTGTTCCTGGTGTGCCTGGTTACGGTACTGCTCACTTTATTCGTTCCCTATTTCCGTGAGAACATGACCGTTTTTTATCTGAGCGTAAGTATCATTGTAGGACAGGTCATCAATCCCACGTGGTTTTTACAGGGGCTGGAGAATTTTTTGTGGATTACAATTATCAACATCATCTCGAAAGTAATCAATGTCATCGGCGTTATTCTGTTTGTCACGTCGGACACCGACTACATATATGCTAACCTTTGGCTTGGAGGCAGCGCCATGGCAGCCAATTTAATGGGATTTTTGTGGCTCGTAAGAAAATACAACATTTCTTTCAGGAATATCTCCAAGGATGCAATTGCAGATTTGTTAAAGAAAGATTTTTCGTTCTGCGTTTCCCAGCTATTTTTTTCAATACGAAATTACTCGTCAGTGATGATTATCGGGTTTTTCGCCGGAAATTATGTGGCCGGGCAATTCAAGGTAATCGAGCAGATCATTAACCTGTTCCGGACGTATCTGCAGATGTTCTTCAAATTCTCCTACAGCTACATCTGTTTCGAAATTGACAGGAACTTAACCCGGGGGATCCAATTGTGGAAAAAGTTTAATGGCCTCAACACCATTTTCCTGATCAGCCTGCTCGCTGCTGTATTCGTATGTGCTGATTTCGTATTGCGATTTTTCAAAGTAGAAAATGCTTTGCTCCCGGAATTCATCACCTACCTGCACGTGGCCCTGTTTGTCCCTTTGCTTATAGGGATTACCCTGCCGATGGAGCAGCTGCTTTTCAGCCTTAACAAGAATAGGTATTATATCCGGATTACGATTCTCTCAACATGCCTGAACGCTTTGGGTATAGCACTTTCGATGACATTCTTTGGATTGCGCGAAGCGTTTTTCGTCCTGATCATTACAGAACTTTCGCTGACATGTATTTATTTATTGATATTAAAGCCTTATTTTGCGGCATCTAACAGCACGCGTTAATAATTATTTAAAATTGTAATGAATTTCCTAAGGCTACTTTACAAGAAAATTTACCAGAAGTTAAATTATGATGTCCAAAAGGCCCTGTTGCTCAACGGAAAGATCTTATCAAACCAAAATAACGGGAAGCAGCAAATTAAATCCTTGGATGAAGTGGAGTTTCAGGTGTTTTCGCAAAGGGGTGAGGATGGGATCATACAATACATCATCAACAAGATTGAGATACCCTATCCGATATTCGTAGAGTTCGGCGTGGAAACCTACACAGAGTCCAACACAAGATTTTTGCTGTTTAACAACAACTGGTCCGGGCTTGTGATCGACGGTTCTGCCAAAAATGTCGACTTCATCAGGAAAGACCTTGTGTATTGGAAATATGATCTTGTTGCCCTGAATAGTTTTATAACCAGGGAAAATATAAACAACCTGATCAGCAGCTACACCAAAGTACGCGACATCGGGTTGTTAAGTGTTGACATCGACGGTAATGATTACTGGATATGGGAATGTATTGACTGCATTAATCCGCGGATAGTGATTTGCGAATACAATTCGGCATTCGGGGGCAAAAAGAAAGTTACGGTTCCCTACAAAGCGGATTTTGTGAGGAGCAGAGAACACCATTCAGAACTCTATTTCGGCGCGTCGCTCGCAGCATTCTGTGATTTGGCGGAAAAAAAAGGCTACGACTTCATCGGAACCACACGGGCGGGAGTTAACGCTTATTTTGTGCGGAAGGATCTTTCGGCACCATTTTTAAAATACGATGCGCAAACCGGTTTCAATGAGTCAGCCAACAGGGATTCAAAAAACGAAAAAGGCGAATTACTTTTTCTAAGGCATCATGAAAGGCTGGACGTGATCAGGGAACTTCCGGTATTCGACATTGAAAAACAGCAACTCACCAAAATCAGCGACATCAACTGGTCATAAAATAAAGACGCCGGCAAAGCAATGATATCCATCCGTAAAAGCACATTCCATAAATCGCTACTGATCGCGTCCGTACTGGTGCTGTTATTGACGAGCTATGAAATGACATTCCTCGTGTGGTCATTGTCAGCATTTGTCTCATTAAGGAACCGTTATTCAGTTCAGATATCCAAACTGATCCTGATATTTTCCACAATTATGCTGATTGCGCTGTTCAGCTCCTTTTTTCAGGATTTCAGGAGTTATAATTTTTTCAGGGATGTTGCCTATCTGCTTAAACCGATCCTTGGCCTTTTGGTCGGATATAATTTTTGTAAGAGCGTCGGTAAGCCCGCGATTAAAACGATTATCCATTCAGGCGTCGCCCTTGCGGTAATACATATCGCGACCATAGCATTCTATTATGTGGTATTCGGGATAAGGAGCATGAACGAGTTGAGGCAGTACGGCGGCTATTTCGATGACTACGAAATATACGTCCTGGTACTTTTGATGTTTTACAAGCGCTTCGACATCGGCTTAAAACGGACTACGGTATATTTATTCATAGCGATTATTTCATTCTCTTCGTTTTTGTATCTCGCGCGAACAAACATTATTCAGGTCCTGATATTGGTGCTGGCCATGAAAGGCCATCTACGGATGACAAAGCGGAGCCTCAGCATATTGGGAGCATTTATCATCATTTCGACGCTTTCTTACACCGCAATTTATTATTCCTACCCCCAGCGGAATGCGCGGGGTCTAGAGGCTTTTTTCTACAAGATAAAAATTGCGCCGATTGAAGCATTTAAAACACATATCAACGAAGACGACTGGAAGGAATTTAACGATAATTACCGTTCTTTCGAAAACATCATTACCGTAAAACAGGTGACCGGAAACGGTTGGTTTACGATCATATTCGGTGAGGGGATGGGATCTACGATTGACATCGGCAGGGAAATGTGGACGAATGATGGGGAGTACATCCGGTACGTCCCGGCACTGCACAATTCGTACATGACTATTTTCCTGAAATCAGGGATTTTGGGCGTGTTGCTATTGATTTACAGTATTTACGTTGTCTTTAAGCAGCCGAGGTCGGACAGCGAAATCATCCGTAACATCAACTATTTGCTGGTAGGAAGCGCTGTTTTCCTGATTCTGTCGAATTGGGTATTCATGGGTTTTTACCTGAAGCTGGATAACAAATCCATTTTTATTGGTTTCTTACTCTGCTATAAAGAGCTCCTGTTAAAGGAACAAAAACAGTATGAAAACGAATAATAAGCTCCGCATTTTTGTCGATTGCCACGTGTTTGACAAAGGATTTCAGGGCACAAGGACATACATACAGGGATTGTACCTTGAACTGGTAAAAGACAGTTCAAGGCATTTCTTTTTAGCCGCTTCAGACACGGAGGGTTTACAGCGTATTTTCGGACAAGCGGACAACATTACCTACCTGAAATATAAATCGTCAGGAGCGTTATCAAGACTTGGCTATGAAATCCCAAGGATGATACGCAAAAATCAAATCGATTTCGCACACTTCCAGTACAGGGTCCCGCCGATAAAGCTCTGCCGATACATCGTGACGATACATGATGTGCTTTTTGAGGATTTTCCTGAAGATTTCCCAAAACTCAACCGCGTACAGAGTTTCCTTACTTACAAAGCCAGCGCGCAAATATCGGATATTGTCCTGACCGTTTCGCCATACTCGAAAAAACAGATACAGCGCCACCTGAAAGTAAAAAAGGTATGGGTGACACCCAATGCCGTTGAAGACGTTTTTTTCGAATCCTATGACAAAGCCCAGGCAATCGCACGGGTTTCAAAAAAATTCGCCATAGCCCCACGTTACATCATTTATGTGAGCCGATGGGAGCCCAGGAAAAATCATCACCTGTTACTGGAACAATTCGTTAACCTGGGGCTGTATCGTGATTTTGATTTGGTGTTTATTGGAGATACCACCTTTAACAATGGGAAATATGATGAACTCTTTGACAGCCTTGACGCCGATATCAGAAAGAAGATTTTCAGATTTCAAAAAGTGGATTTTCAGGACATGCTGCTCCTTTTAAGGGGTGCTTCCGTCGCAACGTATCCGTCCCGGGCTGAAGGATTCGGAATCCCCCCGCTGGAGTCCGTCGCCGCGAGGGTACCCACAATCACATCAAACCTTACGGCGATGTCCGATTTTGATTTTTTGGACGGTGTTTCCTTTAATCCTGATAATCGGAAAGATTTTGGCGAAAAACTTCTCTACGTGACACGTGACAATCTTGATTACGGCTTTGATGCGAAGATTGCGGCCCTGAAACAGAAATACAACTGGCCGCTGGCCGCTGCGATTTACAATCAGGCGCTTACTGATTTTTTGCAGTAGCGCTTCCGAAGAACCTGTTTTTTGTCTTTACGAGCAAATTATAGTTTTTGGCAAATTGCTTTTTCCAGAATGAGGCATCTTCTTTTGGAAACCAGTCTGTAGTCCTTGGTGTTTCGATCAGCATTTCATGTACCTGATACGCATAGGTCGCAATTGAGGTACGGTACCTTCCTTCCGGGAAGTTCGTCATGTCATATCCGTGAAGGGTATACGGGGCACACTGCTGGATTATCATCCTGTTGAACGGCACATCGAGTGCTGCCTCATCATTTGTCCTTAAATCCTTAATCTTAAGCTGACCTTTATATTCGGGCTTCCAGTCTTTGTTGAGGTACAAAAGCAGGTTCAATTCCCGATACCAGTTTTTATTCAGCGGGTGGTAATTGAAATCAAGGTGCATGTCCAGGAAACTGTTCTTCTTGCCCTGGTGCAGTCCGCCTCCGAAATTCTTTGGGTCGACAAATGTTTTTTTAGCCGTAATGAAAGCAAGAATCTTATTGAACCTTTCTGAAGACAGGTCATTGTACAATTCAAGGAACTCAGGACAGATCTCCTTGTAATTAGACTTTTCGAATTTATTATTCGCAAATGCGTAATCGCGGCTCTTGTTATTGAGTTCAGGTACATTGCTGTAAGCCTTCAACAGTTTTTCCTCATCACAGAAATTGTCAATCAGCAAATGAGGAAACGGTTGCGCGGATAAATACTGGATGCGTAGTGTTTCCAGGTTTTTTTCCAGAAAGTCAAAATTAATCATACGGATGAGGCATTACAGTTCGGACAAAAATAACAAAATAAAGAAATTAATCACACAGAATCATCCCGGTAAAAGCGGGAATGTTTGTTAAAGTTATAACCGCTAAAAAGAAGTTGATAAAATTGTTTTTCATTCAATGAAATAATTCTCATGTGAACCCCGCCGTCGCTGCAGTGTTTGTCGCCACCGAGGAGTCATCATAACCCCCGCCACAAAGTAGCCGTATGATTTGCGCAGGGACTTTTTCAGCCCGCAAATCCTGTCATGATGGTATCCCCGTCTAAAATTGCGTCTGTAATTCGGTTGATTTTCCTTAACATTACGGCTCGTAAGGGGGTTCCGCACTAGTCATTTTTGAGATGGTGCAGCCGTTGAACGCTTTTGAAGAACGTTAAAAACACTTGTTATGCTAAGTGAATCGCTCCATCAATACGGGAGTCAGGATACGGACTGCTAAAATTTGCAAACATAGCTGTGTTTTTGTTTGTGCCCGATTACAAAAAAAAACCTATTTTTGGCAACCGAAAAAGAAATGTACTGATGAAGATAGCGATACTCGGAACCCGCGGCATTCCCAACTATTATGGTGGTTTTGAGCAGTTCGCCGAATTTTTCTCAGTGTACCTTGCTGAAAAGGGGCACGAAGTCTACGTTTACAATTCCCACAACCATCCGTTCCAGGAACCGGTTTTCCACAACGTCAACATTATCCATAAAAATGATCCGGAACACAAGCTGGGCACGTTCGGGCAATTTATCTATGATTACAACTGTATCATGGATTCCCGTAAACGCGGTTTCGACATCATCCTGCAATTGGGCTACACCAGCAATTCAATCTGGTTCTTCCTGCTTCCGAAAAAGCCCGTCATCATCACGAATATGGACGGAATCGAATGGAAGCGTTCGAAATATTCGCGCCCGGTGCAGCAATTCCTCAAATTTGCCGAGCGGCTCGCCGCCTTGAGCAGTGATTTCCTGGTAGCCGATTCGCTGGGGATAAAAGATTTCCTCAAGAAACGTTACGGCAAAGAATCGACCTACATTGCCTACGGCGCGCATCCGTTTTACAATCCGGATGAGTCGCTGCTGGAGCAATACCAGGTCCGGGCCGGTCACTATAACATGATCATGGCACGTTTTGAACCCGAAAACAACCTGGACATGGTACTGGACGGCGTCGTGCTCAGTGGTGACAAAACCCCGATCCTGGTCGTAGGCAAGCATGAGACCCGCTACGGAAAATACCTTAAGGACAAATTCCGCGGGCATCCGCACCTCAGGTTCATGGGCGGTATTTACCACCTTGAACACCTAAATAATCTCAGATTTTTTTCCAATATTTACTTCCATGGGCATTCCGTCGGCGGCACCAATCCCTCGCTGCTTGAAGCGATGGCTTCGGGGGCATTCATCGCGGCGCACGACAACAGCTTCAACCGCGGCGTGCTCGGCGACAATGCAGCGTACTTTTCGGATCCGGCGCAGGTGAAAAATATCCTTCAGTCAATCAAAAAAAATGATAACTTGCATCTGGTTCAGCAAAACTTCGAATCCATCGTAAATGACTTCAACTGGGAAAAAATCAATGGCAAATACCTCCAATTATTCCACGAATGCCTTTCAGGAACTAAAAAACGAGACTAAGCGCAACCCGCCTTTTTTATTTTTCATCCTTGCGGTGCTTTCCATCCCGATGCCTTATGCGGTAAACGGGATTGCCGTCGGCCTGTTTGCTTTGGTGACCGTCATCAGTTGCAAAAAATCGAACATCCGCATTGAAAGATCCTTGGTTTTCCCGATTTTGCTGTACCTGCTTATGGCGCTCTCGCTGGTCTGGAGCCATGACAGGGAAGCGACGACCCGGGCAATATCCAAAGTACTGCCTTTGCTGGTTTTGCCGGTCTGCTTTATCATCGGGCCGAAATATTCGCTCAACCAGAAACGGAAAATCATGATGTTCTACAGTTACGGCATTTTGCTGTACTGCATTTTTTACCTGCTAAAAGCATTGGTGACATATTTCCGGACGCAGGATTTCTCTGTCTTTTTCTATCACAACCTTGTTACCGAAGATGTCAATGCCATCCACGTTTCGATATACGCCGCGCTGGCATTCTTTTGGTTTTTTACCAAGAACACCAAGCGCCTGGCCGACAAACTGGCGATGTTCCTGATGGCGACGTTTATCGTGTTGCTGTCGTCCAAAAACGTCATTTTCGTACTCGTGCTGCTCATTATCTTTTATGAGATTTTCTATTATAAGGCCACCCAGAACATAAAGTGGATCACGCTCGGGCTATTGGTCCTGCTTTCTGCCACCATGCTGTTTTCCGGCAAGATCCGCGACCGCTTCCTTGTCGAGTTCAGGTCGAACCAGCAGGAAGGAACGCTCAACACCGATTTCGGACCACAGGGACAGGTGTACAACGTAAGCATCAAACAGGCATGGGAAAAAGAGCATTTTCAGCAGAATGAGTACTTTCCGGGAGCGGCGTTCAGGGTGTACCAGTTCAGGATTTTTACAGAAATGCTTGCTGAGGACCCGATTTTTTTCACGGGCTACGGCCTCAACGCTACTGATTTCAGGATTGAGCAAAAAGGGCTCGAACATACCATTTTTTCAGGAAATGCGGAAAACGAGGGTTACCAGAAAAAAAACTTCCACAACCAGTATGTGCAGCTATTTGCGGAAACCGGCGTTTTTGGCTTCCTGCTGCTGTTGGTCATTGTTTTCCTGAATTTAAAAAACGCCTTTAAAACCAAAGATTTTGTGCATATTTCTTTCGCAATTCTAATGATAAGTTTATTTTTGACCGAATCATTTCTGGCGAGGCAACGTGGGGTGGTGTTTTTTGCAGCGATCTATTGCCTTTTCAATTCGGGGATTGCTATGAAATTCCGGGATAAAGAATAAAAAACACTATGAAAAGAATACTAATAACCGGCGCGGCAGGTTTTTTAGGATCGCATCTGTGCGACCGTTTTATCTCAGAAGGATATTACGTCATCGGGATGGACAACCTGATTACCGGCGACCTTAAGAATATCCAGCATTTATTCAGCCACAAGGATTTCGAGTTTTACCACCACGATATTACCAAATTCGTGCACATTCCCGGACCGCTCGACTACATCCTGCATTTTGCCTCTCCGGCCAGTCCGATTGATTACTTGAAAATCCCGATACAGACACTTAAAGTCGGCTCTCTGGGCACCCATAACCTGCTAGGATTGGCACGGGTAAAAAAATCAAGGATCCTGATTGCCTCCACATCTGAAGTTTATGGCGATCCGCTGGTGCACCCGCAAACAGAAGATTATTATGGCAACGTCAATACCATCGGGCCACGGGGCGTTTATGACGAGGCTAAGCGGTTTCAGGAATCCATCACGATGGCCTACCACACATTTCATAACGTAGAAACGCGGATTGTGAGGATTTTCAACACCTATGGCCCCCGGATGCGCCTCAACGACGGGCGTGTGATTCCGGCATTTATCGGTCAGGCGTTGCGCGGTGAGGACCTTACGATCTTCGGTGACGGTATGCAGACGCGTTCCTTCTGTTATGTCGACGACCAGGTGGAAGGCATTTTCAGGCTGCTGCAATCTGATTATGCGCTGCCGGTCAATATTGGCAACCCCGACGAAATTACGATTAAGGATTTTGCTGAAGAAATCATCAGGCTCACGGGTACCAAACAAAAAGTAGTATACCATCCGCTGCCCGTAAATGATCCGCTACAGCGTCAGCCAGATATTTCCAGGGCCAAAGCCATCCTCGGATGGGAGCCTAAAGTAGACCGTGCAGCAGGCATGAAAATAACCTACGACTATTTCAAATCGTTGTCTTCCGAAGAACTGCTTAAGGAAGAGCACAAAGATTTTACGGGATTTATACATTAAAATGACCGCAGCCCATACAGGTAGATATTCGAAATACATCCGTCCCATCAGTGTCGCCATCGACCTCCTGGTGATTAATGTATTGTGCCTGTTCTTCTTCAGGGAACTCAACCTGAATACGCTGTATTACATCGCTTACCAGACCCTTGGGTGGTTTATTATCGCCTATTTCGTGAAGTTCTATGAGATCTATCGCTTTACCACCCCGGTCGAAATCCTGTCAAGGCTCTTCAAGCAGGGTGTAATTTTCACATTGATTGTCATCGCTTTTTTTCCGTTTGCCAAAAAGGCGCTTTTCAGCGGAAACGCGATCGCAGTGTTCATGATCTGGAGTTTTTCCCTGATTACGATCTTCAAATTCCTGTTGTTCTATTACCTCAAGAAATACAGGATTGTCACCGGGAGCAATTTCCGAAGCGCGGTCATCGTCGGATATACTCCGGAAGCCATACGGCTCAAGGAATTGTTTGAGGTCAGGAACGACTACGGCTACCGTTTTATGGGTTATTTTTCCGATAAGAAAAGCAATCAGAACATCACCGGGAAAATCGACAGCCTCAAGGCATTTGTCGTGGCGAACCACATCGACGAAATCTACTGTTCGCTGAATGAGATGAGCAATGAGCAGGTCAGGGATCTGGTTGATTTTGCTGACGAGAATAACAAAACCATCAAGTTCATTCCCGATTCGAAGGAAATTTTCTCTAAGAATCTTAAGATTGATTATTATGAGATGTTTCCCGTATTGTCGTTAAAGAAAACCATCCTGCACGACCCGGCCACCAAAGTCTTTAAAAGGTGTTTCGATATGGTCTTTTCTATGGTCGTGATTGTGGGCCTGCTTTCCTGGCTTGTCCCGATTCTGGCAATCCTGATCAAGATGGAATCGCGTGGCCCGGTGTTCTTTAAGCAGGGCCGGCCCGGAATTGACGAAAAGGAATTTTTCTGCTATAAATTCCGCTCGATGAAAGTCAATAAGACCACCGAACGCGAAGCATCCAAAAATGACCCGCGCGTCACCCGGATCGGGAAATTCATGCGGAAAACCAGTATCGATGAAATGCCGCAGTTCCTCAATGTATTGCTCGGCGACATGTCGGTGGTAGGCCCACGGCCGCACCTTTGGTCACAAAACAAGGCATATGGCAGCAAGATCAAGAAATACATGATGCGCCATTACGTAAAACCCGGGATTACCGGGCTCGCGCAGGTTCGCGGTTTCCGTGGCGAAATCGAAACCGATGATGACATGATCAACAGGATCAAATTTGATGTGTTTTACATCGAGAACTGGTCGCTGCTGCTCGATCTGAAAATTATCGTGCAAACCGTCGTAAACATCTTCAAAGGCGAAGAAAAAGCCTATTAAGATGGAGAGGCCGATTGTCAGCATCATCACTCCCGCATACAATTCCGCTGCTTTTATTGCCCAGACCATAACTTCTGTACAGTCGCAGACATGCACCGACTGGGAAATGCTGATTACCGATGACTGCTCGACCGACGGCACTATCGGAATCATCAACAACTTCATTGCCCGGGACAGCAGGATCAGGCTGTTTACGCTGCCGCAGAATGCAGGGCCCGGCGTGGCACGCAACCACTCCATCAGCCAGGCAAAAGGCAGGTACATTGCCTTCCTCGATGCCGACGACCTTTGGATGCCCGAAAAACTGGAGAAGCAAATCCGTTTTATGGAACAGTCCCGACAGCATGTCACCTTTAGTTTCTATGATTGTATGGATGAGAGTGGGGTGCGGCTGCCACAACGCATCGAAGCCCCGAAAAACCTCTCGTACAGGCAGCTTTTCTTTTGCAACTATGTTGGCAACCTGACGGGGATTTACGACAGCGATTATTTCGGGAAAATCCCGATTTCGCCGATAAAAAAACGCCAGGACTGGATTGTCTGGCTTACTGTGTTCAAAAAGCTCCGCCATGCGCGTCCCGTCCCGGAAAGCCTTGCGGTGTATCGCGTCAGGACCGGATCGGTGTCGTCTTCAAAACTAGGTTTACTGTGGTACAACTACGCAGTATACCGTCAGTTTCATCGGCTGAACGTGGCCGCCGCATTGGGTTGCATGGCCGTATTCCTGTTTGTGCAGCTCCTGGTCAAGCCACGGTACGTAAAAAAATCAGAGTAAACTCCGGAACTGCCTGAGCTTGCCGCGGCTGCCGCGCTCGAGCACCGTTTTCCTGTTGAAATTAAAATGAAGTCCCGGCTCGAGGTATTGCGCAATCGCTGCTTCAATACCCGTTATCTGCTGCGGAGTCAGCGCCTTGTCGCTCACATAATCAATTTCAAACGCATCGGTTTTCGTCTGCGTGATGACAAACTCCTTGACATTCCCGTCGTCCTCAATGATGCTTTTGGTCACATAATAAAAGGTCAGACCCGGCGATTTTTTGCCGCTGGGCAGCACGGCAATGTCATTGGTGCGGCCTGTCAGTTTCTTCAACACAGGTTTCTGCAACGTGCTTTTTTCATCCAAAACCCCGATGTCGCCGATGTCGTACCGGAGAAACGGATGCGCGGTATTGTAAAGTGAACTGATCACAATGCGGCCTTCCCGGCCATATGGCAGCACGGCGCCGGCGTCGTCCAGGATTTCAACGAACAGGGTTTCTGCGTTTACCTGCCATTCGACGTGTGGGTTTTGGAAAGCGATGAGGTCGAGTTCCGAGGCGCCGTATTCATTCACGACAGGAATGCCGAACTGAGTTTCGAGCAACGTTTTGTCATCGTCAAAAAGCATTTCAGAAGTGACCATACACACTTTCAACGTCGGGCAAATGTCTTTTAGCACAATTTGCCGGCGTTTCAGGAATTTGGCAAAAAGGACAATTGAACTCGTATATCCGTTGATGTAATCAAACTTTTTAGTACGGAAATGGCCCAGAAATTGTTCCAGGACGGCATCCGAAAGGTCAAAGACCGGGAATCGGTATCGGTGTGCAAGCCAATCTTTGATGCGCTCTTTTTTATAGCCGAGGGCATCCAGTGGAATCCCGTAAAAACGTGCCTGCAGCGATTGGTTGAAGTCGATGCCGTACCATCCGAAACGGTAAATATTCGAGGCCCAGGTCATCGCGTGGCTGTACTTGTCCTTCGCGAAAACAAACGGATCGCCTGAGGAACCGGAGGTCTTGTTCACGTAAATTGATTTTGCCGAAAAACCACCGGAAAGCCTTTGCTGTAAAGGAATTTGCAAGGATTTTTTCGTAAGCACGGGCAGACTTTCCCACGAAGTAAAATCTGCGGAGGGGTTTAGATTCCTGTAAAAACCATTGTTTTTCAGATGGAATGCCGCGATGTCGCGTTTTTTGCCCTCTATGAAATCACGGTGTTCGCCCTCGCTGAACCGGACGATGCGATCCAATTCGGCTTTTGCTTCCCGCATCGGGAAACCATTGAGCGTTAAAGTGAGGTCGAATAATTTCAAAACGCGGCAGTTTCGGACAAATATATTGTTTTCCTGGCCAAATTGCGTGAAGCGGGTCGGCAGTTTGGACTGTAAAAATTATTTTTTATTCCCAAAACAGCCTATTTTTGCGGCACACAACTAAACACGACAAGATGACTATTTTACTTTTGGGTTCCGGCGGCAGGGAGCATGCGCTCGCATGGAAAATGCTCCAAAGCCCCTTATGCGATGCACTTTTCGTCGCACCGGGAAATGCGGGGACGGGCGCCATCGCAGCCAATGTTGCTATCAGCCCGACCGATTTCACAGCGATTAAGGATTTTGTACTGAGCCATAACATCGATATGGTCGTGGTGGGGCCCGAGGATCCATTGGTACAGGGCATTTTCGATTTTTTCCGTGATGACAGCTCCCTGGAGCATATCCCGGTGATCGGGCCGTCAAAGCTGGGCGCACAACTCGAAGGCAGCAAAGAATTTGCCAAGCAATTTTTGATGAGGCACCACATCCCAACTGCCGCTTATGAAAGTTTTACGGCTGACACCGTCGCACAGGGATGGGATTTCCTCGAAACCCTGCAGCCGCCCTATGTGCTGAAAGCCGATGGTTTGGCCGCAGGCAAAGGGGTGCTGATCCTGCACGACCTGGCCGAGGCCAAAAGGGAATTGCACCACATGCTCGTGGACCGGAAATTCGGTACCGCCAGCACCAAAGTCGTAATCGAGGAATTCCTGGACGGTATAGAGCTGAGCTGTTTTGTCATTACCGACGGCAAGAGTTATAAGATCCTGCCGACGGCGAAGGATTACAAGCGGATAGGGGAGGGCGATACCGGACTCAATACCGGAGGAATGGGCGCCGTGTCGCCGGTGCCATTTGCCGATGCCGTCCTGATGGATAAAATTGAAACGCGGATTGTGAAGCCAACGATCGACGGGCTTCAGCAGGATGGGATTCCGTATAAAGGTTTTGTATTTATCGGCCTGATCAATGTAAAAGGCGAACCGATGGTGATAGAATACAACGTGCGCATGGGAGATCCGGAAACGGAGGTTGTGATCCCAAGGCTAAAGTCGGACCTGGTGGCATTGTTTGTCGCGGTGGCGAACGGCCAACTCGACGATTTTCCGTTGGAAATCGACACGCGCAGCGCCACAACCATCATGGTCGTTTCGGGCGGATATCCTGAAGACTATGAAAAAGGGAAAGCAATTACCGGAATTGACAGCATTGAAGATTCCATGGTATTTCATGCCGGCACTGCCGAGCGAGACGGTGACATAGTCACTAATGGAGGCAGGGTACTTGCCGTGACCTCCTACGGTGACCACTTCGATGAGGCCATAAAAAAATCTTACCAAAACATAGCGAAACTACATTTTGATAAGATGTATTACAGAAAGGATATTGGCTTCGACTTATTTTAAGAACGAATGCGCCGTCGTATCCTGGTTTTCTTCATTGTTGTCCTTGTGTAGCTGCAACTGCTTGATCCAGTACACGGTATAATAAGCACAAATGCCCATCAGGATCCAGCTGATGCCGTTCGAAATCCACCAGCCATACCAGCTTTTCAGTTCCAGGTGCCTCAAAAGGTCAAGTGGCTTGAATAGGATGTCCACAAAAAGGAACTGGATGGCTTCAAAAAATGCTTTAAACATGGTTTCAAGTATTATATTTACAGCACAAAAATATAAAATATCCGCATGATAACAACTATTTTTAGCAAATCAAGGCCATTTAATTATGTTTTGGTCACGGTGCTGCTGATGATATGCTTCGTGGTGATTCAATCGGCCCACCTGACCTCGATTGGTTTCGGTTTGGTGCTGGCCAAAAAAGCGGCTTTCCTCGCGATACTGATCAGCTCGCTTTTCATTACGAATTTTGTTACCAAACGCAACGGACTCAGCAAAGACAGCACCTACCCGTTCCTTTTCTTCTTCCTTTTCCTGATACTGTTCCCATCGGTTCTGTTGGATTCGAAAATCGTAGTGTCAAACTTCTTCCTGCTTTTAGCGATGCGCAGGCTGGTGTCACTGCAGTCGCTGATCACGCCGAAGGAAAAGATATTCGACGCCTCATTGTGGATTTTCGTCGCGGCGCTGTTCCACTTCTGGGCGATCCTATTCATTCTTTTGGTGTTTATCTCCGTGTTTTTTCATGTGTCACGCGATTACAGGAACTGGATCCTGCCGTACATCGCATTTTTCGGAGTGGGCGTCACGTACCTGATGGTGGCGGTAATATTCAACAAAGGCCTTATCGACGATATCATCAGCCAATCACAGATTGACCTGACCTTCGATTATTTTACCAACAAGGCGCAAAATATTGCGTTCTCTGTTTTCGCCGCCATCGCGTTCCTGTTTTTTGCAGCCCAGCTGTTGTCACTGCCGTCAAAACCCCTCATTTTACATGCGTCTTACAAAAAAGTGCTCTTCTGTTTTGTCATTGCGGTGGTGGTGTTCGTAATCTCGCCGGGCAAGGACAACAGTCTGCTGGTGTATACCTTCATGCCGTTGTCTATCATGGCAACCAGTTATATCGAAAACCTTAAAATCATGACCGTAAGGGAAGTGGCCATGCTGATTCTTGCGGCGACGAGCCTGTTTTCGTTTTTTGCACAATTATAATTTGCTGCCGTAAGCCAGGTCACCCGCATCCCCAAGGCCGGGCACAATGTAATTTTTCGCATTGAGTTTTTCGTCGAGTGTGGCTACCCACAGGTGGCAATTGTCGGGCAATGCGTTTTTAAGGTAGGCCACGCCTTCCGGGGCGGCAATGACTACGGCGATGTGGATTTCCTTCGGACTTCCTTTCTCGAGTAACGTATTGAACACGGCCACCATCGAGTGCCCCGTGGCCAGCATCGGGTCGATCAGTAGTAACGTCTTGTCCCCAATATCGGGTACTGCCTGGTATTCCACCTTGATCGTAAATTCGTCATCGTTGTTGTGGTGGTGGCGGTACGCTGAGACAAATCCGTTTTCGGCATTGTCGAAATAATTCAGGAAACCCAGGTGCAATGGCAAACCGGCGCGTAGTATTGAGCACAGCACCAGCTCGTTAGCGATGGCTGTCGTCTTCTTGATGCCCAGCGGCGTGGTAATGTCAACATTTTCATACACCAGGTCCTTGCTGAGTTCATAAGCCATAATTTCGCCGATGCGCTCGATGTTCCTGCGAAAACGCATGCTGTCTTTCTGGACATGGATGTTCCGGATCTGGCCAAGGAAATGGTTCAGGACACTGTTGGCTTCGGAGAGGTAATGGATCTGCATGATAATTAGGGGATGATGGATTAGCGGATTGGCGAATGAATCCGCAAACCTTAAACTTTAAATTTTAAACTTTCCAAAAGTAAAAGTATAAAAAGTATCTTTGCTTTTTAAAATGTAAAAATATGTTTTCAAAACTAGCCTATTCCGTTTTTGAACAGAGTATTAAGGATTACCACCAGTTTGACAACGTGGACCAGCCGGTAAGCAATCCGTATCCTAAGGATAAATTCGAACATTTACTATATCTCAAAAACTGGATCGATACCGTGCAATGGCATTTTGAAGACATCATCCGCGACCCGCAGATCGACCCCGTAGCGGCGCTAACCCTGAAGCGACGCATTGACGCCTCAAACCAGGAACGCACGGATATGGTGGAATACATCGACAGTTATTTCCTGCAGAAGTACAGCGGCGTGAAGGTGAAGGAAACCGCAAAAATCAATTCAGAAAGTCCGGCCTGGGCGTTTGACAGGCTCTCCATCCTCGCACTGAAGATTTACCACATGCAGGAAGAGGCCAATCGTGCCGAAGCCTCGCAGGAACACCGTGACAAATGCCAGGAAAAACTCAACATCCTGCTCGAACAGCGCACGGATTTGTCTACGGCAATCGACGATCTGCTTAAGGATATTGAAAACGGCGACAAGTTCATGAAAGTGTACAAACAGATGAAGATGTACAATGACGACGACCTGAACCCGGTGCTGTATCAGAATAAGAAGTAATTTTTTCAGGAGCTATTCCGGCTATCCGTTCCAATCTTTTTTAGCGTCAGGACGAGCCTACTGCAAAAGGCGTATCGGACGCGCTAAAAAAGGATTTCCACTGCTATCCGGGCTAGGGTCTAAACGCTGTATCACTTGCCGAAGAAAATTTCACATATCGCCGTCATGAGGCTCTCCGCAATGGGAGACGTCGCGATGACGGTTCCTGTTTTGCGTGCGTTTTCACAGCAGTATCCGGACATCAGGATTACCGTCATTTCCAGGCCGTTTTTTAAGCCGTTTTTTGACGGCATCCCAAACCTTTCATTTTTCGCTTTCGATGATAAGGAAAGGCACAAAGGCTTTTTCGGCCTGCTGAGGTTGTTCCGGGATTTGAGAAAACGGGACATCGACGCTTTTGCCGATCTGCATAACGTATTGCGGTCCGTCATCTTACGCACGCTTTTCGCATTCGATGGTAAGAAAACCGCGTTTGTAGACAAAGCCCGCGCAGCCAAAAAAGCACTCGTGCGGCCCGACGACAAGATCTTCAAACCACTCCCGACAATGTTCGACCGTCATGCTGAGGTGTTCCGTCAGCTGGGATTTCCGCTGGATTTGTCACAGCCGCAGTTTCCGGCCAAGGCCATATTATCGCAGGATCTCACCGCAGTGACCGGCGAAAAGACGGCAACCTGGATGGGGATCGCGCCGTATGCACAATACGAATCCAAAGTCTATCCAGCCGATTTGATGCAACAGGTTGTTGACCGCCTCTCGGAAGATAAAGAATGCCGGATTTTTCTTTTTGGCGGAAAAAACGAAGTGGACTCCCTGGCTGCGTTCGCCAAAGGAAAACCCAACGTGATCGTCGTTGCCGGAAAAATAAACTTTGCACAGGAACTGCAACTCATCAGTAACCTCGACCTGATGCTGTCAATGGATTCGGGCAATGCGCACATCGCAGCGATGCTGGGCGTGAAAGTCATCACGCTTTGGGGTGCCACCCATCCTTATGCAGGATTTCTGCCCTTCAACCAAAAAATGGAAAATGCACTGACCGCTGACCGCAGCCAATTCCCGAAAATCCCCACATCGGTATATGGAAATAAGAAGGTTCCGGGATATGAGAAGGCGATGCGCACGATCACGCCGGCAGCCATTGCGGACCGGGTGTATTCCCAATTGCGGTCGGATCCGGAATAGTTGCGCGCATTCCAAGCGCCGGCTAAATTACACGTCGTCGTAATCCACGTAAATCGCGGCAGAAGTAGGATGTGCCTGGCAGGTCAGTATCAGGCCTTCGGCAATTTCGCTGTCGGTCAGGATCGCGTTTTTCTTCATTTCTGCGGTACCTGAAGTGATTCTTGCCAGACAGCTGCTGCAGATGCCGCCCTGGCAGGAGTAAGGCGCATCAAGTCCCTGCTTGAGTGCCGCGTCGAGCAGCGTCTGTTTTTTAGACATCTCGAAAGTGGTTTCCTCATCATCCACCATGACGGTGATTTTGGTGTGTCCTTCGAGCGGGTCATTGATGTTGTCTTTTGTCAATCCGGTTGAAAACAGCTCGAACTTAATGTCTTTTTCCGGCACATTGTGTTCCTTGAGCACACTTGACACCAGGTTGATCATTTCTTCCGGTCCGCAAAGGTAAAACTTATCAAAGGTGAGGTTTTTGTATTTGTTGTTCAGGATGAAATTTACGGTAGACTTCTCAATGCGCCCGAATAATTCGTTTTCAATTTTAGATTGGCTGTACACATAATGTACCATCAGGCGGCCCACATACTGCAATTGCAGGTCGTGCAGTTCCTGGTGGAAGATGGTTTCGGCAGGCGTGCGGTTTCCGTAAACCAGCACAAAAGTGCTTTCGGGTTCACCCATCAAAACCGATTTAAGGATACTCATCACGGGCGTAATGCCGCTTCCGGCTGCAAAGGCTGCATAGTTTTTTTGCTTGCCGGGTTGCGGTTCGAAGGTGAACTTTCCTTCAGGCGTGCCGACTTCCAGTATGTCTCCGGCTTTTAAAGTGGAATTTGCAAAAGGGGAAAATGTACCATTTTTTACAGATTTTACCGCAATGCGGAGCTCTCCGCTATCAGGCGACGAACAAAGCGAATAGGCACGGCGGATTTCATTTCCGTCGAGCGTCAGCTTCAGGTTGATGTATTGACCTGCGGTGAATTTGTAGTTTGGCCTGAGTTCGTCGGCAACATTAAAAAGTACGGAAACCGCATTTTCAGTTTCCCGTTTCACTTCTTTAATCTGTAATTTATAAAATGAGGACATGTAAATTTCTTTTTTTGCAAAGATACTAAACCGTTGAGCGTCCTGAAAGTGACTTTTGAAATTTATAATACATAAAATTCTTATGTATAAAAATCTTATGTATATTAGCGTCGAATTTTGCATCATGAAAAACTCTCAATTATACAAAGGAAGCCTTACGACAATCATCATGAAATTGCTGCAGGAAAACGGCCGCATGTATGGTTATGAAATCACACAGAAAGTGAAAGCCATTACCGAAGGCGACCTGAACATTACAGAAGGGGCACTATATCCGGCGCTTCATAAGCTCGAAGCGGATGGATTGCTTGAGGTCGAGTTTGAGAAAGTAGACAACCGTCAGCGGAAATATTACCGGCTGACTTCAAAAGGCGTTACAGAAACAAAAAATCTCCTGTCGGAATTGGAGGATTTTATTAGGAATATGCAAACATTAGTAAAACCAAACCTTGAATTCTGATGTCGCTTACATCTGAAAATATTGAATTTATCGACAATTATCTGAAGCATTCCAACGTAATCTATGCGGACATACGCTCTGAAATGACCGATCACATCGCTACGGCGGTAGAAGCGGGAATGACGGAAACCGGCTGGGAATTCCTTACCGTATTCAAAGAATACATGGCGAAGCATAAGAAAGAACTTATGAAAATGAATAATCGCAGCCAACGTTTTTCCATGGATTTATTGAAGCATTATTTCAGTTTTCTTACAAAGCCATGGATGATCTTTTTTGGGTTCGTGAATTTCTTCCTGCTGATGGTTTATTTCCGGATTCCTGCTAATGATTTCCAAATGGCGGTTGATTCTTATACCGTGCCACTCATTTGGCTATTGATCATCTTGTTACCACAATTGATAGTATACATGTTTACGCGGAAACGCTTTTACTATATAGAAAGAAATGGGTTCTTGGCAGCGGCGTTATACCAGATTTCGCTGCTGCTTACTTTGATTTCGGCTGAGGTAATGCCATTGGGTATCGCATGGTGCAGCTACGTCAGTATCGGGTACATACTCTACATCCTGGATAACCTCAGGCAATTTTACACCAATAAAATTTATTTAACATCGATAACAAAATGAGGCTAGACGACCAGCAAATACAGCAGCTTTACGATTTCACCAAAAAACATTACGTGGAATATTACGACGTGCAATCTGAACTTGTAGACCACCTCGCCAATGCCATAGAAGAACAGATGACTGAAAACCAGAACCTTAGTTTTGATCAGGCGCTGCAGGCTGAGTTCAAAAAATTCGGGATTTTCGGGTTTATGGATGTAGTGGAAAGCAGGCAGAAGGCATTAACACGGAAGTACCATAAGATGGTCTGGCAGCATTTCATCAATTTTTTTGGAATTCCAAAAATCGTATTGTCCGCTTCAGCGGTGGTGGTGCTTTTCTACCTCTTGAAAGTATTGTTGTGGAGCGAAATCATTTTTGGCACACTGCTGTCAGCTCTCACCCTGGTGCTTTATGTAAAGATGATTGCGTCTGCGATAAAGAGTCGCAAAAAAGCGACACCCGAAAAGAGATGGCTTTTTGAGCAGATTATCAATGGTTACGGGAGTATTTCGGCATTACTGATTATCCCGCTGCAGCTTGTCGGCAGGATATATGATAGTACGGCATTGCAAAGCGATAACGCGTTGTGGTTTGCGGCAACGGCAATGGTCACGTACTCTATTTTGGTGTATGTCATCGCGGTGTTGATTCCGCTTAAAGCAAAACGGTACCTGACCGAAATGTATCCCGAATATTCCGTTGCTTAAGTGTAACAAATTACTATTTTAGCAACTCATTCGCAACAACCAAAACCACATAACATGATTGGAAAATTCCTGTATCTTGAATGGAAGTCGTTTACCCGTTCGGCCTCCTTTGCGACAAACCTCGCCCTGAAAATTTTCATGGGATTCATGGCACTGTATATGATCACCGTATTCCTGCTGGCCGGGATAGCCGGATTTTATGTAGTGCGCGAGGAATTAGGGCTTGACCCTTTAAAATTCCTCAATAAAATGATTATTTATTATTTTATTATCGACCTGATCATCCGGCTGCTGCTGCAGAAAATCCCGGTAATGAACATCCGCCCGATGCTGGTGCTGCCGATCAAAAGGCCGGTAATCGTCAATTTTGCGTTAGGGAAGACGATGCTGTCATTCTTCAACCTGATCCATGCATTCCTGTTCGTACCGTTTACGGTCGTGCTGCTGCGCGAGGGCTACGATGTGAGCGGGGTATTGCTGTGGCACTTATCGGTTATCTGCCTTTTTTACTGCAACAACTTCCTGAACATCCTGTTGAATAACAAAGACAATCTTTTCGTTATTTTTCTCACGGTGGTAGCCGCACTCGGTGCGTCACAATACTACGGGCTTTTCGATGTAACAGCATACACCTCCGTTTTCTTCAGCGGGTTGTACACCACTGTCTGGATGTTTGTAATCCCGCTGGCCGCAGCGGTAGGACTGTATATCGTCACCCATAAATACCTGCTCAGGAACCTCTACCTCGATGCCGGACTTGCCGCAAAGCACGCCGTGGCAAAGACCGAACAGTTCGACTGGCTCAATCAGTTCGGCACCATCGGGACTTTCCTCAAGAACGACATCCGGATGATCAAGCGCAACAAGCGTTCGAAAACCACCGTTGTGATGAGTGTGGTGTTCCTTTTTTATGGGCTGCTGTTTTTCTCCGGCGGCATCGAAGCCTACGACAATCCGGCGATGCATATGTTTGCCGGTATTTTCGTAACGGGCGGGTTCCTGTTCACTTTCGGGCAGTTCGTGCCAAGTTGGGACAGTGCCTGCTACCCGCTGATGATGACACAGAATATTCCGTATAAAGGGTATCTGAGTGCCAAATGGTGGCTCATTGTGATTGCTACGGCGATATCGACGATCCTCGCATCCTTTTATGTGTACTTCGGATGGCATGTATACCAGATGATTGTCGTGGGCGCAATCTACAACATCGGATTTAATTCACACCTGGTGCTGCTTGGCGGCGCTTATACTAAAACACCGGTAGACCTGACTTCGAGCCGTGGCGCCTTTGGCGATAAGAAAGCTTTTAATGTTAAAACGATGCTCATATCGCTGCCCAAACTGCTTTTACCGATGCTGCTGTACGTCATCGGGACGAAAATCTACAACCCGAATCTGGGGCTTCTGCTCGTTGCCGCTGTCGGGATGCTTGGATTCGCATTCAGGAACAAGGTCTTTACCCTGATCGAAAAAATTTACAAAGCTGAAAAATATGCGACGCTCGACGCTTACAAACAAAAAAACTAAAACACACAAACCATGATACAAGTTACCAACCTTTCGAAATCATACAACGGCCAGCGTGTCCTGACCATAGAAAATCTTAAGATCAAACCGGGCGAGAGCTTCGGGCTGGTCGGCAACAACGGTGCCGGAAAAACCACCTTTTTCAGTTTGTTGCTTGACCTGATCGAGCCTTCCACAGGGCAAATTACCAGCAATGGTGTACAAATCAATGCGAGCGAGACGTGGAAGACATTCACGGCCTCTTTCCTCGATGAAAGTTTCCTGATCGGCTACCTGACGCCGGAGGAGTATTTTTATTTCATCGGGGAATTGCGCGGGCAGAACAAAGCCGATGTAGATGCGCTGCTTGCAAAACACGAGGAATTCTTCAACGGGGAAATCCTGAAAAGCAAGAAATACATCCGGGATTTCTCAAAAGGGAACCAGAAGAAAGTCGGGATTATCGCTACACTGATTGGAAATCCGGAAATCATCGTGCTTGATGAGCCGTTTGCCAACCTGGATCCCACGACGCAATTCCGGCTCAAGAAAATCATCAAGGAACTGGCAGACGACCCCAGGGTCACCATCCTGGTGTCGAGCCATGACCTGATGCATACCGTTGAGGTTTCGGACCGGATTGTGGTTCTCAATAAAGGCGAAGTAGTTAAAGACATTGTCACGTCAGCGGAAACGTTGAAGGAACTCGAAGCGTTTTTCGCGATATAAATATGTTTGATCGTTTTTTTAGTAAAAGAATACTACTGGCTGTACTTGTTACAGCCAGTATTTTTTCATGTAAAAGCCCTGCAAGCTCTATTTATGGTACAAATAAGAAAGTTGAAACTAATGTAATCCGATACCTTAATGTTTTCAAGCAGCATGATATTGATGTAGATAAGGTGTATTTTTTGGAAAGTGATTCTATCATAAATATAAATTACCGCGTTAATTTTTTGAGGTTATTTCACAGAAATTCAGACTATTTTTATTTCGGAACAGCATACACTACAGACTCGACTTTCTTTTTCAAGCAAACAAAAGATAAAAAATATGGCTGTAAAGAGGTTTATGAGTCAATAAGAAATGAAAATGAATTTCCATTTCATATTGATGGAGAGTTTAAAGAACTGTTATCAAAGTACAAATTTTCCACAGTGGATAACAACCCGCTTATCATCAAAGATAAAAAGACGGTCATATTACTTTACCATCACAGTATGGGGCGTTTGTTCTTTAAGGACACTAAAGATATCAGGGATTACGCATCCAAAAATAAAGGCATCCAATATATCATACTGAGTACGGATAGCTATGATTTTAAAAACAAAAGATTTCTTCCTTCATAAAAATTCACAGTAGGTCTCCCCGTCTTAATTCGGGAAGTTATTAAAACCGCCCAAATTTTTCCTCATATCAAAAAGAAACGTATTTTTACCGGTTGTATACTAAAAATAGCTTTTGGAAGTTATGCCTAAAAACGTTTTGAAATTGAAGAATAACCACTTACGATATATATTTTCCCTGTTTTTTCTGCTGTTATTGTTTGCCTGTTCCACCAAAAAGGACCGATGGGCAAACCGGAACTGGCAGGCCCTGAACACCGAATACAACGTACTTTACAACGGAAATATCGCGCTCGATAAGGGGATTGAAGACGTAAAACTGACATATGCCGACAATTTCTGGCAAATCCTTCCCGTAGAGCGCATGCAGGTTACCACCGAGAATATCCTCCCGGGCCAAAACCGCAATGCCAATTTTGCACGCGCAGAAGAAAAGGCCACCAAAGCCATACAGAAGCGCTCGATGAATATCGAAGGAAAGGAAAAAAACCCACAGATGGACGAAGCGCACCTGCTGTTGGGGAAGGCCCGTTATTACGACCAGCGTTACGTGCCCGCGCTCGAGGCGTTTAATTACATCCTTTACAAATACCCGGAAAGCGATAAGATTTATGAGGCCAAAATCTGGCGGGAGCGCACCAATATGCGTATGGACAATGATGCGCTGGCCGTGAAAAACCTAAAGAAATTACTGATTGACATCAAGCTTAAAACCAAACTCAAGAAGCAGGTATATGCCGATGTCAATGCCACTCTGGCCCAGGCGTTCCTCAATCTGGAAGAACGTGACAGTGCCCGCGCGCGGCTTAAGGATGCGCGCGAACTGACCGGTTCAAAGGAAGAAAAGGCGCGATACACCTTCATCCTCGGTCAGCTGTATGATGAGGCAGGCGAAAAGGACAGCGCCTATGCCGCGTTCCAAACCGTGATCGATATGAAGCGCAATTCGCCGCGGCGTTACATCATCCAGGCCCATGCGAGACAGGCGGCGCAATTTGACTTTTCCAAAGGCGATACGATCGCGTTCCTTAAGAAGTACAAAAAGTTGATGGACGACCGCGAGAACAGGCCGTTCCTCGACGTATTAAACCACCAGATGGCCTTGTTTTATGATAAGAAAACGAACAGGAAACAAGCCGTTGCATACTACAACAAATCGCTGCGGACCAAGTCGCAGGACCAATACCTGATGGCTTCAAACTACAGGAATCTGGCCAAGATTTATTTTGACAACGCCAAATACCAGCAGGCGGGACAGTACTACGACAGTACGCTCACCCGGCTTACACCGAAAACCCGCGAATACCGATACATTAAGAACAAGCGTGAAAACCTTGCCGACGTGATCAAGTACGAAGGCATTGCGCAGCATCATGACAGCATCCTCAATGTAGTATCGTTATCTCCGGCCGACCGTAAAAGTTTTTATGAGGATTATATCGTCAAACTGAAAAAATCCGACGCTGAGAAGGCCGCCGCGGAGAAAGCCGCACAGGAAAAGGCGGAAAGACTGGCCCGTAACGTGAACAGCGACGACGACGTCATCGATCCGGTGACCCGCAAATCGCCTGGCATGCCGACGGCTCCCGGGGCAGGCATGCAGGGAAAAACAGGTGCCGACAGGCTATCTGACAAAGCCGGATCGGCAAAGACAGGCACTGACATGGCGCCCAAATCGGGGGGCGCGAAAAACGACGCATTTTATTTTTACAATCCGTCGACGGTAGCGTACGGAAAACTGGAGTTCAGGAAGAAATGGGGCAACCGCGGGTTGAAGGACAACTGGCGCATCTCATCGACAAAGGAATCCGACGCCGATAAGAAAAGTGACTCGGCAGCCAGCAATGACAGCCTTTCCGGCAATTCGAAAAAAGACAAGATTGACGAACGATACACCGCCGATTTTTACCTCAAACAGCTTCCAGACGACAAAAAATTGCTGGACAGCCTGGCAAAGGAACGCAATTTTGCGTACTACCAACTCGGCATCATTTACAAGGAAAAATTCAAGGAATACCAGTTGGCCGCTTCAAAACTCGAGCAGCTGTTGCTCAACAAACCCGAGGAAAGGCTCGTGTTGCCATCGATGTATCATTTATTTAAGATTTACGAGATTATCGACAAGCCAAAGGCAGAAGCGATGAAAAACAAGATCATCAGCCAGTATCCTGAATCGCGTTATGCGCAGATCCTCAAAAATGGCGTTACCGATCCGGACAGCGCCGCACTTTCGCCCGAGCTCGCCTATAAGAACATTTACAGGATGTACGAAGACGGCCAGTTTATACAAACACTCGATGCATTGGACAAAGCCACCGAACAATTTACCGGAGAGGAAATTGTACCTAAGATGGAATTGCTCAAGGCAGCAGTCGTCGGCAAACTCAAGGGTCTCGGAGAATACAGGAAAGCGCTGAATTATGTGGCGCTGAATTACCCGAATGTGCAGGAAGGCAAACAGGCTGAGGAAATGATTGCCAAAGATATTCCGGCTTTAGAGCAGCTGCAATTTGATGCTGCTGAGCCGCTGAGCTGGAAAATCATTTACAAGGTCAGTAACGTAGAAACACCCGTCACCAAAGCCGCTGAAGACAAACTCAGGAAATTTGCCGCGGAGCGCACGACCGAAAAACTGACTTTATCACAGGATGTGTATACGATGACCGAAAACTTTATCGTCATCCACGGTATCGGCAGCCAGCAAAAAGCCACTGATATTGCCACGATCCTCAAAGACTACAAGGACTACAATATCCCGTTGCAGGCTATTGTGATTTCAAACGAAAATTACAAAATCGTCCAGATCAAGAAGAACCTTGAAGAATACCTCAAGCCGGGCCCTAGGGCCCAGGGTCCGACACCGGTAACACAGGACAAAGCCAAGCCTGCCGAAAAATCCGCTCAACCCGCTCCAAATCAGCCGCAGCCTCAAAAAGGACTGCCGCCGGCACCGGGCAGCATGCCGCCATCGGCCGCGGACGCCAAAAAGAATCAGCAGCAGATTATCGAGCAGCAGGTCCGTGAAGCGGAGCAGAGGCGAAGGGAACTTGATGAGAAAACCAGGAAATCTGAGCCACCGCAGCCGGTAGATTCCGATGACCCGGAAGAAGTACCCAGCACACCGGCACAACCTGTGAAAGGAAAATAAGCAATCATGTTTGAGAAAAGTCCCAAATCGTACACCGATCTTTTAGGAAAGACCAACCGTATTGTGGAAGGAACGACAATTACCGGTGATATCGTATCGCAGGCTGACTTCAGGCTCGACGGCGAATTGCATGGAAATTTTACTTCCAAAGGAAAAATAGTGATCGGGCCGGCAGGTGTAGTTAAGGGCGACATCATTTGTAAGAATGCCGATATCGAAGGTGTTTTCGACGGCAGGATACAGGTGACGGAAATCCTCAACGTGAAGTCTAAAGCCAGTATCCATGGCGAAGTGGTCTGCGGAAAACTTTCGGTGGAGCCGGGAGCCGACTTCAGTGCGTCCTGCCTTATGAAACCCAATAGCAAAAACCAGCCGCCAAATGACGCCAGACAATACCCCGAAGAAAAAACCCAATAAATGGCTGGCACTGATCAATATTCCGATACAGATGGGAATCATTGTTTTCGCATTTGCGTGGGGCGGGAAATGGCTCGATGAAAAATACCACAATGAGAACGGGCTCTGGGTCAAGATACTTACTATTGCAGGTGTTGGAATTGCTTTTTATAACATCGCCAGGCAATTGAAGGAAATCAATAAGATGGACAATGAATCCTAGCCTGAGACCATTATCCGAAACGGCTGTCTTAGCCGCAACGGCCTTCGCCGGCCATGCCCTTTTGCTGCATTTTATTTGGCCCGGGCGCACAGCAGACTGGCATTATCCCATTGTGGCACTGTACGGCTTTTTTTCACTCTGCTCATTGTTTATCGCCTACATCCTGGGCAGGACGAAGGTAAAGAATATCGACAGTGTAGGCAGTACCTTTATGTTGCTGACATGCATCAAGGCTGTGCTGGCCTATGTGTTACTGCATCCGGTCCTGACATCGGGCAAAATGGATGTCGAATTCGAGAAGATGAACTTCTTTGCGGTTTTTGCCATCTTCCTTACGATAGAAACTGTAGTTTCGGTAAGGCTGCTGCAGAAAAAATAGCATTTGTGCAAATTTCCCAGTTTTTCACAATGTATGGGTTTTCCCCGGGCGTATTATTGCAAATTAATGCGTAAAATTCTCCCATTCCCGAAAAATCAGCAAAAAAAGTTTTATAACCCTTTTTCTTATCAGGAAAAAATATACCTTTGCACCGAATTTCAGGAGACTAAATTTAAGTTTACACACTATGGTATTTTTGAAAAAAACACACCTTAATATTGTTGTTACATTTTCATTGCTGATTTCCTCGCTGGGATGGGCTAATCCGGCTGATTCTTTAGCGGTTAAACACGAAGCCAACACACCACATTCTGAGCTAGCCGTCCCCATGTCAGAAGACGAAAAGAAAGACAGCGAGCGTAAGGAGTTCATCAAGCACCACCTTTTAGATTCTCACGACTTCCACCTTTTTTCTTACGGCGAGGGTGCGCATGAAAGCCATGTCGGTTTTCCACTTCCGGTAATCTTGTGGGATGAGGGTTTGCACGTTTTCTCCTCTTCAAAGTTTGAACATGGCCATGCCGTAGCGGAATCTGACGGCAAATATTACATGATCAGCCACCATAACGGCAAGATTTACCGTACTGACGCCAACGGCACCGAAACACTCGACAAGAAAGGCCACCTTGAAAACGTACAGCCGATTGACTTTTCGATTACCAAAAACGTGGTCATGATCATTTTCACGGGTTTGCTGATGTTTCTGATTTTTGCCGGCCTTGGTAAGTCTTATTCCAAAAACGGATCAATCGCCAAAGGCGCGGGCCGCTTCTTCGAACCGATTGTATTGTATATCCGTGATGAAATCGCAATTCCCAATATTGGCGAGAAGCACTACAGGAAATACATGAGCTTCCTGCTTACGATTTTCTTTTTTGTGTGGTTCCTGAACATTTTCGGACTGTCGCCGCTCGGGGTTAACGTAACGGGTAACATCGCCATAACTGCGGCTTTGGCCATATTGACATACATCATTACGACCTTTACCGCAAAGAAATCATACTGGGGACACATTTTCTGGATGCCGGGTGTACCGGTTCCGATGAAATTCGTTCTCGCCCCGATTGAACTGCTGGGAACCATCATCAAGCCGTTTTCATTGATGATCCGTCTTTATGCCAACATCCTTGCAGGGCACGTCGTATTAATGAGCCTGGTCGCGCTGATGTATAAAGCGAACCACTTTGTAGGCACGCCACTGGCATTCCTGCTGTCTTTCGTATTGATGCTTCTTGAGGTTTTGGTAGCGCTGTTACAGGCTTATATCATCACGATGCTGTCAGCATTGTATTTCGGGGCGGCCGTTGAGGAGCACCACCACGAGGAGGCACACCACTGATAGCGATGGCTGTCAGCTTAAATTGAATGTTTAATTTTTAATATATACAACATGGAAATTCCTAGAATTATTGGAGCAGGTTTGGTAGTTATCGGTGCAGGTATCGGTATCGGACGTATTGGTGGTTCAGCAATGGACGCTATTGCCCGTCAGCCTGAGGCTACTGGTAAAATCCAGACTGCGATGCTGATCGCTGCCGCTCTTATTGAAGGTATCGGTTTCGCTGCAATCTTTGCATCGTAAATCAAAAAAGATCAAAAGCTGTAACGGTTGGTTGCAGCTTTTGTTTAAACATTAAATTAAGACTATAAAATACAGATATAATGGAAGAATTATTCGGACAATTTTCATTAGGCCTTTTTATCGTACAGACCATACTGTTTGTAGGTTTGATTTTGCTTTTGAAGAAATTCGCCTGGAAACCGATCCTTGACGCAGTCAATGAAAGGGAAGACGGTATCAAGAATGCGTTGCTTTCTGCAGAAAATGCGCGAAAGGAAATGCAAAATCTTCAGGCCGATAACGAACGGACTCTGCAACAGGCCCGTGCCGAGCGTGATGCGATGTTGAAAGAGGCGCGTGACATCAAGGAGAAAATGATCGCTGAATCGAAAAACGAAGCACAGGCTGCCGGCCAGAAAATGATCGAGCAGGCCAAAGCCGCTATCGAAAGCGAGAAGAATGCTGCCATGGCTGAGTTAAAAGCCAGGGTGTCATCATTATCCCTTGACATTGCGGAAAAATTATTGCAGGACGAACTTTCCAACAAAGAAGCCCAAACCAAACTGGTTGAGAAAATGTTGGGTGACGCTAAACTGAACTAATCATGGCAGGAAGCAGAGCAGCAATCCGTTATGCAAAGGCAATCCTCGACCTCGCACAGGCTAAAGGTGTGGCGGCTGAGGTGAGCAACGACATGGATACCATTGCAGCAACCATCAACAGCAACCTGGAACTCACTACTTTTATCCAAAACCCGACCACCAAAGTCGCGGTGAAGGAAAGTGCGGTGTCTGAAATCTTTGCAAATGTAAACGGCGTAACCAAAGGTCTTTTCCATCTGTTGCATGAAAACAAGAGATTCGAGATACTGGGAAAAATTGCTTCTGAGTACGGAAGGCTTTTTGACGAAATGAACGGTATGGAGAAAGCGACCGTTACGACGGCTTTCCCGATGACTCCGGAATTGGAAGCCAAGGTACTGTCAAAAGTACTGACGCTTTCAAACAAGAAAATCGTATTGGAAAATATAGTCGATCCGGCCATCATCGGCGGATTCATACTAAGGGTGGGCGACAAGCAGTACAATGCTTCAATTGCCAACAAATTACAGGGATTAAAAAGAGAATTAAGTAACTAGTTATTTATATCATTATGGCGGAAATTAAACCTGCTGAAATTTCAGCAATATTAAAGAAACAGGTTGAGAATTTTGAGTCAGGAGCCACACTTGAGGAAGTAGGGTCTGTACTACAGGTTGGAGACGGTATTGCCCGTGTTTACGGCTTATCAAATGTTCAATACGGAGAGCTCGTCGAGTTCGACAACGGTATGGAAGGTATCGTACTGAACCTCGAGGAAGACAACGTGGGTGTTGTATTGCTGGGCCCGTCAACAGGTATTAAGGAAGGTTCTACCGTGAAAAGGACGCAACGTATCGCGTCATTGAAAGTGGGTGAGCAGATTGTAGGCCGTGTAGTCAATACGCTGGGTCAGCCAATCGACGGAAAAGGCCCAATCGGCGGACAACTTTACGACATGCCTTTGGAAAGAAAGGCGCCTGGAGTTATCTTCCGTCAGCCGGTAACCGAACCGCTTCAGACCGGTGTAAAAGCTGTGGATGCCATGATTCCCGTAGGACGTGGCCAAAGGGAACTTGTAATCGGTGACCGTCAGACAGGTAAGTCTACGGTTTGTATCGATACGATCCTGAACCAAAAAGAATTTTACGATGCAGGCCAGCCTGTATTCTGTATATATGTTGCGATCGGGCAAAAAGCTTCGACCGTAGCGGGAATTGCAAAAACGTTGGAAGAGAAAGGTGCAATGGCTTACACTGTAATCGTTGCCGCTAACGCTTCTGACCCTGCTCCGATGCAGGTATACGCTCCAATGGCGGGTGCTGCTATCGGGGAGTACTTCCGTGACACCGGCCGCCCGGCATTGATCGTCTACGATGATTTGTCTAAACAGGCGGTTGCTTACCGTGAGGTGTCCCTTCTTTTGAGAAGGCCACCAGGGCGTGAGGCGTATCCTGGAGACGTTTTCTACCTACACAGCCGTTTATTGGAGAGGGCTTGTAAAGTAATCAACAACGATGAGATCGCTAAAAACATGAACGATCTTCCTGATAACCTGAAACCTATCGTTAAAGGGGGTGGTTCGTTGACGGCTTTGCCAATCATCGAAACACAGGCGGGTGACGTTTCTGCATACATCCCAACAAACGTAATCTCGATCACTGACGGACAGATCTTCCTGGAGTCTGACTTATTCAACTCGGGTGTACGTCCTGCCATCAACGTGGGTATCTCTGTATCACGTGTTGGAGGTAACGCACAGATCAAATCCATGAAGAAAGTATCCGGTACGTTAAAGCTGGATCAGGCACAATTCCGTGAATTGGAAGCGTTTGCCAAGTTCGGTTCTGACCTTGATGCCGTTACGTTGAACGTAATCGAAAAAGGTAGAAGGAACGTAGAGATCCTGAAACAAGGTCTTAACGACCCTTTTAAAGTGGAAGACCAGGTGGCGATTATCTACGCAGGTTCTAAAAACCTGTTGCGTAACGTTCCTGTAAACAAAGTGAAAGAATTCGAAAAGGATTTCCTTGAATACCTTAATGCGCAGCACAAAGACACGCTGAATGCCCTGAAGGCCGGGAAACTCGACGATTCCATCACTGACGTGATTGAAAAAGTAGCGAAAGAAATTTCAGCAAAATACAATTAAGATTATTTTAAATTTTGAATTTTAAATTTTGAATGTATGACTTTCTCAATTTAAAATTCATCATTTAAAATTTAAAATAATAAAAACAAATGGCAAACTTAAAGGAAATCCGTAACAGAATTACCTCCGTTTCATCAACGATGCAAATCACATCGGCGATGAAAATGGTTTCTGCGGCCAAGCTGAAGAAAGCACAGGATGCAATCACAGCCATGCGCCCTTATGCCGAAAAACTGACGGAACTGCTTCAAAACCTTTCTGCAACACTTGACGGTGATGCAGGCGGAGAGTTTACCACACAGCGCATCGTGAAACGCGTGCTGGTCGTGGCAATCACTTCCAACAGGGGATTGAGCGGGGCCTTCAACTCGAATGTCGTCAAGGAGACCAAGCGCCTGCTGGAAAACGAATACGCCGGGAAACAAGTTGATTTCGTGACCATCGGTAAAAAAGGAAACGACATCATCCGCAAGAACAATACGGTATTGTCAAACCACAACCACATTTTCGATGACCTGACTTTCGAGCGTGTATCCGAAGTGGCTGACGAGTTGGTAAAGCTTTTTACAGATGGCAAATACGACAAGATTGTTTTGGTTTACAACCAATTCAAGAATGCCGCCACGCAGATCATCCAGACCGAACAATTCCTGCCATTGGCGCCTGTAGTTTCAGGTTCTGCGAACGCCAACGTTGATTATATCTTTGAGCCCTCAAAAGAGGAAATCGTGCTGACATTAATCCCGAAAATGCTTAAGACACAATTGTACAAAGCTGTTCGTGATTCATTCGCCTCAGAACACGGTGCGCGTATGACTGCGATGCACAAGGCAACCGATAACGCGACCGCTTTGCGCAACCAGTTGAAGCTGACGTACAACAAGGCCCGTCAGGCTGCCATTACAAACGAAATCCTTGAGATCGTTGGTGGTGCGGAAGCATTGAAAGGATAATTATTTTATCAGAAATAGCAAAAGCCGGTCATTTGATCGGCTTTTTTGTTTTTGTTTTTTTGGGCGTTGCCTGCGGCCCGGACTTTTCACTGCAATCTTTTTATAGATTGCCTGCGCTCCGCTCCGGCATCTGTTGAAAGAATTTCCGCCGCATAAGGGGCCAAAGGCCGAACTGACCGAAGGCAATCCCTGACGCAGTCCTACTTACATTAATGTGTAAAGCAAAAACCCGAAGAAATCCGCCTGTGCTTCCTTACGGTCCTGGTAGGTGGATATTTTGCCCGAGTGCCCCGAATTGCGCTGTGTCCTGAGATACACCGGATTTTTCTGTGCGGGACGGTTTTGCATTTTGGCCGCAAACTTGTAGGACTGCAAAGGCGGTACGCGGTCGTCGTTTTCAGAAGTTACAATCAGCATCGTCGGGTAGTTTACGTCATCTTTGATATTCTGGTACGGTGAATAGGCCAGCATCCTTGCGTAATCCGCCTTGTCGTTCGGATTGCCGTATTCCTCCAGGTGAAATCTTCCTGAAGTATATTCGTCGATACTAAGCACATCCATACGTCCGGAATAAGGCACAGCCACTTTAAACAAATCAGGTCTTTCAATAACTGCGCCGGCAACGACCAACCCTCCATGCGAGCCTCCGGTAATGGCCAGCTTTTGCGGCGAAGTGTATTTTTCAGCAATCAGGAATTCGGCCGCATCGACAAAATCATGGATTGAATTGGGCTTGTTTTCATCCTTCCCGTCACGATGCCATCCCAATCCTTTTTCGCCGCCGCCACGAACTTCGGCAAAAGCATAGACACCGCCTTTTTCGAGAAAATACAACAAGCCGGTATCATAATCGGGTCCGGAAACATTCCCAAAGCCACCGTAGGCTGAAAGCAGCGTCGGATTGTTGCCGTCCAGCGTAAGGTTTTTACGGTATACAATCGTAATCGGGACCGGCACGCCGTCGCGGCTGTTGTAGGTAATGTTCCTGGTGATGAAATGATCAAGCGGAAACAGTAAAACCTTCGGTTTGATGTATTCATTGTAATAGTAACCGGCATCACCGGTTTCAATATTGAGACGGAAATTCTGGAAAGAAATGGTGGTGGAATAAAAGGTTACAAACAGTTCCTTGGTATCTTTTACATAAAAGCGCAGGTCGAAATCCATGCCTGCGGGCGCATCAAATTTCCTTACAAACTGCCCGGTTTTGGAATACACAACGATATAGTTCTTACTCACGGTCTTGTATTTGCAGAAAAGGTATTCGTCAGAAATTGTCAGTGAGACCAGCAGATTCTGGTACAACTGCGGGACCACCTGGACGTCGTCTTCCGGATGCCTCGGGTCGAATGAACGGATGTCGCCCCAATCAAATTTTCCGGAGGCATAATAGATCCTCCCGTCGCTGTACCCGAAAAAATGAAAGCCCGGCACCTCATTTTCATAGTATTTTACCAAATCAAATTCCTCGTCGTCCAGAATGCAGTAATAGTAGTTTGTCTTTCCGGTTTTCGGATTGGATTCATTCACGAACAGGTAATTGTCCTGTGTGTGGAAACTGATGGTCCCGTCGTTTTTACTGGTGTCAAGCACCAATTTGTCAGCGCTTTGTTCCGTCCCAACCCTGTGATAAAACAACTGATACGTCGAATCACGTGCGAAGGTACTTCTGTTCATATTCTTTTTGTAAAACACACCCTTGTCGCGGTTCCAGCTTACTCCGGAAAATTTCACATCTGAAATCACCTCGTCGACTTTAGCCGAGCCCGAAAACGTGCAAAACCGGATTTCCTTGCGGTCGCCGCCATTCTGGGTCAGCATGTAGGCCATATACACTGAATTTGCGGACGGCGCATACCCGTCGAGCACGACATTCTTGTTTTTGGTCACTTTATAAGGATCGACCAGTTCTATCGCCTCGCCGGCCAGTGTTTTGCGATAGTACAATGCGGCCGGGAAATTCTTGTCGGTGCGATAACGCGAATAAAAATAAGCGCCGCGCCTTACGGGCAGCGGGTTCGACGACAGGTAATCGTATTCCTTGATTTTAGAGATCGGATCATAGGATTTCCGTGCGAGGGCAATGGCCGCATCGGTATTCCGGTTGTTGGCTTCCACCCAGCTTTCGGTGTCCCGGGAATCCATCTGCTGCAGCCAAGTATAATCGTCTGTGTAGGACAGGCCGTGGCGCGTGATGATAGTTGGCGTCTTCCTGGTTTCGGGCAGCTGCGCCTTAAGAACAGAAAACGGGAACAGCAGGCAAAGCAACGCGATTTTTTTCATGATAAAGAATTTCACCGTAAAAGTATATGATTAAGGGTCAGTTGCGGCAACAAAATATAATTACACAGGCTACAAACGGCAAAGATTGGTTATTTTTGGGCCATAAAACGACCGATACCTTTGAGCCTGTACAAAAATCTTTTCAAGCAAACCGCCATTTACGGACTTGCCACGGTGTTACCGAGGATTTTCAGTTTCCTGCTCGTACCCTTATATGTGAAATTACTCGATACCGCCCAATACGGTTCGGTTAATGTGATTTTCTCGTACATTATTTTTTTCAACGTCATTCTTGCCTACGGCATGGAAACGTCGTTTTTCCGCTTTTACAATAAGGAATCCGATAAGGATAATGTGATAAGGACCGCTACGATATCCATATTCTGGTCGTCAATAGCATTTCTGGGCGGCGCACTGCTGTTTCGCAATGCACTTGCGCATTTGATCGGTTTCGACGTTCGGTTCATCACCTATACGATCTGGATCATCGTACTCGATGCGCTCGCGGTCGTGCCGTTTTCGAAATTGCGCGCGCATGGCCGACCCCTGTTTTATGCGTTTGTAAAAATCGGTAATGTGGTCGTCAACCTGCTGCTGAATCTTTTTTTCCTGATTTACCTGCCGAAAATTGCGACCGCCTGGCCGGACTCGTTCCTGGCCGGATTTTACTTCCGGGATTTCCAGACCGGCTATATTTTTATATCCAATATTATTGCGAGCGGCCTCACACTGCTGGTATTGTCCCCTAATTATTTCAACATCAGGTGGCGGTTTGATTTCGCGCTCTGGAAACGGATGATGGGTTACGGCCTGCCAATTCTCGTCGCCGGAATCGCGTTTGCAATCAACGACCAGTTCGACAAGATCCTGCTCGAGAAATTACTGCCCGCGAACATCGCCAAAGCGGAAGTCGGTGTGTATGCGGCCTGCTACAAGCTCGGCCTGTTCATGGTGCTGTACCGCACGGCCTACACGCTGGGCATTGAACCCTTTTTCTTCAGCCATGCCGACAAGGACAACGCCAGCCAGACTTACGCCACGATCACCAAATATTTTGTGATCTTCGGATCGTTCATATTGCTTTTTGTGATCGTTTTCGCAGACTTGTTCAAGAAAGTCATGATTCCGAATCCCGAATATTGGGAAGCGATGAAAGTCGTGCCGCTGATTATCCTTGCCAATTTCTTCCTTGGAATTTACACGAATCTTTCAGTGTGGTATAAATTAATCGACAAGACCTACATTGGCGCATACATTTCGGTCATTGGGGCGGTCATTACACTGGCGCTGAATTTCATGCTGATCCCTTTGTTTGAAAACAGCGGCTATGACGGATATATGGGCTCGGCCATCGCGACGATTGCCGCCTACGGCAGTATGATGCTGATTTCCTATATCTGGGGCAACCGCCATTACCCAATCCCGTACGACAGTAAAAAAATCGGAAGCTATTTAGGTATTTCCATCCTGCTCTCCGCGCTTTCATTTTACGTTTTCAGGGAAAATTACGCCATCGGCCTCGCCTTCCTGCTGATTTTCCTATATTTCATATATTACAACGAAAAAACGACGCTGCAGGCCATCCTGAGCCGGAAACAGGCGGCGCCATCGGCAAAAGATATAATACCAAACACCCAAAATCCAGATGAAGATCCAGATCGTCAATAAGTCACAACACGCATTGCCCCATTATGAAACCATTGCCTCGGCTGGCATGGATCTGCGGGCGAACCTTGACCGGCCGGTGATATTACAACCGCTGGAGCGGGCCATTATCAAAACCGGCCTTTTTATCGAACTGCCAGTAGGGTACGAAGCGCAGGTCCGGCCCCGCAGCGGACTGGCCGCAAAAAATGGCATCACGGTACTGAATGCGCCCGGAACGATTGATGCGGATTACCGTGGGGAAATCGGCGTGATTTTAGTAAATTTATCGAATGAGGATTACACCGTCGGAAACGGCGAGCGTATCGCACAACTCGTTATTGCAAAGCACGAGCGCGCCGAATGGCAAGAGGTAGACATGCTCAGTGAAACTTTGCGCGGCGAAGGGGGTTTTGGCAGTACGGGGGTGAAATAATTTATAAGAAATATCGAGAACCAATAAATAGGAAGCGGTCCGGAAAACCGGAGTTTCGCCTCCGCATTTTAAAAATTCAATTATTTAACATGAAAATAATAGTACCCATGGCCGGTCGCGGCTCCCGCTTGAGGCCACACACATTAACCGTCCCGAAACCACTGATCCCGATTGCCGGAAAACCGATTGTGCACCGTCTCGTTGAAGACATCGCGGGAGTAATCAACCAGCATATCGATGAAATCGCATTTATCATCCACGAGGATTTCGGGACGCATGTTGAAAAAGACCTGATTGCCATCGCCGAGAAGCTCGGTGCCAAAGGCACGATATACTACCAGAATGAAGCCCTGGGGACCGCACACGCAATCCTGTGCGCTAAAGAATCCATGCAGGGACCGATTGTGGTGGCGTATGCTGACACGTTGTTCCGGGCAGATTTCACCCTAGACACTACCGCGGACAGCGTCATTTGGGTAAAACAGGTGGACGACCCAAGCGCTTTCGGGGTAGTTCAATTAGACGAAAACAATCAGATTACGGACTTTGTCGAAAAGCCACAGACATTTGTCTCAGATCTGGCGATCATCGGAATCTATTATTTTAAAAGCGGTGAAACTTTACGCGATGAATTACAATATTTACTTGATAATAATGTTGTAAAAGGTGGCGAATACCAGTTGACCGATGGCCTGGAAAACATGAAAGTGAAAGGCCTCAGGTTTGTGCCCGGGAAAGTCGATGAGTGGATGGATTGCGGCAACAAGAATGTTACCGTGGAAACCAACTCGCGGATGCTGGCGTTTCTAAATGCCGATGGTGAAGACCTGGTCGATGCGCATGTCAAGGCGGAAAACTCGAAAATCATCCCGCCGTGTTATATCGGGCCGGATGTGATCCTGATCAATGCAACCGTCGGACCCAATGTCTCGCTGGGGCGCGGCTGTCATATCATCAACAGCTCGGTAAAGAACAGCCTGATCCAGACGCATTCAAAAATACGCAACGCCGACCTGGACAATGCCATGGTGGGAAGTCATGCCATTTTCGACGGTAAATTTACGAGCATCAGCATAGGCGATTACTCGGTTTTAGAATAATAAAATATGAAGAGGATTTTTTTACTATTGATTGTATTGCTTGCCGGTGTCAGTCCGCAGCCGCTGCATGCACAGGCCGAGCCTGAGGACATTGCCGCAGTGACCGACCAGTTCCAGGAATCGTTTTTTGAATCGCTGAAACAGAAAGGCATCGAAAACTATGACAAGGCAATCGAATCATTGGAAAAATGCCTCAAACTACAGCCGAATAATCCCGTTGTGCTTAGCGAACTCGGCAAAAATTACCTGCACCTGAAACGCTACAAAGAGGCCTACGATTCCTATGAGAAAGCCTCGCAGCTCGAACCGGATAACCGCTGGTATCTCGCCGGGATGTATGATGTCACTTACGAAACGAAGGATTACAACAACTCGATTACGCTGGTCCAGAAACTCATCCCGTTTGATGAGAGCTACAAGGAAGACCTCACTTCGCTGTACATGAAAACGGGCCAGTTTGATAAAGCCCTGACGTTAATTAATGAACTCAACGAATCGGCCGGGCATTCCGACAAACGGGATGCTTATAAGTCTGATATCCTGAAGGACACCCGGTACCAAGGGTCCGAGAAAGACAACCTGCTCGAACAGATCAGGAAGAATCCCAAAGAGGAGTCGAATTACATCGCATTGATTTACCTGTACTCCAACAGCAACCAGGAACAAAAAGCACAGGAAGTTGCAAGGCAGCTTGAGAAGGAAATCCCGACATCAGACTGGGCGCAGGTCAGCCTCTTCAAGTTCCACCTGAACAATAATGACGGTGATAAGGCGGTGGCTTCGATGAATCAGGCGTTAAAGAGCAGCAAGATCGATAATAAGGTCAAGCAGCGAATCATCAACGAGTTCCTGATTTTCACCAAGACCAATCCGAAATACGATGCCGATCTTGAAAAGGCAATCGGTTATGTGAGTGATGACAAAAGCGTCAATGCGGCCAAGGAATTGGGTAAATTTTACCAAAACCAGAAAGACTGGGCCAAAGCCGCCAAATACTATGAGATTGACACGGCGAACCATCCTGATGATCTGGAAACCAAGCTGTTGCTGATGCAGGCTTACGCCGAAGACCGGCAGTTTGATGTTTTGGCAAAAAAGGCTGACGCGCTGATCGAGCTCTACCCGCTGCAGCCGGAATTGTATTATTTCTCAGGATTGGCATACAACCAGCTAAAGAATTTTAAAAAAGCCAAAGACACGCTCGAAGCCGGAATCGATTACCTAGTCGACAACCGCGATATGGAAATCAATTTTAACATCCAACTCGGTGAAGCCTGGAACGGTTTGGGCGACGCCAGAAAAAAGGAACAGTATTTCCTGAAAGCGGATCAATTGCTAAAAAAGAAAAAATAATGAAAAAGTATATCCTTTTCGGGCTTCTCATCGGACTCGCATCGTGCAAGGCGACCAAAGGCCTCGTGTCTGAAACCATTGCGACCACGGCGTTGTCTGCAGCCAAGGTCATCGAGAGCCACTATGCCACCAGGCGCGATTTCAACACGCTTTACATTAAGGCGCGCGTTTCCTATAAAGATGACAGGCAATCCCAGAATGTCAATGCCGAGATCAAGATTAAAAGGGATGAAAAGATCCTGGTCAGCATTAGGGTGTTGGGCATTACGATGGCCAAAGCACTCATTACCCCGACGGAAGTGAAGTACTATGAAAAAATCAATGGCAAATTCTTTGAAGGTAATTATTCGACATTGAGCAAATGGCTGGGCACCGACCTGGATTTTTATAAAGTGCAGCACATGCTCATCGGTCAGGCCATGGACGATCTGGCTAAAGGCAAATACAAGTCGTCAATCGAAGACAACCTTTACAAACTGGAAGACCTCAATGGGCGCGACACCCAGAAGGAGTTCTTTTTTGAAGCCTCGAAATTCCTGGTCAAGAAGCAGGATATCGAGCAGATCCAGAAGAACCGCATGCTGCATGTTTCGTACCCGAATTACAAGGAATACCCTGTGATGATGCTGCCGTCCGAGATTAAGATCGAGGCCTATGACAACCAAAAGAAAACCGCCATCAACATTGAGTACGAAACTGTGACCTTCAACGAAGACCTTACCTTTCCCTACAGTGCGCCTGATGGGTATGAAAGAGTCAATATTGACTAGATGCAAAACCTGATCGATATGCCAAAAACCATTGCCACCTTACTGTTCTTTTTTGTTTCAGCGCTATGCTGGAGCCAGGCAGACCAGGAAAAGCTTGAGCGGCGCAAAGCCGAAATCCAGGAGGAAATCCGTGAGAAAGAACGCCTGCTCGAATCACAGAGCCAGAAGCAGAAATCGGTTACGACGATCATCGCCCAGCAGACCGAAAAAATCAAGCTGCGCGAAAAGCTCATCAATACCACCGAAAAGCAGGCAAAAATCCTCAAGAACAACATGTACATCAACCAGCTTGAAATCAACAGGTTGAACCGTGACCTGACTGACCTGAAGGCGGAATATTCGAAAATGGTCGTCAAGTCCTACAAAAGCCGTTCGCAGCAGAGCCGGGCGATGTTTTTACTGTCGTCCAAAAATTTCCTGCAGGCATACAAACGCGCCCAGTATATGAAGCAGTATGCGAATTACAGACGGGCACAGGGTGCCGAAATCGCGAAAAAGCAGCAGGAGCTGTCCAGTTTCAACACCAAACTTGACGTGCAGCAAACCGAAAAGCAAAAACTGCTGGCTGAGCAGGAACAGGAACGCAGGAAACTCGAGCAGGAAAAGCAGGAGCAGGAAAAACTGGTCAATTCGATTAAGAAAGACAAAAAGAAAATAGCCGCCGAAATCAAGAAGAAACAACAGGAAAGCCGCGCCATTGACCGTCAGATTGATAAGTTGCTGCGGGCCGCCATTGCGGAAGCCAACAAGAAGGCCGCGGCTGCAAACCTCAAAGCCAACCCCAAAACGACGACTGCCGCTGAAACCAAAAAGATTGAAACCTCTACTAAGATTGTGCTGACACCCGAAGCCAAGCTGGTTTCGGATAATTTTAAGGCGAATAAGGGAAAATTGCCATGGCCTGTAGAGAAAGGCACTGTGAGCCTGCGTTATGGTGACCAGCCACACCCGCAGATCAGTTCGCTAACCGTGCATTGCAGCGGTGTGGAAATCACGACAGATAGGGATGCCAGTGCCCGCGCGGTATTCGGCGGAATCGTGAAAAGTGTCCAGATTACCTCGCCCATAAACAAGGCCGTAGTCATTCAGCATGGTGATTTTTTTACGATATACCAAAACCTGAGTAGTGTTTCGGTAGGCATCGGCGATAAGGTCTCGACCAAACAGGCGATTGGCAAGGTGCGCCATAATAACGACACGGGAAAAACCGTAATCAAGTTCATGATTTCGCAGAACACGACCTACCAGAACCCGGCGAGCTGGTTGTACAATATGTAGTGCGATATGTTTTCCCGGATTCAAACCCATAAAAAAAGCGGCTCAGATTGAAGCCGCTTTTTTATTTCCAACCGCTGAAGGGCTTCTACAAGTCATTCAGCATCTTGCTGATTTCGTCCAGTTTTGGCGTCAAGATAATTTCAATGCGGCGGTTTTTCGACTTGCCTTCCGCGTTGTCATTTGAGGCAATAGGCGCAAATTCCCCGCGGCCGGCGGCGGTCAGGTTTTGTTTGTTGATGGATTTATTTTCCGAAAGGATGTTCACTACGGCAGTCGCGCGTTTGGTGGATAAATCCCAGTTATTTTCCACCCCGCCCACGGCACCGGCAAACTTATCATTGTCGGTGTGCCCTTCAATCAACACGCTGATGTCCGGATTTTGCGCAAGCACTTTTCCGAGTTCGGTGACGGCTTTCTTGCCTTCCGCACCGACGGTCCAGCTGCCCGTTTGAAAAAGCAGCTTATTCTCCATGGACACATATACTTTCCCATTTTTCTGCTCAATCGTAAGCCCTTTGCCTTCGAAAGCGTTCAGTGCCTTTGAAAGTGTTTCCTTGAGTTTCTTCATGCCGGCTTCTTTCGAGGCCATCATTTCCTCAAGTTCGGCGACGCGGTTCGAGCGCTCCTGGAAATCGGCCATGAGTTTGTTGATGCGCTCCTGCTCTGCGGCCAGCGCTTTTTCCTTGGCTTCGAGTTTGGCCAGCAGTTCGCGGTTTTTGGTCATATTTGACTGCAAAGCATCATCGCTGTTTTTTTCCAAAGCGGAATAGGAAGCCTGCAATGTTTTCATATTGGCATTCGCGGCGGCGAGGTCGGCCTGCAGTTTGTCGCGTTCGGATTTGGTTTTGTCGTACTCCTTCTGAAGGTTAGACTGGTCGATTTCGAGTTTGTTCTTGTCCGCGAGCAGGGCCTCGTTGTCATCGGCCATTTTACGGTTTTCTTTTTTCAGGTCGGCGAATTTGTTCTCCAGGTCAGTGTATACTTTTTTAGACACACATGAGGTGGACAATGCCATAATTAGTAAGGCGACAGAAACTTTCTTGATCATTTTTTCGATATTTAAATTGTAGTGTAATTGTTCATTGTATATGGGGCACCAACCTGTATGAAGGCGACCCGTACGTGGGAAAATGCCCAGGCAATACTCTTTATTTTTGTCACCGGGCAGGCTGTCCAACGGCTGTTATCCCAACAAAAAGACACCGCGTGCAGCAGCGATGGGCAACTACTGAATCTCAGCCAGCACCGGGCAATGGTCTGAATGCTTTGCGTCAGGCAGGATCACAGCGCGCGTCAACCTATTCTCTATGGTCTTGCTCACCAAGATATAATCGATTCGCCAGCCCTTGTTGTTGCCACGGGCACCGGCGCGGTAGCTCCACCAGGTATAATGGTGCGGGTCTTTGTTGAAATGTCGGAAACTGTCGACAAACCCACTATTGATAAAGACATCGAGCCATGAACGCTCTTCAGGCAGAAACCCGGAAACAGTCTTGTTGCGCACCGGATCATGGATGTCAATCGGTTCGTGGCAGATGTTGTAGTCGCCACAGATGATCAGATTGGGGATGCGCAGGCGTAAATCAGTGATGTAATTATGGAAATCGTCCATGTAAATGAATTTGTGGCTGAGCCTGTCAATGTTTGTTCCCGAAGGCAGGTAGAGGCTCATGACCGAAACATCGTCAAAATCCGCGCGCAGGTTGCGGCCTTCGAAATCCATATGCCCGATGCCGGTGCCGTAAACGACCTGGTTCGGTTTTATTTTCGACAGGATGGCGACGCCGCTGTAACCTTTCTTTTGTGCGGGATACCAATAATGGTAATGGTAGCCCAGGTTTTCAAACTCATGCAGCGGCACCTGCTCCGGTGTTGCCTTGATTTCCTGCAGGCAGATCACATCAGGATTTGCCTGTTCGAGCCAGATGAGGAAGCCTTTTGCAATCGCGGCGCGTATTCCGTTGACATTATAAGAGATTATTTTCATGTAAATCGAGGATATCTTTCAAAAATATTGGAAAACGCCGCAGGATAAAAATCAAAAAAGAAAAACTGTCAACAGAGATATGCACAAATCCCAATTGTAAATGTGATTTCCAAATCGGAATCGGCTGTCTTTGCTTAATTCATAATTCTGATTCATAATGAGCAATTCAATTTCGCGGTTGGCATTTTTTTCTATCTTTGTTTTCACCTAAAAAACAAGACAACAAATGGGTTTAGTAACCGCAAAGGAAGTGGCTAAGGCAATCAATGCGACAAAGTACGGGTTTCTCGGCACTTTTGCAGGTTGGCTGCTGATGAAGGTGCTGAAGATCTCGCGACTGAATGCCATTTATGACAAGAACAAGCACCTCAGTGATGTAGAATTCCTCAATGCGATCCTGGACCAGCTTGAAATCCGTTTCGAGATTCCTGAGGAAGACCTTAAGAGACTGCCGAAAGACGGCGCTTACATTACCATTTCGAACCATCCGTTGGGCGGTGTTGACGGAATCTTGCTGTTGAAGCTGATGCTCGAGCGCGAACCGAATTTCAAGATTATTGCCAATTTCCTGCTGCACCGTATCGAGCCGCTGAAACCGTACATCATGCCGGTGAATCCGTTCGAAAACCACAAAGATGCAAAGTCGAGTGTGGTCGGGATCAAGGAAACACTGCGGCATTTGAGTGACGGGAAGCCACTCGGGATGTTCCCGGCCGGTGAAGTGTCCACATATAAAGATGGAAAACTGGTGGTGGACAAAGAATGGGAAGAAGGTGCGATTAAAGTCATCCGCAAGGCACAGGTACCCGTCGTTCCTATTTATTTCCATGCGAAAAACAGCCACTTTTTTTACATGCTTTCAAAAATTGGCGACACGCTGCGTACGGCGAAGCTGCCATCGGAATTATTTTCGCAGAAAGACCGGATTATCAAGGTCCGTATCGGGAAGCCGATTTCGGTAAGCGAGCAGAATGAGCACGAGACGATTGAGGAATATTCTGAATTCCTGAGAAAGAAAACCTACATGCTCGCCAATCCTTTTGAAAAGGAGCAAAAACTACTCAACACACCGACGCTTAAAATTCCGAAGAGCCCAAAAAAGATCGCGAATGCGGCGAGCAACGACATGCTCGTGCGCGAGGTCGAAAGCCTCAGGAAACTGGACTGCCGTTTGCTGCAGAGTAAGAACTATGAGGTGTTTTTTACCAAAGCCGATAAGATCCCGAACATCCTGCATGAAATCGGAAGGCTGCGTGAGATCACCTTCCGCGAAGTTGGTGAGGGCACCAATGAGTCGACGGATCTCGACCCTTACGACAATTACTACTACCACATGTTCCTGTGGGATGAGGAAACCAGCCAGATTGCCGGGGCATATCGCATGGGGCTGGGCTCTGAGATTTTCCCGAAGAATGGGATTGAAGGATTCTATTTGCACGAATTGTTCCGTTTTGAGCCTGAATTGCACGACATGATGAGCAAATCAATCGAGATGGGTCGCGCGTTCATTATTAAGGAGTACCAGCAAAAGCCGATGCCGCTGTTTCTTTTGTGGAAAGGCATCATACACACCACGCTGCGCTATCCGGAGCATGTGTTCCTGCTGGGCGGCGTAAGCATCAGCAACCAGTTCTCTGAGTTTTCAAAGTCGCTCATGATCGAGTTCATGAAGTCTAACTATTACGACCCTTATATCGCGCAGTATGTACACGCCAAAAAGGAATTCAAGGTAAAGCTCAAGGATGCGGATAAGGATTTTATTTTCGATGAAGCGGAATCGGATCTGAATAAGTTCGATAAGATCATCGATGAGCTCGAACCGGGGAGCCTCAGGTTGCCGGTACTGATTAAGAAGTACATCAAGCAGAATGCGCGGGTGGTGGCCTTTAATGTCGACCCGATGTTCAATAATGCCGTGGATGGATTGATGTACATCCGGATTGCGGACATCCCCGAAAGCACCATGAAACCCGTCATGGAAGAATTTCAGGCCGAACTGGAACGGAAACTTCTGGAAAAAGGCGAAGCACTCTGAGCGATTGGTAAAGCATTCTTGAACCCGTACGGTTGCATTTTGTGCGCAATTTTATAAAATAAGTTTTCTTATTTGTAACAAATTTAAAATTTACAAAAAAAATGATAAATTATTGATAATTAATCATTTATTAACTTACTAATAAAATTACGATTTCTCTCGAAAATTTCCCCTCTTTCAAAAAAATCTACATCAAATTACACTATATTGTAAAATATTCTTATTTTATGATTTAAATACGCTGATTTACTCGTTAAATTTATTTCTTTCGTATTGCAAAAAATCGTATGTTTGTAAAAAATTTAAAACTTAGAATGATGAAAAAACTTTTACTCACATTAACTTTCGTTAGTACTTTGAGCCTTAGTGCACAAACTGATACTGAGACTGCTCCGGAAAGTGTCGATAACGGGTTCAATAAATGGTCGTTGGAACTGAACGGGGGTGTAAACAAGCCTTCAAGCCCATTTGCGCCCGGATACTTCAGTGCTACACCAAGTTTCTTTAACGCTGATTTCGGGGCAAGGTATATGTTTAACAACAAGTTCGGGGTCAAGTTTGATTTCGGATACTACAAATTGCAGGACAACGAAAGTTCATTGCCATTCAATACAAAATATTACAGGGCCGATATTCAGGGAGTTGCCAACATCGGACGCATCATGAATTTTGAAACCTGGACTAAAAGAATTGGCGCTTTGATCCACCTTGGAGGTGGTTACATGCAGTTCAGGAGTAACAATTTGAGCTATACAGACCGCGGCGGTAACTTCATCGTGGGTCTGACAGGACAATACAAGCTGGCCAAAAGGGTTGTAATTACAGGTGATTTTACCTCTATTACAAACGTTTCCCAGGATAAGACTTTCGACGGAACATCAGGTACAGGACAAATCAGGGGATTTGCCGGAGGTATTTTCTCAGGAACTATCGGTCTGACCGTATACCTTGGAAGCCACGAAGAGCATGCTGACTGGTATGTTGATTCTTCTGTAAAAGACGAAGAAGTTGACGCGCTTAAGAAAAGGGTTGGGGATCTTGAAACCATGCTGAACGATACCGATAAGGATGGTGTGCCGGATTACCTGGATGCAGAGCCGAATTCTATGACAGGCGTTGCTGTTGATTCTAAAGGAAGAACAGTCGATGCTAACGGAAACGGTGTTCCTGACGAGTTGGAAAGCTACATGAATAAGACTTACGGAGCCGGAAACACAGCCAACAATACCAACATCAACAACACGCCAAACAACAATGCTTTGGTGAAAGCGCTGATCAACGACGGTTATGTAACGACTTATTACGATTTCAATAAATCAACACCAACTAACGTATCTACTGAAGGTATTGACTTCATCCTTACTTACCTGAGGAATAACCCTACCGCTACAGTAGACATCATCGGTCACGCTGACGAAATCGGAAGGACACCTTACAACGATAAATTGTCACAGGCAAGGGCTAACAGTGTGAAAAACATCCTTATCAAAGCTAAAATCGATCCTTCAAGATTGAACGTAGTTCCTGCAGGCGAGGATGCATCAGTTGACAAAGAATCTGCCGGTGCAAGGAAACTGGTTAGAAGAGTGACATTCAAAGTGAAATAGTATTCCCTCATCATTATAAAAAAAACCCTGAAGCGATTCAGGGTTTTTTATTTTATATCTAATCCAAATGGTTCTCGGTGATGATTGTTAAGTGTTCAGGTTTCAAAGGCTGCTCAAAGCCCCAGCGTCGCTTTCCGGATGATTTTGCCGTTTCCGGTTTCAGAGAACTGTGCTACAAAAACAACCTCCCTCGGTTTTTCATATTTATCGAGATGATTAAAAAGCCCTTCAGGTAAAACGTACGGCGACCCTTCAACAACCAGGATGAGTCTTTCACCCAAATCCTCGTCAGGAACACCTGCAACAAAAAAGCGCCTGTCCAGTTGCTTGTAAAGCTTTTCCTCGATTTGCTCCGGGCTGAGTTTGACACCGCCGCTGTTGATTACGTTGTCAATCCTGCCTTTCCATATAAATTGCGTTTCGGAGATCAGGTCGACCAGGTCATTGGTCACGATAACATCAGCAGATATGGCAGGCGCCGAAATCACGAGGCAGCTGCGGTCATCTACTGTGACAGCGACGTTTGGGAGTACGGTAAAAGGGCGCTCACCGACTTTCTTCGCGGCAATATGCGACACAGTTTCGGTCATGCCATAGGTTTCAAACACATCGCCCGGAAGGTTTTGTAATTCTTTTTCGAGCGTTGCGTTGATTTTTGCACCGCCTACTATGAGTTTTCTCACCTGATGCAATTCGCCAATAGAATTTTGCGCCTGCAGCGGCACCATGGCTGAAAATTCGTACGGGGTGTCATTGTTCTTTAAAGGACGGGCGGTAGGTGCGACAAAATCCATATCAAGGCCCAGGATAAATCCGCGTACCAGCATCATTTTTCCCGCAACATATTTTACCGGAAGGCAGTTAAGGACCTTATCCCCGGGTGAGAGCTCGAAAAAATCCCCGGTAGCGAGCGCCGAATTGACCATCGCCTGTTTTTCCACCCGTATCACTTTTGGGATTCCGGTACTGCCGCTTGTATTCATCTCGATGAAATCGTTGTGGTCAAACCAATCGAGTAAAAAGTGGCCGACGGGACGCTCAAAGTCATCACCTTCTTTAATAAAACTGTATGCGACACGGCACAGGTCATCGCGGTCAAGATGAAATCCATTCAGCTTAAACTGGTTGTGAACGTTGAGGTAAGTAGGCGAACTCATAATGGTGGATTTTGATTTTCAACCGGGGGAAGTACAATTTTCCCGAAAAGTTTTTCCTTCCAGCCTGACCATTGGTACTTCTTACTAAAGATAAATAAAAGTATCGGGAATATGACCAGTACCGGAAAAATCACTTCCAGCCCCGCGGACGGCTCTGACTTGTCAATCAATACAGAATCCGTTTGGAACACCGTCCAGTCAGAAGTCACCAGCAGTGCCCCGGTGATATTATTTGCAGCATGAAAACCCAGCGACAACTCCATACCATCATCCATAAGTGTCATGATGCCCAGCAGGAAACCTGTGCCAACGTAATACACCAAAAGTATGTATCCCATTTTCTCCACCTCGGGATTTGCACCGTGCAGCAATCCGAATATGACAGACGTTGCCACGAGGGGAACCCATTTTCGCCTGGATACCAGCCCGATTCCCTGCATCAGGTAGCCACGGAATAAGTACTCTTCAAAGCTTGTCTGGAATGGAATCAGCGTTAAGCTTATCAGCGCTAAAGCCAGAAATGGCCTGAGGTTGAAGTTAAACAGGAAACTTTCCGGATCCGACTGGTAACTGATGAAAATCAGTAAGGTGCTGAATCCACCCCAAACCAGGAAAGAAAAAAATATCCTGTGCCAGTCAATTTCCGGACGCGAGGTCGTCAGGGAAAGTATCGATTGCCGGTGCATGTACTTTACCCAGAAAAAAAGCAACAGCATCAGGATTGCAAACGGAACCAGATTTGAAAAGAAAAACATGCTCTTTCCGTAGCGTGCAATCTCGTTCCGGATGATGGTGTTTGTGTCTTCGGTCGAAACCATGAAATTTGCAGCCATCAACCCCAGGAAAACCAATGGGAAAGGGAGGTATGCGATTAAATTTCTCCGATTGCGGTAAGCTTGTTCTATAAACATAAGCAACATTTATTTGGATCCGGATTTAGGATTGCCCTAAATTAGTCCAATTTTACAATTCAAATCGATTACTTTGCAAATAAAATGATACAGGTTTACCACAATCCGAAATGCTCAAAATCCAGGGAATGCCTGGCCGTACTCGATGCCTCGGGCCACGATTGTGAAATCGTGAAATACCTCGAGGAAACGCCAGACGAATCTGAAATCAAGACTTTGGTGGAAAAACTCGGAATCAAGCCGATCGACCTGATTCGCACCAAAGAGCCGCTTTGGAAAGAAAAGTTCCAAGGCAGGAAGTTGACCAGTGCACAAATTATCAAAGCCATTGTTAAAAATCCCATCCTGTTAGAACGCCCGATAGTGATTCATGGGGACAAGGCCATCATAGGCAGGCCGGTGGACCGCGTCTTCGATATTATAGGCTGATTGGTTTTTTAACAAACCATTGTGATTAGCCGCCTAAACCAAGCCTTACTTTTGTGGTCGTAAAGCGCTATAAAAATTAAGCCTGATGAAATTATCCAGATTTGCGGTTCTTATTTTGACGATTTTAATTCCTTTTGTGCACTCCGCACAACAACAGCAGGGAGGTGAAAAAGTGAGGGTTTCGGGGAAAATTATCGAAAAAGGGACCACCATCCCAATGGAATACGCAACCATCACGCTACAGGATGCCGTAAATCCGAAAATAGTTACGGGCGGCATTACCGATGGAAAGGGGGAATTTGATTTTGAAGTTGGTGTAGGGACATACAACATTAAGATCGAGTTTATTTCTTTCAAGCCATTTGAAATCAAGCAGAAAGCCATTACCGAAAACACCAACCTGGGGACGCTCTCGCTGGAACCGGATGCCACGATGCTTAATGAAGTTGAAATCCGTGTTGACAAAACCACCGTCGAAATCAAGCTGGATAAAAAAGTCTACAATGTCGGGAATGACCTGATGGTTAAAGGGGGTACGGTGAGCGATGTGCTCGACAATATCCCTTCGGTTTCGGTTGATGCCGATGGCACCGTAAGCCTTCGAGGCAATGAGAATGTGCGCATCCTTATCGATGGAAAGCCTTCCAACGCAATCAATATCACAGAAGCGCTGCGCCAGATTCCGGCTGACGCGATTGACAAAGTTGAAGTGGTTACAAATCCTTCTGCGCGTTATGATTCTGAAGGTGGCGGCGGACTGCTCAACATCATCCTCAAAAAAGGTAAGAATCTCGGCATCAACGGGACACTCATCCTTTCGACAGGTGATCCGGAGAATTACGGCGTTTCTGGCAATGTAAATTTTAAATCAGAGGGTTTTAATCTCTTTACCACGACCGGATACAACTACCGGAACAATCCCGGCAATTCCTTCACAGACACTCAATACCTCAATAGCGACGGCTCTACGCGGAATTTCATTGATGAAAAACGATACAACGAACGCCTCAGCGAAGGTGTGAATTCCAATTTCGGGATTGACCTGTATCTAGACAAATCCACCACCTGGACCCATATTTTCAACTACAGGAAAAACAACGGCAACAATCCTGAAAACGTAACGTACAATAATTATGATGCGAATCGTGAGAACCTTTTCGTGACCTCGCGCTTTAACGACCAGCGAAGCAACAGCCGCAATGTGGAATATTCGACCAATTTCACCAAAAAATTTAAAAAGGAAGGGCATAAATTCACAATCGACGCCTCGTTTGCGACCAATGACGACCAGGATGAATCCATGATTGAAAACAACTCGGATGTAATCAAATACGAACAAACCAGCAACGACCAACAGCAAACCCGGAACATGATCCAATCCGATTATGTGCTGCCCATCGGGAAGAACAGCCAGTTCGAAGCAGGTTATAAAGGGGAATTCAACAAGCTTCTCACCGATTATGAGGTGGATACGCTAAACACCGTCATCAACCGTTACCTCCCCAACCCGCGTTACACGAACGAGTTGCAGTACAACGAAAAAATCAATGCACTGTATACCCAATTCGGCACCAAAATCAAGAAATTCTCTATCCTGCTCGGCCTGCGCTGGGAAGATTCCAACATTACGATAAACCAACTTACCACTTCCGATTTTAACACCAAGAGGTATAACAATTTTTTTCCGAGTGCTTTCCTGACCTACGAAGTTTCCGACCAGTCCAGCGTGTCGCTGAGCTACAGCCGGAGAATTTCACGCCCGCGTGGCAGGCAGATCAATCCGTTTTCAAATTATTCGAGCAACATCAATATTTTCCAAGGCAATCCTGACCTAAACGCCGCTTTCACAGATGCGTTGGATCTGGGCTACCTGAAACGCTGGGATAAGCTCACGCTGAGCACTTCGATGTACCTTAACAAGACCACAGATTCTTTCCAGTTCATACGTAAGGAAAGCGGCGATTTTGTCCCGGTAATTGCCGGAGGTAAAGACATTGTGAACAACGATGGCAGCATCACAATCGTAGACGGTGAGGATTACAACATTCCCGTAATCCTGTCCACCCCGATAAACCTCGCTACAGAATACCGCTTCGGGTTCGAATTCACGTTGAACTATTCGCCCTACAAGTGGTGGAAGCTCAATTCGAACTTTAATTTCTTCCGAAACCAGACCGACGGCGACTACACGTATGTGGATTTTCAGGGCAACACCATTTCGCAGGATTTTGACAATACCGCCTACTCCTGGTTCACCAGGCTGACTTCGAAAGTCACGTTGCCTTATAAAATTGATTGGCAGACAAACCTGACCTACAATGGGCCACAGAACAATGCGCAGGGCCGAAGTCTTGGCAACTTCAGTGCAAACCTCGGTTTCAGCAAGGACATCCTCAAGGATAAAGCTACGCTCGCGCTGAATGTGCAGGATGTATTCAACTCCAGGAAAAGGATCATGGACACGAACCTCCCGCTCTTGAATTCCCACAGCGAAATGCAATGGCGCGTGAGGCAGGTGAATTTCTCCTTTACCTACCGCTTCAATAAAAAGAAAACCGATAAGGAACGCCAGCCGAAACGCGACAACGGAGACGACGGCGGGGATTTCCAGGGATAGATTAACAAGGATAGTTTCGGCAATCCTGTTTGTTTGGGCTAAATCGGGTATCTTTGCGCTTTTACGGTAATTATGAACGACAACAAGGAAAAAGCGGTACGGACAGCTTACCTGAGTATCTTCGGGAATATGGCATTGGCTTTTGCCAAAGGCATTGCGGGCTACTTCGGCAACTCCTATGCGTTGATAGCCGATGCGATAGAATCAGCTACCGATGTATTTTCTTCAGTATTGGTGCTTTTTGGCATACGATATTCCAGCAAGCCCGCTGATGAAAACCATCCGTACGGACACGGCAGGGCAGAGGCGTTGGTGACGTTTGCCGTAGTCGGTTTCCTGTTGGTTTCCGCGACCATTATCGCTTATGAGAGCGTCCACAACATCATGACACCCCATAAGACGCCTGAGAAATTCACGCTGATTGTGCTGGGTGCCATCGTCATCATCAAGGAAATCTTCTATCGGATTGTGTCCAAAAAAAGCGACGACGTCAACAGCAGTTCGCTCAAGGCCGATGCGTGGCACCATCGCAGCGATGCCATCACGTCGGCTATGGCTTTTGTTGGTATTTCCATCGCGATTATTTTCGGACCGGGGTATGAAACCGCCGACGACTGGGCGGCGTTATTGGCCTCGTTTTTCATTATCTACAATGCCTACATGATTTTCAGGCCGGCCCTGGGTGAGATACTCGACGAGCACTTGTACGACGATGTGATTGGTGAAATCCGGGAAATTGCCACCACTGTGGAAGGCGTTATTGATACCGAAAAGTGTTTTGTCCGGAAAACCGGAATGACCTACCTGGTCGACCTGCACCTGACCGTAAAAGGCAGCATCACCGTTACCGAAGGGCACGAGATAGCGCACCGCCTTAAAGACGCCATACAGCATCAAATCCCTGAAGTGGCCGATGTGCTGATTCACGTCGAGCCCAATCCATAAAAAAATCCCCATGAAGGGGATTTTGTTTTTTACCAGATCCTGACCCGTTTATCCGAGGGGATGAACATGCCGTCTCCCTGCTTGATGCCAAAGGCTTCATAGAATGCATCCACATTCTGCAAAGGCACATAGGCGCGGTACATGGCCGGCGAATGCGGGTCGGTTTTTACCTGGTTCTTTATCGCTTCATCGCGCATTTTAGCACGCCAGATGGTGGCCCAGGAAATGAAAAAGCGCTGCTCGGGTGTGAAACCGTCAATCAGTCCGGGGTTACCGTTTTCCTTCAGGTATAACTTCAAACCGTCGTAAGCCGCATTGATACCGCCCAGATCCCCGATGTTCTCGCCCAACGTGAATTTCCCGTCGACAAAGGTTCCCGGCAATGGTTCCAACGCACTGTACTGTGCAGCCAGTGCGCCGGTGAGTTCACCGAACTGCTTCAAATCATCGGCTGTCCACCAGTCCACCAGATTGCCGTCTGCATTGTAACGCGCTCCAGAATCGTCAAAGCCGTGCGAGATTTCATGCCCTATGACACCGCCTATGCCTCCATAATTCACGGCCTCATCAGCCTGGTAATTGTAGAACGGCGGCTGCAGGATGGCCGCAGGGAATACGATTTCATTGTATGACGGATTGTAATAAGCGTTAACCGTTTGCGGTGACATGCCCCACTCTGACTTGTCAACGGGTTTGCCGAGTTTTTTCAGGTCTTCCTCATAGTGCCATTTAGCGAGGTTTAGGCTGTTGGAGTAATAACTTCCACCGTCGGCAGGCGCCACGATGGTGAGTGACGAATAGTCCTTCCATTGGTCCGGATAACCGATTTTGACCGTGAGTTTGTTGAGTTTCTCAATGGCTTTCTTTTTGGTTTCGGCACCCATCCACGTGAGGTTATTGATCCGCATTTCATACGCACGCATGATATTCCTGATCATGGTTTCCGCTTTGGCTTTGGCCTCGGCAGGGAATTTTTTCGCTACATACAATTTGCCCAATGCTTCTCCGACCGAGCCGTTCACTGCCTGCAATGCGCGTTCCTCCCGCGGGCGTTGCTTCAGCGCGCCGGTAAGCGTTTTGCCATAGAATTCCCAGTTTGCATTTTCAATATCTGTAGACAACCTGCCGGCGGCGCCGTTAAGCAGGGTCCATTTGAGGTATGCTTTCCAGGTATCGGTTTTTTGCTCTTTGAGTATTTTTTCGAGTGCCGCAAAATAATTTGGCTGCGTAACAATCAGCGAATCGGTTTTCTGCAATCCCGTTTCATCGAAAAACTGCTTCCAGTTCACCGATGGCATCAATTGCTGCAATCCGGCAACCGACATCGGGTTGTATGACAAACGGCTGTCCCTGCGCTGCACCCGGTCAAAGCGGGGTAGCGACATCGCCGTCTCAATGGCCAGGATTTGCTGCGCCTCAGACTTAGCCTGTTGTGGCTTTTCGCCGAGGTACTGCAGCATTCGGCTTACATGGGCTGTATAAAGTTCCCGTTTTTCCTTTGAATCCTTGTCGTCCGAAACATAATAGTCACGGTCCGGCAAGCCAACACTGCCGGGCGCCAGGTATACGATATTGCGGTTGCTGTTCTTCTCATCAGCGTCAATGCCAATGCGGAAAAAGCCAAGCCCGCCATAAGGCTGCGCTTCAGTGAGCAATTTTTGGAGGTCCTTGATAGTGCGTACTGCATCGATTTTTGCCAGTGTCGCCTTGAGCGGATCGATGCCCTGCTTGTTTCGTCCGACCGTGTCCATCACCGATTTATACACGTTGATTGCCTTACCCTGGTCGGTAGCCGATTTGTATTTAGGATCAGCCGCTGCTTCCTTAAGTATGGCCAGAGCATCTTTATCGGTGTTCTGGCGTAACTCGTTAAAACTGCCCCAATTGGTTTTGTCGGCGGGAATTTCAGTTTTATCCAGCCACGCGCCGTTGACGAAACGGAAAAAATTATCGTTCGGCCGCACGCCCTTATCCATGTAGGATGTATTGACGCCGGGTTCTTTTTGTGCGGTGGCTTCGGCCATTGAAAGCAAAATCGCCGGAACCAGAATCGCGTTTTTAATATCTATTTTCATCAGTATGTAATTTGTGTGCAACAAAAATACCGATTATAGTTTTAAAAGGCGTTAATTTAAAAGTTAATGCGACGCCGGATACTTGCGCTTTTGTACTTTTGTACCAAATTTATCTCCATGGCTGGCTTCTTTAAGAAATACCGGATTTTCATTATCGCAATGGGCTTGCTCACAGTAGTTTTCCTGTCTGTGGCTTACCGGATATTGAAGCCGAAACCGCAATTGCCGGTATTCAATCCGTCCGATGTCAATCCTGAAATGGTGGACACCTCGATACAATATATCAGTAAAAACCACACGATTGCCGATTTCTCTTTTGTGAACCAGAATGGCAAAACCATTACGCAAAAAGACTATGAAGGTAAGATTTATGTCGCCGATTTTTTCTTTACGACCTGCCGGACCATTTGCCCCATTATGACAGACAATATGGTCGAAGTGCAAAAGGCTGTCAAAAACAACCCCAAAGTCATGCTGCTGTCGCACTCGGTTTTTCCGGATCAGGACAGCGTGCCCGTGCTTAAAAAATATGCGGTGGAAAAAGGTGTCATCGACAGCAAGTGGAACCTGGTTACAGGAAACAAAAAAGACATTTATTATCTCGCCCGGAAATCTTACCTGGCGGTTAAAACGGCGAATGCGTCGGAGCTGTACGATATGGTGCACACCGAGAACTTTATCCTTGTCGATACCCAGAGGCGCATCCGCGGATTTTATGACGGCACCAAAACCGAAGAAATTCAGCGGCTTATTAAAGATATCGCGATCTTATCTGCCGAAGAATAATTCGAAAATTGCAGCCTCGATTCCTGCCCGATCTCATTAATTTTTAATACTTTTGCCTTATTCAATCTAAATAAGATTTGCAGACCACCATTGCCCAGCTCGAAATAGGCGAAAAAGCCATCATCACTGATTTTGACATCAACACCGTCCCGTTGAAGTTGATCGAAATGGGCTGTTTGCCGGGAAACACCGTGGAATTGCTCCAGATTGCCCCGTTCGGCGACCCGTTGTTCCTTAACATCAACGACAGCCATCTTGCCATCCGGCTGGAAACGGCTTCCGCAATCGAGGTTGAAATCATTAAAAATCCTTCCTGAGAATGCCGGACCATAGCATTAAAGTTGCGCTTATCGGGAACCCGAACACGGGAAAGACTTCGGTATTCAACCAACTCACGGGACTGAACCAGCAGGTGGGGAATTATCCCGGAATCACGGTGGAACGCAAACAGGGTTTTTGTAATTTACCATTAGGATTTAAAGGGGTCATCCTTGATTTACCGGGTACGTACAGCCTCAATGCCAGTTCAATTGACGAAAACGTCGTGATTGAATTGCTGCTTAATAAGAACGACAGGGACTATCCGGATGTTGCGGTTTTGGTCACCGATGTGGAAAACCTCAAACGGAACCTGCTGCTTTTTACCCAAATAAAAGACCTCGAAATCCCTACGATCCTGGTCATCAATATGGCCGATCGTATGGAACTCAAAGGCATTTCGCTGGATATCCCGTACCTCGAGAGCCATCTCAAAACAAAGATTGCGCTGGTGAGTGCGCGGAAAAAAACCGGCATCGAAGCGTTGAAGAAGCTGATTGTCGATTACAACTCATTGTCGGTCGAACCGTGCCTGAACGCCTCAAATATCGACACTGATTACTTCAACGGCCTGAGAAAAGCCTTCCCGAAGCAATCGCTATACAAGCTTTGGCTCGTCATCACGCAGGACGTTAATTTCTCGAACCTGAACAAGAATTTCATCGATACGCATAATTTCGCAAAACCCAATGCTGAGCTAAAACGGCTGCAGCAGAAAGAAACCATCAAACGTTACCAGTTTATCAACGATGTACTCAAAGAAGGTCGTACCGTTGACACCGGGAAAGCGCGCGATTTCAGGAGCCGCCTCGACCGTGTCCTCACGCATAAAGTCTGGGGTTATGTGATTTTCTCGTTCATACTGCTGCTCATCTTCCAATCTATCTTTGATTGGTCCAGTTACCCGATGGATTGGATTGACAATAGTTTTACCTGGCTCAGCGCGTTTGCGGCGGAAACACTTCCAAAAGGCATTTTCACCGACCTGATTTCGCAGGGAATCATTCCCGGAATCGGCGGTATTGTCATCTTTATCCCCCAGATTGCCTTCCTGTTCCTTTTCATCTCGATACTTGAGGAAACCGGATACATGAGTCGCGTGGTCTTCCTGATGGATAAGATCATGCGCCGGTTCGGACTCAGCGGCAAAAGCGTCGTGCCGTTAATTTCAGGGACGGCATGCGCCATTCCGGCCATCATGGCTACGCGCAATATTGAAAACTGGAAAGAACGGCTGATCACCATCTTAGTCACACCATTTACGACCTGCTCGGCGAGGTTGCCGGTATATTCGATCATCATTTCGCTTATTATCCCGAAGAACAGGGTTTTAGGGATTTTCAACACCCAGGGGCTTACGCTGATGGCGTTGTACTTACTGGGGTTTGCGACTGCGGTATTGTCAGCCTATATTCTGAATAAAGTGCTCAGGATAAAAGGCAAAACCTTCTTTGTAGTGGAAATGCCAAACTACAAATTGCCGCTGTTTAAAAATGTCGCCTTGAATGTGGTTGAAAAAACACGAGCATTTGTGCTGGGTGCCGGGAAAATTATCCTTGCCATATCAATTGTGCTTTGGTTCCTGGCTTCATTCGGTCCGGGGAAAAATTTCAGGAATGCCGAAAACATCGTCCTGGATGAGATCAAGCAGGAGAAGGGGCATTTCGATAAGGCGTATGTCGATGAACGGATCGCGTCTTACAAACTCGAAAATTCCTATATCGGGATCATGGGGAAAACCATTGAGCCCGTCATCAGGCCGCTGGGTTACGACTGGAAAATAGGTATTGCAATTTTGAGTTCGTTTGCAGCCAGGGAAGTCTTCGTGGGCACGCTGGCAACCATTTACAGTGTGGGCGACGCAGACAACGAAGACACTATCAGAGACAAGATGCAGGCGGAAACCGATCAGCAAACCGGAAATAAAATCTTCAATTTCGCTTCCGGGATTTCATTGCTGCTGTTTTATGCATTTGCGATGCAATGTGCCAGTACGCTGGCCATCACGAAAAAAGAAACCAATACCTGGAAATGGCCGATGGCGCAATTGGTATTTATGAGTTCGCTCGCATACATTGTCGCGTTTGTTGCCTTCCAGGCCCTGAAATAAATAGAGTAGAAAGCAAAGCAATGGATGATATTCAGGATATATTGGCGTTCACGACATTGGCACTGGCCATCGCATTTTTAGTGCGCAAGTTTCTTCTGAAGAAAAGAAAACCTGCTAAAAACTGTGGCTCAGATGGTTGCGGATGCCATTAACTCCGCTGCACAAAGAGATTAGACGCAATCTTACTTGAGATTGCATTTTCTTTAGTTCCTATGGCAATCCGGAGCGATTGGTCAAAACTCTCTTTAACGAGCACCTTAATTTCTGCTCCTAATGCAATTCCCAGCTTGTCAAGGTATTGAAGGAACTCGGATGAGGTGTCTTTCACGCCAACGCAGACACCGGATTGGTTCTCGTTGAGTTCAGACAGCAACTGCTTTTCAATCTTAATGATACGGCCATTGGCATCCGGAATCGGGTCACCATGCGGATCTTCGGTCGGGTTGCCAAGAAAATCGTCGAGCTTGTTGATGAGCTTTTCAGACTTGATGTGTTCGAGCTGTTCGGCGATATCATGCACTTCATCCCAGGCAAAATCGAGCTTTTCCACAAGAAATACTTCCCAAAGGCGGTGTTTTCGCACAATCATTTTGGCCGCAAGCCGACCGTTGTCGGTCAACGATACCCCCTGATATTTTTTATAGTGGACCAAATCCTTTTCGGCCAGTTTCTTCAGCATATCAGTGACTGAAGAAGCTTTCGTTTCCATTTTATCGGCTATAGCGTTCGTGCTGACCCCACTGTCAGTGAGGATGGTGAGGTGGTAAATCGTCTTCAGGTAATTTTCTTCCGAAAAAGTCATAAGGTCAGTTTTGGCAAAAGTAGTAAAGGTTTATTTTTTTACAATAAAAAGCGGAATGCTGACTTTATGCCGGACCTTATTTACGGTGGTACCGAACAGCAGGTCCTTAAAACCGGTGTGCCCGTGTGCGCCCATCACGAGTACATCAAACGGCATTGAACTGACAATTTCAGGAATGACCTTGGCGGGTTTTCCGAAGCCGAGGCGGGTTTGCACACGGTAGCCTTTCAGCGTAAGCATTTCCCGGTACTCGGCTAGCAGCTTCTCATCGATACTGGTTTCATGGTCCTCAATATTGCCACCGTAATACATTGCCCCAACTGTTTCCACAACGTGAATCAGTGTGTACTGGGCTTCAATCCCGCCCATCTCAAAGGCATTGTTGATGGCAAATTCGTCCGCCGAAGAAAAATCGACCGAAATCGCAATGTTTTTCTTGCCAAATGCAGGAGACTTCGAAAACTTCAGTTGGAGATTGTGTGGCGAATGGTTGTCAATCGCATGGGAATGTTTCCTGAAAAATGGCGTAAAAACAATATACAACAGCAGGATCAGGAACCCGATTGCCAACGGAACGGCAGTAAGCCAAAGTACCAACGGGTTTTCAGAAGTTTCCAGCCAGCCATTCAATTCGTCGAAAACGAGTTTTGCGTTCAGCGACACAATGATGATGGCGATAATCCAGGCGGCAATCCGGGTTGGGATCCCGATTTCAAAACCTTTCATCTTGCGTTTGTCGCTCACAAAATGGATTAATGGGATGATCGCAAAGCCCAGTTGCAGGCTCAGAATCACCTGACTGAAAATCAACATTTTTCCGGTAACGCTTTCCCCGAAAACAGAAATCACGATCACAGCCGGTACAATAGCAATGAGCCGTGTCAGGATGCGGCGCACCCACGGTTGTATGCGCAAATTGAGGTAACCTTCCATAATAATCTGGCCGGCGAGCGTGCCGGTGACCGTCGAACTTTGGCCGGCTGCAATCAAAGCGACCGCAAACAGTACCGGAGCCCATTGCGTCCCAAGATAGGGCTGCAGGAATTGGTGTGCATCCTGGATTTCGGCGACATCGAACTTCCCGTTTTTATAGAATGTCGCCGCTGCGAGAATCAAAATGGCCGCATTCACGAAAAATGCCAGATTGAGCGCAATCGCCGAATCGATAAAATTGTACTTGAGAGCCTGTAAGATCCCGGCCTTGCTGCGGTCGAATTTCCGCGTTTGCACCAATGAAGAATGCAGGTAGAGGTTGTGGGGCATCACTGTAGCCCCGATAATCCCGATCGCGATGTATAAAGCCGTTTCATTTGGTATCGATGGAATCAGTCCCGCGAAAACCTTGGGTAGTTCGGGCTGCGCAAAAATCATCTCGAAAACAAACGACACCCCGATAATAGCGACCAGTGCGATAATAAAAGCCTCCATTTTGCGCATGCCCTTATTGATCAGGAACAATAATAAAAAGGTATCCAGCACCGTAATCATCACCGCGGGGACCAGGTCGATGTCGAACAGCAGGTTAATCCCGATAGCCATTCCGAGTACTTCGGCTAAATCGCAGGCCGCAATAGCAATCTCGGCCAGGAAATATAAAATGTAGTTGACAAAGGGCGAGTAGGTTTCTCTCGAGGCCTGCGCCAGATCAAGCTGCGTTACAATCCCTAACCGGGCACTGAGGCTTTGCAACAGCAGGGCCATGATGTTGCTCATCAGCAATACCCAAAGGAGCGCATAACCGAACTGGCTTCCGCCCGCGATGTCCGTAGCCCAATTCCCCGGATCCATATACCCGACGCTGATCAGGTATGCCGGTCCGAAAAATGCCAGGACTTTCCGGAATACGGAGGTCTTATTTTGTGTAGAAATGGACTGGTTGACCTCTTCTAAAGATTTGCCTTTCATAACGAACGTATTTTTTTCAAAGCAAATATAAATAATATTTTTGTTTGCAAAATAATATTTTTAGATTTGTCTAAAAATAAATTATGAAAAAATTTTCACTGATACTACTGATGCTGCCGCTGGGCCTTTTGGCACAACTAGTCCAGCCCATACAGACCGACCGCCCGGACCAGACCGAAACGCCGGCACTGGTCCCTAAAGGCATGTTCCAGATGGAAAACGGTTTTTCGTATGAAAAGGCAAACGCAGACGCGCAGGCTGTCACCGCGCCATCGTCCCTTATAAAATTTGGCGTAAACGACCATTTTGAACTGCGGCTGATCCTGGAGTTTGAATTCAGGGAAGAGTTTGACCAAAAGGTTTCAGGGCTGAATCCCGTTTTAATCGGGTTCAAGACCAGGCTGGCTGAAGAACAGGGCATCGTGCCAAAAACGTCGTTCATCGCGCACCTTGCCATTCCTGACCTCGCGTCGAAAGAAATGAAAGCCACGTTTTACGCGCCGGAGTTTCGTTTTACCATGCAACACACCTTGTCTGACAGGCTGTCATTGGGCTACAACCTGGGTGCCGAGTGGGATGGTGAAACACCAGAACCCACCTTTATTTATACGCTGACAACCGGAATTTCGCTTTCGGGCAAGGCGGGTTGCTACGTGGAATTATACGGTTTCTCACCGCAAAAATCCAGGCCTGATCACCGATGCGACGGCGGATTTACCTATTTACTGTCAAACGATATGATGGTAGATGTTTCCGCTGGTATCGGAATCAGCGAGAATGCACCCGATTATTACGCTGCGGTCGGATTTTCGTTTCGTTTGTAAGTGTAAAAATCTATCTTTATGCTTTAAATCATCAGATGAAGCATTACGACTATATTTTTTCGGGCACCGGGTTGGCCGCACTGATGACGCTTAACCAGATGGTCAAGTCCGGGGGATTTTCAGATAAAAAGATCTTATTGCTGGATCAGGATGCCAAGCAAACCAATGACCGGACCTGGTGTTTTTGGGAAACCGGCAAAGGGGCGTGGGACAAAATCCTCACGCAGAAATGGCGGTACGTTTGGTTTAAGAACGAAAACTCCAGCCGTAAGATGGACTTGTCGCCGTACGAATATAAGATGATCCGGGGGATTGATTTTTATAACAAAATCCTGAAACGGATCGCATTGCAGTCTAATATCGAGTTTGTGCAATGCAGGGTGACCGGTTACAGCGAATCTGCCGGGAACGTGGTCGTGCAGACGGATGCGGATGATTTTTCGTGCCGGAAGCTCTTCAACAGCGTTTATGACCAAAAACCGGTTTTGGAGCAAACAGGATTTCCGCTGCTGCAGCAACATTTCGTCGGTTGGAGGGTGAAGACGGAAACGCCTTCTTTTGACCCGAATGTCGCGACGTTTATGGATTTCTCGGTTCCGCAAAAAGGAAATACGCGGTTTATGTATGTGCTGCCGGTTTCTGATACGGAAGCGATTGTGGAGTATACGTTATTTTCAAAAGATCTTTTGCCGCAACACGAGTATGAAGCTGCAATTACAGCCTATCTGTCGGATCTACACATTGCGAATTACAAGATTGTCGAAAAGGAACGCGGCAGCATCCCGATGACTTCATACCGATTTTGGAAGCACAATACCAAAAACATCGTACATATCGGATCGGCAGGTGGCTGGACCAAGGCAAGTACAGGATTTACGTTTAAAAATTCCGATAAACTTTCAAAACGCCTGGTGCATTTCCTGCAGCGTCAGGCCGACTTCAGTAAGTTCCACAAAAACGACCGCTTTTGGTTTTATGACTTGTTGCTGCTCGATATCCTGTCTGAGAATAATGAAAAAGGCGCCATGATTTTCAGTGCGATGTTCAGGAAGTCACATCCCGCACTGATACTTAAATTCCTTGATGGCGAAACCACCCTCTATGAAGACCTGCAGGTGATATGGCAATGTCCGAAAGGGCTGTTCATCAGGGCGCTGGTCCGCAGGATATTCCGATAGGATTTGGCTATAAAACGGATAGTAAATCTTTATCGCTGCCTGAACAGCGGCACGAATTTCTGAGTAACTTTGCAACTCAACATTTAAAATTTAAAAATATGTATCCCGAAGAAATGGTAAGCCCCATGCGTGCTGAACTTACAGACGCCGGCTTTGAAGGACTATATAGCGCAGAGGCAGTAGAACAGGCTGTCGCAAAAAAAGGCACGACGCTCGTTGTGGTGAATTCCGTTTGCGGATGTGCCGCACGCAATGCGCGCCCCGGTGCCAGAATGAGCCTTAATGGCGCCAAAAAACCAGACCACCTTGTGACGGTTTTCGCCGGTGTTGACACGGACGCCGTCAATGCGGCCCGCCAGCACATGTTCCCATTCCCGCCGTCATCGCCAAGCATGGCCTTGTTTAAGGATGGTGAACTCGTCCACATGCTCGAACGCCATCACATCGAAGGCCGACCTGCAGAAATGATTGCTGAAAACCTGCAGGACGCATACAACGAGTATTGTTAATCAGTTACAGCGCGGCACCATCGCAACATGTTAGAGCACCGGTTTTCGGTGCTTTTTTTTTTGGAGCTATTTCCCACTTTTCGCAATATCTGTCCCTCCGCCGCACCCGAGGCCAAAGGCTGAACTGACCGAAAGTAATCGGAGCCAGGGCTTCCTCCCGCAAATGAGGGCATCGCCGTTGCCGCGGATTTCTCATAAAACGCGGAGTGTGCTGAGGTCTTGCAAATACGGATCTTTCCTTTAACTTTGCATCCGAAAATAACTCCACTTAAAACTGTTTATAGCATGCAACTGTACAACACTTTAAGCGCAGAAGAACGTGCCGTCCTTATTGATGACGCCGGAAAGCAACGACTCACGTTGTCTTTCTACGCTTATGCGCAAATTGAAAATCCGACACAATTTAGAAATGAACTGTTCCTGGCCTGGAATCCGCTGGAGGTCTTGGGGAGGATTTATGTTGCCCGCGAAGGGATCAACGCGCAGCTTTCCTTGCCTGCAGACAATTTCTACGAATTCAAGGACACCATCGAACAATACGATTTTATGAAAGGCATCCGGCTCAATGTCGCAGTTGAGCACGATGACCATTCGTTTTTAAAGCTCACGATTAAGGTGCGTGATAAGATTGTCGCTGACGGACTCAACGACGATACTTTTGATGCGACCAACATCGGAATCCATCTCAAGGCGAAGGAATTCAATGAACTGCTTGAAGATCCCGACACGATTGTCGTGGACATGAGAAACCATTATGAAAGCGAGATCGGGCATTTTACGAAAGCGATTAAGCCTGACGTCGATACCTTCCGCGAATCATTGCCGATCATTGAGGAACAGCTCGCCGAACACAAATCGGACAAAAAACTGCTGATGTACTGCACCGGCGGCATCCGTTGCGAGAAAGCCAGCGCGTATTTTAAGCACAAAGGTTTTGAGAATGTATACCAACTCGAAGGCGGTATCATTGAGTACACGCGTCAGGTCAAGGCAGAAGGATTGGAGAGCAAATTCATCGGGAAAAACTTCGTGTTCGACCACAGGTTAGGCGAGCGGATTACCGATGATATCGTCTCGCAATGCCACCAATGCGGTAAGCCATGCGACAACCATACAAATTGCGCCAACGAAGGCTGCCATTTGCTTTTCATACAATGTGATGACTGCAAAGCTTCGATGGAAAACTGCTGTTCTACAGACTGTGTTTCAGTGATCCATTTGCCGGAAGAGGCGCAAAAGGAAATCCGGCGCGGCATCAAGAACGGCAATATGATTTTCAAAAAAGGAAAATCCGATAAACTGACGTACAAAAATGCGGAACATCCAATTTCAAAATTAACGGAGCAGGCACCAAAACCCAATACCCAACGTGCAGCACCCAAAAAGAAGCTTATCGGGAAAGGACTTCATTTTTTTCCAAGAGCATCAATTGGACAGTTTTTTATGGAGTCCGGTGAATTGAAAATCGGCGATGAAGTCCTGATTAAAGGCCCGACCACCGGCGAGGAGCAAATGGAAATAAGGGAAATGTTTGTAAACGACGCTCCGGCGCAAACGGCCGTAAAGGGAAATGTGGTTTCGTTCAAATTACCATTCAGGATTCGTCTTTCGGACAAATTATATGTCATTGAACGACAAAACGCTTAGCCCCGATAGCCCCGGCCTCCCCTGTGAGGCACGAACGAAGATAAAGGCGACACCGGGATAAAGCGCGCCAAAAAATCAAAACTGTTTCATAAGATGAAGCAGTTTTTGCATTTAAAAACTTTGCGACTTTGCCGGTCAGTTACTTTGCCACTTTTCTCTAAAATATACTATCTTTACCCGCAAAACGTTTTACGAACTTAAGTTGTGCGCGTCACAACACTACATATAAAATATGGCATGTACAAGTTGCTCAACTGCTGACGGCGGAGCGCCGAAGGGTTGTAAGAACAATGGGACCTGCGGAACAGACAGCTGCAACAAGCTGACGGTTTTCGATTGGTTATCAAATATGAATTTACCGAATGGCGAAGCGCCATTTGATTGCATAGAAGTCCGTTTCAAGAACGGGCGCAAGGAATTTTACCGAAACACGGAGAAACTGACTTTGAGCATTGGCGATATCGTAGCAACCGAGGCGTCTCCGGGGCACGACATCGGGATTGTCACGCTGACGGGCGAGCTGGTGCGCATCCAGATGAAGAAGAAAGGGGTGAAGGACAACGCAGAAGTGCCTAAAGTGTACCGTAAGGCCTCTCAAAAAGACATCGATATCTGGTCGGCGGCCCGTGATAAGGAAGAGCCGATGAAAGTGCGCGCGCGTGAACTCGCCATAGCCCAGAAACTGCAGATGAAGATTTCGGATATTGAATTCCAGGGCGACGGTTCTAAAGCCACCTTTTATTACACTGCCGAGGACCGCGTCGATTTCAGGCTCTTGATCAAAGATTTTGCACGCGAATTCTCTACCAGGATCGAAATGAAACAGGTTGGTTTTCGTCAGGAAGCCTCGCGTCTGGGCGGCATTGGGTCGTGCGGACGGGAACTGTGCTGCTCTACCTGGCTGACGGATTTCCGCAGCGTGAATACCTCCGCAGCACGGTACCAGCAATTGTCGCTGAATCCGCAGAAACTGGCCGGACAATGTGGTAAGCTGAAATGTTGCCTGAACTATGAACTGGATACTTACATGGACGCCTTACAGGGATTTCCTGATTTCGATACCAAGCTGATGACCGAGAAAGGCATGGCGGTGTGCCAGAAGCAGGACATATTCAAAGGGCTCATGTGGTTTGCCTACACCGATAATTTCGCCAATTGGCACACGCTGAAAATCGAGCAGGTCAAGGAAATCATTGCCGAAAACAAAGAGAAAAACAAAGTCTCTTCGCTTGAAGATTACGCTGTCGAAGCAGCACCTGCTCCTGAAAAGGATTTCAACAATGCGATGGGCCAGGAAAGCCTGACCCGTTTCGACCAGCCGAAGAAACGAAAAAGGCCGAACAACAAAAAACGCAAGCCCGGAGACACGGCTGCCGTAGCGAGTGAAGTCATCCGTCCGAACGGCGACAACCGCCAGCGCAACGACAACCGTAATGAGAACCGGCAGCGCAACGAAAACCGTCCGCCTAGAAACGAGAACAGGAATTCAGGCGAAAATAAGAATACCGCGGACAACAGGCCGCAGGGACAAAACAGGCCGGCCGGCGACAAACCCCGGAATAACAACAACCGCAACCGGAACAGGAAACCATCGGACAATAAAAACCAGGGCAACAATGGGCCTAAAGAATAGTATAGTATTGCTTTTAACGTTGTCTTTGCTCGCCTCCTGCGACAAGAAGCGCGTGTTTGACGAATACAAATCGGTGGGGGCGGCCTGGAAAAAAGACAGCGTTGTGACGTTTAAATTCCAAAGCCCGGACACCGTAAAGGCATACAACCTGTTCGTGAACATCCGCGACAACAAAGATTACCAATTCAGCAATCTGTTCCTGATTGTGGCATTGGAGCAGCCCGGCGGACTCACAAAAGTCGATACGCTGCAATACCAGATGACAGAGCCCGACGGTTCGCTGCTGGGTGACGGTTTTACCGACGTCAAGGAAAATAAGCTGTTTTATAAAGAAAAAATGAAATTCCCGAAACAGGGTGAATATCAGGTGCGCATCAGCCATGCCGTACGCCAGACCGGAAAAATCCCGGGCGTTGCGGAACTGGCGGGCGTCACCGATGTGGGTTTCAGGATCGAATCAACAGAATAAGCTATGGCAATTAAAAAAAACAACAATAAACCGGACGTCGTCAGGGATATTGATTATTACAGGAAAAAGTTCTGGCGCGTATTTTTGTACACGCTCGGCGGGATTTTTCTTTTTTTCCTGCTTGCGTCCTGGGGGCTTTTAGGGCACATGCCTTCGTTTGACGAGCTTGAAAACCCGAATTCCAACCTGGCTACTGAGATCATTTCGGCAGATGGCGTCACGATCGGTAAATTTTACAATGAAAACCGTACTTCGGTAAAATATTCAGACCTGCCGCCCCATCTTGTGAAAGCGTTGGTTGCGACTGAAGACGAGCGTTTCTACGAGCATTCCGGTATTGACGGCAAACGAACCGTGGGCGCCGTAATGAGATTGGGGACCAATGGCGGTGCGAGTACGTTGACACAACAACTCGCCAAGATGCTGTTCCACGGGGAAGGATCGAGATTCCTTCCGTTCCGTGTGATACAGAAAGCCAAGGAATGGATTATCGCCGTGCGCCTTGAACGACAGTACACGAAAAACGAGATCATCGCGATGTATTTTAATAAAGCCGATTTCGTGAACACCGCCGTGGGCATCCGTTCTGCGGCCAAAGTGTATTTCGGCAAAGAGCCGAAAGACCTCAATATTGAGGAGAGCGCCATGCTTGTCGGGATGCTTACCAATCCATCCTATTTCAACCCGGTACGCCGCGCCGAACGTGTGAAGACGCGCCGCAACATTGTTTTGGATCAAATGGTGCGCAATGGCGTGCTGGACAAGGAAAAAGCGACGGTGTTGAAAGAGAAACCCATCACACTGCACTTTCACCCAGAGAGCCATACCGACGGGATCGCGACGTATTTCCGCGAATACCTGCGTGACTTTATGAAGGAATGGGTCAAGGAAAACAAAAAGCCGGACGGCAGCGATTACGACATTTATACCGACGGGCTCAAGATCTACACTACGATTGACTCCCGCATGCAGACCTACGCCGAGGAAGCTGTTACGGACCACATGGCCAACCTGCAACAGGAATTCTGGAGCCAGCAGAAAACCAATAAAAATGCCCCCTTTGTCAATCTGAACGAGGCCGAAACCGAAAGGCTGATGATGCGCGCGCGGAAGAACTCAGAACGCTGGAGCCTGATGAAAGCCGAGGACAAATCCGAAGAGGAAATCCTGAAATCATTCAACGTGAAAACCAAGATGAAGGTGTTTTCATGGAAGGGTGAAAAAGATACCATAATGACCCCTAACGATTCAATACGGTATTACAAGCATTTCCTTCAAACCGGAATGATGGCCATGGAGCCACGCACCGGGAACGTAAAAGTCTGGGTAGGCGGTATCAACTACAAACATTTCCAGTACGATCACGTGGCACAGGGAGCCCGCCAGGTCGGATCGACATTCAAGCCGTTCGTGTATGCCACGGCCATCGAGCAGGCGGGAATGTCACCGTGCGACTCAATCCTTGATTCGCCGTTCACCATCCCGAAAGGAAGACACCACGTTACTGAAAACTGGACGCCCAACAACTCCAACGGGGAGTACCGCGGTATGGTGACCCTCAAAAAGGCGCTGGCCCTTTCAATCAACACCGTGTCCGCAAAACTGATAGACAAGGTCGGGCCGGAAGCGGTCATTGACCTGACACATAAACTGGGCGTCAAGTCAGACATCCCGGCACAACCCTCGATTGCTTTGGGCGCGGTGGAAATCACCGTTGAGGATATGGTCGCGGCTTACAGTACTTTTGCTAACGAAGGCGTGTACGTCAAGCCCCAGGTGATCGTGAAGATTGAGGACAAGAATGGCGTGGAACTGTACAAGCCGGTGACCGAATCGCACGATGTACTCAACAAGGATATTGCTTATGCCGTCCTCAAATTGCTCGAAGGGGTGACCGAGTCCGGTTCCGGAGCGCGTTTAAGGACGCAGGGTGGCGGCAACGGTTACAATCGCGTGACCGGTTACCCATACGTTTTCAAAAACCCGATTGCGGGTAAGACCGGAACAACCCAAAATCAATCTGACGGCTGGTTCGTCGGGATGGTTCCGGACCTCGCAGCCGGCGTGTGGGTTGGGAACGAGGACCGTTCGGCCCACTTTAAAGGCATTACCTACGGACAAGGTGCTACGGCAGCGCTGCCCATCTGGGCCATGTTCATGAAAAAATGCTATGGCGACAGTTCGCTGAAAGTTTCTATGGAACCATTCAAACGCCCCGCGAATCTGGCCATCAAGGTAGACTGTTATACCCCTGTGGTAAAGGACACCACCGATACCGAGGGGGGTCAGGAGCAGGATACGGAGGAACTGGATCTGGGCGGTTAAACCCATGATTTTTATTTGAAGCCAATCCGGCTGTGCGCTGTATCTTTTCCCTGCTAAAGGAGCAGGAAAAAGGATGCCGCTTCCATCCGGGCTAACAACCACGATATGATCAACAAGAAAGTAAATACTGTCAGTGAAGCGCTCGCCGGGATTAGCGACGGGCAAACCATCATGCTGGGTGGTTTCGGGCTTTGCGGCATACCGGAAAACAGCATCGCCGAACTCGTCCGTATGGATGTCAGGAACCTGACCTGCATTTCGAACAATGCGGGCGTCGACGATTTCGGACTTGGATTGCTTTTACAGAAGCGACAGATTAAGAAAATGATTTCATCCTACGTTGGTGAAAATGCCGAATTTGAGCGCCAGATGCTGTCCGGCGAACTTGAGGTCGAACTCACGCCACAAGGGACTTTAGCCGAAAAATGCCGCGCCGCACAAGCCGGAATTCCGGCCTTTTTTACGCCTGCCGGCTACGGGACGGAAGTCGCTGAGGGAAAAGAGTCAAGAGAATTTAATGGGAAGATGCACATACTTGAGCATGCGTACCAAGCCGACTTTTCCATCGTAAAGGCCTGGAAAGGCGACGAAGCGGGCAACCTGATTTTTAAAGGTACAGCCAGGAATTTCAATGCACCTATGGCAGGAGCCGGGAAAATAACCATTGCCGAAGTTGAGGAGTTACTCCCTGCCGGCAGTCTGGACCCGAATGAAATCCACATTCCCGGAATTCTGGTGCAAAGGATTTTCAAAGGAGCAAAATTTGAGAAGAGGATTGAACAACGAACTGTAAGGAAAAAATAGACTTAGCAGTCAACAGTAACGGTTTACAGAAATACACAAGAATACTGTTTGCCGTTTGGACCACTGTTAACTGTAAGCCGTAAACTGTAAACTATGCTCGGTAAAGAAGAAATTGCAAAGAGAATTGCGAAGGAAGTCAAAGACGGATATTATGTAAACCTGGGTATCGGGATTCCGACTTTGGTTGCCAATTATGTCCGCACCGATATTTCAGTGGAATTCCAGAGTGAAAACGGCGTGCTGGGCATGGGCCCGTTTCCTTTTGAAGGGGAAGAAGACGCTGATGTAATCAACGCCGGAAAGCAAACCATAACCACACTGCCAGGCGCGAGTTTCTTTGATTCGGCTTTCAGCTTCGGGATGATCCGTAGCCAAAAAGTCGACCTGACAATCCTGGGTGCAATGGAAGTGGCCGAAAATGGCGATATCGCGAATTGGAAAATTCCCGGTAAAATGGTCAAAGGTATGGGCGGCGCGATGGATCTGGTCGCTTCCGCAGAAAACATTATCGTAGCGATGATGCACGTCAACAAAGCCGGCGAGTCAAAAATATTGAAGCGTTGTACTTTGCCATTGACCGGTGTCGGCTGTGTGAAAAAAGTTGTAACCGAACTGGCCGTGATGGAAATCACACCAAAAGGGTTTAAATTACTTGAACGTGCTCCCGGCGTAACCGTAGAACATATCATTGCCTCAACGGAGGCCGAATTGATTATTGAAGGAGAAATTCCGGAAATGGTAATCTAGACCCAGGTTTTTCAGCCTACTGCCCAAACTGCTTCAAATGATGATCGAGATGGATGTACTGCAGCTGGCCCCACTCCTCATCGGTCATCTGCCCAAAGAAAGGGTGCTTTTTATTTATGATTACTGCCGGTCCTTTGTGACCGAATTCCAATACCAAATCCATTAACGTCTTTTTTTCTCTTGTGAAATCCGGTGTTTCTGCAATCTTAAATTGTGGGGCTGTGGGGGAGTTTTTCCCGAATCCAAGATTTTTAAGGAAGCTTTTCTTGGCCATTTTCCCGAAAAGCCAACCAATAATGCCCGACTTCAGGGCGAGCCTGCCGGTAGCAACATCCAGGGGTTTCTGGCAGTGCAGCAGCATCTGGGAAACAGTCATTTTCCCCCACAGGGGCGTGGCTTCCGGAGACAGTCTTTCAAGTCGGATGACCAGCTCTTTATTGTCTGCAGCGTTAAAGATATCAGGCATACGGTAATTAATTTCCTTTCGGTATAGCGTTAATCAGCCTTTTTGTGTAAGCCGCCTGAGGATGCGCGTAAATCGCATCCGCATCGCCGATTTCCTCAATCCTGCCCTTATTCATCACCAGCACCTGGTCGCTCATGTACTTCACCACGGCAAGGTCATGTGAGATGAAAATATAGGTAAAACCGAAATTCTCCTTCAGTTCATTCAGTAAATTCAGCACTTGCGCCTGCACCGAAATATCAAGAGCCGACACCGATTCGTCGCAAACAATCAGTTTAGGGTGCAAGGCTATGGTCCGGGCAATCCCGATACGCTGCCGCTGCCCGCCCGAAAACTCATGCGGGTAACGGTGAAAATGTTCTTCACCGAGGCCAACGCGTTGCAGGATGTCAATGGTTTTGGCTTTGCGTTCCCGGTCATTTTTATAGAGGCCATGCACCTGCATCGGTTCCATAATCGCTTTCCCGACCGGAATCCTCGGATTCAGCGATGAATAAGGATCCTGGAAAATAATCTGGATCTCTCGGCGCAGGGCCTTGATGGCTGCGGCATCCAGTTTCGTAATGTCTTTCCCGCGGTACAGGACCTGCCCGGCGGTTGCTTTGTCCAGCTGGAGGATGACGTTGCCAAGCGTCGATTTTCCACAGCCCGACTCGCCTACCAACCCCAGGGTCTCGCCTTCGTACAGATCAAAACTGACATCGTTTACGGCCTTAAAACCGTGTTTTTTGCCGAACAGCCCGACGGCTGAAAAGTATTCCTTTTCGACATTCCGCACTTCGAGTAACGGGGGATTCTGATACAGTACGGATTGCCTGTTTTTTCTCGCTTCCGCAGAAAAGACTTCGTCAGGCACCTCGTGGTTGAGGTAGTCATGGATTGTCGGAAGGCGCTTGAGGCGTACGTCAAGCGATGGGCGCGAACTGATCAGCGCTTTGGTGTAGAGGTGTTCGGGATGGTGGAATACGGTCTTGGATTCGCCCTGTTCCACAATGTCGCCTTTGTACATCACCAGTACGCGGTCGGCGATTTCGGAAACCAGCGACAAGTCGTGTGAGATAAAAATGATGCTCATTCCGGTTTCTCTCTGTATTTCTTTGAGCAACAGTATGATTTCGTTCTGGACGGTAACGTCGAGCGCCGTGGTAGGCTCGTCAGCAATCAGCAGTTTGGGTTTGCACGCAATGGCCATCGCAATCATGACACGCTGCTTCTGGCCGCCTGAAATTTCATGTGGGTATCGTCCGTACAGGGCATGAGGATCGGGCAATTTCACCTTCTCAAATAATGAGATTACTTCTGCCTTGGCCTCTTTTTCAGACAGCCTCGTATGCGTCAGCAATACCTCGAGCACCTGGTAACCACAGGACAATGAAGGGTTCAGCGAACTCATCGGCTCCTGGAAAATCATTCCGATGTCATTTCCGCGCAGTTGCCTCATGGCTTTAGTACTTAATTTCGAAATGTCATTGCCTTCGAAAAGCACGCAACCTGACGATATTTTGGATATCTCCTTAGGAAGCAAGCCCATGACAGCCAGCGAGGAGACGGATTTTCCTGATCCGGACTCCCCGACGATTCCCAGGATTTCATCTGCGTACAGCGTGTAGGAGATATGGTGGACAACGGATTGCCATCCGTCCTTCCCCTTGAAAGAAATGCTTAGGTCCTGTACGGCCAGCAAAGGTTTTGGATTCATCGCATAAAAATAGTAAAAATACCCGGGAGCCACTTGGTTGCACGGGGTTTAAATCTTAAAATTTAACAAGGGAACGCACCACTTACTCATGAAATGCGTATATATTTGGCCAACTTTCCTAAAAAAGAAAACTATCTTGAAAACACTATCCAGAATCAATGCCCTGGTCGCTGTAGCGATGCTTATTTCGGCCGCTGCCTTTTCCCAGAATGCGAAACAGGTCGGAGAGATCGTTAAAACATACGACCTCAATAAACTGAAATCGCTCGAGCAGCGATACACACGCAAGTCTGAAATCGAAAAAAAGAAAGCGCTCGAAGCAGCCGCGGTAAATGGCTGGCCGGAATTCAGGACTGCGCGCGACGGTTCTTACGAGGAGCTTATGAAACTTTCGCCGCAGGGTTTCCCGATTTACTATTCCACCTCAAACGTGAATGCGGCCAATTCAACCCGTGCCAATGTGCTGCAGTCGGTTTATAACCTCAAAGGGCAAGGCATGACCGCACGCATCTGGGACGGTGGGAAAGTACGTGCCTCACACCAGGAATTCGGTGGGCGCGTCGCTGTCGTAGACGCAACTGCCGGCCCTGACGGAAATAATTTCCATTCGACACACGTTACGGGAACGGTCGTGGCTGCGGGAGTAGATCCGGCGGCAAAGGGCATGGCACCGATGGCCAATGCACGGACGTTCAACTGGACCAACGACACGGGCGAAGCGCTGTCAGAAGTGCAGGCCGGGATGTTGCTTTCCAATCATTCCTACGGCGTGCCGTCAACCTCGGTGCCGGGTTGGTATATCGGGTCCTATGATGACGATGCCAGGTCCTGGGATGAGATTGCCTACAATTCACCCTATTATCTTATGGTGGCTTCGGCGGGGAATAACGGGGATGATCTGAACAGTCAGGGGTCTACGTCGGGATTTGACAAGCTTACGGGCAACAAAGTGTCTAAAAACAACCTCGTTGTGGCCAACTGTCAGGACGCGGTGATTTCACAGTCGGGTAACCTGGTATCGGTTTCCATTAACAGCAGCAGCAGCCAAGGACCGGCGGATGATTTGCGCATCAAGCCGGACATCACCGGGAACGGCACCAATTTATATTCGACATTTGAAGGCAGCGATACCGATTACGGCAGTATCTCCGGGACATCGATGGCATCTCCCAATGTCATGGGAACATTGCTGCTGCTCCAGCAACATTACAACAATGTAAACCAGCATTTTATGAAATCGGCAACGCTCAAAGCACTGGCCTGCCATACGGCTGATGATGCCGGTATTTCGGGTCCGGACGCTGTTTTCGGCTGGGGGCTGCTTAACGGGAAAAAGGCTGCGGAGGCTATTTCGGGCAATGGCACAGCATCCGTGATCACAGAGGAAACCCTTACCCAGGGACAAACGTTTAGCATGACGGTAAACGCAAGTGGTGTCAGTCCGCTGATGGCTACGATCGCCTGGACCGACGTTCCCGGCAATGTCGGTAGCGGGAACCTCAATGACACGACACCTGCGCTGGTTAATGATCTGGATATCAGGGTTACAAAGAACGCGGCGGTTTATTTTCCATGGAAATTACGCGCCAATGCGAACCTGGCGGCAACCAACACGTCTGACAATAACGTAGACAACGTGGAGCGTGTTGATGTTTTGAACGCGACAGGTACATACACCATTACGGTGACCCACAAAGGCACACTCGTAGGCGGCTCCCAGAAATTCTCGCTGATTGTCACCGGCACCGATTCGGAATTTTCATTGACGCCATCATCACCGGACCAGGTGGTCTGCAGTTCAGGTACGGCATCATACAGCTTCAATTTCAATACGACTTCATTTAACACCACTACGTTTTCGGCGGTGGGATTGCCGCCCGGAGTGGTTGCAACTTTCAGCGAACCATCATTGGCACTGCCGGACGCTGTCACGATGACGCTTTCCAATCTTCAGGTTCTCGCTCCCGGCGATTATGTAGTCGGTTTCAAAGGGCAAACTGATACAGAGGAAGAAATCAAGAATGTGAATCTCAGGATTTATACCCCGGAATTTGGGAATGTGCAATTGAACGCGCCCGCGAACATGCAACAGGGACTGGCCACGACGCTGAATCTTGACTGGGAGCCTGACAACAACGCGCAAAGCTATCGCTTACAGGTTGCCACCACACCGGATTTCATCACTTTGATGACCGACACCGTCACCACCCAAACCGATTACACGCTGACCGGATTGAATGAGGCTACGAAATATTACTGGAGGGTGCTTCCAATCAATATCTGCGGCCAGGCAGCCTCAAATACCATAAACAGGTTTGATACAGGATCTCAGACCTGCAACATCGTGTATACTGCGACAGATTACTCCAATGCGGCTATTGCGGATACGGCCAATTCGGTTGGCTCTGTACCGATTAACGTATCCGGCGGAATGACCGTTGGCAACCTCTCTGTGAACCTTAATATCGCCCATACCTACATTGAAGATTTCACCGTATACCTCGAAGGCCCGGACGCTATCGGCAACCCATTCATCAGGTTGTTTGAAGAACCTTGCGGCGATAATGACAATATCATTGCTACCGTGAGCGATGCGGGAACGCCTTTTGTCTGCGGCGCGAATCCCGGCATTTCGGGAACCGTGAGGCCTGTCGATCCGTTAAGCAGTTTTAACAGCATGCCTGCAGATGGCATCTGGACACTCTATGTGGTTGATGCTTATAACGGAGACGGTGGAACCATCAACAATTTCAGCCTCAATTTCTGTAATGTCGTACCGGCCAACCTGAACACCGGCAGCCAGCAATTCGAAGCGGCAATATCGGTATATCCGAACCCGACCAAAGGCGTGTTGAATGTCAGGCTTCCGGATGGTGCGGATGCGACCACCATCACCCTGTATGATCTGCGGGGAAGGAAAATCTTTTCGAAACAGACCCAGGCCGTTTCAGACAGCATGAATATCAGTTCGCTCGAAGATGGCATCTACGTGTTGTCGTTTGAAAATGATAAATTTCGCGTTTCAAAGAAAGTGGTGCTGAGCAAATAGCCTTTCAGAAGTGTGTAAATCCGGGAAACAGCTATTTGTCATGCTGTTTCCCGGATTTTCTTTTTTAGACATGTATGATTTCCTCGTCAACAAGCAATTCCTCGCGCCGCAGCCTTAAAAATACCTGCGCGACGGCCACCACATCTTTTTCACAATAGGTAATGATGCGGTCAATGTCTTTCTCGACATAATAAACATGACCCACCTGGCTCCCGTCGATATCGCCTTTTGGAGACGGAATACCAAGGACTTTGGTGAGTAATTTTAATGAGGTAAAGTGTTTATAATCCCCGAACTTCCACAATTCCAGGGTGTCTAAGTGCGGTATTTCCCATGGCTTCTTGCCGAAAAGATTCAGTTTGGATGGGATTGCAATACCGTTAATGATCATCCGCCGGGCGAGGAACGGGATGTCGAATTCCTTTGCGTTATGTCCGCACAGCACATGTTGTGGCTGGCCAAAGTGGTTGTTGAGCAGGTTGTTGAACTCCCGTAGCAGGTTGCTTTCATCGCCAAAAAACGACGTCACCCTGAAATGCCGGATGTCACCCTTTAACGTGAAATATCCCGCGGAGATACAGATAATTTTACCGAATTCCGCCCAGATGCCCGCGCGGTCGTAAAAAGCTTCCGGCGTGTACTCGTCCCGTCGTTGGTACTGGGTTTTCTGTTCCCAGAGCAGTTGCCATTCGGGGTCCAGATTGTGGTAGTGCTCCTCACACGGAACAGTTTCAATGTCGAGGAACAGGATGTTCTGTAGTTGGATTTTGTCTATCATGGCGTGTATTTAGAATTTCGGCGTGTATCATTTCTTATTCGACAGCATCTTGGTCGCTTCTTCCAAATATACATAAAAATCATCACCAAACGGACTGTCAGTTGTCGTTTTAATCGTGCTTTTGCCGAGCCTTACGATGAGGACATCCTGGTCGGGAAGCACGATCACATACTGGCCCAGGTGCCCCCGCATGCAATAGCCTTTCTTGCCATCGTGGTCAAACAGCCACCAGCCGTAACCATATTGTGGCGACTCATCAAATCTCGGTTTGATGGATTTGGCGACAAACGCACTGTCGATAAGCTGTTTGCCATTCCATTTCCCATACTGCTTGTAAAGCCTGCCGAAACGCGCAAAATCCCGCGCATTGGAAGCAATACAGCAATAGGCTTTGACCATCCCGTCCTTATGATCGGTTTGCCAAAGCGCCTCGTTTTCTGCGCCCATCGGTTTCCAAAAACTGTCAGATACATAATCGGCCAGGCTTTTTCCGGTCGCCTTTTCAATACACATGGCGAGCAGCTGGGTGTTGCCACTAAGGTATAGGTAAGATTTTCCAGGGTCTGTCGTTCCTTTCAGTCCGAGGATTACCGAATTCAGGTCGTCGTCAAAATAAGCGCGTGTCGTGATTGAAAACGGACTGTAATAGGATTCATCCCAATTGAGTCCTGAAGCCATCGACGACAAATCGCCGACAGTCATGTTGGCCGATTTCCCGTCTTTGAATTCGGGAAAGAAATCCGAAACCTTCTGGTCCAGGCTTTTGATTTTACCCTCGGTGATGGCTTTTCCCAAAGCTGCCGAAACGACGCTTTTGGCCATTGAGAAGGAATTGGATCTGGAGTCCTTGTCATATCCGTCATAATATGCCTCATGCCAGATGCTGTCATTCTTAATGATCAGGAATGCCACGGTACCGGTTTTCCTGTTGATTGAATCGAGCGCATGGGTTTGCGCCACCTTATTGTAATCTTTGGCTTCTGCCCAGGGCTGGGGCTCGCCTTTAGCGACGGTACGATTGTCGAAATACTGGTAATCGTCGAGAAATGCGGTCACATGCCCGTGGAAATATATCGTGCGTACGGCCGTAAGAAGATAGCCGTACCCGGTAAGGTACAAAGCGGCAACCAGCACCATCAGGATGCCGAAAAACCAAAGCAGGAATTTTTTAAGGGATTTCATATAGCGGAAGGTTAGCTGTACGAATGTAGCGAAAATTTATTTCTGTCAGAAAAGGCTTTGCTGTGCCGAGGGCGATTCATGTTCCAAAAGCCATTTTTTACGCCAGAGTCCGCCTGCATATCCGGTAAGTGAACCATCGGTACCGATGACGCGATGGCACGGTACAGCAATCCACAATGGGTTTTTGCCATTCGCCGAGGCTACCGCGCGGATTGCCTTGACATCGCCGAGCTTTTTGGTAATGTCCATATAGGAAACCGTCTTACCGTATGGGATTTTGATCAATTCCTGCCAGACGCTTTTTTGGAATTCGGTGCCGGACGGGTTCATCCTGAAAGTAAAATCGGTTCTTTCGCCTTTAAAATAATCCCGGAGCTGGGTAACCGCTTCTTTCAGTTCGGCGGGGATTTTTTCGGATATTTCCTTTTCCGCACTTTGGATTGAGATTTTACAAATGCCGTTTTCATCTCCTGAAATTTCGGCGGTTCCGAGAGGGGTCTTGATGTAAGCGGTTTGCATTTGATAAAAGTAATCAGAAAGAGGCAGAGTTGCAAAGCGGCGGCGCGGCAGTTTTTTTGGCCGGGATCCTGCGACATCGAAAAGAACGTTTTATCGCTGTCAGGCGGCGCTACTCAAAAGAATAAATGTATGCCTCCAACCCCTTCAATTCCCCGTCTGAAAATGTCTTCGTCAGTTGCAGGTTGACTTTCATCGCTTCATATTGGGATGGATCAACCAACGGATCGGCATTTTCTTTCAGGAACTCGACAAGATTGCCTTTTTTGGCTTTATAGGTTCTGGAAATTTCCTGTATGCTTGGCCCGATGACTTTTTGGTCTTCGCGATGGCAGGCGAAACAGTTTCCTTTGCCGTTGAAAATCTCCTTTCCTAAATCTATAGGTGTTTGTGTTTCCGCAGCTTCGGGATACAATTCGGATTTCGGTGCTTCTTTTTTGCAGCTGATGAAAAGTACCGCGGTCAATAATAGTGCAAATGTTGTTTTCATGTTCAATCCCTAGCCCCGATTGAGCCGATATCCTCGTAGCGCAGCGGAGAGATAAAGGCGAAAGCGGGATTAGCTCCTTAAAAAATTATCTGTTTAACAAAGCCGAAGCCTCTTTGGCAAAATACGTCGAAATTAAGCTCGCCCCGGCACGCTTGATGCAATACAGCTGCTCAATCATAATGCGGTCATGGTCGAGCCAGCCACGCTCGGCAGCCGCTTTGATCATTGCATATTCCCCCGAAACATGGTAAACGGCCACGGGAACATTTACGGCATTTTTCACTTCACGGACGATGTCCAGGTAAGCGATTCCGGGTTTTACCATCACGATATCAGCACCTTCAGCGACATCGTCGAGCGCTTCCTTGATCGCCTCGATGCGGTTAGCATAATCCATCTGGTAGGTCTTCTTGTCTTTTGGGATATTTTGTGCATCGACAGGCGCAGAATCCAGCGCGTCGCGGAACGGGCCATAAAACGCCGACGCATATTTTGCACTGTAGCTCATGATGCCAACGTTATGGTGGCCGTTTTCTTCCAATGCTTTCCTTATCGCATATACGCGGCCGTCCATCATGTCGGAAGGAGCAACGAAGTCGGCACCGGCTTCGGCATGGGAAAGGCTCATGCGTGTCAGTGCATCAATCGTGGGATCGTTGACGACATAGCCGTTTTCAATAATGCCGTCGTGGCCATAGATAGAATACGGGTCGAGCGCGACATCGGGCATGACGATCATTTCCGGCACGGCATCTTTGATGGCCTTAATGGTTTGCTGCATCAGTCCGTCCTTGTTCCAGGCTTCCTTTCCGGTGTTGTCCTTGAGGTTTTCGGACACCTTCACATAAATATTGACGGCCCGGATGCCCAGCTCCCAGGCTTCCTTGACTTCCTTGATGGTATGGTCCAGCGAGTGCCTGTAAATGCCGGGCATTGATGGTATCGCGGATTTAATGTCTTTTCCTTCTGCGACGAACATGGGGAGCATGAAATCCTGGGGTGAAAGCGAGGTTTCGCGGACGATACTTCTTATGGATTCATTTACCCGGAGGCGACGATTTCTATTAAACTGATTCATTTTAAAAATTCAAAATTTATAATAATCAAACCCAATTGATTGGGCTTTCCAACACTTTAATCAATTTTTCCTCTTCACTTCCTGCTGCCGGATGATGGTCATACACCCATTGTACTCTTGGCGGCAAACTCATCAAAATGCTTTCAATGCGGCCATTGGTTTTCAGTCCGAACAGCGTGCCTTTATCATGAACTAAGTTAAACTCGACGTAGCGTCCGCGACGGATTTCCTGCCAGTTGCGGTTCGCATCGTTGTAGGAAAGGTTTTTTCTTTTGTCAAGAATGGGGATGTAGGCTTCGGTAAAACTGTTCCCGACTTCAGTTACAAACTCATACCAGCTTTGCATTGTCATGCCCTCATTGGCTTTACAGTAATCGAAAAACAACCCGCCTACACCGCGTGCTTCATGACGGTGAGCGTTCCAGAAATAGGCATCACACTGGACTTTGTATTTCGGGTAAAATACTTCCGAATGCCTGTCGCAGGCGGTTTTACAGGTTTGATGGAAGTGTCTTGCATCTTCATCAAACAGATAATAAGGCGTTAAATCCTGGCCGCCACCAAACCATTGGTCTATGATATTTCCATCGGCATCATACATTTCGAAATAACGCCAGTTGGCATGAACCGTAGGTGCCATCGGGTTTTTTGGATGGATAACAAGGCTTAATCCGCAGGCAAAAAAATCGGCTTCACCCACATTGAACAGTTGACGCATCGTGTCCGGCAATTGACCATGAACCGCAGAAATATTAACGCCGCCTTTTTCAATGACTGCGCCATTTTCGATCACGCGTGTCCTTCCGCCACCGCCTTCAGGCCGTTCCCAGAGGTCTTCGCGGAATTTGGCTGAACCGTCCGATTTTTCGAGTGCGGCACAGATCGTGTCCTGCAGAGATTGGATGTACTGGTAAAATTGATCTTTCATTTTGCAGTTACCGATGGTTGTTAAACAGCTTCAGGTCATCAAAAACGAAGTTCTGGGTCGTCATGTTTTATTGATTGTATTCCTTCACGGCATCCACAAAAGCCATTGCATGATCCACCGGAATATTGGGTAAAATCCCATGACCCAAATTCACTATATATTTGTCTTTCCCGAATTCGTCAATCATCTGGTGCACCATTTTCTTAATCGTCGGAATCGGCGATAATAAGCGCGATGGGTCAAAATTCCCCTGTAAGGTAATATTTCCGCCTGAAAGATAACGGGCATTCCTTGCTGAGCAGGTCCAGTCTACGCCCAGCGCAGACGCTTTACTTTTGCCCATTTCGCCCAAAGCAAACCAGCAGCCTTTTCCAAAAACAATTACATGTGTCTCGGGTGCCAAAGCTTCCACGATCTGGTTGATGTATTTCCATGAAAATTCCTGATAATCCACCGGCGAAAGCATGCCGCCCCAACTGTCGAAAACCTGTACGGCATTGACACCGGCTTTCACTTTTTCCTTTAAATAAGCAATCGTCGTATCGGTGATTTTCTGCAATAATACGTGTGCGGCTTCCGGATGCGTAAAGCAGAATCCTTTGGCGGTATCAAAACTTTTCGAGCCTTTGCCTTCGACGGCATAACAGAAAATTGTCCAGGGCGAACCGGCAAAACCGATCAGCGGCACTTCATCATTGAGCATTTCCTTGGTCAGTTTGATGGCATCCATGACGTAGCCTAAGGTTTCGTCGATATTCGGCACAATCACTTTTTCGACATCCTGCGGCGTACGGATCGGGTTTGGTAAAAATGGGCCAACGCTTTCTTTCATCAGCACTTCAATACCCATTGCCTGGGGGACGACAAGAATATCCGAAAACAGGATTGCCGCATCCGGAGCAATCCTGCGGATTGGCTGTACGGTAATTTCGGCAGCAAGTTCCGGCGTCTGGCAACGCGTGAAGAAATCATATTTATCGCGCAATGCTATGAATTCAGGCAAATATCTTCCAGCCTGGCGCATCATCCAAACGGGCGGTCTCTGTACGGTTTCGCCGCGCAGGGCTTTCAGGAATAGGTCGTTTTTTATTGTTGACACAGGTATTTATTTAAAATGTTGTATGGTTTGTATGATGACGTTTTCCACGCTGGGCTTGTTTGCCATCACGATATTTTTTGTTTGTTTCTCCAATGCTTTTGCGGTGATGGCACCGATGCAGAAGCAGGTTTGATTGTCAATTTTATTTTCCATTAAATAACTTTCGACAGCTGACGGACTGAAAAAAAGCAACCCATCCACTTCGGATTTTATTTTTTTGGGTGCCAAAACCGTTTCATATACTTGCATTTCATTAAAACGGATTCCGGAAATTTTCAGACTCACCGGCAGCGTTTCCATCCGCAGGCTTCCGCAAAAAAAAGTAAAGCTGTCGGCCGCATAATTATTTTTGATGATTGCTGCCAAATCTGATGCATTGTCAGCAGTTTCCATCACTGTAAACCCCACTTCGTCAAGCAACGCTGCTGTTTTTTCGCCTACACAAAAACACGGTTTGCGACGGATTTCCTGTACATCAGGATGTTCGGCTACAGCTTTTACGGCGTTGGCACTGGTGAAAATCAGGTTGTCAAAAATCTCAGTGAACGTGAATGGTTTCGCCTGAATCGAAATAAAATCGGCTTCGACGACCGATAATCCTGCATGCAGCAAAAACTGCCTCTGGTTCGGCAACAGCTTTTTTGTGGAAAGGATACGGATCATTTGTTTAAATCTTTCCGGATTTTCTCCATGACCGCTTCACCGCCATTTTCCAGAATTTCGACAGCGCATTGATTGCCGAAATGGTGATATTGGTCTATAGCGATTGCTTTTTCAATATTGATTTTCTCCTTTCCGTCGAGCGAACACAAAACGCCCGTAAAACGGATGTCGTTCCCGATGATTTCTGCCAGGGCCCCGATCGGCGCCGTGCAGCCGCCTTCGAGTTGTTTTAGGAAATCACGTTCAATTTTCGTGCATATTTCGGTATGGAAATGATTCAGTTTTGCCACTGCTTCAGTGCAATAATCGTCATGCTGCATGCTCACGACGACCATGGCACCCTGTGCCGGAGCCGGGATCATCCAGTCCAGATCGATATGGTTTTCGGGCTTCAGGTTGAGTCGTTCCAGTCCTGCGGCGGCAAAAATGGCACCGTTCCATTTGTTGTCCTTTAATTTTTGTAATCGTGTATTTACGTTTCCGCGTAAGTCAACTGTGGTGTGGTGTGGGAACCGATTCAGCCATTGTGCCTGACGGCGTAGGCTTCCGGTGGCGATGGTGGCGTTTTCGTGATAGAAATCCTCGTTTCCGTTGTAGACCAGGATGTCTTTTTCGTTTGCCCTTTCCAAAACTGCGGCCTGGACAATGCCTTTCGGCAAAGCCGTCGGCACATCTTTCATCGAATGTACGGCAATATCCACCTGGCCGTTGATCATGGCGATGTCGAGCGTTTTGGTAAAAATTCCCGTAATTCCTAATTCGTACAGTGGTTTGTCGAGTATGATATCACCGGCAGATTTCACGGCGATAATCTCAGTGGAATACCCTAAATCATTGAGTTTTTTTTCGACCGTGTGCGCCTGCCATAGAGCAAGTTCGCTGTCGCGTGTCCCAATCCGGATGGTTTTGCTCATTTTGCGGAAGCTTCAATCTGGAACACTTTTTCAATCCATTCAATGCTCTCATCGACCATGGTGTTGTCGTCTTTAAGATGATTGGCAAAATGCGTGGTGATTTTCTGGATGATGCGCGCACTGATAATCTCGGCCTGTTCTCCATTGAATCCGGCAATTTTCCGGCTTTGGAAATCCAGTTCTGAATCTTTTATCGCATTCAGTTTTTCTTTCAGCGCGTTGATGGTTGGGGCAAATTTACGTGCCTTGGTCCAGTTCACAAATTCTTCCTTGATGTCCTCGATAATGGCTTCGGCGGCAGGAATGTGTTTTTTCCTGTTTTCCAAAGTATCATCGGTCATTTGCGCCAGATGGTCCATGTGGATTAAAGTCACCCCTTCGAGTTCCTGGACGTCTTCGTTTACATTTTTCGGGATTGAAAGGTCGAGGATCAATAATGGTTTCTTCAGGTTCAGGATGGCTTTGTCGACCGTCGGGTTTTGCGCGCCCGTGGCCACAACGACCACATCGGCTTTTTGAAGCTCTAAATGCAATTCTGAAAAATCCTTTACAATCAGGTTCAGTTTTCCCGCAAGCTTTTCAGCCTTGTCTTTGGTACGGTTGATCAGCGTAATGTGTTCGTTCTTGGTGTGTTTAACCAAATTCTCACAGGTATTTCTTCCGATTTTCCCGGCGCCGAACAACAGGATATTCTTGTTGCGGATATCAGGCACATTGCGGATAATATATTGTACCGAAGCGAAAGCCACCGACGTCGCGCCGGAGCTGATTTCCGTCTCATTCTTGATTTTTTTGCTCGCCTGTATCACGGCATTGATCAGGCGGTCCAGAAAAGTGTTTATCAGGTCAAATTTACGCGATTCGCTAAAACCGGCCTTCAGTTGGCTGATGATTTCAAAATCGCCCAGAATCTGGCTGTCAAGGCCCGTTCCCACGCGAAAAATGTGGTTGATGGCTTCCTGGTTTTTGTACACGAAACCGGATTTCTGAAATTCCTCCGCAGTGCCTTTACTGTGGTCACAAATCAATTTTATCAATTGGTAAGGATGCTCCGCGAAGCCGTAGATTTCAGTGCGGTTACAGGTCGAGGTGACAATCAGGCTCTCAATGCCTTCTTGTTTCGCCTGTTGCAGCAGGCTGGTTTTGGCAGCGTCATCGAGGCTGAATTTTCCGCGCGCTGCGGCATCCGCTTTTTTATAGCTTACTCCCACAGCATAAAAATACTGGTGTTTCGATATGTAACTATTTGCCATAAACACTTCTTCAGAAAGTTAAACAAAATTATTATTATGACTTTTATAAAAATAACGCTGTAAGGACTTTTTGTATCGCTTCGGGATATTTTAAACCAAAATGCCCTGAACAACGTAAATCTTTGTAAATTTGTAATGAAATCAAGCCTTTTGAAATGACTTATGTAGAACTATTCTAAATAAATATTTTCGCTTATTTCAGATTCATATACGGAAAAACATCGCTATGGGTTCATTGGAAGAGATTAAAATTGAGGAAGATTTTGTAATGCTTCGATTACAGAACGATGGCAACGAGGTGTTTCGCGCTGAAAAACAGATACATCAGGGATTGATTCAGTTTCATTTCGGGATCAAGGGCAAAGCGAAATTTATCTTCAATCAGGGCAATTACGGTTTAGACCTGAATGAGGAAAAAGCACTTTTATTATACAATCCGCAAAAGGAACTGCCACTGAATCTCGAACTGGCACCAAATTCATGGGTGATCTCGATGATTATCTCTATCAAAAAATTCCACTCGCTGTTTTCTGCAGAGGCCGACTACATCCCGTTCCTGAGCGAAGGAAACCAGGACAGGAAATATTATGACGAAAGCAATATCAGCCCATCGATGGCGATTGTGCTGAGCCAGTTATTCCACTTCAACCTGAATCCGTCAATCAAGAACCTTTACTACAAGGGCAAAGGCTATGAACTGCTGAGCCTGTATTTCAACCGAAGCGAGGATCCTGATGCCGAGCAGTGTCCATTTCTTATCGATGAGGAAAACGTAATGAAGATACGGCGGGCGAAGGAAATCATTATTGCGAATATGGCTGAGCCGCCCGGGCTGCAGGAACTCGCAGACCAGGTAGGCCTGAACCTAAAGCGGCTCAAAACGGGATTCAAGCAGATTTACGGCGACACCGTGTACGGTTTCCTATTTGATTACAAAATGGACTATGCACGCAAATTGCTCGACAGCGGCTCGTATAACGTGAATGAAGTCGGGCTCAGGATTGGGTACAGCACGGGCAGCCATTTTATTTCGGCATTTAAGAAGAAATTTGCCACGACCCCAAAGAAATACCTGATGTCAATCAACCCAAATACCTAAATTTACAACAATTAAAATCCAAGATATTTTGAAAGGAGCATTATTAGTAAACCTCGGCTCACCAGAAAGCCCGGATGCGAAGGACGTAAAACCATACCTCGACCAGTTCTTAATGGACAAGTACGTCATTGACGTACCGTTCCTGCTGCGTGCCCTGCTGGTGCGCGGAATCATTTTACGCAAACGCCCTGAGAAATCTGCCGAAGCATACAAGAAGATTTGGTGGGAAGAAGGATCGCCTTTGATCGTTTTGTCAAAACGGATGTTCGCTAAGGTAGAAAAGCAGGTGCAGGTCCCGATGGCCCTGGCGATGCGCTACGGCAAGCCCGATATCCTGTCCGGACTGCAGCAACTGCACGACAAGGGTGTAACCGAAGTCATGCTTTTTCCATTGTACCCGCAGCACGCCATGGCATCAACGGTGACAATCCTGGTATTAGCCGAAGAACTGCGCAGGAAGCATTTTCCAAACATGACTTTCACCACCGTTCCGGCATTTTACAACAAACCGGACTATATCAAAGCCCTGGCGGAGTCGATGAGGAAACACCTTGGCAGTTACGATTACGACCACCTGTTGTTTTCATACCACGGTATCCCCGAGCGTCACATACGCAAGACCGATGTCACCAAATCGCACTGTAAAATTGACGGGAAGTGCTGCATGACACCGTCTCCCGCGCACGAATTCTGCTACAGGCACCAATGCTATGAAACGACGAGACAGGTCGTGGCTTACCTTGGCATCCCCGAAGGCAAATACAGCCAGACATTTCAGTCCCGCCTCGCCGGAGACAAATGGCTCGAACCCTACACCGACGTCGAAATCAACAAAATGCCAGAAAAAGGAATTAAGAAACTGGCCGTTGTCACCCCTGCGTTTGTAGCAGACTGCCTTGAGACGCTTGAAGAAATTGCTATGGAAGCCAATCACCAGTTTAAGGAACACGGTGGAGAAGAATTCCTTGCCATTCCCTGTCTTAATGACGACGATCATTGGTGCCAGACTGTAGGCAACTGGATCAACGACTGGGCAAAATCCTCACAATAAATGGCGGTAACCCAGCAGGATCTCGGCACACAAAGCATCGGAAAGCTGCTGCTACGGCAGGCAGTTCCAGCATCAGTCGGGATTTTGTTTATGACCGTAAACCTGCTCATCGATACGATTTTCGTCGGACGCTGGCTGGGTTCGCTGGCCATTGCCGCCCTAACGGTTGTAACCCCTATTGCATTCCTCATTGCTTCGCTTGGCCTCTCAATAGGCGTTGGCGGAAGCTCGGTGATTTCAAGGGCTTTGGGGTCCGATGATGAGGCTGCAGCACGTTCTGCATTTGCACACCAGATTGTCATGACGCTGCTGCTGTCGGCTGTTTTGGTCATCCTGGGTTTGATTTTCACCGAAGACGTACTGGCACTTTTTGGCGCCAAAGGCAAAATCATCGCCCCGGCCAAAATCTTCTTTTACCCGATACTGCTTGCCGCGCCGTTGCAGGCTTTCCTGACGATGGGCAATTCCGTGATGCGCGCGGAAGACAAGGCCGGCGCGGCAATGACGACCATGATCATTGCGGCGATGGGGAACATTCTGCTGGACATCCTGTTTATTAAAATGTTCGGATGGGGCATTTTCGGCGCGGCGCTCGCGACAGCCGTTTCCTTTGCATGTGCCTTCCTGTACCTGCTGTGGTTTTTTGTTTTTAAAAGTAAACTCAGGTTACAATGGGGTGACTTTAAGCCAAATACGAAAATCGCCATCGAAGTGGGAGCGCTTGGTTCGACGACCTTTGCAAGACAAGGCGTCATCAGCATCTTATCGGTCTTGCTGAACCACGTGCTTTTTGAGCATGGTGGCGAACATTCGGTGACGGTATACGGTATAGTGAGTAAGATGCTGATGTTTGCATTGTTCCCGGTAAACGGCATTGTGGAAGGATTTTTGCCGGTCGCAGGGTATAACTACGGCGCTGAGAAATTTTCACGCGTGCGCGAAGCCATTTTTAAGGCGATACAGTACGCCTGCTTGTTGGCCATTGCGATTTACATTGTAATCCTGATTTTCGCTGCGCAGATTGTTACCCTGTTCACCACCGATCAATCCGTGATGGACGACACGCCGAACGCGCTTCGTTGGGTTTTTGCTGCGTCGCCCGTCATTGCCATCCAGCTCATTGGGGCCGGATATTTCCAGGCAGCAGGCAAGGCAGTTAAGGCTTTAATGCTGACGTTGAGCAAACAGGGATTTTTCCTGATCCCACTCATCCTGATTTTGCCGCGTTTTTTTGATATTTTTGGCGTATGGGTTTCCTTTCCTATTGCGGATGTTTTGGCGACCATTACAACGGCCTTGTTCCTGAAAAGGGAAATCAACCATAACCTAAAGCAATAATGGACTATTACAATTACATCAAATCATTGCACCTGATATTTGTCATCACCTGGTTTGCCGGGCTTTTCTATATTGTCCGCTTGTTTGTCTACCAGATAGAAGCTGCCGCGAAACCGTCCCCTGAAAGAGAAATCCTGCAAAATCAATACAAAATTATGACATACCGACTTTGGTATATCATCACCTGGCCATCGGGAATCCTCGCCACCATTTTCGGATTGGCCATGCTGTACCTGAATCCGGGTTTGATGCAGTTGGATTTTATGCAGGTCAAGTTCGGGTTTGTATTCCTGTTGTTCCTATACCACGCCAAATGCCATCAGATTTATATGCAGCTGCAGCGCGACGAGATAAATTATACTTCAAATTTTATGCGTTTGTGGAATGAAGGGGCTACGATCATCCTTTTTGCAGTGGTCTTCCTGATCATCGTAAAAGACGCCCTGAATTGGATTTACGGTGTGATCGGTATATTGTTGTTTTCTGTATTGATCATGCTTGGCTTTAAATTTTACAAAAAAATCCGCGAGCGCAACAGCAACTGATTCCATCGGTTGTATAGAATTTGGTTACATTTGACTTCATAAAAGAGATAAATCACAATATCATGACGTACGAAAACATACTGGTGGCCCACGGTGCCATCTCACAAATCACCATCAACAGGCCCGAAAAACTGAACGCACTGAACCGGCAGACGATACAGGAACTGCATAATGCTTTTAAAACAGCCGGCCAAAATCCCGATGTTAAGGTGATAATCGTTACGGGTTCAGGAGAAAAGGCATTTGTAGCCGGTGCCGATATCGCCGAATTTGCGTCATTTTCGGTTGAAGAAGGCGCAAAGCTCGCCGCGCATGGTCAGGACATCCTGTTTGACTTTGTAGAAAACCTCAGTACGCCGGTGATTGCAGCCGTAAACGGATTTGCGCTTGGTGGCGGATTGGAACTGGCCATGGCCTGCCATTTCAGGATTGCGTCCGACAATGCTAAAATGGGTCTTCCTGAAGTGTCACTTGGTGTCATTCCGGGTTATGGCGGTACGCAGCGTCTTCCGCAGTTAATCGGCAAAGGGAAAGCCATGGAATTGATTATGACAGCCGGGATGATTACTGCAGAAGAAGCAAAATCCTGCGGTCTGGTAAACTACGTGGTTCCGCAGCAGGAACTTTTGGAATTCGCCCAAGGCATTGCCCAAAAAATTGCAAGGAATTCCCCAACAGCCATCGGTCAGGCCATTACGGCCGTTAATGCGGGTTACAAGGAAGGCATGGACGGTTTTAAGGCAGAGATTCAGGCCTTTGGAAAGTGTTTCGATACGGAAGATTTCAAAGAAGGCACGACCGCCTTTCTTGAAAAAAGGAAACCCGATTTCAAAGGGAACTAGCATTTGCCTGAGATAAATGAAAAAGCCGGATGAACTCCGGCTTTCGCTATATAAATAATGCTTTTAATTCGGTGGCCTCGGCAGGTTTCATTTTTCCGGCCAGCACCAGGCTCAGTTGTTTCCTCCTCAACGCCGCATCGAAACGTTCCTGCTCGAGATCCGTTTCCGGAATTACGGGCGGCACTTCAACAGGCCTTCCGGTTTCATCGACGGCAACGAACGTGTAAATCGCTTCATTGGCCTTGGTCTTGCTTCCCGATTCGCGGTCTTCAATCCAGACATCGAGGAAAATTTCCATCGAGCTTTTAAAACTGCGCGATATTTTGGCCTCAATTGTCACCACGCTCCCCAACGGGATGCTTCGGTTAAACGCCACATGGTTTACGGAAGCGGTCACCGTGATGCGCCTGGAATGCCTTCGGGCGGCAATACTTGCGGCGCGATCCATACGGGCCAGCAATTCTCCTCCAAAAAGGTTATTCAGCGGATTGGTTTCGCTTGGCAATACCAGATCGGTTAAGGTGGTCAGGGATTCGGAAGGATGTTTGGGTTGCATTGTTTTTTTTGCAAAGATAAATTACAGCCATAAAAAAATCCCGCATTAACGGGATTATATTTTAGAATTTCCTGACCATCAGCCAGGCTTCCTGATTTTGTGCCTGATGGATTTCCCTGAGGGCGGTCTGTGCTTCTGCGTAAGTCGTATAGCTTCCGAAAAGCACCGGAAACAAGCCATGGCGGTTCTTTTGCATTCGCCTTGCCTGGTACCCCAGTCCGATCAGTTCGTCAAACTTCTTCTGTGCATTTTCCTCACTCCTGAAAGCCCCGGCAACGATATGGTATGGCATCTTCGGTTGTTTAACCGTCAGTGTTACATTGGGAAGCGGACTCGGAATCATGAAAGTGGCCTCCTGGATTTTGCCCTGCACTTCTTTTTGCACCGCAGCCTGCACGACCTGCGTTTGCTGTGCTATGTCATTTTGATAATAATTGTTGAAAAAGAACCCTGCGGCACCCAGCCCTACGACAAATACGGCAGCGTATTTAAGGTAAGCACGGTTCGACTTTTGCGGCGTCAGATTGATTACAGGCGATTCTTCAGGTACACTGACTTCAACAACGCTTTCGCGGAGGATTGAAGGTGACATGAAAGGCGACAAACCGAACGCGGCCGTAAAATAATTGGTCTGGTCATTGGCTTCGAAAACGAGACCGCCTTCACGGTTTAAAGAAATTGTCCCAATGCTGCCCAGTAAAACCGACTGATTGTTGTAAAGCGCAGCGCGCCAAAGCGTGGTCTCTTTCTGGATGAGATCTACTGCAGATTCGTAGGAAATCCTTTCTGATTGGGAAATGTGGTGCGCGAGTAGACCGTCGTTGTTCTTTACGTATGCGTTAAACGAGACGATTTTCCTCGGCGGGTAAAAGTAGTCATTGCCTTCATGCACTGCAGCCGATTGGATCTCTGTCAGGAACGCACCGAATCCCGGAACGGTTACACATTGGTAACGATACAAAAGCTGCGATAAATAGTGTTCAATCTTCATGTCAACAAAGTTAAAGATAAGGCTGCGGCAGCAAAATTTTATCAACAGATTTTATTAACAATTTGCCCAAAAATAGTATCTTGACCCTCAAATATTTAATATGCGCCATACAGACCTGTTCTACCTATTGGCCCTCCAGAAAGTGGACGGCATCGGGGAAATCAATGCCAAAAAGCTGCTCTCTCACTTTGGGACGGCCCAGGCCATTTTCTCCGAAAAACCTCAAAAGCTCCAGAAAATCGATCGGATCGGATCGGTGACCGCAGCGAAACTCCAGGATAAATCCGTCTTTAAGAAAGCTGAAGCGGAATTGCGTTTTATCGAGAGTTCCGGTATTTCGGCAACAGCATTTACGGACGATGATTATCCCGAAAAATTACGCCATTGCCCCGATGCGCCCATCGTCCTTTTTTCAAAAGGGCATATTGACTTAAAGCGAAAGCGCGTTATCAGTATCGTCGGAACCAGGGAAATTACAGCATATGGGCGGGATTTCTGCCGGGAGCTGATTGCGGCGCTGGCACCGCTGGATCCCGTTATAGTAAGCGGATTTGCTTACGGCGTCGATATTACGGCGCACCTTGCCGCGGTAGAGAACAAACTGCAAACGGTAGCCATCCTTGCGCATGGGCTCAATCAGATATACCCCAAAGCGCATAAAAAGTACCTTTCGGCCGTGATGGACAACGGCGGCTTTATGACGGAATTCTGGAGTTCCAGCAATCCCATCCGCGAGCAATTCCTGCAACGCAACCGCATTGTGGCCGGTATTTCAGAAGCTACTATCGTTATCGAATCGGCGGAAAAGGGCGGTTCACTCGTGACGGCCGCCATAGCAAACGATTACCACCGCGATGTTTTTGCCGTTCCAGGGCGTGTGTCTGACAAGTACAGCCAGGGGTGCAACAACCTGATCAAAACCCAGAAGGCAAATATGCTGACATCGGCTGCCGACCTCGTCTACATGCTCAATTGGGATTTACAGCAACCGGTAAAGTCGGTACAGAAGCAGCTTTTTATTGCGCTTGATCCCGAAGAACAGAGAGTCTACGATTTCCTGAACAAAACCGGCAAGGAACTGCTCGATACCATCGCGCTGGAATGTGCTGTACCGGTGTTCAGATTATCAGGAATATTATTGAATATGGAACTCAAGGGCGCTGTAAGGCCATTACCGGGAAAACTGTTCGAGGCCATTTAAGGCCGGGATAAAACAATTACAAAAACCCGAGTCGCTGTCTGACGCGCGCGAGCACCTCACGGGCCACTATGCGCGCCTTTTCTGCGCCAAGCGACAGTTCCCTGTCCAGTTCTTCAAGGTTGTCCATATAATAATTGTATTTGCTGCGCTCGGTGCTGAACTTTTCCACAATCAGTTCGAACAAGGCCTGCTTGGCATGGCCGTACCCGAAATCCCGGTTTTCATTCTTATAGTTTTCGCGCATCGCATCGGCCTGACTTTGGCTGGCGAGCAGTTGGTAAATGGCAAATATTTTGCAGGTTTCCGGATTTTTGGGATCTTCCAGTGGCGTGCTGTCGGTCTCAATTGACATGACCTGTTTGCGCAGGGCCTTGTCGTCGAGGAAAATATTGATGATGTTATTGGCTGATTTGCTCATTTTTCCGCCATTGGTTCCCGGGACAAGTTTGGTCTCCTCATGCGTGAACGGCTCGGGAAGTACGAAGGTATCACCCATCTGGTGGTTGAAGCGGGAAGCGACGTCGCGCGTAATCTCAATGTGTTGCAACTGGTCCTTCCCGACCGGTACAAACTCGGCGTCATACAACAGGATGTCGGCTGCCATCAGCATCGGGTACGTGAAAAGTCCGGCGTTGACGTCTTCCAGCCGGTCTGATTTGTCTTTGAACGAATGCGCGAGCGTCAAACGCTGAAAGGGAAAAAAACAACTCAGGTACCAGGACAGTTCGGCGGTTTCAGCAACATCGGATTGCCTGTAAAACGTAACACGGCTGGTATCCAAACCACAAGCCAGCCAGACCGCAGCCGTACTGTACGTATTCTGCTTCAGCGTTTCGCCGTTTTTTATCTGCGTAACAGAATGCAGGTCAGCGATAAAAAGAAACGATGTGTTTGCGGGTTGCTGCGACAATTCGATTGCGGGAAGGATCGCACCAAGGAGATTTCCAAGATGCGGCGTGCCGGTACTCTGAATGCCGGTAAGGATTTTTGCCATGTTAAGGGTATTTCCGCAAAGGTAAATGTTTTGGCAAAAAACAGAATCAAATTCTTACTTTTGATTTTATGAAAATAGTGAAAACGGTATTTTGGGTGCTTTGGCGGATTTGGTTTTATATCCTGATGGGTGTCCCGATTATCGTGATGTTCCCGTTGCTTTTCATCTCGATCCTCCACGAGCGGTGGTACCCCTATTTCTTTGTAATGGCGCGCATTTGGGCGAGGATTATCCTGCTCGGCATGGGTTTTTCGCCGCGGGTGGACATTACCGAACATCCCGAGCCGGGCAAAAGTTATATGTTTGTCGCAAACCACACGTCGATGACCGACATCATGCTGATGTTATCCATCGTCAGCAATCCGTTTGTTTTTGTCGGGAAGAAGGAACTGGCCAAAATCCCGTTGTTCGGATTCTTTTATAAACGGACCTGTATTCTGGTTGACCGTAAGAGTTCTAAAAGCAGGATGGAAGTGTTTGAACGCGCCCAGAAGCGGCTCAGTCAGGGACTCAGCATCTGCATTTTTCCTGAAGGCGGCGTGCCTGATGACGAATCGGTATTGTTGGATGAATTTAAGGATGGTGCTTTCCGATTGGCCATCGAGCATCAGATTCCGGTTGTGCCGATTACTTTTGCGGACAATAAAAAGCGTTTTTCCTACACATTCTTAAGTGGGAGCCCCGGCATTATGCGTGCCAGGATCCACCATTTCATACCTACAGAAGGTTTGGTACTCGATGATAAGAAGGCATTGCGGGATCAGACCAGGGAAGTCATTCACAGGCAATTACTCGATTTCGGTAAATAAAAAAGAGTCCGCCACCGCGAACTCCCTTTCATTTATTACTCCCGAAGTAATAAAAACCAAATAAACATAACAAAAAAATTAAAACCTAAACTTAAAATTTAAAGCTTATCCCCGAATACAATCCGATGAAGTAAGGCTTGAAGTTCCCTGAATCTTTGCTGAACGTATTGAGCTGGTATTTGAACATCGGCTCAAAATTGAATTCAAATGCCTTGAGGAAATTGTATTTGAACCCGACACCGATGTTGGAACTGAAATGCACATCGTTCAGGTTGTTGGCTTTCCCAAGATTGGCATTCATGGTTTTTGACGTGACCCGAATTTTGTTCTCGTCAAGGAAAAGTGTACTCATACCGCCAATCAGTGTCACCCCGAATTGCTTGTCCACAAGTTTATAAGACATCTCCATCGGCACTTCAATGTATCCCATCCGCTGGCTGATCGACCCGTAATTGAGGTCCTGCAGGCTGGTTTCAAACGGCAGCAGCCCATCAAATTTACTTTGGTCAACCACTTCGATAAAAGCGGCATTGCCCTGCTGTGATATGTTGCTGATGCTTTGGCCGTCCAGTCCGGCATAGAAAATCACGCCATTGGTATCGTACCCCAGCGTCAGTTTGTTAACGCCCGTGCGCACGCTGAATTTATCGTTGATGGCGTAATTGATTCCCACACCAAAACTCACATTGTTGTCGTAACTCTTGTCGTTTCCGGAAAATTCCTCGTCGAGCGGCGAACCGCCTGATGAACTAAAATAAATAGGGGCAACGCTTGAGCTGACCTGCCACCTATTTAATTTAGATTCGGCAACTTTTTCTTCTTTTTCATTTTGTTTTGCCAGCAATTTCTCCAGTTCATTAGTCTCGACAGTGGCAATGGCTGCCGAATCTAATTTTTTGTCTGCCACGGGAAGTGTAGCGGTTTTAATTTTATTGTCCGAAAGGGTATTGTCTCCGGCAACGCTGTTTTTAGCATCCCCGAATGGACGGTTTTCGGTGTCCTTCGATTGCGGGTTGACCGGATTCTGGCTTTTTGACGGATCGTTTACCGCAATCCCTGAACCTGACCCACGGGTAGACTTTAGCTCATTTTCACGCCGATTGAATTCGTCGTTTTTATCACTTTCCACTGTTTCTGAAGTGGCAAGGCCTTGGTTTGTCGTGTTTCTGGCGCCAGCCTGCCCAGCCGGGTGTGCTTTCTTAGGTTTTGTATTGCGGCCGGCAAGCCCTGTTTCGGTTTTGCGAATGCCTTGAGCCGGTTCCTCAATGGTATTGATGTTGATTTTCGAAGCATTCTTTTTTCTTTTTTGGACAGCAGATGATTTGCTCGCTACGACGCTTTCCGCATTGGCATCGACCCTTGCTGCTCCCGAGCGGTTTGTTTTCCGGATTGCAGGTAAAGATCCGCCGGCGGCCACGCCTTTTTCGGATTCTATGCCGATGTCTGTTGTGGTTTTCGGTTTTTCCTTTCTTACCGATGGTGATGCGGCAACTGACTGGCCTTCTCCGGCCACCGCAGCCGATTTTGATTTCAGTGAATTCTCCTCATTCGAAACCGGATTGTCGGGCGAATTCACGTAGCGTGCGGGCTTTAAGACCCTGTTTTTCCCCTGTTCCGCAACCCCTTCAGTCTTGGAAGACCTGTTTGTTTTGGCAGGATTTTTTTCGTTGGTGACGACTTGATTTGCTCCGTTGCTGTCAGCATTGAAAAAGGTGTAATTAATGATGAGCAGCCCGATTACGAGCGCTGCGGCGACACCGGAAAGACGCCACCAGATTGGAATGACTTTGCGTTCCTTTTTCTTTTGCTGCAATGCCGCCTCAATATTTTTCCAGACGTGATCGCCGGGTGCCGCTTCGAAATCCTTGAATTTCTCCTGAAACAGCCTGTCTATGTTTTTCCGTTCACTCATTTTGCAGTGGGTATTTTTTTACCGTTATGAATGTCTATTTTTTCTTTAAGAATCATCCGGGCGCGTGCCAGGTTTGATTTAGTCGTTCCGGTTGTGATGTCGAGCATTTCCGCTATTTCTTTATGTGAATACCCGTCAAGAACGTAGAGGTTGAATACCAGCCTATACCGTTCCGGAAGTTCCTGTATGATCCCGATGAGGTAATCCAGTGACACGTTCTCGTCATCAATCTCTACGGTTTCCTCTTCGGCGATGTTTTCGTTGACAATCTCGAGAAAACGTACGCCGCGGAATTTCTGTAGCGCGTTGTTGATCATGATGCGCTTCGCCCACCCTTCAAACGAGCCTTTAAAATTGAACTGCTCGATTTTGTTGAAAATAATCAGGAAACCGTCCTGCAGGTTGTCCTCAGCTTCTGCGTAATTGGCAGAATACTTCAGGCAGACACCGAAAAACTTCGCCGAAAATAACTTGTATATTTCCGCCTGTGCTCTGGCATCGTTCTTTTTGCAATCGGCAATGAGTTGTTCTAACCCCACAGGCTTCCCAATCTAAAATTAATTAATAAGTAACGGGGATGGTTACTTCTTCAAAAAGGTTGTTTCCGTTCGCGTCCTCACCTTTGTAAAACCTAAAGGTATAGTATTGGTTGCCGGGAGTACACAGGAAATCAAATGTAACCTCTATCGGTGCTTCATCCAAAGGATTACAGTAATCTGCTTCAAGGACGCTAGTCTGCACACCGAAAGTACGCTCCTGGCCATTTTTCTCATAGTAAATTCCCTGATAGAAATGACAATCGGAAGGCCTTTTATATTTTACTTTAATCTGGTAATTCTGATTCATGTCGAAACTTTCAGGAACCGTGAAACTTTCTACAGGAAGCACTTCAAGATGGTAGCTGGGGCTGTCATCATTCGGACTACAGGAAATTAAAGCAGAAATCGTCAGTAAAAATAGGACTAATCTTTTCATTTTCAATTGTTTAATCAAACTGTTGATTCATTCTCATTCCAAAGATGAATTTTCTGCCAATAGGTTGCGTTTAGGCAAAAAAAAACCCGAAAAATTTCGGGTTTCATAAATTTAGACATTTTCTTTGATCTGTGCCTTGATTTTGTCTTCCAATTCGTCTGCGAGCTCCGGATTGTCCTTGATCATGGTCTTGACGGCATCGCGTCCCTGACCTAAGCGGGTATCGCCGTAGCTGAACCAGGACCCCGATTTTTTGACAATTTCGAATTCAACCGCAAGGTCGAGTATTTCTCCTGTTTTTGAGACTCCTTCACCATACATGATGTCAAACTCTGCCGTCTTAAATGGCGGCGCTACCTTATTTTTAACGACTTTGACTTTGGTACGGTTCCCGATGACGTTTTCACCGTCCTTGATTTGTGACGAACGGCGGATGTCAAGCCTCACCGAAGCATAAAACTTCAGCGCATTTCCGCCTGTTGTAGTTTCAGGATTTCCGAACATTACCCCGATTTTCTCGCGAAGCTGGTTGATAAAAAATACGGTGCAATTGGTCTTACTGATTGTTCCGGTCAATTTACGCAATGCCTGCGACATGAGTCGGGCGTGAAGACCCATTTTCGAATCTCCCATTTCGCCCTCGATTTCACTTTTTGGCGTCAACGCGGCCACCGAGTCAATTACGACAATATCAATTGCGCCCGAACGGATCAGGTTTTCGGCAATTTCCAAAGCCTGTTCGCCATTGTCCGGCTGTGAAATGATGAGGTTTTCGATTTCCACACCGAGTTTTTCGGCGTAATTCCTGTCAAAGGCGTGTTCCGCGTCGATGAACGCCGCAATACCGCCTGCTTTTTGCGCTTCGGCAATAGCGTGCAGTGTCAGCGTTGTCTTACCCGAGGATTCAGGTCCGTATATTTCAATAATTCTTCCTTTCGGATATCCGTTAACCCCTAAGGCAAGGTCCAGTCCGAGCGAGCCGGAAGAAATCGTTTCGACTTCTTCAACCGCCTTGTCACCCATCTTCATTACGGTGCCTTTTCCGTAGGTTTTGTCAAGTTTGTCTAATGTAAGTTGTAAGGCTTTTAATTTTGATTCTTTTTCTGAACTCATCTTTTCTTTCATTTAAATTGGCGTTTATTTTGCGTAAAAATAGTGTTTTTTTTGATGTGAATTCCGCAAGTGTAAAAGTTCGGGGTATCAACGTGAAGGCGCTGATCCTGCGGCAGGTGAATGTTGCCTAAACTGCCTCGGGAGACGTCGCTTTCGATCTCCCGAACTTTATTATATTTGCAGCACAGATTTAACAAATGGAAAAAATCATCTCCTACCCGATATCGGTACTGTATTACTTCTTCTTCGGCCTGATCCTGGTCGTGTTCCATCCGATACAGTGGATTTGCTTTAACGTATTCGGGTATCAGGCACACAAAAAGAGCGTTGACTACCTGAATTTCCTTTTGTTGAAAAACACCATCCTTTTGGGCACGCGTGTTACCTTCCGCAATATCGATGCAATCCCGAAGAACGTCCCTGTAATTTTCGTAGCCAATCATCAAAGCCTTTATGATATCATCTGTATCATTTGGTTTTTGAGGAAATTCCACCCGAAGTTCGTCAGTAAAGCAGAATTGGGGAAAGGCATCCCAAGCGTATCATACAATTTACGACACGGCGGCTCGGTGTTGATTGACCGGAAAGATCCAAAGCAAGCCATTCCGGTGATTAAAGGACTTTCCGAATACATTGAGAAATTTCGCCGCTCGGCAGTAATCTTCCCGGAAGGTACCCGCAGCAAAGACGGTAAGCCGAAGGAATTTGCGCAAAGCGGACTCAAAATCCTGTGCAAGTACGCGCCTTCAGCTTATGTGGTCCCCATTACGATAAACAATTCGTGGAAAATTGTTAAATACGGATTTTTTCCTTTAGGTTTGGGAAATCGCCTTACCTTTACCGTTCACGAGGCATTGCCGGTTAAGGATTTGCCGTTCGAAGAGATTTTGGAACGAACAGAGCGATCCATTGTTCAGGGAATTAAAAACTAAATCAGTTATGTCTTTACAAAATATCAGGCTGGAAGTGATGCAGCTTCTGGAAAAAAAAGTGGATGATTATGTCAAGGAATACCTCATTCCGGTAGAAACCATCTGGCAGCCGACCGATTTTTTGCCCGATCCGTCAGCCGAGAATTTTGGCGAGCAGGTTAAAGAGCTGCAGGAACTGGCCAAAGACCTGCCTTACGATTTCTGGATTGTGCTTATCGGTGATACCATTACCGAGGAAGCGCTGCCTACCTACGAATCCTGGCTGATGAGCGTGGAAGGTATTGACAATGTGGAGCGCAACGGCTGGTCAGCCTGGACACGCCACTGGACCGGGGAGGAAAACCGTCATGGCGATTTACTGAACAAATACCTTTATTTGTCCGGGCGCGTGAACATGCGTGAAGTGGAGATGACAACGCAGCACCTGATTAATGATGGCTTCGATATCGGCACGGCGCGCGACCCTTATAAGAACTTCGTATATACCAGTTTTCAGGAACTCGCGACATATATTTCACACAATCGCGTGTCCCAACTGGCAAAGAAATATGGTGAAAAAAGGCTTTCCAAAATGTGCAAAATGATTGCCGGTGACGAAATGCGCCACCATAATGCCTACAGTGAATTTGTTCACCAAATCTTCAAAGTCGATCCAAGCCAGATGATGATTGCCTTTCATGACATGATGAAATACAAAATTGTGATGCCTGCAGGGTTTCTGCGGGAATCAGGTGCGAAAATTGCTTCGGCATTTGATCATTTTTCGGATTCTGCGCAGAGGATTGGAGTGTATACGGCTGCCGATTACGTGGACATCCTCCAAAAACTCATCAACCGCTGGGAGATTGAGAATATCGGCGGACTGACCGATGAAGCTGAAAAAGCACGAGACTACCTCATGAAACTTCCGGCCAGAATGCTTAAGATTTCGGAAAGACTGGTCATTCCGGCAGAGTCGCATATCTTTAAATGGGTAGAGCCGGCGAGGGTATAATTTACATTTAAATTTTCAATTGTTGAATCAGGAATTTTACCTGGTTCAACTTTTTTTATTGGATAAAGATGAAAGATCAGAAGTTGGTTACCGACACGATTGAATTTGTAAAAATGAAGCTCAGGGATGCCGAAGGCGGTCATGACTGGTTTCACATTGAGCGTGTTTATAAAAACAGTCAGCTGATTGCAAAACACGAAAATTGCGATATGCTCGTCGTTGAACTTGGCGCGCTTTTGCATGATATTGCAGACAGTAAGTTCCATGACGGCGATGAAAATATAGGTCCCGAGACCGCAAGGAAATTTCTTGCTGACAATAACGTCAATCAACCTACGATTGATCATGTCATCAATATTATCCGAAACATTTCATTCAAAGGAGGCAATTTTGAAAAGAAATTTAACTCGATTGAACTGCAGATTGTACAGGACGCCGATCGTCTTGATGCTATTGGCGCGGTAGGTATCGCACGGACATTTAACTATGGAGGGTTTAAAAACCGGCCGCTCTACAATCCTGAAATCCGACCGAACCTGAATATGTCGAAAGAGGAATATAAAAATTCTGCTGCTCCGACAGTAAACCATTTCTATGAAAAACTACTGCTGCTTAAAGACCGAATGAACACCGACACCGGAAAGCGCATAGCCGCCCAACGCCATCAGTTTATGGAGGATTTCCTTTCACAGTTTTATGCGGAATGGGATGGAGAAAAATAAGCCCCTCGGCGGGAACGGAATTTGTAAAATTTAAGAATTGGTAGGCGTTTTCCGTACCGGCTTGTCAGCGGTAATTTGTATTTTGCCTTCAGGGAAGGGGGGATAGTAACCCTAATCAATTGCCCGATAACTTCGTTGTGCAAAATCCACACCAATTGTTAAAGTTTCATTGCGGGATATATTAACCTCACGTGTCAACCTGAATTGAGACCAAATAAAAAAACCGCCCTGGGCAAATTGGACGGTTTCTTCAACATAATTATAAACTATTCTATTTCTGAAACGCGGAGGGTATTTACCATTCCCTTATCAGTCACCGGCATGGCGGCAAGGTTGATTAGAAAATCCCCTTTGTCGACAAAGCCACTGTCGCGGACCATCTGGTTGATGTCGGTTACAGTATCGTCGGTGCTTACGAATTTATCATAGTAAAACGATTTTACACCCCAAAGCAAATTGAGTTGGGTAAGGATCCTCTTATTGGAAGTAAAAACCAGGATGTGTGCCTGCGGGCGCCATGCCGAAATCTGGAACGCCGTGTAACCGCTGTTGGTCAGCGTACAGATTGCTTTGGCACGGATTACATTGGCCATCATCGCTGCGTGATGGCAAATCGATTTGGTGATAAACCTTTTAGTTCTGATTTGTGGCGTATTTTGCGGCACCTGAATCAAAGGTGAATCTTCAACAGCCTCTATAATCTGCGTCATCTTTTCAATTACTTGCACCGGATAATTACCCACGGAGGTTTCCCCGGAAAGCATCACAGCATCGGCGCCATCCATCACGGAGTTGGCTACGTCATTTACTTCGGCACGCGTGGGCGTGAGGCTTGTAATCATCGTTTCCATCATCTGTGTTGCGATAATTACCGGAATCCTTGCGGTTTTGGCACGGTTCACGAGTTTTTTCTGGATCAGCGGTACTTCGTGGGCTGGTACTTCTACACCCAAATCGCCACGGGCAACCATGAGTCCGTCACAAAACGCAACGATTTTATCAATGTTCTCCACCGCTTCCGGTTTCTCTATTTTGGCAACAATCGGAATCTTATGTTCAGAGTGTTTTGCAATCAAATCCTGTAATTCTTCGAGATCTTTCGGTGTCCTTACAAAAGAAAGCGCAATCCAGTCCACCTGCTGTTCAATAGCGAAAATAGCATCCTTAATGTCCTTTTTGGTTAAGGCAGGCAACGACACTTTGGTGTTCGGGAGGTTCACGCCCTTTTTAGACTTCAGCGGCCCGCCTTGGACGACTTTACAAATGACTTCGGTCGTACCATTGGTTTCAACGGCTTCGAAAATCAGTTTGCCGTCGTCGAGCAGGATGCGCTCACCGGGATTGACATCGCGCGGAAATTCTTTGTAATTCATGTAGACGCGCTGGGCAGTGCCGGGGACATCTTCGGCAGTCTGGAACGTAATCAGGTCGCCGTTTTTCACTACCACATCCTCGGTCATCACACCCACGCGGAGTTTTGGCCCCTGAAGGTCGGCAAGAATGGCAGTCGTATATCCATATGCCTCGTTAAGTTCGCGGATGGTGTCAATTTTTTGTTTGACATCACTGTAGTCAGCATGTGAAAAGTTCACCCTGAATACATTTACCCCAGCGTCGATCATGTCCTTCAGGACTTCTTTCGTGCTACAGGCGGGGCCTAATGTGGCTACAATTTTTGTCTTTTTGTTGGTTGGCATTTTATCAGAAAATTAAATTATTTTTAGATTTTATCGCGTTTGCTGCAACAGCGTAAACAGCGGATATTTGTAATATTGTATTGATTTTTGAAGTGATGCTGTCCAGGCTTTCAACGGCATTTTCAATCTTGAGGAAATAGTCAACCTTTTTGAACTCGGGCAGAAGGTAGACTTTTGTAGCCACGGGCTGGTTAGAAAACAAATCTGTTGTGGTTGATTTTGCCACATCCACTTCGTTTTTGTTCTGGATTAGATTCCATGATATTTCAGCATCAATGTTGTCAAAGGTATACCTTGAAAAACTGGTTTCACCCTGCTTCACCTGGATCTGTATCTCGTCTTTATTTTTGCTTAAGCGTATAGGCAATTTCTGATTGATAAAATATGCCAGCCTGTAATCTTCAAGGGAAGTGTGAATTGCAACGAGGTTGTAGTTATTTTCGTCAAATTCATCAATATGCAATTTATGAATAGCCATTTTTAATTCAGAAATGAGCGGTAAAGATAGTGTTTATAGCGCACAAAAAAACAGTAAACCAACGGGTTAACGTTTATTTATCAACGAAATCGTTATAGCTTTAAGGAATTATTTTTATTTTGTGTTAATTTTTTCCTGAAATGCAAAATAGGCACGGTGGGACGCTTTTTCCTCGGCTTTTTTCTTAGAAACCGCGCGTGCTTTGGCGACCACTTTCCCGTCAATGCTAAGTTTTACCCCGAACAGCCGCTCGCCGCTGATGCCGTTATCTTCGAACACATCGTAATGAAATGTCTTTTTCTCTTTTTGGCACCATTCGATCAAAAGGCTTTTGTAGCTGATGACTTTTCCCTCAAGTTTTGGGATGTCAACGTAAGGCGCAATCACACGGGCATTGATGAATTTTTCGCAGGCAGGATAACCCGCATCAAGATAAATCGCACCCACCAGCGCTTCAAATATATTACCATGGATATTATCCCCGAAATGCTGTGTGGGAACTTTGCTCTCCACGAAACGAATCAGATTCAGGTCACGGCCCAATTCGTTAAGGTGCTCGCGGCTTACAATTTTGGACCGCATTTTAGTCAGGTATCCTTCATCTCCGGAAGGCACTTGATTAAAAAGGTGCGCAGCGATCACCGAACTCAACATCGCATCACCTAAAAATTCCAGTCGTTCGTAACTTATGGGATTGCCTTTTTCATCGGTTTTGTTCGATGAGCGATGGGTGAATGCCATTGTGTAGCCTTCTATGTTGAGCGGCCTGAACCCAATGATCTTTTCGATTTCGCCAAAAAAAATCCCGCCTTCTTCAGGACGGGATCGGGAAAATATTTTTTTAAGGATACGCATTCAAAATTAGGCTTCTAATTTTTTAAACAACACGCAGGCATTGTGTCCGCCGAAACCAAATGTATTGCTCATCGCAACCTTGATATCTCTTTTCTGTGCCTTATTCAGTGTCAGGTTCAATGAGGGGTCGATGCTTTCGTCGACTACCGTATGGTTGATCGTTGGCGGGATAATCCCGTGCTCCATAGCCAAAATAGAGGCAATCGCTTCGATGGCTCCGGCGGCACCCAGTAAGTGGCCCGTCATTGATTTGGTGGAATTGATGTTCAGCGTTTTCGCATGGTCGCCGAATACGGCGCTGATGGCTTTCAATTCGGCTACATCGCCCAGCGGTGTTGAAGTCCCGTGGGTGTTGATGTGATCCACCTGCTCAGGGCTCATTCCCGCGTCGCGCAAAGTATTTTTCATTACGGCAATCACCCCGATGCCATCAGGATGCGGTGCAGTGAGATGGTAGGCGTCAGACGACATCCCGCCACCACCGATTTCGCAGTAAATTTTAGCGCCGCGTGCTTTGGCATGCTCGTATTCTTCCAGGACCAGCGCACCGGCGCCTTCGCCTAAAACGAACCCGTCGCGTGTCGCGTCAAATGGCCTTGACGCGGTTTCGGGAGATTCGTTTCTTGTGGACAGCGCATGCATGGAGTTGAAGCCGCCCATGCCGGCAATTGTAACGGCCGCTTCCGATCCGCCTGAAATGATGACGTCGCACATGCCCAAACGGATATAGTTGAACGCGTCGATTAACGCATTGGCTGAAGAAGCGCAGGCAGAAACGGTAGTATAATTCGGGCCCATATAACCATTGCGCATGGATATGTGCGCAGGTGCGATATCGGCTATCATTTTTGGGATAAAGAAAGGATTGAATTTCGGCGTACCATCGCCTTTTGCGTAATACATGACCTCTTCCTGGAAGGTCTCGAGGCCACCGATTCCGGCACCCCAGATAACGCCTACACGGTATTTGTCGACATTGTCTGCTGTAAGCCCGGCATCTTTAATCGCTTCATCGCTGGCGGCAATCGCATACTGGGCAAATTTGTCCAGTCGGCGCGACTCCTTACGATCCATATAATCCTCAATATTGAAATTCTTTACTTCACAGGCGAATTTCGTTTTGTGTTTTTCCGTATCATAATAAGTGATAGGAGCGGCACCACTGACGCCATTGATCAAAGAATTCCAATATTCCTCAATCGAATTACCAATCGGTGTGAGCGCGCCCAAACCTGTTACTACAACCCGTTTTAATTCCATAACCTGATTCGTTTACAGTTTGTTTAAACTAAAAATACCTATGTAGATCTATGGGAAGCATAAAATGACATAGGTATGATATATGATGAATGACTGAAATCAATCAAAATGATTTAAAAAAATAACACCCGAAATTTAGAAATTCCAATAATCAAATCCCAATTTTTATGGCATTTAACAACTGGTGCTTTTAAAATCGGGTGTAAGGTGTATTATTTTTTCGCTTCTTCGATGTAAGAAATTGCCTGTCCTACAGTAGCAATATTTTCAGCCTGATCGTCCGGGATCTGGATGTCGAATTCTTTTTCAAACTCCATGATAAGCTCAACAGTGTCTAATGAATCCGCTCCTAAATCGTTGGTGAAGCTCGCTTCCGTTACAACTTCGTTTTCGTCAACGCCTAATTTATCTACGATAATCGCTTTAACTCTTGATGCAATGTCTGACATAATCTTAAATTTTAATTTTTAAATTGTTGGCAAAAATAAAAAACTTTATTTTAAAACCACGTTTTAGTTCATAAATATGAATACTAAGGTAGAAAAAAAATTTAACATTCCGTGCCAACTGCATTTTTAAAACCATTTATTATTCTTTTTTTTGCATAACCTTTTTTGATATGAAAATGCGCCACATTATTGTCTTTGCCTCAGGTTCCGGAACCAATGCTGAAAACCTTATCAGGCACTTCAACGACGGTGGCCTGGCCGAAATTTCGGCGGTGTTCTGCAATAAGCCCGATGCGGGTGTGGTTGCAAAGGCCGAAGCGCGTGACGTGCCCGTTTTTATATTTTCAAAAGAGATGCTGTATGACGGCACGGTCCTGCGCGAGGTCATGACATACCAACCTGACCTGATTGTGCTGGCAGGCTTCCTGCTTAAGTTTCCCGAAGAGATTATCAGGAACTACCCCGGAAAAATCATCAACATCCACCCGGCGCTGCTCCCGAAATATGGCGGAAAAGGCATGTACGGCATGCACATACACCGCGCCGTATACAATAATAAGGAGATGGAAACCGGAATTTCCGTGCATTATGTCAACGAGAATTATGACGAAGGCGGCCTGATTTTACAGAAAAATGTCGATATTTCCGACTGCGCTTCCGCAGAAGCCATCGCGGCAAAAATCCACCGGCTCGAGCAGGAGCATTTCCCGAAGGCCATTGAGCAAATCTTAAACCTGAATCCTTAAACCTCCGAAAATCCCGATGTCCCACCAGGTGCATATCTATACCGACGGCGCTGCCAAGGGAAATCCCGGGAACGGCGGTTATGGCGTGGTCATGGAGCTTGTCGGGACCGGCTATCGCAAGGAATTTTACGAAGGTTTCCGCCTGACGACCAACAACCGAATGGAGCTGCTTGCGGTCATCGTCGGCCTGGAAAAACTTAAAAACCCGAATATGACGGTCCTGGTTGTGTCAGATTCCAAATATGTCATCGACTCCGTTGTAAAGAAATGGGTTTTCGGTTGGGAAAAAAAAGGGTTCGCCGGAAAGAAAAATCCGGACCTTTGGCAGCGTTTCTTAAAGATTTACCGACAACATAAAGTGGATTTCAAATGGGTCAAAGGCCACAATGCGCATCCGCAGAACGAACGTTGCGATGCACTGGCGGTCATGGCCTCGATGCAGCCGGCACTTTCGGTGGACTTTTTTTACGAAAGAGAGGAAGCGAAGCGCTTATAACACTTTGCTTGTTTCAATCTTTGCAACTCTGCAACTTATCGCTTACCTTTGCCCCTCTTAATTCGAAATCCGAAAAATGAATAAATTACTGATCGTCGGCACAGTAGCGTTCGACGCGATTGAAACCCCATTCGGGAAAACAGACAAAATCCTTGGCGGCGCCGGGACTTTTATCGGACTTTCCGCTTCTTATTTTAATCTGCAATCTGCCATCGTTTCTGTGGTAGGTGATGATTTTCCGCAGGAATACCTCGATTTGCTCACCGCAAGGAATATCGATATTTCAGGATTGGAGATCGTAAAAGGCGGCAAGACGTTCTTCTGGAGCGGCCGTTACCATAACGACCTGAACTCGCGCGATACTTTGGTGACAGAACTCAATACCCTCGCAGATTTTAATCCGGTCGTACCCCAGCATTTTAAAGATGCCGATGTCGTGATGCTCGGGAACCTTCATCCGATAGTACAAAGCAGCGTTCTGGACCAGATGGAGCAAAAGCCCAAACTCGTGGTGCTTGATACGATGAACTTCTGGATGGACTGCGCATTGCCGGAGCTGCTTGATGTCATGAAACGTATTGACGTCATTACAATCAATGATGAAGAGGCAAGACAGTTGTCAGGAGAATATTCTTTGGTAAAAGCAGCGGCCAAAATCCATACCATGGGCCCAAAATACGTCGTGATCAAGAAAGGCGAACACGGCGCATTGTTGTTCCATGACAAAGAGGTATTCTTCGCCCCCGCATTGCCACTCGAAGAAGTATTTGACCCGACAGGCGCCGGAGACACCTTTGCCGGAGGTTTCGCAGGATTCATTACGCAAAGCGAAAACATTTCCTTCGACAATATGAAAAAGGCCATCATTCACGGCTCGAACCTCGCATCGTTCTGCGTTGAGAAATTCGGAACCGAGAGGATGCAAAAGCTTCAAAAAGGTGAAGTGCTCCAAAGGCTGCAGCAGTTTAAGGCACTCACACAATTTGAAATAGAAATAGAATCATAAAAAATGCCCCTTCATGGGGCATTTTTGTTTCAGGTTTAATGCAAAAACCGGTATCATAACCCTGAACCTTAGTCAGTAAACAACTAAACAACAACACATGAGCGATAAACTCAACCACGAATGCGGCATCGCGTTCCTCAGACTAAAAAAACCGCTGGCCTTCTACAGGGAAAAATATGGCTCGGCGTTTTACGGCATCCAGAAAATGTACCTGCTCATGGAAAAACAGCACAACCGCGGGCAGGACGGCGCAGGATTCGCTTCAATCAAATTTGATATGGAGCCCGGCGAGCGGTACATCAGCCGCGTCCGCTCGAATGATGCCCAGCCCATCCAGGATATTTTCGCACAGATTAACGGCCGCATCAACGATGAGATGCTGTCGCATCCTGAGTATGCCGAAGATGTCGATTTGCAGAAAAAACACATCCCATATATCGGGGAGCTGTTCCTGGGACATGTGCGTTACGGAACCTTCGGCAAGAACAGTATCGAAAGCGTACATCCATTCCTGCGTCAGAACAACTGGATGCACAGGAATCTGATTGTTGCGGGAAACTTCAACATGACCAATGTGACACAGCTGTTCAACAGTCTCGTCGAATTGGGACAACATCCTAAAGAGATGGCCGATACCGTCACGGTAATGGAAAAGATCGGGCATTTTCTTGACGAGGAAGTCACTGACCTGTACTTCGAATGCCGCAACAACGGATTGTCAAAACGTGAGGCATCGCCCATTATTGCCGAAAAACTCGACATCACCAGGATCCTGAAACGCGCGTCAAAAGGCTGGGATGGCGGTTATGCCATGGCAGGGCTGTTCGGTCACGGCGACGCGTTTGTCTTCCGCGATCCGGCAGGCATCCGCCCGGCCTACTTTTACGAGGACGACGAAATTGTAACAGTAGCTTCGGAAAGGCCGGTCATACAAACGGTCTTTAATGTCGATTTTGAGAAAGTGCAGGAGCTGCAGCCTGGAAATGCGTTGATCATCAAAAAGAATGGCCAGGTAAGCGAAGTGGAAATCATTACGCCCACAGTCAAGAAGGCCTGTTCGTTTGAGCGTATTTATTTTTCGCGCGGCAGCGATGCAGAGATTTACCAGGAGCGTAAGGACCTCGGAAAACTCATTCTGCCTGCGGTCCTCGATGCCATCGAAAGCGATACTGACAATACGGTCTTTTCGTACATCCCCAACACGGCTGAGACGTCTTTTTACGGCATGGTTGAGGCAGCGCAGGATTTTCTGAACCAAAGAAAAAACAAATACATTCTTGACAATCGTAAGACACTGACCAAGGAAAAGCTTGAAGAAATCCTTTCGGTGAAGATCCGCACGGAGAAAATTGCAATCAAGGACGCCAAGCTGCGTACGTTCATCACCGAAGACAGCAGCCGCGACGACCTCGTGGCCCACGTTTACGACATCACATACGGCGTCATCCAACCCACGGATAATCTTGTCATCATCGACGACAGTATCGTTCGCGGCACAACTTTAAAAATGAGCATCATTAAAATGCTTGACCGCCTTAAGCCCAAACGTATTGTCATCGTGTCGTCGGCGCCGCAAATCCGCTATCCGGACTGTTACGGAATCGATATGGCAAAGCTGGAAGGGCTCGTGGCTTTCCGTGCCGCGCTGGAACTGCTGAAGGAGCGGAACCTGTATCACATCGTAGACGAAGTGTATGCCAAATGCAAAGCGCAGGAGCACCAGCCGGATGTCGAAATTGTGAATTATGTCAACGAGATCTATGCGCCTTTCCGGCCTCAGGAAATTTCCGATAAGATTGCTGAAATGCTGAGTTCGGACAGCATCAACGCCGAGGTGAAGATTATTTTCCAAACCGTTGAAAACCTGCACAAAGCCTGCCCCAAAAACCTCGGAGACTGGTATTTTACCGGAGACTATCCGACGCCTGGCGGCAACCGCGTGGTCAGCAAAGCGTTCATGAATTTCTATGAAGGCAAAGATGCAAGGGCTTACTAATCAGCAAAAAAAGCATTACAACGTTTTTTTAAGCGTTTCGTCTAAAATATTTGTCTGCCATACAGAACCGCTATACTTTTGGTAGACCATGGAATTAGTAGGTTAAGTTTATGGTAGATTTGGGGCAAAAAGGGTGAAAGAAATTTCACCTTTTTTATTTTAATCAAGTGCCGTTCAGGTACTTTTTTGCTTTTTAGCGGTCTTCCAAAAGTTTTACCGCGGGCGTGCCACCGGCCGGGGAAATATCAGCCAATACCAATTTTGTACACGGCCGCTGTCGGGCTGTACGCTGTAGTCCTCGCCCTGCGGGCTCCGGGCTGCCGCTTCCATCCCTCACGCAAGAGGCGTCAAGCGAAGGTCGGGGGTCTTAGACATCATACCATCTGATAGCCCGCGAAAGCATCGCGGATCTCGTCAAATACTTTCATCAGGTCATCCGCGCCGTCGGTGGTGACGAGTTTCTGCCGGTATTCCTTAAAGCCGTGTATGTTCTTGAAGTAATTTGTATAATGACGTCGGGTTTCCACAATCCCGAGCCGTTCGCCTTTCCATTCCATCGCCCATTTGAGGTGGTTTGAAGCGGCTTCTATCCTTTCAGTCATGCCGGGTTTGGGCAGATGCTGTCCGGTTTTAAAGTAATGTTTGATCTCATCGAAAATCCACGGATAACCGATTGCGGCACGCCCGATCATCATACCATCGAGCCCGAAACGGTTTTTGTATTCCAGTGCCTTTTCCGGAGAATCGATATCGCCATTTCCGAATATCGGCATTGTGATCCTGGGATTGTTCTTGATGCGCTCAATGTGCGTCCAGTCTGAATGGCCCTTGTACATCTGCGCACGCGTCCGGGCATGTACCGTAAGCGCCTGTACGCCTACATCCTGCAGCCTTTCGGCCACTTCATCGATATTAATCGAATTTTCGTCCCAGCCCAAGCGTGTCTTGACCGTTACGGGCAGGCTTGTGCTGCTGATGACCGCTTTCGTAAGCCGCACCATCAGATCGACATCCTTCAATACACCGGCGCCGGCACCTTTGCAGACCACCTTCTTTACCGGACAGCCGAAATTAATGTCAATCAGATCCGGGCTCACGGCCTCAACAATTTTTGCAGAGAGCGCCATGGCCTCCTCGTCGCCACCAAAAATCTGTATGCCTACGGGTCGCTCATAGTCGAAAATATCCAATTTCATACGGCTTTTGATGGCATCGCGGATCAATCCTTCTGAAGAGATGAATTCAGAATACATCAGGTCGGCGCCATGCATCTTGCACAACCTGCGGAAAGGCGGATCGCTCACATCTTCCATAGGGGCAAGCAGCAGCGGGAAATCAGGGAGTTCTATGTTGCCAATTTTGACCATAAGATAATTTGGCGCAAAATTAGTGCTTTTTTCTGCACGCGGCAAGCGGTATTATTTTGCGGACAATTTTAAAGCCCCGCAAATCAATGGCATAAAAAAAAACCACCGGTGTGGTGGTTTTGAGTAGCCTCGCCAAGAATCGAACTTGGATCTAAAGTTTAGGAAACTTCTATTCTATCCGTTGAACTACGAGGCCGTTAAATTCTGGCGCGAAAATAGTAATTTTTTACACAAAAATAAAATTCCGGAGGGTTTAATAATTTTTTACGGGCGTCTCCGATTGTTTGGTGCGCGCGCAGGGGCCGATGCCGGCTTTTTTTCCGGGACATTGAACAGGCACGGCACTGCGCCAGTGATGGAAGCGGCATCCTTTTTTATATTGAAAGGCGTGGAGCGCTGTCAATATAAAAAAGATACAGCGGACAGCCCGGCCCGCAGGGGGCGCCATCAAAATAAAATTATACTGACACGCAACCTTTGTTGACCAGTCCACTCTTCATCATATAAACGTAACACGCCGTATTGCAACAGGATCCCGTCCTGTGCTACCCAGCTCCGCAAAGTCAACCGGCTTTGCGGTTTTTTTATTGCGTGCCGCATTCCAAATCCAGTCATGAAACAAAAAAGCCACCGATACAATCAGTGGCTTTTCCGAAAAAAATCTAAAATCTAAAATCGGGCGTAAGACAAAGTTTCATTACTTAAAGAAAACGCGTCACTTATGTAATTATTGTGCGGCCGGGTTATTTAATCAACTGTATGTCGACCTTGAGTGTTCCGTGGTTTTTGTTGTCGGTGATTTCCATGAAGGCGCTCTTGGACAGGTCGAGTTCGCGGCCCGATTTCTGCGGCCCACGGTCGTTGATGGTCACTATGACGGATTTGTCATTGGCGACATTGGTGACCTTTATTTTGGTGCCGAAAGCAAGCGAGCGGTGGGCTGCTGTCTTTTTTGAGTTGCTGAATTTTTCGCCACTGGCCGTCTTCCTCCCATTGAATTTGTCTCCGTAATAAGACACTTCGACATGCCGTTTGTAGAAACTACCGGACGCATTTTTGCCCGATCCGCAGGCCGAGGCAGCCAGCAGCAGGGTGAAAACGGCGATGAATCGGAGGGTTTTCATAACAGCTTATTGAACTTCTTCTATGGTTACGACCAGCGATCCGCCGTATTTTGATGATGCGATTTCCATAAACGCTTTTTTCGTCAGGTCGATGTCACGGCCTTTCGTAAACGGTCCGCGGTCATTGACTTCAACGATTACCGATTTGCCATTGGCTTCATTGGTAACGCGCAGTTTGGTCCCAAATGGAAATTTTCGGTGCGCCGCGGTGTATTTGTTATTGTCAAAACGCCTGCCACTGGCGGTCCTGCGGCCGTTGAGCTTGTCCGCATAATAGGATGCGTGGCCGTTCTTCCTGACGAGTTTATATTTTGGCGCAAGCCTGAGGCTGTCATTCAGCGCCGATTTCTTCACAGAATCGTGTTGTTTCTGTGTTTGTATCTTACGGTCCTGCCTGAACTTTGCCGAAGATTTTTCATGTCCGGAAAAGCCGAATGCGAAAATCGTTGCAAATAAGGCCAGTAAACCGATCGTGGTTTTGTATTTCATGAGCAGTGCTTTAATGGATCTGGAATTCATGCCCCGTTAAAATGAAAAAGCTCCTTTTCCGGAGCCTTGATTATTTAAACCATAAATTCCACGGGATGCGCGAAAGGATCAGTACCGCGCCAATGGAATAAAATATGGAAATCACCTTGAATTTTTCGTGACCTGTCAGCTTCTTTTTGTGCATTGACCAGCCAACGGTAATCATCACAATTGCGATGAGATTGACCAGTGGGTGCTCTAAAGCCGTCAGGCGTAATGCCGGATTTTTGAGTTGTGACAGCGCTTCTTTGCCTAATGGGGAGACGAAATACAATATGATTCCGACCAGGAACTGGATGTGAACACCGATCAGGCCGAACAAGGCCGTCTTGCGGCTCGCGGGCGTAAATTCTTTTTTGGAGCTCACCCCGACAACCGATGTGATGATTGCAATTAGCAGTAAGGCAAGCGCGACATAAGCCCACCCGGCATGGAATTTTTGGATATAGACATACGTGTCATTCATGATCTTAATTTTTTAAGGGAATCAAATATAAGAAAAAAAGCATAAAAAAAGCCTCACAAAACGGAGGCTTTTGGATTATCAATCTGAAATCCCACGAAATGGGGACCTAGCTATTTTAACGGTTATTCATAAAATACTCCAGCAACATTGCGGTGGAAGCGTCGTGTGGCTTGATTTCGCCGGACTCAATTTCGGTGAGTATGGAGTTGGCCAACTGTTTCCCAAGTTCGACACCCCACTGGTCATAACTGAAAATGTTCCAGATGACGCCCTGCACAAATATCTTATGTTCGTAAAGCGCAATCAGCGCACCCAGATTTTCAGGTGTCAGTGATTGGATCAGGATGGTATTGGTAGGTTTATTTCCATTGAAAACCTTGAATGGGAGTAGGAAATCCGCCTGTTGTCCATTCACGCCCTGTGCTTCGAATTCCGCTTTCACCTGAGTCGCGCTTTTGCCATTGAGCAGCGCTTCCGTTTGTGCGAAAAAGTTTGACATAAGCTTGTTGTGGTGGTCTTCGTTGCCGTGCAGCGGTTTTATAAATCCGATGAAATCGGTTGGAATCAGTTTGGTGCCCTGATGGATCAACTGGAAAAACGCATGTTGCGAGTTCGTTCCGGGCTCACCCCAGATAATGGTCCCGGTTTGGTAATTGACAGCGTTCCCGTTTCGGTCGATACCCTTTCCATTGCTTTCCATTATGCCCTGTTGCAGGTAAGGCGCGAGCTTTTGCAGGTATTGGGTATACGGAATCAACGCCTCACTTTCGGCACCAAAGAAGTTATTGTACCAAACACTGAGCAATGCCAGGGTCACAGGGATGTTTTGTTCAAACTCCGTTTCCTGAAAATGCACGTCCATGCTGTGGGCACCCTGCAGCAATCGGTCGAAATGATCGAAGCCTACGGCGAGCGCAATCGACAGGCCGACGGCACTCCACAACGAAAAACGGCCACCCACCCAGTCCCACATCGGGAAGATGTTTTCGGGATCAATGCCAAACGCGGTCACTTTCTGTATGTTTGTCGACACGGCCACGAAGTGCTTCGCCACGTCTTCCTGACGGGCTGATCTGAGGAACCAGGCCCGTATCGTTTCGGCATTGGTAAGGGTTTCCTGTGTAGTGAAAGTTTTAGACGCTACGACAAACAGCGTGGTTTCAGGATTGATTTTTTTCAGGACTTCCTGCACGTGGTCGCCATCGATATTCGAAACAAAATGGATGTTTAAATGATTGGCGTAAAACTTCAGCGCGTCAACGACCATCGCCGGACCGAGGTCAGACCCACCAATGCCGATATTGACGACATCCGTGAAGTTTTTCCCGGTGAAGCCTTTTCTGACGCCGTCAATGATTTCGGACGTAAAAGCCTTCATTTTATTCCTGACTGCATACACCTCAGGGATGACATCCACGCCGTCCACGAAAACCTGCGCCGATTCAGGCGCGCGCAGGGCGGTGTGCAAAACGGCCCTGTTTTCTGTGCGGTTGATTGGCGCACCTGCAAAGTATTGTGAAATGGCTTCCTGAAGTTTCACTTCTTCGGCCAGTTGCAGCAACAGTGCCATGGTGTCATCCGAAATGATGTTTTTCGAATAATCAATCAGGAAATCATTCCATTTTAGGGTAAACTTTGCCGTCCTCGACGGGTTGTCGGCAAACAATTGTTTCATGTGTGTGCCCTGTATCGCTGTAAAATGACTGTCCAGTTTTTTCCAGGCAGCGGCGGTTTCAGGGTTGATAGTGGGTAGAGGCATCAGCTGCGATTTTAGCAGTTGCAAAGCTACAATTTTAGTTCATAAGTTTATCAATAAGTTGTGAAACGAAAGCCTTGTAGTGCCGTGTGAAAGCGATTATTTTGCGCTTGACTTTTTTTTTAACGATTGAATTTTACCTTTGCATTAAAATTGAAAATGAAAAAAATATTTTTAGCGTTCATGCTTTGCGGCCTGGTCAATTTTGCCCATGCACAACAAATCGGGATTGTCCGGAATGCGCAGCACAGAATCACGGCTAACCTCGATCCGATCAAGCAAAAATGGGAGCAAATGCTGCTGGAGCAAAAGATTCCGGCCATCCTTGTCAACTTCGAAATCCGTTCCGGAATGGATGACAGCACCGGCAAGACCTACTATATGCTTTTGGCATCCAACCGGGATCACAGCGTAAAGGTCGCGCGCGCGCTTGAACTGAAAAACGGCTACCTTTCTTTTTATAAGGGACAGGAAGAGCCATGGGGCATAGCCACGTGTACCGGTTGCTCGAATGCGTGCAACCCGGCTGTTTTTGAAGGCAAATGGGTGTGTAATGGCGATTGCCCGTCAGCAGACCGGCCTTGTACGAAATCGGTTACCACAGAAACCAAAAACTGATTACATCTGCAGTTTCAGCTTTGCGACGCTGTCCAGTTCACGCTTTAACGGCGCCATTTCTTTTAGGAAACGCGGTTTGTATTTTGCAGCCATCGGTTCTGAATTCGGGAGTTTAAGCTTCAATGCGTCGACTTGGGCGCCATTAACCCAAAAGCGATAGCACACATGGGGTCCGGTGGCCAGTCCGGTGCTTCCGACGCGCCCGATTACATCGCCCTGACTGACGTGTTGCCCGCGCCTCACAAGGATTTTAGACATGTGCAGGTATTGGGTTTCGTAAGTCCGGTTGTGGCGGACTTTCACAAAATTCCCATTGCCGGCAGTGTATCCCGTATTTTCCACCACACCGGCTGCGGTAGTCATGATCGGTGTTCCTGTGGGTGCGGCATAATCGGTACCTTTATGTGCTTTCCAGACGTGCTGGACCGGATGGAAACGGTTCCTGGCATAACGCGATGTGATGTTCACGAATTTCAGCGGGGCCTTCAGGAACATGTTTTTCAGCACTTTACCTTCTTCATCATAATAATCAACCTTCGAGGAGGTCGTGTCCTGTTTGAACGGGAATGCATAAATGATTTTGCCTTTGTATTCGAAAAAGGAAGCTTCAAGGTTTTCCACGCCATCGTAAATTGTGTCGTTGATGTACCTTTCGGTAAACGTGATGGCAAATCGGTCGCCTTTCTGTAATTTGAAGAAATCGATGGACCAGGCATAAATCTTCGAAATATCGGTAGCCAATGAGGCGTGTACTTTCTGCCGTTCAAGCGTTTCGGACAACGAGCCGTCTAGGGCACAGGCGATTGTGCGCCTTTTAAGCGAAACCGGTTTGGTTTTTCGGTAAGTGATCACCGAATCCCGCAGATCGACTACGTAGTAAGACGTGCGGTCCGGCTGGTAGACAAAAACCTGCAATTTTTTGGACTGGTCTTTCGAACGCAGTAAAGTGTAGGGCTTACCGGCACGGATTTTCCTGACGTCGAATGAATCTTTGACTTTCTCGACAATTTCATGGACTTTTAACGTGCCCAGGTTTTCCTTTTCAAGCAAACTCCCGAAAGTGTCGCCGCTTACGACAGTATCCTGTACTACGTCAAAATCATTGAATTTAAATCCGAATTCAACAACGACAGGTACCGGTTTTTTAATTGCTGCTGCAGGCTTTTGTTTTTGCTCTTTTCCGCAGGAAATAAGACAGAGTAGCAGCAGCGTGAGGAGGGCTTTTTTCAAAACAGGGGACATTGAGGGATTTAACTATTTTCTTCACCCCACGAGGTAAGTTCTGCTGCAGACCAGAGTTCAGGAAAAAAAATCCTGCGCTGGTATTTCGGATGCATGTATTTCTTCCAGTCGCTGCCTCCGGTAGCTTCGCCATTCCCGCGTCCGCTGTCGATATATTTTTTGGCCGCATTCAGGTGTCCCATTACCCAGGTAATGTTCACGGTGTGGTCGTAATGCCTCATGGCGGTAATCAGGTCGGGATTGTTCTGATCTTCGGCAGGGAGTTGGCGGAATTTCTGCCAGATATTGTTTTTATTGTAGTGCTCCATCTTACGCAGGAAATCGGCTTTGTATTTCCTTTCAAATTCCTCGATGAGGAACGATTTTTTGCTCGTATGGTAATCTTTGCCTGCGGCCTGCCAATACAAATGCTCAAACGCATGCTCGAAGGGTGTGTTCCGGTCGATGGTGGCGCGGAATCGGTAGTCAATCAGGTTTATGAGGTCAGTCGATGCAAATTCGATGATGCGATATTGGGCACTCTGGAATCCGCTTGCCGGGGTAAGTGTGTTTCTGAATTTCATGTATTGCTCGACCTCCATGCCGTCGCCCATGATATCGAATGAGGTGGTCAGCATGTTAAAATAGCGGCTGATGCGCATGAGCCGTTCCGTGAAAAAGTCGGTTTCCGGTTTTTCAGATTCAGAAATCTGGTCGATTTCCCAAAGGATCATTTTAAACAGCAGTTCGTTAACCTGATGGTACATGATAAATACCATTTCGTCAGGAAGCGTGGTGCGCTGCGTCTGCAAGTTAAGCAGGGCATCCGTTTGGATGTAGTCCCAATATGTTATAGGTTTAGACCAAAGCAGACCTTCGAGATGGGTGTCGGTTTTTTGGTTTAAAGCCTGAAATTTGGCATCAATTTTATTTAAAAGCTCGTCGGTCTGTGTTGTACTCATTTATGGTTTTACTTTTACGGTAAAAGGATATTTCAATCCCTTGAATGCCTCGAGATCGGCTTTAATCGAACCTACCGCGAGTGACGCTTTTAATCGTATCGGCATCTTGTTATCGTCATCTGAAATCCAGATGGTTAAACTTTCCTGTTCCTTAAAGACGCGCCCAGCCTGTACATAAGGCCTGAAAATCATGGTCGGGATCGTGCCAAATTTAGTTTTTATATCTTCCCTTCCCATAAATTTTAACTTAAACTTCGTCGTTTCATCGTCAAAAAACATGTCGATTGATATCGATTCGCCCACTTTAAGTTTATCCACATTGGGATGGTTTCTCAGGCAATAAAAGGTTGACATGATATCCTGCACGTTATCAGGAACCTTGAAGGTCTTTTCAGTCTTATTTTTATAATCCTTGATGGTCACTTCATCTTCAGACTGGCTGAAAAAGCCTTCCTGGTTCTTGGTGTAGCCGCCTTCATCGATTTTCCTTACAAACTGGTATGGCTTTCCGGTTTCCTTGTCAAAATAGCTTTCATAATTATCGTCGACCTTGAAAAACAACTTCGACATGCCGGTAGTATATCCTTTCCCAATAGCATGGAATATCTTTTTGTTATTGCGCACCGCTTCCTTGACTTCCAATGTGGCATATCCCGCGGTAACAAACCCGTAGTGAATACGCAGCTTAAAATATTCCCCGACATCAAAAGCCCTTTCTTTTTGTGTTGTAAAACTCGTAAGGATTACAAACAAAAATACAGTCATTAATTTTTTCATAGCGTTTTAAATTTTTTGCTTGACAGAGAAGCAAAAACTATACCAAAAGTACCAAAACAAAAAAACCCAGTCAAATTAATGACTGAGTTTTTATGCTATTAACCAACCAAAACTATAAATTATGAAAAATTTACATAAAAACTCCGGGAACCACCCCTTCGTTTTTGCGAGTGCAAAGATAAGTAACAATTCAACTATTCCAATCGAAAAGTTTACTTTAACACATAATTCATAAAAAATGATTTAGAATAACGTTTTCGGATGCGAATCATTCAAAAAATTTACAGATTTATAAAGTTCCGCGTTTTGCCTGTTCCCGTTCAATTGACTCAAACAGCGCCTTGAAATTGCCCGCGCCGAAGCCCTTTGCACCCATCCGCTGTATGATTTCGAAAAACAGTGTAGGGCGGTCCTGCACTGGCTTGGTGAAAATCTGCAGTAAATAGCCTTCTTCATCGGCGTCGACCATGATTGCGAGCTTTTCAATTGTACCGAGGTCCTCTTTCATCATTTTCATATGCTCGCCGAGTCGTTCCGGGATGGCTTCGTAATACGCATGCGGTGGCGCCGAGAGGAATTCAACGCCACGGGCGCGCAATTCGGTAACCGTTTTGATGATGTCATCGGTGGCGATGGCAATGTGCTGTATGCCCGGTCCACCGTAAAAATCAAGATATTCCTCAATCTGGGATTTTTTCTTGCCCTCTGCGGGTTCGTTGATCGGGAATTTAATGCGACCGTTGCCGTTAGACATTACCTTACTCATCAGGGCGGAGTATTCCGTATTGATCTGCTTGTCATCAAATGAAAGGAAATTCACGAATCCCATCACTTCCTCATACCATTTTACCCAGGTGTTCATCTCGCCCCAGCCGACGTTGCCCACCATATGGTCGATGTATTTTAATCCGGTGGGTGTGGGATTGTAATCCGATTCCCAGGTTTTGTATCCGGGGAGGAATACGCCGGTGTAATTTTTTCTTTCGACAAAAATGTGCACGGTTTCGCCATAGGTGTAAATCCCGGAGCGCACAACCGTGCCGTATTCGTCTTCTTCAACCGTCGGCTCCATGAATGGCCTGGCACCGCGTTTGGTGGTTTCATTGAAAGCGCTTGTGGCGTCCTCAACCCAGAGCGCTGCCACTTTGACACCGTCACCGTGTTTTTTAAGGTGCTCGTTGATAGGGGAATCCGCATTGAGCGGGGTCGTGAGCACCAAACGGATTTTGTCCTGTTTCAACACATATGAAGCGCGATCACGTACACCGGTTTCGAGGCCTGCATATGCCAATGACTGGTAACCGAAAGCGGTCTTATAAAAATGGGCAGCCTGTCTGGCATTGCCTACATACAATTCGACGTAATCGGTTCCTAAAAGCGGCAGGAAGTCCTGTGCCCCTTCAAATATTTTTTCGAGTCCGTATTCAACGGATTTTACTTCTTTACTCATTTGTTATTTTTTTAATCCCTTTTGGATGTCATGTTCCCGAAGGGATGTTATAAGTCTATTTTTATTCAACCCACGATTTATAGTATTGGCCGTCGTCAAGACGCATCGCTTCTTCCGTAACCATCAACGGACGGAAAGTATCCACCATCACGGCCAGTTCTTCCGTGACTGTTTTTCCAATACTGCGTTCCATGGCGCCCGGCGCAGGCCCGTGTGGAATGCCTTTCGGATGTAAAGTGATGTGCCCTTGTTCAATATTGTTGCGGCTCATAAAATCCCCGTCAACATAATAAAGCACTTCATCGCTGTCAATATTGCTGTGGTTATACGGTGCGGGAATCGATTTCGGGTGGTAATCGTAAAGCCTTGGGCAGAACGAACAAACGACAAATGCCGCGGTTTCGAAAGTCTGGTGTACCGGAGGCGGCTGGTGCACGCGGCCGGTAATCGGTTCGAAATTGTGGATGCTGAATCCGTACGGGAAATTGTACCCGTCCCAGCCTACCACGTCAAAAGGATGCGTCGCATACACCACTTCATGCATCATGCCTTCTTTCTTTATTTTGATCAGAAAGTCGCCCTTTTCGTCATGTGTCTCCAGCTCGTTTGGGAGTATGAAATCGCGTTCGCAGAACGGGGCATGTTCCAGATGCTGGCCCGATGCATTCTTGTACCGTTTTGGCGTGTAAAAGGGCGTGTAAGATTCGACATAAAACAACCGGTTTTCTGCGGTTTCAAACTCAATCTGGTAGATCATCCCGCGGGGGATAATCAGGTAATCGCCGTATTGGAAAGGGATGTTACCCATCATCGTGCGCAGCTTCCCTTTGCCTTTATGGATGAAAATCATCTCGTCGGCGTCAGCGTTTTTGTAGAAATATGCCGTTAGTGACTGTTGCGGTGCGGCGAGTCCGATAATGCAGTCGCGGTTCACGAGCATGGCTTTGCGGCTGTCCAGGAAATCCGCTTCGGGCTTCAGTTCAAACCCCTTGAAGAGTAACGATTTGATGTTTTTACCTATGGCAATCTTTGGTTCAACCGAATAGGATTTGTTGATTTCCTTCACCTGCGTCGGCCGGTGCACATGGTATAACAGCGACGAATGTCCGTGAAAACCTTCGGTGCCGAACAGCTGCTCATAATACAAGCCGCCATTTGGTTTTTCGAACTGGATATGCCGCTTGTTGGGGAAGGTCCCGAGTTTGTGATAAATTGGCATTTTATTTAGTTTAAAGGGTTAAAGTTAAGCTGAACCAGCCAGCTTCCAGTGACGCTAAAAAACCAAAATGGCTCATTCCGGATTTCTCTTGATGAGGAATTTTAAATGTGACAATAAATCGTTCCAACCCGTTTTCATAGTAACAAATATCGGAAAAAATATTTCGTGCCGGCTTTTGTTGGCAAATATTTAAAAACCGAAAAGGGATTAAAACCATTGCTTTAATCCCTTTTCGATAGATTTTCCATGCATTATGGCTGCGGTTGGTTCAGCCTGCTGTTCTTCTTTCCGTAGGTGAAATAGAAAATCAGTCCCAGTACGAGCCATCCGGCTAACCTGAGCCAATTGGTCCAGCCCAGGCCGTAAATCATGGCCAGGCAAACGGCGATGCCCAGGATTGGCACCACAGGCACAAACGGGGTCCGGAATTCACGGGGCATATCCGGTTCGCGTTTCCGCAACACGATGACTGAAATGCAGACAAGAATGAACGCGAACAACGTTCCGATGCCGGTCATATCGCCTACAATGTCACCCGGAATGAATGCCGCAAACAATCCGACAATAACCAAAATGACGAGGTTGGCTTTATAAGGTGTCTTGTATTTAGGGTGTACGTCGCCGAAAGCTTTTGGCAGCAATCCGTCTTTACCCATGGCATAAAAAACGCGGGACTGCCCTAAAAGTATCACGAGGATTACTGAAGAGAATCCGGCGAGGATGGCCACGGTTACAAATTGTGCGAGCCACTCATAACCGACCATATATTTGCTGATGGCGAAGGCGACTGACGCTTCCTTGCCTCCTGTCCTGAAATCTTCCACGGTGGCCACCCCGGTCAGTACATGCGCAAAAAGGATATATAACACGGTACATACCGCCAGGGATCCCAGGATACCAATCGGCATGTCGCGTTTCGGATTTTTGGTTTCCTGTGCTGCGGTACTTACTGCATCAAAACCGATAAAGGCAAAGAATACGGTTCCGGCAGCACCCAGTATGCCCATAATCCCTCCGAAATGGTGCCCGACGCCGGACTCATCAGTGTAGGTTGACACAGGTGGAATGTAAGGCGTATGGTTTGCATCATTGATAAAATGCCAGCCGAAAATGATGATCATGATTACAATGGAAGTCTTAAGCACGACGATCAGTCCATTGACAAATGCCGATTCCTGCGTGCCTTTAATGAGCAGCAAACTGATCAACGCCACAATAAAAAAGGCCGGCAGGTTGATCATTCCGTGCAGCACCTCGCCCGTAGCCGGATCTGTCATCGACTGGAACGGGGAATGGGACAGCGAGTAGGGTATGGGACTGACGTGCAGGACATTGGTCAGTAAATTGTTGAGGTATTCGCTCCACGCTATGCCCACTGTCGCGGCGCCGACGGCGTATTCAAGGATTAAATCCCAGCCGATAATCCAGGCGAGCAATTCGCCCATGGTGGCGTAAGTGTAAGTGTAAGCGCTGCCTGAAATCGGGATGGACGACGACAATTCGGCGTAGCATAACCCGGCCAATGCGCATCCGATTGCCGCTACGATAAATCCAATCGTTACCGAGGGCCCTGCGTTTTGTGCAGCGGCAGTCGCGGTCCTTACGAAGAGTCCGGCACCGATAATGGCCCCGATTCCCAATGCGACCAGTGACCAGGCCGTCAGCGTCCTTTTTAATCCTTTTTCTGATTCCGACGCTTCGCTCATCAATTGCGCCAGTGATTTTCTTCTCCAGATTGACATATATCAGTGTTATGGTTGTTAATGAAATCCAAATATATCGTTTTTTTCCAAATCGGAGGCGATAAATTTTCGACGACCTAGAACCAAAAGCCCACGCTGAACCACGTAAAGCCTTTCGCCAATTCAGGCGACCAGCTGTACTTTACCTCAATCGGTCCGATAATCGTTTCAAGCCCGTAACCGACAGCGTAGCCGGTGTAACGCGGTTTGGTGATCCATTCTGTGTCCTGGAACAATTTGTCGCCCAGGTTTGCATAATTTGCAGTCACATTAAAATGGTGCTTCTTGAAGAATTCATAGTCAAGCGTGAATGCGGTCTTGATATAACTGTCGGCAGTCAGGCTCAGGAAATCATAACCATAGAAAGGCCGGATGTTGTCGAGCTCATTGAAGCCGTATCCGCCCAGGATAAAATTGAAAAAGTCAATGCTCCGTTCACCTATCGCAAAGCCGCCTTCAGTCTCCACGCGTACTGTGGTTCTTGGGAATAAGGTCTGCGCTATACCGAAGTTTCCTTTGGCAATCGAAAACGGCTCAAACGCATCAGTATAATCTGTGGAATACAGGTAAGACTGGAAGTCACCGCAAAAGTACCAGCCACGGCTCGGGAAATATTTATTGTCGTACGAATCGTATTTGAGGTAACCGAATGCGCTCGTATAATCGCTTTTTTCAAAAGTGGGTGCGGTATTGCCGAGCGTCTCCGAACGGATTTTCAGCGCCTTGTATTCAATACCGGCGCCGATAAGGAATTTTTGTGCAAAAATCGTCTGCAAGTAAGCCTGGTTGGTAAAGTCAGAAAAACTGATGTTCAGCGAGTTGATGTGCAGCAGTTCGAGCAGCTGCCCGTCATGAAAGTCAATCAGGCTGTTGCGGTTGAAATGATTGTACTTGAGCTTGAGTCCGAAGCTCCAGTAAAAACCATTGTCGATATAATAGTCAAAATTGTAGCGCAGGTTGTCTCCCAGGATCAGGTCTGCGGAGAGCACGTCATTTTTCAGGAATGTCTTTTTGTTGGTGAAATTAATCAGGATGCCGCTCTTGAACAAGCCGTCGTAGTGTAGCCCGAATTTCAGGTAGGTGCGGGTCTCGTTTTCAGTAAGCTGTAATTTAAGGTCGTCGCGGTCGCCGTTTTTTTCGAGCGAATATCCTATCGCGCTGAAGTTTTCAGTCGCGCTCAAAGCATTGATGCCATTGCGAAGATTGGCATATGAGATTTTTGAATCCGGCTTGAAATTCAGTTTTCCGATGATGTAGGCGCGTGTGTAGTTGTCCAGTTTATTGGTCGTAATCTTAAAAACCGAAATGCTGTCATTGCCGTGCCTGATGTCCGGCCTTTTGTACGGATGCTGTGCATCGGCGAGCGACTTGATTTTCTCATATACCGCAAAAGTCGCTTCCTCGCCGCGTTTGATGATGTCTCTGCCTTCATCAAAGGAAATCACCGAAAAATCCGCGATGTCCGGCTTGATGTAAATATCGGTCGACTTCACTTTCTGTTTCATCTTTTCAATCATCTGCAGGTTCGAGATCTGAACAAGGATGCGCGTGGCGTCCTTAAGTGATTTGCGGTCTTTGAGGTCGTCCTGCACGTCAACCCCAATAATGATGTCGGCGCCCATTTTTCGTACCTCCTCAATCGGGTAATTGTTGGTCACTCCGCCATCAATCAGCAGCCGTCCGTCAAGTTCGACCGGTGAAAACAGGCTCGGAAATGCCGAACTGGCCTGCATGGCCTGCGCGAGATAGCCATTTTTCAGTATGACTTCCTGCCCGGTTTCAATGTCGGTGGCCACGCAGACGAACGGGATGGGGAGTTCGGCGAAATTCCGGATGTGGCGCACGTTGTCGGTCAGCCTCGCCAGCAGGTTGTAATTGTACATGCCTTTGGAAAGTGCGGTGGGTATACCGATGCGAAACTTGTTGAAGGGCAGTTGCAGCGCATACAACTCGTCATTGCGCTTGCCGAAAAAGTTTTTCGATGACCTTGGGATATAATCTTTAAGCAGTTCGTCAAAATCAGTACAGCTGAAAATCGAATCGATTTGCGTCGCGTTATAGCCGGAAGCATACAGTCCGCCGACCACGGCACCCATGCTCGTACCGCCGATGTAGTCGATCTTGATCCCCGCTTCCTCGAGCACCTTCAATACGCCGATGTGTGCAAAACCTTTGGCGCCACCACCACTCAGGACCAGCCCCACCTTGGGCCGCGGATCCTGATGTTGCTCTTGTGAAAAAGAAGCCAGCGATGCACATAACATCATGACCAACAGAGCAATGTTTTTCATGTTTAGGTTGTTTTCGAATTGTAAAAGTCGGTAATTTTTTTCGCTTTCGATACACCGACAACTTCCGAAATTTCTTTTTCCGAAGCCAGTTTCAGCCTTTTGACCGACTTGAAATGCTTCATCAGCACAATCATGGTCTTTTCACCGATGCCGGGAATGGATTCCACCGACGAATTCAACGCTGATTTGCTTCGTTTGTCGCGGTGGAAGGTAATCCCGAAGCGGTGCGCCTCGTTGCGCAGGTGCTGGATGACTTTGAGTGTTTCGGATTTTTTGTCCAGGTACAGCGGCACATTGTCGCCGGGGTAAAACAACTCTTCCAGGCGCTTGGCGATTCCGATGATCGCTACCTTTCCGCGAAGGCCGAGTGCATCGATACTTTTCAATGCTGACGAAAGCTGTCCTTTCCCGCCGTCTATGATGATCAGTTGCGGCAACGGTTCGTTTTCGTCGAGAAGCCTTTTGTAGCGTCGGTAGACCACTTCCTCCATCGAAGCAAAATCATTCGGCCCTTCTACGGTCTTGATGTTGAAGTGCCGGTAGTCCTTCTTGCTGGGCTTGCCGTCCTTAAATACCACGCAGGCCGCCACTGGGTTGCTGCCCTGGATATTGGAGTTGTCAAAGCACTCAATGTGGCGCGGCTCTACATTGAGGCGCAGGTCTTTTTGCATCTGCGCCATGATGCGGGTGGTATGCCGGTCCGGATCGACAATCTGCAGCTGCTTCAACTGATCGAGGCGGTAGTAACGGGCGTTGCGTTCGGAAAGTTCGAGCAATTGCTTCTTATCGCCGAGTTGCGGTACGGTGACTTTGATGTTTTCGCCCAGATCGATATCAAACGGCAGGATGATTTCCCTGGTCAGCAGGTTAAACCGCTCACGCAGTTCGACCACCGCCAGCGCGAGCAGCTCTTCATCCGGTTCCTCGAGTTTTTTCCTGATCTCGAGGGTGTGTGACCGGATGACCGACCCGTGCGAAATCTGCAGGAAGTTCACGTAAGCTACGGCTTCGTCTGAAATGATGGAAAACACATCCACATTGGTCACCTTGACGTTAGCGACCATCGAGCGTGACTGGTAGTTTTCCAGCACCTCGATTTTTTCCTTGATTTTCTGCGCTTCCTCAAAACGCATTTCGGCGGCACAGGATTTCATTGATTTGTAAAATTCGCGCAGGCTTTCCTTAAAATTGCCTTTGAGGATCTGCCGGATGGCATCCACATGTTTTTGGTAATTTTCCAATGTTTCATGCGCTTCACAAGGGCCTTTGCAATTGCCGATGTGAAACTCAAGGCAGACTTTGAATTTTCCTTTTTCTATATTTTCTTCCCTTAAATCATAGTTGCACGTTCGCAGCGGGTAGAGTTCCTTAATCAGGTCCAGTATCGTATGGACAGTCTTGAAACTGGTGTATGGGCCGAAATATTCCGAGCCGTCCTTAATCATCCTGCGCGTGGGAAAAATACGCGAAAAGGGTTCTTTCTTGATACAGATCCACGGATAGGTCTTGTCGTCGCGCATCAACACATTAAACCGCGGCTGGTGCTTCTTGATCAGGTTGTTTTCGAGCAGCAGCGCATCACTTTCCGAAGCGACGACAATGTGCCTGATGGTAACGATTTTCCGCACCATCACATTGGTCTTCGCCGTATCATGCACTTTATTGAAATAGGATGATACCCGTTTCTTCAGGTTTTTGGCCTTGCCCACATACAGCAGTTTCCCTTCCTTGTCGTAATACTGGTACACCCCGGGTTTGTCGGGCAGGGTTTGGATCTGCAGGCTTAATTCAGGAGTCATGCTGCAAAGTTAAGTAATTCGCCCATTGGGTAAACGATATTAACAGCATTAGCGAATGCGCGTGGGATTGCTTAATTTTAGCCAATGAACAAAAAGCAACTTCGCCTTCATTACAAAGCGTTGAGGGCCACCCTGACCGGGACAGCGGTTGAAGACGGCAGCATTGCGATGGCAAACCGGTTGCTGCACCTTCCGATTTGGGATAAGGTATATTTCCATGTGTTCCTTCCGATGGCATCGCATAACGAACCCGATACTGAGCCGATACTGCATTTACTGGCCGGCAGAGATAAAGATATTGTCGTGTCCAGAAGCGATTTCACTACGGGTGAAATGACCCATTTCCTGTTGACGGACAATACGAGGTTCCGTATAAATGGCTACGGCATTCCTGAGCCCGTTGACGGCATCGAAGTGCAGCCTGAAAAAATTGATGTGGTATTCGTGCCGTTGCTGGCATTTGACGCTTCAGGAAACCGGGTAGGGTATGGGAAAGGCTTTTACGACAGGTTCCTTTCGGGGTGCCGGCCTGAGACCATTAAGATTGGTTTGTCCTTTTTTGAAGCGGCCGGGCCATGGGACGATGTTTTCGAAAGCGACGTAAAGCTGGATTATTGCGTCACACCCGAAAGGATTTATCATTTTAATCCAGGCACTGAGAACTGCTGAGGCGTGTGGAACAGCACGTATTTCTGCCTTAATCCGCTTTGTGAAATGCCTTCTTGTTGAATACAATCAAAATCCCCACCCCGGTCGAAATGGCCATATCGGCAATATTGAAAATGGCATTGAAGAATTTAAACTCCTGTCCGCCGACCACAGGCATCCACTGCGGCCAGTGTGCGCTGAAGAACGGGAAATACAACATGTCGACGACATCCCCGTGAAACAGTGTGCCGTAGGGCTGGGGCGAGAACAGCGTCGCGACGTTGCCATGGCTGCTGTCAAAAATCAGCCCGTAAAAGATAGAGTCGATGATGTTTCCGGTGGCTCCGGCAAAAATCAATGCAATGGCCACGATCAGGTAATCCGATCCGTGTTTTTTTACGGCACTCCACAACCACCAGCCGATCCCCCCGATGGCCAGGATGCGGAATAGTGTGAGGATCAGTTTGCCGTAGTCGCCGGGAATCTTGGTTCCCCACGCCATACCTTCATTTTCGATAAAATAGATTTTGAACCAACTGAAAACCTCGACCTCTTCCTGTAAACGGAAATGCGTCTTGATGTAGATTTTCGAGATCTGATCCACTAAAAGTATCAGGAAAATGATGAGATAGGCTCTTCTTAAAGACATTACTGTGGTTTTTTGTGCGGCAAAAGTAGTTAATCCCGCGGACAATAAATAAAAATAAAATTCCAAATTCCAATCATCGGCTGAAGATCGGAATATGGAATTTAAGGATTGTAATTTTTGTCAAACTACCGCTGCAGGTTTTTGGCTTCAATGCTCATCGTCGCATGCGGCACGATTTTCAGCCTTTCCTTCCCGATCAGTTTGCCGGTGACTTTACATACGCCATAGGTTTTGTTCTCGACACGGAAAAGCGCATTTTTCAGGTCGCGGATGAATTTCTCCTGACGGATCGCCAATTGGGAATTCGCTTCTTTTGACATGGTTTCGCTGCCTTCCTCAAAAGCCTTGAATGTTGGGGAGGTATCATCAGTACCATTATTGAGGTCGTTCATGTAGGCACTTTTTATAAGGTCAAGGTCTGCCTGTGCTTTCTGTATTTTTTTCAGGATAATTTCTTTGAACTCTGCGAGGTCCGCGTCAGAGTATCGGGCAACTTCATCTACCATTTTTGTCTTATTTTGAAATTAATATTTTTGTTTCGATATCGTCGAATGCTATTTCGGTGCCCGAAGGTAAACTTTCCATGAAGGAAATCGTTTCAGTTAAAGTTTCAGATTTTATATAATCCGCATTTACCTGCACGGCTTCCCTGAGCATTTCATTTCCGCTTTCAAGCTGTACCCGGATCTTGTCAGTGACTTCAAACCCGGAATCTTTTCGCAGGTTCTGGATCCTGTTGACCAGTTCCCTCGCGATGCCCTCATTTCTCAGTTCCGGCGTGATGGTAATGTCCAGCGCGACTGTAATCCCGTTGGCGTTGGCCACCAGCCATCCTTCGATATCCTGGGACGTAATCTCTACGTCTTCTAATGTTAAAGTTATAGTATTTCCTGAAATAACAAGCGTCAGCGTACCGTCTTTATCGAGCTGGCCAATCTGCTCCTGCGTGAACGATTGTATCTCTTTGGAAATCAGACCCATATCCTTTCCGAAACGAGGACCCAAAGCCTTGAAATTAGGCTTAATCTGCTTCACCAGAATCCCTGATGCATCGTCGAGCAAATCGATTTCCTTTACGTTCACTTCGGCTTTTATCAGGTCTGAAATGGCCTCGATCTGCTCCTTTTGTTTGGCGTCAAGTATTGGAATCATTACCTTTTGCAGCGGTTGGCGAACCTTAATCATTTCCTTTTTACGCAGTGATAAAACCAATGAGGAGATGGTTTGCGCCTTCTCCATTTTGCTCTCTAACGTTTTATTAACAAAGTTTTCAACGAATCGCGGAAATTCAGCCAGATGCACCGACTCAAAACCCTCTGTTGCTGTCGCTTTGGTAAGGTCAGTATACAGCCGGTCCATGAAAAACGGTGCAATCGGGGCGCTGAGTCTTGCTACGGATACCAGGCAGTTGTATAACGTCTGGTAAGCAGCAATCTTGTCCTGGGCGTAATCCCCTTTCCAAAATCTGCGGCGGCACAAACGCACATACCAGTTGCTCAGGTTTTCCTGAACGAAGTCGGAAATGGCACGTGCGGCTTTTGTCGGCTCGTAATCAGCATAAAAACCGTCCACGTCCTTGATCAGTGTATTCAGCTCAGAGATGATCCATTGGTCGATTTCAGGCCGCTCCTCCAGCGGTATTTCGGCTTCCGCATAGCGGAACCCGTCGATATTTGCATACAGGGCGAAGAACGAATACGTGTTGTATAAGGTGCCGAAGAATTTGCGGCGTACTTCAGCAATGCCATCGATATCAAACTTGAGGTTGTCCCATGGGTTGGCGTTTGAAATCATGTACCAGCGGGTGGCATCGGCGCCGTACTCTTTTATGGTTTCAAACGGATCGGTGGCGTTGCCGAGGCGTTTTGACATTTTCTGTCCGTTTTTGTCGAGTACCAGTCCGTTGGAAACCACATTCTTATAAGCGATTTTATCAAAAACCAAAGTGCCGATAGCGTGTAGGGTGTAGAACCATCCACGGGTCTGGTCGACACCTTCGGCAATAAAATCAGCGGGAAAGTCTGTATTTCCGTCGATTTTTTCCTTGTTTTCAAATGGATAATGCCATTGGGCGTAAGGCATGGCGCCCGAATCGAACCAGACGTCGATCAGATCCGTTTCGCGCGTCATCGGTTTTCCCGAAGGCGAAACAAGCGTAATGGCGTCAACAACATTTTTATGCAGGTCCACCGAATCATAATTGGCTTCAGACATGTTCCCGATCTCAAAGCCTTTGAATGGATTTTCCTTCTGGAACCCTGCCGCGATTGATTTTTCGATTTCATTGTACAGTTCCTCCACTGAACCGATCAGGATTTCTTCCTGTTTGTCTTCCGTACGCCAGATCGGCAAAGGGATTCCCCAATACCGTGAACGCGAAAGGTTCCAGTCATTGGCATTCTTGAGCCAGTTCCCGAAACGGCCTTCTCCGGTGGCTTTAGGCTTCCAGTTGATGGTGTCGTTGAGGTCGAACATACGATCACGCACGTCTGTGATTTTGATGAACCAGGAATCCAAGGGATAATACAAAAGCGGCTCATCAGTGCGCCAGGAATGCGGGTAACTGTGTACGTATTTCTCCACCTTAAAGGCTTTATTTTCCTCCTTTAACTGGATCGCGATTTCAACATCCACCGATTTGTCAGGCGCTGTGCCGGCGTCGTAATATTCATTTTTCACATATTTGCCTGCATAAGGTCCAACGTGTGAGGTGAATTTTCCCTGCAGGTCTACCAAAGGAACGGCATTCCCATATTCGTCCAATACGAGCATTGGCGGGACTTCCGGTGTGGCTTCTTTGGCCACCTTCGCATCATCGGCGCCGAATGTCGGTGCCGTGTGTACGATTCCGGTTCCATCTTCCGTGGTTACGAAGTCACCTGAAATGACGCGGAAAGCGTTTTCCGGGTTTTGGTATGGTAGGGCAAAAGGCAGCAATTGTTCGTAGCGGATGCCGACGAGGTCTTTTCCTTTGGCTTCTGCCAGAACGGAATATGGAATCTGTTTGTCGCCGGCCCTGTAATTTGTGAAATCGGCCGGATCGCTGCTTTCCGAAAACCCTTTTCCGAACTGTTTTCCAACGAGATTCTTGGCCAATACGACATTTATAGGCTCAAAAGTATATTGATTCAATGTCTTTACCAAAACGTAATCAATGTCCGGCCCGACCGTCAAAGCGGTATTTGAAGGCAATGTCCATGGCGTGGTCGTCCAGGCTAAAATATGGACATCGCCAAAACCCTGCAGAAATGCTGGGAGTGTTTCAGGCTTCGTCTTAAACTGCGCCACAATTGTAGTATCAGTAACATCACGGTAAGCCCCGGGCTGGTTGACTTCGTGCGAAGACAGTCCCGTTCCGGATTTTGGAGAGTATGGCTGGATGGTGTAGCCTTTATACATCAATCCCTTGTCGTAAATCTGCTTCAACAACCACCACACCGATTCCATGTATTTCGATTTGTAGGTCACGTAAGGATCTTCCATATCGACCCAGTAGCCCATTTTTTCAGTAAGGTCGTTCCACACATCGGTATAGCGCATCACGGTGCGTTTGCAGGCTTCGTTATAGTCTTCAATGGAAATGGTTTTCCCGATGTCTTCCTTCGTAATCCCGAGTTCTTTTTCAGTACCCAATTCTACGGGCAAGCCGTGTGTATCCCATCCCGCTTTGCGTTTCACCTGATATCCTTTTTGGGTTTTATAGCGGCAGAAGATGTCCTTAATGGCACGCGCCATTACGTGGTGGATTCCGGGTAGGCCGTTTGCGGACGGCGGGCCTTCGAAAAAGACAAACGGTTCGTGTCCTTCACGTGTGGTGACGCTCTTTTCGAATATATTTTCTCTCTTCCAGAAATCAAGGACTTCTGACGCCACTGTGGGCAGGTCAAGTCCTTTGTATTCCGTAAATTTCGTACTCATTTTCAGTCGTTTTGTAAAATCAATCTGCGAAAGTAATGATTTCCCGGAAGAGTCAAAAGCCGAAAGTCAGAAAGTTGGGACACCGCGGAAATTTGGAACAACTGTGCCTATTTAGCAGGCGCTGCGCGAGGGATCGCAGCAAGGTGCCGTGCACCGCGGAGAGCCCGGCCCGAAGGGACGCGCCCAAAAAATCAACTAAAAACGGCGCGCAAAACCTCGAGGGACTTCGGTTTCCTGAAGCCATCAAGGTGCAGGGCGTAATAATCGACCAGGATGCGCAGCAGGGTTTGCCGTTCTGAGACATGAAAGGCCTTGTGGCCGTCGTGAAAACGCAGCGAAAGGAGTTTCCGGAGCAGTACGGTTTCAGATTCAGGAAGCGAGTTTAGTCCGCCGGCCTCATTGAAGACGCCTTCGGAAACGTCGAAAAACGGCAGAGAGACCTGGGTAACATCGGGATAAAAGCCCAGGAATTTTGTGATTTCGAGAAGCAGGATCAAATGGAAGTTGGCGATTTCATCATGGTTGTCGAGCCATTCCATCGCCGTGAGCAGGAATTCGAAAAGCGCCGCGTTTTTTTCGTGTTCGTGGATAGCATGGTGCAGCATCTCTGACACAAAAAGCGTGATCGCGGCTTTCGAGACATGGCCCGGAATCGATTGATAATGGGTTGCGAGCCGTATCTCCCGGAAATGTTCGAGCGTGCCTTTGTTCCTGTGCGTGGCTTCGATTTCCAGTATGCTCATCGGCTGGAAATAGGCGATTTTGTGGTTGTTCCTGGACGACGAAAAAGCGGAGCGTACAAAATAGGACTTGAGCCCGTCCGATTCCGTAAAGCATTTTACAATCAGGTTTTTGTCCTGGTATCTGACAGCGGAAATGACAATGGCGCGGGTTTTAACGTTCATGGATAAACGGTGTAGGGTGTGCGGAAGGGGTAAGAAATGTCACCTGCTTCCCGCGTCCTATCTTACAATCATTACTTTCTTCACTGTTGTCAGCATGCCGTCCTGGCTTGAGACGAAAATCATGTACACGCCGGAAGCGACGCGGTATTTCCCGAAAGCCCGTGTGTCCCATTCTATGGAGCCGCCTTCTGACACGACTTCGTACACCAGACTGCCCTCGATATCGGTAATCTTGATTGTAGCCTTATCGGTGAGTCCGGTGATTTTCACGGTGCCGTCATATTCAGGGCGCACCGGATTGGGGTATACCAGCACGTTCTTCAGGTCGTCGCTCGCCGAAATCGCGGTACCCTTATAGGAAACCAGGCCTTTGGTGGTTGCAAAAAACACTTCGCCCGTTGCCTTGTTGATCTCGATATCGTTGATGGAATTGCTGGGCAGAGGCGAGTTGCTGCTGTTAAAGATATGCAGCACTTCCTCGCCATTTGATGAAAAGTGGAACACGCCGGCATCAGCCGTACCGATCCATTTGTTGTTGCCACCGTCGATGACAATATCGGTGATGAACTGGCCGGACATCAGTTCAATGTTCACGGGCTGCCCGTCTACAAATTCCTGGATAACTATGGGCCGGGTCGTCATCTGGGTGTCGGCTGAGAAGCTGTCTACGCTTGACAGCACCCGCAGTCCGGTGGTTGTCCCGATCCAGAGTTGGTTGCGGTTGTCGACTGTGGCCACGCGCACGTTGTCTATGGGCAGGTTTCCGGCATCGGCGCCTGATTTGATGGACTTGCCTATGTTGCCGTTTTCGTTATACGCGACCAGCCCATCGTCGCGGGTGGGCATCCATTTGGTGCCGTTCTTGTCGATGGTGAGCCTGCCGATATTGAATTTTCCCACGTTGTCGTAAAGTCCCTGCAGGTCGAAAGACTGCCATCCGCCGCCGGCGCGCAGTACCTTAAGGCCGTTTCGCACGATGCTGTTGGTTACCCATAAATTACCCGATTTATCGAAAGCCGTGCCATCCACGCGGTAGGTGGGATCTCCGGGGGGACCTTCGGGTCCGTTGTTGGTGTTGGTCTGGTTGAACAATGCTACGGGTTCGTCATTCTGGAATTTCAGCAGACCGGAGTGGAACGAACTGAAATAGACCTGGTTTTCGTCGGACGGATTGGCTGTAATCCTGACCAAAGATGCCACTTCCTGCCCGACAGCATCACGTATCGTTTGATAAGGAATGTTCAGCCAGCCGTTTGGAGACAGTTTGCTCACGCCGTAATAGTCGAGTGGATAAGGGTTGTAGTCGACCGTATAATCGCCGTAGGCCGCCCAAAGGTTTTCAGAAGTCGCGGTAATCGCGAAGATGTTGTTGCGCACCGGACCATTTGGGGTGATGTTCTGGAACACCGCGCCGGCTGTCACGCCTGTCGCATACACGCCGTTTGATTCTGTTCCTATATATAGGGTGTTGCCGACAATCGCAGCGGAGGTGAACCGCACGTTGGCGGTCTGTATTTCGGCCGACTGCAAATCGCGCTCAAGCGCATAGTTTTCGTTGTATATAAAAACATGGCCCGCAGTGGTAACCAAAAGTTTTCCGCCGCTGCTGCGCAGATCTTTCGGGGCTTCCGGCAAAAGGGCAATATTCGAAAACCCGCCACCTGCGTAGCGCTTCAGTTCGCCGGTATTGGTCACCATGAAGAGGTCGTTGCCAAAGGCCTCGATGCCCGCCCAGCCATTGCCGCTGATGGTTGTCCACTGACTGAAATCGTTTAGGTTGGGGTTGGTAAGATCGGCCCTGCGGATACCGAAATCCCTGGTTGCGGCAAATATCTTACCGTCAAAAACCGCGGTCTGGCTGATGGCAATTTCGGTACCGCCATCGCCGATGAAATAGGTATCCCCGAACTGCAGCGTACTCAGGTTGTATTGCACAATCCCGAAATCACACGAAATGTAGACGATGCCCTCGAACTCCATAAAATGGTTGATTTTCTTGATGTTCGGGGGCAGCTGCTTGTTGAGGATGTCGACCACTTTAAGGATGCTGCCATCGGAATCATTGATGACGACCATCAACCCGGTTTCATAACCGATTAAGGTTTTGTTAGAAGCATTGGTATGGTAGATGCTCGAAATCGTTTCGCTCGGCAGTCCGTCAATCGTATTGACGGTCTTGATTTCATTCGTAGCACTGTTTTTTGAGAAAATACTGTTTTCCGAACCGGCGTAAATCCGGTTTGCGGACGTGGCGAGGTCTTTAATCGAAGTGTATGAAAAATATCCTTTCCAAAGCTGGTCGTTCTGGCTGTATCCAATAAGGCAGCAGCACACGGAAAGGATAACGATGAAAAAATATTTCATTTCAGGCTTTTAAGTGACGCAAATATACAAAACGCAGCACAGCCCGTTTTCATATGCCCCAAATAAAAAAGCCCTCCAAAAGGAAGGCTTTGAGTTTATATAAGACAGGTGTTATACTACGCCCTGGGCCAGCATGGCATCGGCAACTTTTACGAAACCGGCAATATTGGCGCCTTTTACATAGTCAACATAGCCGTTCCCGTCAGCGCCGTATTTCACGCAGGCCGAGTGGATGTTGAGCATGATGTTGTGGAGTCTTTCGTCTACTTCCTGTGCTGTCCAGCTTAAACGCAATGAGTTTTGTGACATTTCAAGACCTGATGTGGCCACACCACCGGCATTAGACGCTTTCCCCGGAGCGAAAAGGATTTTTGCATTCTGGAAAACCGCCACGGCTTCCGGTGTTGAAGGCATGTTAGCCCCTTCCGCCACGCAGATGCAGCCGTTTGCCACGAGCATTTTTGCTTCGTCTTCATTGAGTTCGTTTTGTGTAGCGCATGGTAAGGCGACATCACATTTAACTTCCCATGGACGTTTTCCGGCAACATAGGTTGCATTCGGATATTTTTTAACGTACTCAGAGATACGCGCATAATCCACGTTTTTGATTTGCATCACGTGGGCCAGCTTTTCGGCATCAATGCCTTCTGCGTCATAGATATATCCCGCAGAATCCGACAGCGTGACTACTTTTCCGCCCAACTGCGTCGCTTTTTCAGCGGCATATTGTGCTACGTTTCCTGAACCTGAAACGACAACGGTTTTTCCTTTGAAGCTGTCGCCTTTGGTTTCAAGCATCGCTTGTGCAAAATACACGTCGCCATAACCTGTGGCTTCCGGACGGATCAGCGATCCACCGAAGGTAATGCCTTTCCCGGTCAATACGCCGGTGAATTCATTGCGCAGCCTTTTGTATTGGCCGAACATATAACCCACCTCACGGCCGCCCACACCGATATCTCCGGCAGGGACATCCGTGTCAGCACCGATGTGCTTGGACAATTCGGTCATGAAAGCCTGGCAGAAACGCATGATTTCGTTGTCTGATTTTCCTTTCGGGTCGAAGTTTGCACCGCCTTTTCCACCGCCCATTGGCAATGTGGTCAGGCTGTTTTTGAACGTTTGCTCAAAAGCCAGGAACTTCAGGATCGACAGGTTTACTGAAGGGTGGAAACGGATTCCGCCTTTGTATGGCCCGATTGCAGAATTCATCTGGATGCGGTAGCCGCGGTTTACCTGCGTATTCCCGGCATCGTCGGTCCAGACCACACGGAAGGTGATGATCCGCTCTGCTTCAACCATCCTCTCGAGCAGCATTTTGCCCTGGTATTTTTTATTTTGTTCGATAAAAGGGATAACGGTTTCAGCAACTTCGTGCACCGCCTGCATGAATTCAGGTTCGTTCGGGTTGTTTTTCGCTACTGCATCTACAAATGCTTGGATACTTTGTGACATGATTATTAGATTATTAACGTTTTAAGAAAACGTTTTCGTTTGCAGGCACAAATATACAGTATCTCTGAAAATATCATTATTGTATTTTGAATATCCGCGGGAGAATTATTATTATTTTAAATAATATTCAGATTAGGTGCAGAAACTACACGATTTTAAAATAATCTGTTGCTGTTTTCGTACAGAATCAAGTAATTATCATTTTAATTTTACAAGTGAACCTTGTTTTTATATCTTTGTGACAATTTGAATCCCAAACAAAAATGTTCAAAAAGCCCCTCCTCGCCATTCTTGTTTTGTTCGGTTTATACCAACCTTTACAGGCCCAATTCGGATTTTCGCATGAAGTCGGGATCATTTCAGGACCCGTCGCATTCCAGTCGGATTATGGTGAACGCCATAACCTGGAAACCAACGCCGGGAACACCGGTTATGGCATCGGGATTATCCACTACCTGAATTTTTCCTACCAGGCGAGTTGCAATTGCTATACCGCCGACACCTATTTCAACGACCATTTTAAATTGCGCTCGGAGTTGTCCTACAACAAGACCGAATTGCAACACTTTGGGCGCTGGGTGAATAAGAACAGCAATTCGCTGGGCGTACAGCAACTCAAGGCGATGCGCGGCTCCACTGAAGTCACCGATATCGGGATGCAACTGGAATGGTTTCCACTGAGTATCCGTGATTTTACCGCGACCATTGGAAGTTTCGCGCCGTTTTTAAGCCTTGGCGGACATTATTCCTACTATAATCCTGATGCCTATTCTTTGCTTGGCCCTTTAGGCGTGCCACAGACCACTTTTCCAAAATACCTTGAACCCTCTGATGGACGGCCTCACGGCTATTCGGGCGAAGATGGCAATGTGTGGTCGGTCGTGGGAAGTATCGGGACGCGTTATAAATTGTCTCCGCTCGAAGATCTCATGGTCGATTTAAGATGGCAGTATTACTTCTCCAACTGGGTGGACGGGCTGAACCCGAATCCTGACGTTTACCTTGAAAACCGCGCCAACGACTGGCTGGTTTGGTTTAATGTGGGATACATCTATTACCTGGATTAGGAAATCCCAAACCGGCAGGCCAAAAAAACATCTTGGCATTCTAAAGACATAAAAAAATCCGCCTAGGCGGATTTTTTATTTACGTCATACAGCAACGGCCCAACCTGAATATTACTCAAGCGCCTGCCTGATGTCTTCAATTAAATCCTCAGCGTCCTCAATCCCGACACTCAGCCGTACCAAGTCGTCAGTGATGCCTATTTCTTTTCGCTTGTCTTCAGGAATGGAAGCGTGCGTCATTAATGCAGGATGGTTCGCGAGGGATTCCACGCCGCCTAACGACTCTGCCAGCGTAAAGACTTTCAGTTTTTCCAAGAATGAAATGGCATCTTCCTTTTTGCCTGAAGCGAAAGTGAATGTCACCATACCGCCGAAGTCCTTCATCTGCTTTTTGGCCACTTCATGGTACGGGTGGCTTTCAAGCCCCGGGTAATAAACCGTGTTTACCTTCGGATGGCCTGACAGGAAGTCAACCACTTTTTTCCCATTTTCGCAGTGTCTCTGAACGCGCAGGCTCAGTGTTTTAATGCCGCGTAACACCAGGAAGCTGTCCATCGGTCCCAGTGTGGCGCCTGTGGCGAATTGCTGAAAATGCAGCTGCTCGCCGAGTTTCTCATCTTTAATGACCAAAGCCCCGGCGATGACATCAGAGTGGCCTCCCAGGTATTTCGTTGCGGAATGCATCACGACATCGGCGCCCAGATCCAGTGGTTTCTGGAGGTAAGGCGTGGCAAAGGTATTGTCGACAGCGAAAAGAATATTGTGCGCTTTGGTAATTTTGGCAATGGCTTCGATATCAGCGAGCTTCATCAATGGATTTGTCGGAGTCTCGACCCAGACCATTTTGGTGTTTTTATTGATCAAGGCCTGAAATCCATCCATATCATTCATATCAATAAAATGGAACTTGATCCCGGAGTCTTTATAAATCCTCGTGAACATCCGATAGGTACCACCATATAAATCGTCCATTGCGATGACTTCGTCGCCCGCCTTAAAAGAACGCAAAAGACAGTCAGTTGCTGCCAGTCCCGATGAAAAAGCCAGTCCGCGGCTGCCGTTCTCAATGCTCGCCAACGCGTTTTCCAGCGCCGTACGCGTAGGGTTCGACGCGCGGCTGTATTCGTACTCGCCGACCGGCTTGCCCGGCGTGGTCTGGGCGTAAGTGGAAGTCTGGTAAACTGCCGGCATCACCGCGCCGGTTTCATGGTCGTGTTGTTGCCCGCCGTGAATCACTTTGGTGTTGAATTTCATAATAGTATCCTGTTAAAATTGGAACAAATTTATCGTTTAATTCTTCTTAACCCAATTCCAACTTAATACCTTTGTCGAAATTAACATTTCCGATATGAAAAAAGCCGGTTTCCTGTTCATGATGCTTTTGGTGATGGCAGGCTGCAGCAACGAATTGTCGTTTGAACAGAAGTCATTCACCCAAAAGTCGGCGTTGCCCTGCAGGCCCGAATGTACCTCGATTTCAGTCACTGTTCCCGTCGCAAAAGACAAGCCCATCGCAGCTGACAGCATCAATAAGAAAGTCTTTGCTACACTCAAAGAAATCGTGATGGTGGGCGAAAACCAGTTTGCCGACACGGAATACAACGGCCTGTTGCGTTCTTTCATCAAGGCGTATGACAAGATGCAAAATGAAAACCCGGACGACCGGTTTAACTGGGAAGCCAAAATCACCGGAAAAGTAATCTACCAGTCAGACAGTATCATCAATATTGAATTGAAGCATTACAAATTCACAGGAGGAGCCCACGGTTACAGCGGCAGGACATCGTTGATATTTGATGCCGCCACGGGAAAATACATCCCGAATGAGTATTTGTTCAGGGACCGCAACCGTTTTAAGGATTTTGCCGAAAAGAAATTCCGTGCAGCGTATAAAATCCCTGAAGGCCCGATCAACGCGACAAACCTGATGTTTGAAGGCGGTGCGTTTCAGTTGCCCCAAACCTACTTCTTTACGGATAAAGGGCTGCTGCTTTTTTACAACGTGTATGAAATCGCCTCCTATGCCGACGGCCCGAAAGAATTGCTGATTCCGTATAAGGAAGTCAATCCGTATCTGGCCGTTAAATAAACTTGCGGATGCCCATCATGATGCCGGTGTGCATCGCTTCATGGTAGTTGTTGAATTCCATCGCATCCTCGGCAGAAGCCATCGTAAAGCCTGACATGGATGTAAATGCGCGATAGGTTTTGAACATCCCATTTTCCAGGTCATCTTCCGTTTTATCAATCGGGGCGTACAGCAGCGCGCGTATGGCATCGACTTCTGCCTGCGTCACATCGGATTCAGGGCGCGTGCCTTTTTTATACTTTTCGACCATATTGTCAGAAACCATCATCGGCAGGTCTGACAGGTGATAAACCAGCATTTGCTGTACCACCACGATATGCCCGATATTCCAGATGAGGTTGTTGTTAAAACCGAGAGGTACCTTATTGAGTTGTTCCAAAGAATAATTGTCGAGGTACTGTTCCAAAACTTTCCTGCTGGTACGGGTAACGTAAAAGGTGCGCTGCATGGTTTTTATTTTTGGTTAAAAGTACTGAATTCCGTCCAAAATGATTTTTCTTTGCCGGAAATTACAACCAATGGACCGCATATTTTACCTTGCTTCCTGCGATACGTGCCGCAAGATCATCAGGATGCTTCCGCAGCATCAGCTCATATATCAGGACATCCGGCAGGAACCGGTAACCGAAGCCCAGCTCGACGAGATGAAGGCGCTGGCCGGAAGTTACGAAGCCCTTTTCAGCCGCAAGGCGCAGTTGTACAAGTCGATGGGACTGAAAGATCAAAACCTCACCGAAGCGGATTTTAAGAGGTACCTCCTGGAGCATTATACTTTTTTGAGCCGACCTGTGTTCATCATCGGTGGAAAAATCTATATCGGCAACAGTGCAAAAAACGTTGAGGCGGTAATCAAAGCGCTGGGCTGATGTCAAAACGTACTGCTGCACTCATTGCCGCGACACTCGTGTCACTGATTTACGGCGTCACCTTCACGGTCGCCAAAGACGTCATGCCGGCGTATATCGACGCTTTCGGGTTCATCACGCTGCGTGTAGGCGGATCGGTGCTGCTGTTTTGGGGTGTATGGCTGTTCATGCCTAAAGAAAAAATTGCGTGGCGGGATTTTCCAAGGATTGTCGCCGCAGCCTTTTTCGGCGTGGCGTTGAACATGCTTACATTTTTTAAGGGGCTGAGCTACACCACACCCATCAGCGCTGCCGTGATTATGGTGACCACTCCGATTATCGTACTGATCCTTTCCGCCATCATGATGAAGGAACGCATGCGCAAGCGGAAGGTTTTCGGGATATTGCTCGGACTTGGCGGTACGGCTTCCCTGATTTATTTCGGGAACCACAACCCGGCCCATCTCGCCACAAATGGGACTTTAGGGAACCTGTTGGTGTTCATCAATGCGGTTTCTTATGCGTTTTACCTGATTGTTGTCCGGAAGTTAATGGACAGGTACAGCGCTTTTACTTTCGTGAAATGGGTCTATCTTTTCGGATTCCTGATGGTCCTGCCCTTCGGCTGGGACGAATTCCGGGCAATCCGCTGGGAAGCCATGCCTGAATCGATTTATTGGAAAGTGGGATTCGTGCTGGTATTTTCAACGTTCCTTACTTACCTTTTAAACCTGCTTTCCATGAAAACGCTGAAGCCTGTCACGGTCGCGGTATTCATTTACCTGCAGCCGTTGTTTGCGACGGTTATTGCCATCGGTTTGGGTAAAGATACGCTCTCGCCCGTGAAGATTATTTCGGCAGTGTTTATTTTTTCAGGTGTTTACCTCGTTACCCAAAAGCAGCCGGAGCCGACCGGAGAAGCCGCTGCGGAAGCGTAAATTTTAACGTGCCGACCCTGCAATGGCGGTGCAACATTACGGGTGCGGAATGAATTGTTTTCACTACATTTGTTCCTATTACAAATTTTTTATGATACAATCCATGACCGGTTTCGGGAAAGCAAGCATGCAGCTTCCGACCAAAAAAATAACCGTCGAGGTGAAGTCGCTCAACAGTAAAGGCTTCGACCTCAATGTAAGGATGCCGTCGGTGTATCGCGAAATGGAGCTTGGCGTACGCAACCAGATTGCCACTACGCTGGAAAGGGGAAAAATCGATTTTTGCATATTCATTGAAAATACAGCGGAACAGACTTCAACCAAAGTCAACGTCCCGATCATAAAGGATTACATCCGACAGATGCGTGAAGTTTACGCCGATGCAGACGAAACCGAGCTGATGAAGATGGCCATCAGGATGCCTGATGCGCTCAAAACCGAGCGAGAGGAAATTGACGAAGACGACTGGGCCCAGGTGCAGCAGGTCGTCGATGAGGGGCTTAAAAACCTTAAATCGTTCCGTATTTCAGAAGGGGTCGCGCTGGAAAAAGAATTCCTGCACCGCATCGCCAACATCATGACCCTGATGAATGAGACCGTAGCCCTCGACGGTGAAAGGATTGATACCGTAAAAACCAGGCTGCGTGCGGCAATTGATGAACTGAAGGTCAATATTGACGACAACCGTTTCGAACAGGAGTTGATTTTTTACCTCGAAAAATACGATATCACCGAAGAGAAGGTACGCCTTGAAAATCACCTGAATTACTTTATAGAAACCATCGCCGGTACTGAAGCAAACGGCCGCAAACTGGGTTTCATCACGCAGGAAATGGGCCGCGAGATCAATACGATGGGATCTAAATCGAACCATGCCCAAATGCAGAAACTTGTCGTGCAGATGAAAGACGAACTCGAAAAAATCAAGGAACAGGTCCTCAATGTATTGTAATGATGGAAAATACGCATACCAAAAAAGGCAAACTGCTCGTTTTTTCAGCGCCTTCGGGTTCCGGTAAAACTACCATAGTGCGCTTCCTGCTTGAGCAGAAAGAGCTGCATCTCGATTTTTCGATTTCGGCTACCTCGCGCCAGAAACGCGGTGACGAAGTTGACGGCAAGGACTATTATTTCCTGACTGCCGAAGCCTTCCAGAAGAAAATCGAGGAAAACGCGTTCGTGGAATACGAAGAAGTTTACAAGGACAATTTCTACGGTACGCTGCAAAGCGAAGTCGAACGCATCTGGGCCAGCGGCAAACATGTGATTTTTGACATCGATGTCGTAGGCGGACTGAACATCAAGAAAAAATACCCGGAGCAGACACTGGCCGTTTTCGTCAGCCCGCCATCAGTCGAAGAACTGGAAAGGAGGCTGCGTTTCCGCCAGACTGAAACCGAGGAAAAGATCCGGATGCGCCTGGCTAAAGCCGAACGCGAGATTTCTGTTTCCGGCAGTTTTGATGTGATCCTGAAGAATTACGATCTTGAAAACGCGAAGAACGATGCATATAAATTGGTTCACGAATACCTGACCATCAGCTGATGCTGTTTTCGGAAGGTGCTGCAGCTCGGCATTTGATGATGCAGGATCTCCTGCGGTGCGGGCTCAGGCATCTTACAGTCTAAAAGCGAATCATCCCAAAATGAAAATAGGCCTTTATTTCGGAACTTTCAATCCCATTCACGTCGGGCACATGATCATTGCCAACCATATGGCGGAATTTTCCGATTTGGAGCAGGTTTGGATGGTGGTCACGCCGCACAACCCCCACAAGCAGAAAAGTACGCTGCTCGACGATTACCAAAGGCTGCATATGGTGCATCTGGCTACTGAAGATTATGCGAAGATTAAGCCGTCAGACGTGGAGTTCAAATTGCCGCAGCCCAGTTACACCGTGAACACGCTGGCACATATACTTGAGAAATTTCCGCAGCATGAGTTTGCGCTGATTATGGGTGAAGACAACCTGAATTCACTTCCGAAATGGAAGAATTCCGACTACATCCTCGCGCACCACGACATCTACGTGTATCCAAGGATTTCAGTAACAGCATCGGAATTGAAAAACCATCCGAGAGTGCACATGGTTGCCGCGCCCGTCGTGGAAATCTCCTCTACATTCATCCGCGAAAGCATACGGGATAAGAAAAATCCGGCGCCATTGCTGCCACAAAAGGTTTGGGAATATATCGATCACAACAACTTCTACAAAAAATAGAAGGCGCCCTGGAAAAGAAACGCCTTCTAACACCAAAAACAAAATTTATTAACTTCAATAATTATGGCGTATGACTAACCAACTAATTTCATACGATATAATAACGGCATACCTCGGGCGAGATTGTGCGGGAAAATCATAAAAAAGCGTTAAACATTTCGGGTTTTGAATGGATGAAGCGCGTCGGTATTCTTGAATTTTGAGTACTTTTGGAAACTAATTTTACGATGATGAGTGAACAACCGAAGTTTGCGGTAATCGGTGGCGGAAGCTGGGCCACGGCCATTGCCAAGATGCTGTGTGTAAACCTGAGCGAAATTGCGTGGTACATGCGCAACACCGATGCCATCGCACATATCAAGACCCACAGGCACAACCCGAATTACCTGAGTTCAGTAGAATTTGACGTCAGGAAATTAAAGCTCACTTCAGACATTAACGAGGCTGTCGCCTATGCAGATTATATCATCTTTGCGATTCCCTCCGCCTTTTTAAGCGGCGAGCTCTCGAGACTTACCGAAAGTCTGAAATCAAAAGTCATTTTCTCGGCCATCAAAGGGATTGTCCCTGAAACATTCTTGATTGTCGGCGAGCATTTCCATAAGGAATTTGGCATCCCGTATGACAACATTGGCGTGATAACCGGGCCATGCCACGCTGAGGAAGTGGCGCTCGAACGCCTCTCATACCTGACCATTGCCTGTGGTGATGAGAAAAAGGCCGAGATCATGGGCGACAACCTCGCCGGAAATTACATTAAGGTAAAAATCTCCGATGACATTGTGGGTACGGAATATGCGGCGATGCTTAAAAACATTTACGCGATTGCTGCCGGGATTGCGCATGGTTTGGGCTATGGCGACAACTTCCAGTCGGTATTGATGAGCAATGGTATCCGGGAAATGAAGAAGTTCATCAGGAAAGTACATAAGATGAAGCGCAACATCAATGATTCAGCCTATCTGGGTGATTTGCTCGTGACGGGATATTCGGTGTTTTCAAGGAACCGTATGTTTGGGAATATGATTGGGAAAGGCTACACCGTCAAAAGCGCCATGATGGAAATGAGCATGGTGGCCGAAGGCTACTATGCCGTCAAGAGCGCTTACAAACTCAACGAGGAATATGGCGCGAAAACGCCCATCATCGATGCCGTATACAATATTCTATATGAGGGCAAAGAGGCGCGGAAAGTGTTTAAGAAATTAACGGATAAGCTGGATTAGTATGAGTGAAAGGTGGAAATTCCAGATCAGGACGGGAGTATTTTGGGGCGTTTTTATGTCATTTTTCCAGCTCTTATTTGAAATGAAACGTACCCCAGTTACCACCCAGCTCAGTGACGTAGGATTTTACGTAGCAACGCTGGCACAAATTTTAGTGGGTATTTTTGTTGTAGGTTATTTCAGTTGGACCTCGAGACCCAAAAAAAGCTGATTACCTTACAATTACACCAGGTTTCCACAAATGCGGCACGTCTTCCATATTGTTTTCGTTAATCGAATTCGCGCGGAAGATGTATTTGCGGTCGTAAAGGGTCTTCCCGATAAAGAAAGTGACCATGAATTCGTTGTTCAGTACCAAAACGCTGGCTTCAATCATCTCGATTTTAACTGCCGACACGGCAGGCATTTCAACCAGTGCATGACGCAGCAGCGACGTCTTGCGCATTTCGCCGTCAATCGTGCCGAATGCTTTTGACACCACCATGATATCATGTAGGTCGTTATCGCTGTCATTGACAAGATACACGTTCCAGACATTGCTCATGAAATCGTCGCTCCATTCCTGGACGGCGGCCATAAATACATTGTCTATTTCGGGGATGGTGATGTCTTTTCTCATTTTGAACTTTGGAATTGGCGCTGTAGCCCGGATGGAAGCGGCATCCTTTTTCTGCCTTCTTTAGGCGGGAAAAGATAAAGCGGACAGCCGGAAATAGCTCCTGAAATTAAATACTGGTCTTAAACTGCTCCAGAAAGCGTACGTCATTCTCAAAAAACATGCGGATGTCATCGACCTGGTACAACAGCATGGCGATGCGCTCGATCCCCATCCCGAAAGCGAATCCGTTGAATTCATCGGGGTTGATGCCGCAATTGCGCAGGACATTCGGGTCGACCATGCCGCAGCCCATGATTTCGAGCCAGCCCGTTCCTTTGGTGATGCGGTAATCGGTTTCGGTCTTGAGTCCCCAGTAAATATCGACTTCCGCACTTGGCTCGGTAAAAGGGAAATAGGAAGGGCGCAGGCGTATTTTTGATTTTCCGAACATTTCCTTGGTGAAATACAAAATCGTCTGTTTCAGGTCTGCGAACGAAACGTCCTTATCGATATACAAGCCTTCGACCTGATGGAAAATACAATGCGAGCGTGAGGACACGGCTTCATTCCTGAACACGCGGCCCGGCGAAATCGTCCGTATCGGCGGTTTGTTGTTTTCCATATAGCGCACCTGCACCGATGAGGTGTGTGTCCGCAAGAGCATGTCCGGGTTGGTCTGTATAAAAAACGTATCCTGCATGTCGCGCGCCGGGTGGTATTCGGGAAGGTTCAACGCGGTGAAATTATGCCAGTCGTCTTCAATCTCGGGCCCTTCGGAAACGTTGAACCCGATGTTTGAAAACACATCCGTAATCTGATTCCTGACTAACGAAATAGGGTGGCGCGAACCGATCGACACCGGCTCGCCGGGACGCGACAAATCGCCGTAAATGCTTTTGGTTTCCTGGCTGTTTTCCAGCTGCTCCTGCAGGGTTTTCAGTTTCTCCTCAGCAATGTTCTTAAGGGTATTGATAACCTGCCCGAATTCTTTTTTCTGGTCATTCGGCACATTTTTGAATTCGGCGAAAATCTCCTTAATCAGGCCTTTGCTTCCCAGGAATTTGATGCGGAAGGCTTCGAGCTCTTCCTTCTTTTGCGTTGAAAAAGCCTGTGCTTCCCCGATATATTCTTTAATCTTGTCTATCATCGTACGTATTATAGCAGCTGCAAATTTAAGGTATAAAGTTTAAAGTTTACGGCCAGCCGAAACATTATGCGGGAAACTTTAAGCAAAATTCAACTGATGACTTCCTTTTCGAGGAAATAGTTCACAATGGCTTCTTTCATCAGCACGGATTGCTCCCCGGCTTTGAGCGGCGGCAGCATTTCCCTGACCTTGTAATGCGGCCAGCCTTCGTGGTCTACGTAATCGAATTCATAATAACCGTAAGGCTCCAGCACACGGCAAATCGCAATATGCATCAGGTTGAGCTTTTCATCCTTCTTGAACTTTTGGTTGAATTTGCCGTATTCCTGCAAGCCGATCAGGTAAATGATGGCGTCAAGATCAAGGTCCTCACCCTGTGAAAACTGATCTGAAAGTATCTGGACAAGCTGTTCCCAGCGTTCTTTTAATTGTATATCTCTGGACATGGATGGAGTTTAGAGGTGATTTCACGGATTGACTGCCAGATCAATTCCTGAGGGCAAAGATAACCCAATTGCGCAAAAGTACTATCTTGCCGGTTTAAATGAGGTTATGTTTTTACTCGATCTGGTATTTGCAGGTTTTTTGATTTTTGGGATCCTGAGCGGACTCTGGGACGGTTTCTTCGCCGAACTCGCATCGCTCCTGTCTTTGTTTGTCGGGATTTTTGCCGCTTTCAGGTTTTCATTTGTACTCAGGGATTTGCTTTCAGGCTACGTTTCCTGGCATCCGCAAACAGTACAGGCCATTGCCTTTCTGCTGACATTTGCCGCGGTGGTTCTGGGTGTGGCCGTGCTTGGGAAAGTGTTAACGGCCTTCGCCAATTTCAGCGCGTTGGGATTGTTCAATAAGATTGCCGGCGGCGTGCTCGGACTGGTAAAGGCATTCCTCATTCTGGGTGTTGCCTTTGTTATTTTCGAGAAATTCAATGCGAATGGGCGCTTTGTGGAAAAAGAAACGCTTGGAAAATCGGTACTTTACCCCAAAATCCTCAAGACAACCACTTGGATTTATCCGTCACTACAGTCGTGGATTTCCGGGGCCGTCAACACCGTCTGAACTATCGGATTTCCTTTATCGATTCAGCCTGGACCCAGCCTTCGGTCTGGTCTGAAATCCTGACTTTCCGCCAGACATCCAACGTGTCCGTAATCGATACCTTGGTACCCTCGTGCAATACGAAAGCATCCTGTGCGTCGGCTTTCGGTTCGGTTTTCACCGGAAGTACATCGTCAAATACAATCGCCTCACGGTCGTCGGCGTTGGCATTTTTCCCGATAAACGCAGCGCCGGTGCTCAATCCGATAACGACGATTGAAGCAAACATGCCCATGAAAAACAACCTTTTCCGAAGCGCTTCCGCAGAAAAATAGTAACCCGCAAACAGCAGCAGGCACACAAAAGCGAAAACCACCGCTATCCAGGCCCAGCTGTCGTAGGCGAAAATCCCGGCTGCATTTTCGATCATTTTGAGAAAACCCACGTGCGGAACGTCCTTCACCTCGTCGATTGCAGCTTTTTGGGCGAACTTCAGGTTGTTTTTTATTTCCGAATCGTTCGGGCTCAGGAGCAGCGCCTTTTCGTAGTTGTAAATCGCGGGCGCGATTTTGTGCAGTTTGTAATAGCAATTGCCGAGATTAAAGTATAATTCGGCCGAATGCTTCCTGGTTTTCAGCACACTTTCATAGGAGTCGGCCGCCTCGGCATAATGGCCTTTGCGGTACAGCGCATTACCTGTTTCAAATCCGCTTTGGGCGAAAGAAAAAGAAACCGAAAGCAACAATAAATACAGTATGTTTTTCATTTTCTGCTGATCTGAAGGTTAAATTTGTTTTTCAAGTGCGGAGATGATTTCGACGGCCTTGTCATAATCATTGTGGATGGCCACGCTGGAAGCCGGTGCGTAACGTGCCAGTTCGCAATTTTCCGTCAGCCGGAGGAACTCCGATACGGTGTCCGGATTGGCTTTTCGCGCCAGAAGGATGTCGCGGATTTTTTCCTTACTCATCTCGGAAGTTTCGATCTGCGTCTTGGCTTTTAGGAAATTGTGGAGCGCTTTTTCGAGTGCCACATAAAACAATTCCTTGTTGTCCAGTTGTCGTTTGGCTTCCGACAGGAATTTTTTCGCCAGTTTGTTTGACATTCTCGTCCTGTTACCGGCAACGTCAGCGTCGATAGCCTGTTTTTTTCTTCGGAATCCGATTAACAACGGAATGCAAAGGAATGGCGCGGTAAGCAATCCATAGAACAGGTTCGAGCCGAGGAAATCTTTTTTGTGAATGGGTTGCAGGTTTGTTTTGAGCTTGATGAACTCAAAATGGTCCGTTTTTGAAATCTGTTGCTTGTTTGCGCCCACGCTGGCAGGCGTACTCCCTTCAGAAGGCGACGGACCGTCGAGCACCCTGATTTTTATTTCTTTGGAAACAATCGTCCTGTATCTGCCGCTGCTCAAGTCATAATAAGAAAACGTCATCGGTTTGATCAGGTAATCGCCTTTGTATTGCGGAATGATGGTGTAATTGTCGGAAATTTTCCCTGACATCCCTGACAATGGCGTGCTTACCTGCTCCTTGTGTACGGGATCATACATTTCCAGGGCTGTGGGCACCACAGGTTTCGGGAGGTTGAACAGTTTGAGGTTGCCGGTCCCGCTGACGCTCACGTTGAGCTCGAGGCTTTCCCCGTTCCTGAGTTCGGTTTTGGATGGGACCACCTTAAAGTCGAAGCGTCCTACGGCACCAGTGAAATCGTCTGGTTTTCCGGCTTCGGGCAAAGGTTTGACATTGATGGTGCGTGCGCCGGCCGAGACGCGTTTGTTGTCTTCTTTAATTAACGCCTGTCCCCAGAAATTACGCCGGTTTGTAGGCACCTGCACATCGAGGTCAAGCGACAGCGGCGCTATGGTCAGCCTTCCTGATTTTTGCGGATACAGCACTACTTTCTTAAGGACCACGCAACGCACGCGTTCGCCGTTATAGGTCGCGTCTTCGGCCTTAAGCTCTTTGATTTCAATATTCTGGCTCCAGAAATCGTTATATTTCGGCTTGTCCAGTTCCTTGAAATTACTGAGGCCGATGTTGTAGCTGATGTACAATTTGTAAACCACAGTAATCGGCTCGTTGATGTACGGGGTCGCTTTTGACACATCAGCGACCAGGTGGATCGCATCATCCGCCGAAATTGAAGTATCATTGGGGTCTTTTGGCATTTCGACCGCATTGGTCACGGTAATCTTAATCGGTGTGGTTTTGTAAATCTGGCGACGGATTTCAATCGATGCCTGCTTGATGGTCAGGGTACCCTTCTGCGTCGGCAAAAGGAAATAAGAATAGGTCTTGTTGAATGACATTTTACCATTAATCCACGACTGACTGACCTGTTGGCTTGGGCCGGCGACAACCTTGAAACCTTCAAACGCCGGCGGTACGAAATTGTCGCCGTCGTCGTTCATCGAAAAGTCGACGCGCAGCCTTTCATTGAGGCCCAGCGTGGTTTTGCTGGCTTTTGCCTCAAACTGCACCTGGGCGCTGAGTCCGTGGAAGGCTATCAAAAAAAGGAAAATCAACTTTTTCATCTTAATTCATTTTGTTTTGTACAATCAGGCTACCAGTCCTTTTCTGTTTGTACCGGTTTCCCTTTGAGTTTTTTGGTGTTTACTTTCTGCTGTACTTTCTTTTCTTCGTTGTTTACGGCTTCGAGCAGGTTCTGCAGGCGTTGTTTGGAGATGCCGTCCTTCGGTTTGGGCTGTTCCTTCTGGTCGCCTTGTCCGTCCTTCGGTTCGGGTTTGTCCTGTCCATCCTTATTCGGGTCTTTCTTATCCTGCCCTTTATCCTGATCCTTTTTCTGGTCGTCCTGCTGTTTTTGCTGGTCTTTCTTTTGCTGGTCTTTTTTGTTCTGATCTTTCTTTTTATCCTTGTCGTACTTTTTTGGCGGATTTTTTTTCAGCAGGCTTTTCGCTAAGGCATAGTTGTAGCGTGTGTGTTCGTCGGACGGGTCGTTGATCAGCCCGTTCTTATAATCGTCCACCGCTGCCTCATAATTTTTCTGCTTCATGTGGATGTTCCCCAGATTATGGTAAGCGCGGTGTTTTTCTTCCCTGCTTTTGGATTCCTTAATGACTTTCTGATAGGCCAGTGCCGCCTCGTCAGGCTGGTCCTGAAGGTAAATCGAATTGCCCAGATTGAACGTGGCAGCGGTTTTGTTTTTAGTGAACTTCGATCGTGAAATGCGGTAATCCGTTTCGGCATCGGCATATTTTTTCTTCTTCATCTGCTCGTTTCCGGACGGCAGGGAGAAGTCTTTTTCCCTGGTTTGCGCCCGGACGGCAAAACCCAAAAGGATCAGTACGAGTATGGCTATTTTTTTCATCTTATCCCTTTTCATTAAACAGATTCAGTTTCTTTACCCAGCTTGTTTTTTTGTCCAGCAGGAACACGTCAAGCAACACGAGTGCCAGTGCGATCCCCAGGAACCACTGGAACTGGGAATTAAAATCAGTGAATTGCACCGATTTAAACTGTGTCTTATCAATATTATCCAAAGCCTTTTTCACGTAATTCAGCACTTCTTTCGTGTTATTTCCACTGACATAACCTTTGCTGTTTTTTGAAATGGCCTGTAGTGCCGGCACGTTCAGCTTAGTCAGTACCATCTGGTCATGGCTGTCGCGCTTGTAGCTTTCCACAATGCCGTTCTTTTTTATCGGGATGGGACCGCCTTTTTCAGTGCCCACACCGATGGTAATGATTTTCATACCGGCCTTTTTTGCCTCCTCGACCGCTTCCTGCGCGCCTTCGCCGTGGTCCTCGCCGTCTGAAATTAAAATCAGCAATTTGCTGGTTTTCTTGTCTTCATCCTTAAAATAACTGGCCGACATCCTGATGGCATCATCAAGGGATGTGCCTTGCGACGACACCATATCGGTATTCATGCTTTCAAGGAACATTTTGGCAACGCTGTAGTCTGACGTCATTGGCAATACCGGAAACGCGCTGCCGGCATACGCGACAATCCCGATGCGGTCGTTCGTAAACTGGTTGATAAGCTGCGAGACGAGTTGGCGGCTTTTTTCGAGGCGGCTCGGCGCAATGTCTTCGCACAGCATGCTTTTTGACACGTCAATCGCAAACACGATGTCTATACCCTCGCGTTTTACGGTTTCGGTTTTCGTGCCGATTTTCGGGTTTACCAATGCCATCACGAGGCACGACAACGCCAGCAGGACCACGATGAGTTTCAGGATGTGCTTGAAAACGGACTTTTCAGGCGTGAGCTTCCGCACCAGCTCGCGGTCACCGAACTGGCGTTGCTTTTTCCTTTTCCAATATAAATTATAAAGAAAAATCAGTACCAGTGCCGGGATGGCAAAAAGCAGGTAAAGGTATTTCTGTTCGTCTAATTCCCACATAATTTATTAAATAAAGCTCCTGAAAACGGTTTTCCTGAGTAAGATTTCTGCGAACAGCAGCCCAAAGGCGATCAAGATTAACGGCCTGAACTGTTCGTCATAATCGTAAAATTTAAGTTCCTGTATTTCCGTGGTTTCCAATTTATTGATGGCATCATAAATGCTTTTCAGCCTGCTGTTGCTCGTTGCACGGAAATATTTCCCACCGGTTTTTCCGGCGATGCTTTTCATCAGTCTTTCGTCGATTTCCACCTGGGCCATTTTGTAAAGCAAAGCGCCATTTGCAGCGTATGCGTACGGCGATTCTGCCATCCCATTGGTCCCGAGCCCAATCGTATACACTTTAATCCCGAATTCCTTCGCGATATCAGAGGCCGTTTCCGGCTCGATGAAACCGGCGTTGTTCACCCCATCGGTGAGCAGGATTACGATTTTGCTTTTGGCCTTGCTGTCTTTGAGGCGGTTTACTGCGGTGCTCAATCCCATCCCGATTCCTGTTCCGTCCTGAAGTTGCCGGTCAAACCGCACTTCAGATAATGCTTTTTCCACCGCCTCCTTATCGCTTGTTACGGGCATTTTCGTATAGGCTTCTGAAGCATACAATACGAGTCCGATGCGGTCATTGGGGCGTTCCTTCACAAATTCCGAAGCCACTTTCTTCAATGCGTCGAGTCGGTTGGGCTTAAGATCCCGCGCAAGCATACTGCCGGACACGTCAATCGCCAGCACGATATCTACACCCTTGGTTGTCTTGGTTTTGCTGCTGATATCCACTTTCCGCGGCCGCGCCATCCCCACGATAATTAATGCGATGGCCAACAAACGGAACACAAAGAGCAGCGGTTTTAATTTCGGGAGAAACGAACCTGCCTGCGCGAACCCTTTAAGTGAACTGATTTTCAATGACGCCTGCAATTGCCTCCGTTGCCAGATTTGCCAGGCAATGAGCACCGGAATGACTGTCAGCAGCCATAATAATTCGGGATTCAGAAATGAAATGTCCTTCATCATGGCGTTTCGGTTATAAGTTCTACAGATTTCATGAGCTTATCCGTAAGCGGCTTGGCATACTTATCGTCTTCCTGATGCACGACAATTACTTTCTGCAAACCATTGCCCTGGTGAAAATAAATCATTTCATATGCCATCTTGATGCTCTTGCGGTTTTCGGCATCTACCCGTATGTAAGTACCGTAAGCTTTCATGCCGACGGAGCCGTCCTTATCCGTATAATCTTCCTTAAATACCGTAATGCGCTGGGCACCTTTCTTTTCAAATAACTTGATTTCCCCTTCGATGGCGTTGTCCAGGTTGATTTCAGGCTGCTTGCCGTCAGCATTGTCTTTGTAAGTATTTGTCGCAACCATGATGCCGAAATCCGAGTAAATATTGCCGTATTGGAATGTCTGCATATCCTTAATCAGCTGCATGGCGTCTTTGGGCAGGAAATCTTTCGCATTGATCCTTTTCAGCACTTCAGGCGTTTGCACCTGGATGGCGGGGTTGCCGTACTCGCTGGTAATCCATTCGCCCTCAAGCAAGGTCTTTGTCGGATGCCCGAACGTGTTGTCCAGCACATAATCGAGGCCTTTGACACTGATGAGTATCCCCAGGGAAACGACCAGCACACCCAGAATCGAGGCTGCCGCAACAATGGCATTTTTACGTTTCTTCTTTTTGAGCAGCCTGGCCTTCATCAGTTCGTCCAGTTCGCTCGTATCTTCTTCAATGACTTCTTCCGGGACGGCCTTGTGGATCAGGACAATCGAGCTTTCAACACGTTTTTTATCTTCGAGGATTTCAAAATCCTGGGGCTTTGATTTGGCGAATTTGACGAGATCGGCCTGCTTCAATACTTTTTCCAGATTGATGAACGTATCCTGCGACAAGGTCATTTTCTTCTGGTTTGCCACTTTGCGTAGCGCTTCGATCAGTTCTGTGGTGGTGCTTTCCATCGCAGGGATGTGGATTTCCTCTTCAATGTAGTTCCTTGCAATATCCGTGAGTTCCGAATAATAGGATTTCACCTCTCCTTTTTGCCACAATTGCTTGTTTTCAAGATTCTTGAGCAACGACGTCGCTTTTTCAATCGGCGTCTTATAAACGTCCTCCTGTATCTTCTTGTTTTTAAACAACCCGAATACATAATAAGCCAATGCGCCGGCGATTACGATCAGCGTTGCCGCGGCGAGGCACCACCACCACCAGCTTTTTGGCGGCGTTTCCACCTGGATGGTCGGTTTGATATCGTAGAGTCCCTGCTTAAGCGTGTCTACCTTTACGTTAGCCACTTCCACCCGCAGAGAATCCGAAAAAAAAGGTTTCTTATTAATGAGCACCTTAAGTTTCGGAATCAGGTAACTGCCGCTGTCAAACTGCGTAAGCCCGTATTTTTTAACCAACTCATAACGCGCGCCCTTTTTTACCGTATCCGGTTTTTCATCGCGGATCACCATCATGGACCCGAAATTTGGTGCTTTCGGGAACACCACTTTTGCGGTGGTATCGACGGTGGTTTTTAATGTCAGGTTAAACTGGGCCCCGATTTTCTGCTTCTTTTTATCGATGCCCGTCGTGATTTTACCCTGCTGAGGGAACGCGGCCAGTGCGGCGAGGGAAAGAATCAGGGAAAGAATGTTTTTTTTCATTTTTGGGATCGGGAAATTAACTCCTGGATTTAAAATATCCAAGCAAACGGGTGACATAACTTTCGTCCACACGGGTACTTACTACGCCTGAGCCGCACCTGCGGAAGGTTTCGTTGAAGTAGGCCACTTTGCCCGCATAGTATTTTTCATACGCGGTCCGCACCGATTTTGACCCTGTGTTAACCAATTGCAGGTTGCCGGTCTCGGCATCTGTCATTGGGACCATTCCGATGTTCGGCATTTTTTCCTCCCGCGGATCATACACACGAATGCCGGTGAGGTCGTGCTTTTTTGAAGCGATTTTTAAAGGCTGCTCAAAATCATCGGACATGAAGTCAGATATCAGGAATACGATCGCTTTTTTCTTTTGCGTACCCGAAAGAAAGCGCAGCGCCTGGGCGATATCGGTTTTACGGCTTTTCGGCTCGAATTCTATCAATTCGCGGATAATGCGCAGCACGTGAGATTTTCCCTTTTTTGGAGGGATGTACAATTCAATCTGGTCCGAAAAAAGGATCAACCCGATTTTATCGTTATTCTGTGTTGCCGAAAACGCCAACGTGGCTGCAATCTCAGTCACGATCTCGTTTTTAAACTGGCTTTTGGTACCAAAACTCTCAGAGCCGGAAATGTCGACCATCAGCATCATCGTAAGTTCGCGCTCTTCCTCGAAAATCTTGACGTAAGGCTCGTTGTAGCGCGCCGTGACATTCCAGTCAATAGCACGGATATCATCGCCATACTGATACTGCCGCACTTCTGAGAAGGTCATACCGCGCCCTTTGAACGACGTATGGTATTCTCCCGAAAAAATGTGGTCGCTCAGCCTGCGGGTCTTAATCTCTATCTTACGGACTTTCTTTAAAAGCTCTTTTGTATCCATTGGGGATGTTTAAAGTTTAAGGCTTAAGGTTTCTGCGCATTGTGTCAACTTTGAACTTGAAACAGTAAACTTTGAACAAATATTAAGGGACCTCGACTTCGTTAACAATCTTGTTAATGATGTCTACCGATGTGATGTTTTCGGCTTCCGCTTCGTAAGTTACCCCAATCCTGTGACGCAATACGTCGTGCACCACTGCGCGCACATCTTCCGGGATCACATAGCCGCGACGCTTGATGAAGGCATAGCATTTCGCTGCATTGGCCAGGTTGATGCTGCCACGCGGAGACGCGCCAAAACCGATAAGCGGTTTCAGGTTCTCAAGTTTGTATTTTTCAGGGTATCTTGTGGCGAAGACAATGTCGAGGATGTATTTCTCTATTTTCTCATCCATGTAAACCTCGCGTACGGCCTGTTGCGCACGCAGGATCTGGTCTACAGAGACCACCGGGTTGACTTTTTCGAAACCGCCCCTGAGGTTTTGACGGATAACATGGCGTTCTTCCTCCATTTTCGGGTAGTCGATGACGGTTTTCAGCATGAAACGGTCAACCTGCGCCTCAGGCAGCGGGTAGGTACCTTCCTGCTCAATCGGGTTTTGCGTAGCCAGTACCAGGAACGGCTTGTCGAGCTTGAAAGTGGTGTCGCCAATGGTGACCTGCTTTTCCTGCATGGCCTCGAGCAACGCCGATTGGACTTTTGCAGGGGCACGGTTGATTTCGTCTGCGAGTACGAAATTGGCGAATATAGGTCCTTTCTTTATTGAGAATTCGTTGGATTTTATGTTGTAAATCATCGTACCGACAACATCCGCAGGCAAAAGGTCGGGCGTAAACTGGATCCTGCTGAACGAGCCCTGTACCGCCTGCGACAGCGTATTGATGGCCAGCGTCTTGGCAAGTCCCGGAACACCTTCCAACAGGATGTGCCCCTGTCCGAGCAGCCCGATGAGCAGCCTTTCGATCATATGCTTCTGGCCTACGATGACCTTGTTCATCTCCAGGTTCAAAAGTTCGATAAAAGCGCTCTCCCTTTCAATTTTCTCATTGATCGCCCTGATGTCTAAAGCGGCAGTATTTTCTTCCATAATTTGATATTTGTAGCTTTTGGATTGGTCAGATAATTTTGACGGTGCAAATTGAATTTTTTTTCAGTTTGAGGATGTTAAAAAATGGTTAAAAATTCTTTCAAACCCCTGCATTTAAGGATGATTTGTGATTTTGTTTTTATATTTTTAAGAACTTTATCCGAACGGGTCTCAGCGCCCTGAAAACGGGCAGTGTCAATCCTAAAAACAACGACTTGAACAAGACCAAATTATCACCCATTGTTGCCGGAACCATGAATTGGGGAATCTGGGACAAAAACCTCACTGCGACTGAGATGGCACACATGATTCATCTGTGTGCAGAGCAGGGCATTACCACGTTTGACCATGCCGACATCTATGGTTCTTATACCACCGAAGCGACATTCGGCGAAGGATTTTTACAATCGCGGATTCCCAGGGAGAAAATACAACTGGTTACCAAATGCGGTATCCAGCATATTTCCCCAAACCGTGACAATAAAATCAAGCATTACAATTACGACAGGGATTATATCGTGTGGTCGGTGGAACAGTCACTGAAGCACCTCAACACCGATTACGTTGACGTCCTGCTGCTGCATCGCCCCAGTCCGCTGATGCAAGCCGATGAGATTGCCGAAGCGGTCGAAAGACTGCAGTCCGAGGGCAAGATTATCGATTTCGGCCTCTCGAATTTCACCGCCTCGCAAACTGAGTTGATCCGTCAGAAAACCAGCGTCAGTTACAACCAGATACAGTTTTCAGCCACCCATTTCGAACCCATGCTCGACGGCAGCCTCGATTACATGCAGATCCACCAGATCCGGCCCATGTCGTGGAACCCGTTAGGGACAGTTTTCAGGGAAGACAATGGGCAGACGCGGCGGTTAAAGCAACTGTTTGCGACGCTCGTGGACAAGTATCATTACGGTGCCGATACTTTGCTCCTGGCATGGGTCATGCAGCATCCGGCGGGCGTCATTCCCGTAGCCGGGACAGTGAATGTTGCGCGCATCCGCGCGTTGATGGCGGCGTCGGAGTTGAAGCTCGAACGCGAAGATTGGTTTGCCATCTGGGCCGAGAGCATGGGTACTGACGTGCCTTAGATTATCCAGGTTACTCACCTTAAAAAAAATAAAAACAAATCAATGAAAACAGCATTAATTACCGGTGCGACAAGCGGCATCGGAAGGGCTACCGCGAGGCTATTTGCAGAAAACGGGATCAGGCTGGTCCTTTGCGGCCGCAGGGAAGACCGGCTTGAGGAACTACAGGCCGAACTTTCCGGGAAAACCCAGGTGTACACATTGCAGTTTGACGTGCGTGACCGGGAGGCCGTGCTGCAACAGATTCATTCATTGCCCGAGGCTTTCGCCACCATCGATATCCTGGTCAATAACGCCGGAAACGCACACGGACTGGGTCCGATACAGTCGGGTAGCCTCGACGACTGGGACGCCATGATCGACAGCAATGTGAAAGGACTGCTGTATGTTTCCAAAGCGGTAATCCCCGGGATGACCGCCCGAAACAGCGGGCACATCATCAACATCGGATCGATTGCAGGAAAAGAGGTGTATCCAAACGGCAACGTATATTGCGCCACGAAGTATGCCGTGGATGCATTGAACAAAGCGATGCGTATCGACCTGGTGCAGCATGGCATCCGGGTGGGCGCTATCCACCCGGGCATGGTCGAAACAGAGTTCAGCGAAGTGCGCTTTAAAGGTGATACTGAGAGGGCCGCGCAGGTCTACCAGGCCTTCACCCCGTTGCGTCCCGAAGATATCGCAGACATTATCCTTTTTGTGGTCACGCGTCCTTACCATGTCAATATTGGCGACGTGGTGGTGACACCGACCGCGCAGGCGACCGCAACGATTTCGAAGAGGGATTGAAACGCATTCGGGATCAGGGTATGAAATCCCTCCCTGTAACCCGTGCCGCGTTAGGGATGGAGGCGGTATCCTTTTTTAATGGTCCGCTCGTGCATTTATGGATACACGCGCCATTAAAAAAGATAAAGCCGATAGCCCGGCCGGAGGCAACGCCCAAAAAATAATTATGATAAACAAACGCCTTTTGATCAAGAACCTGCTCGCGCACAACGACGAGAGCAGTTTTTATGACAAAAAAAGGCAGCTGAACCTGCATTCGCGCGAGGGCAAGGCAAAATTCCTGAAGCACATCTGCGCGCTGTCGAACTCGAACCCGACAAACAATTCCTATATCGTAGTGGGTGTGGAAGACCACGATAACGAGATTGTGGGCGATGATTTCTTTGATGACAGCCGCATCCAGAACCTCGTGAACGCTTTCCTCGAACATCCGCCACGCATACAGTATGAAAATGTGCCGTTCCCGAGTTTGCCCAAGGACCGCGTGGTGGGATTGGTGACGATCAGGCCTAACAATAAGACGTCCTATTTCAAAAAAGGCATCCACACGATCCCTGCCAATAGCATTTTCATACGCCGTGGCAGCAATTCGGTTCCCGTGGACGGCATCGCGGAAAAGAGTTACCAGAATGCTGAAACGGTGGTCGGGATTGAAAACAATTCGCGCAACAGCATCGGGTATACGCTTGACGGCGTGATTGACTTCATGAATTTCAGGCATCCGGACATGGCGCCGAAGTATCGGGTTTTCAAGGAACTGTTCGTGATCTGCTGGGCAGGCATCCCAAAGCGGGTCCGCGATAAGACGTACCTTTCGCGTGTCGACATCGAGCTGATCAATGAGCAGGTCAAATTGTTCTACTCAGCCCAGGATGAGGTCGATATCACTTTTGATGACAATACCTTTACGATCACCGAATTTGTGCCGCTGGGGCTGAACGACAAGACCAGCTATTACCCGCTGGAAAAACTGACGATCCATTTTTATGACAACGGCTATTACCGCATCGACCGGGAAATGCTGTTCCAGCCGCCTGAATTTAACCGCAAGATGCTGTATCATATCTATAATGCCAACCTCTCGCTGATACAGCAGCTGGAAAAAGGATTGCCACTGACGGACCGCGACCGGCGCGATCTGGAAAACCTGCCGTCAACCTTCATGATTTGTTACCTCAATGGCTTTGAGGAGGCAAAGCAGAAACTGATTGATGCCAAACTGGTACTGAAACCTTTTCCTAAAGTATACCTGTCGTTTAAGGAAGCGTTGCGGATCTTGCGCAAGATGAAGTATGATAAGGGCGGAGAGTAAAGCCAGTTGCGTGTTTTCGTGTTCGCGAAGATGGCCGACGGTTTACAGCTCCCCCGGAGTTAGTCATCCTTTTTGGAGAATAGTAAAAAAAACCGACATCGCTGCCGGTTTTTACACATTCAGATTATTTCCAACCCCCGCCCAAATCCCGGTACATATGCACCGCGGCGTTGAGTTGCTCTTTCCTGGTTTCGATCAGCTCCAACTTTGATTCCAGGGCATCACGCTGCGTCATCAATACTTCAAAATAGTCAGCGCGTGCTGATTTGAACAGGTCGTTCGCGATGTCTATCGAGGCGTCGAGTGCCGCCACCTGTTCTGACCGCAAGGAGAAGCTTTTCTGCAGGTTTTCGATTTTCGAAAGCTGGTTCGATACTTCCAGGTAAGCGTTCAGGACTACGCGTTGGTAGTTGTAAAGCGCCTGCAGCTGACGGGCGTTGGCACTGCTGAATTCAGCCTTGATCGCATTGCGGTTGATCAGCGGCGCGGCGATGTCACCGGCGAGCGAATACAAAACCGACTCGGGGAACTTCAGGAAGTATGATGGACGGAACGCCTGCAACCCCACCGAAGCGGAGATATCGAGCGACGGGTAGAACTCGGCGCGCGCGACTTTCACATCGAGTTTTGCCGCGGCCAGCTCGAGCTCGGCCTGCCGGATATCAGGACGGTTTTGGAGCAATTGTGCGGGAATTCCCGAGTTGATGCCTGTAATTTGCAGCGTGGTAAATTCCGGCTTGTCCCTGGTGATTTCCTGCGGGAAACGGCCCAACAGGAAGTTGATCCGGTTCTCGGTTTCTTTAATCTCCTGCAGTATATCGTACTCCATGCTTTTGGAAGCGGCTACCTCGGCACGGAATTTCTGGACGCCGAGCTCGGTGGCGCGCGCGGCTTCCTTCTGTACCCGTACGATGTCCAGCGCGTCATTCTGCAACGCGATGTTCCGGCGCACGATGTCGAGCCGGCTGTCCAGTGAAAGCAACTCATAATACGACTCGGCGACTTCGGCGATCAGATGGGTCGCTGCGAAATTTTTACCTTCCACGGTCGCGAGATATCGGCTCACGGCAGCCTTTTTAGCATTGCGCAGTTTCTTCCAGACGTCGACTTCCCAGTTTGCGTAAGCGCCCAGCGCCAGATCGGTCAGTGGGTCAGGCATTTCGCGTCCGGGTGTAATTTCAGTGGACGCATCACCCGCCCCCTGGCTGGTATAGCGGCCTACTTTTTCCACACCCGCCGCCGCTTTGATCCCTACGGTTGGCAGGATTGCGCCTTTGCGCGCGCGGACGTCATTCTTCGCCATCTCAATTTCCTGTTGGGTAATTTTGAGTTCCTGATTGTTTTGCAGCGCGATGTCAATCAGTGCCACCAGATTTTTGTCAGTGAAAAATTGTTTCCACGGCTTGCCCGCTGTATTGACGGTATCTGAACTCGTGTTGTAAGAGGGCGGCAACGCAGTTTGGCTTTCTTCCATCGGGATAGCGGGTGCCTTGCAGCCGGTAACTGCAAGGCAGAGTGCGATTGTGATGAGGTAATATGTTCTGGATTTATACATTGTGGTCGATTTCTTCTGTTAATGGATTTTCTTCCTCGTTTTTTACGAATTTGGTTTTTTCGGAAATGGTAGCGAAAATGTAGTACAGTCCAGGGATGATGACAACCCCGAAAATCGTACCCATCAGCATGCCGCCAAGCGCCGCCGATCCGATTGTACGGTTACCCACCCTACCCGGACCGGTAGCGAAGACGAGCGGGATCAGTCCGGCTACGAACGCAAATGAGGTCATCAGGATAGGACGGAAACGCGCTACCGACCCTTCGATCGCGGCTTTGAATACCGAATCGCCGCCACGGTGCCGCTGTACGGCAAATTCCACAATCAGTACCGCATTTTTCCCGAGCAGCCCGATAAGCATGACCATGGCGACCTGCGCATAAATATTATTCTCGAGACCGCAGAGCATGAGCAATAAATAGGCTCCGAAAATCCCCGCAACGAGCGACAGGATTACCGTGAGCGGCAGGATAAAGCTCTCATACTGCGCCGCCAGGATCAGGTATACGAAGGCAAGGCAGATCAGGAAAATGTAAATCGCCTCATTCCCACGGCCGACCTCGTCCTTCGAAATTCCGGCCCAGTCAATACCGAAACCGCGCGGCAGTTTCTTTTCGGCCACCTCTTTGATCGCATTGATGGCCTGGCTGCTGGAGTAGCCCGGTGCGGCCTGCCCGCTGATTTCGGAGGCATTGTACATATTGTGGCGCGTGATCTCAGACAAGCCATAGACTTTCTCCATTTTCATAAATGCTGAGAACGGGACCATTTCATCGCGGTCATTCTTGACGTACAATTTCAGTATGTCTTCAGGCAGCGCGCGGTATTCGGGTGATGCCTGCACCATGACCTTGTACTGTCGGTCGTACTTGATGAAGCTGATCTCGTAGTTACTCCCCACCAGAGTCGCCAGCGTATTGGTGGCATTTTCAATAGTAACCCCTTTCTGCTGGGCAATGTCGTTGTCAATGTGCAGCATGTATTGCGGAAAACTGGCACTGTAGAAAGTGAATACCGAAGAGAGTTCGGGGCGCTTGTTGAGTTCCCGTACAAAGTCGTTGCCGACCGTTTCCATTTTTTTGTAATCGCCCGAACCGGCCTTATCAAGCAACCGCAATTCAAATCCGCCTGCCGCGCCATAACCCGGAACGGCGGGAGGCTGGAAGAATTCGATGGTGGCGCCGGCGATGTCTTTGGATTTTTTTTCCAACTCCTCGATGACTTCCTGTGCCGAATGGCTTCGGTCTTCCCAGCTCTTAAGGTTGATGAGGCAGGTACCCGAGTTTGCGCCGGTACCTTCTGTCAGGATTTCGTAACCCGCCAGCGACGACACCGATTTCACATCGGGAATGCCCTGCGCTATTTTTTGGAGTTTTTCCGCAATTTCATTGGTCCGTTCGAGCGTCGCACCGGGCGGGGTTTGGATCACGGCATAAAACATGCCCTGGTCTTCGTTGGGTATAAACCCTGTCGGGAGCGAATTATTCAGGAAATAGATGCCTGCGCAGAAAGCCATCAGCATGCCCAATGTCAGCGCGCGGCGGTTTACAATCCTGCCCAGGAGCGACGTATACCTTCCCGTAAGCCTGTTGAACCAATTGTTGAATCCGTCGAGCAACCGGTTCATTGGGGTCTTTTTACGCGGTTGCCCATGCGTATTCTTAAGCATCATCGCGCACAATGCGGGCGTGAGCGTGAGTGCGATCACTCCGGACAGGATGATGGACGTGGCCATCGTGATGGAAAACTGCCGGTAGAAAATCCCGACCGGGCCTGACATAAACGCCACGGGAATAAACACCGCCGCCATTACGAACGTGATTGCGATGATGGCGCCGCTCACTTCATGCATCGCCATTTTGGTGGCTTTTAAAGGCTTGAGGTGTTTTGTTTCCATATTGGCATGCACGGCCTCAATCACGACAATCGCGTTATCTACTACAATTCCGATTGCCAAAACCAAAGCGAACAGCGTAATGAGGTTAAGCGTAATACCGAAATAGGACATGAAGATGAACGTCCCGACGAGCGACACCGGTACGGCGATGGCCGGGATTAGCGTAGAACGCCAGTCGCCAAGGAACAGGAACACGACGAGTCCGACGAGCAGGAATGCCTCAACAAGCGTGTGCAGCACCTTCTCAATCGATGCATCGAGGAATTTGGACACATCGTAGCTGATTTCATAATCCATGCCCTTAGGGAATGAACTCGCCTTGATTTCGGCCAGTTTTGCCTTTACATCCTTAATCACCTGGCTGGCGTTACTGCCATAGGATTGTTTGAGTACGATGGCCGCAGAAGGCCGCCCGTTGAGGTTAGAGTAAATGTCGTACATCGAGCTGCCGAACTCGACGTTCGCCACATCCTTAAGGCGCAGGATTTCGCCGTTCGGGCTCGCCTTGATGACGATGTTGTCGTATTGCGCCTTGGTCGTAAACCGGCCCGGGTATTTGAGCACGTATTCGAATGTTTCCGATCTTTTGCCCGAGCTTTCACCGGTTTTTCCGGGCGAGGCTTCGAGGCTTTGCTGGGCCAGTGCCTCCATGACTTCATCGGCAGAAATTTTGTATGCAAGCATTCGGTCCGGCTTGAGCCAGATGCGCATCGCATATTCGCGGTTTCCAAGGATGTCGGCGTCGCCCACACCGTCGACCCTTTTCAATTCGGAAAGCACATTGATGTCGGCAAAATTATAAAGGAATTTCTGGTCTGCGCCCGGATCCTTGCTGTACAGGTTCACATACAGCAGCATATTCGATTCCTCGCGCGTGATCTTGACCCCTTCGCGCACGACGAGCGGCGGCAGTTTGTTCACCACCGACGCGACACGGTTCTGAACGTTCAGTGACGCCTGATTTGGGTCGGTACCGAGATTAAAGATCACCTGTATGGAAGCCTCGCCGTCATTACCGGCATCTGAGGCGATGTATTTCATTCCGGGGACGCCGTTGAGGGCGCGCTCCAGCGGGATCAGGACTGATTTGGTCATCAATTCGTTGTTTGCGCCCGGATATTCCGCGGTCACATTTACTTTTGGCGGCGAAATCGACGGGAACTGCGTCACCGGCAGCTGTACCAGCGCAATCGCTCCCAAAAACAATATCATCAGCGATATCACGATGGACAACACCGGCCGCTGTATAAATTTATTAAACATGGCTTAAATTTTTTAGGGAGTTAATGCTATTCTGCTTTGAGTCTCAGGTGCGAAATGACTTCCTTCGGCTGCACATAAGTAAACCGGATCCTGTCGTCATCCTTTACCGTTTGTACGCCATCAAGCAGTATGCGGTCGGTTGCGGAAATGCCGCTTTGCACTATATATAGATCGGGAAGCTCCCCTTTGATGGTGATTTCGCGTGACTTTACCGTATTGTTCTTATCCACAACAAAGACATACATCTTGTCCTGGATCTCATAAGTCGTTTTCTGTGGGATGATCAGCGCGTTTTTCACCGGAACGGTCATCATGACCTTGCCCGTTTCGCCATTGCGGAGCAATTTATCAGGATTTGGGAAGCCCGCGCGGAAAGCGATGTTACCGGTTTCATTGTCAAATTCGCCTTCAATGACTTCCACTTTTCCTTTGTATTTTAAAGGTTCGTTGTTGGCCAAAAGCAATCCAACTTCATTGTTGCCGCGGTCTTTTATATCGGTCTGGTAGCTGATATATTCCGGTTCCGACACGTTGAAGTAGGCGAACATCCGGCTGTTGTCTGAGAGGCTCGTGAGCAGTTCGCCCTCATCGATCAGGCTGCCGAGCTTTAGCGGGATGCGGTCGATGGTACCCGCAAACGGCGCCCGGATTTCGGTAAAGCCCAAATGCAGTTTGGCCAATGACACTTCGGCCCTTGCCTGGTCGAGTTTGGCCTGGGCCATTGCCTGCTCATTTTTGGATACTACATTCTTGTCTGCCAGGGTTTTTGCGTTCTGCAGTTCGATGGCGGCGGCTTTCGCCTCGGATTCAGCCTTCAATAATTCAGCCTGGTACAATTGCGGCATGATACGGAACAGCAGTTGGCCGGCCTGCACAGACTGGCCTTCATCGACATAAATATTTTGGAGGTAACCTTTTTCCTGCGCGCGGATTTCAATATTGCGCACCGATTTGATTTGGGAGACATACTCCTTTGTAAACGAAGTGTCTATCACTACCGGGCTGGTTACGGTAAACCTGCCGGTTTCTTCTTTTTCTTCTTTTTTAGTGGTGCACGCCACGGCGCAGCACACGGCCATAAAGCCTGAAAGCATTACATTTCTGGTCATAGTATTGATGAATACGGGGATTAATGAGTTGGATTTAAGATAAATCAGTACAGGCCGGCAGGCGTTTCATCAGATTGAAACTTGTTGCCGGAATCCTGTCTCAAATCCGTAATACCCTGAATGTAATGTAAATGGGGGCGTGGCAGATAATGCCCGGAGGGGTAAGGCTTCGCGCGCCGTGAGAGGCCTTTATAAGCGAAACGGGTGCTGTGGTATGCAGGTAGTACAGATCGGGCCTGTGGGCTAACGATCGCGCAGGAGTGTTGTCCTTTGCCGTGCCAGAACCCGAAAAATCCTCGTCAGCATCCCTGTCCGTATCCTCGAACAGGTTCTTTTCGGATTCTCCCGAGCTGAATTTTTGGATTGATGCCGTCGGTTTTGAAGCTTCAGCGAAGTGTTTGCCCTGCAATTGTGCGGCCGCATGTGCGCCGTTCCCGCCGGATAGCAGGAAAAGGCAAAAAGTGACTATGGCGTATAGCGCTCTCATTTCGGGCGGTAAAATAACGAAAGATTGAAAAAAGAAATCACGGCCCTAACGAAAAATTAACACAAAAGATCGGCGAACCCGCCTGACATTATTTCTGTTGCTTTTCTGCGTTTGTAACGATTCGGTTTACAATGACGTACGATATTAGCGCCAGCAGCAGGAAATCATTGGAGGCGTCGTCAAGCTCGGGATAGCGTTTACCCCTCCCAAGGGAGAAGTAGTAATATAGGATGCGTAGCGCAAGCGCCGCCAGGATGATCAGCGAGGGGATGAGGTATAACCTGGTTATTTTTGCGGGCATAATCTTTCCTTTTTGTCAATCCACCAATGCCGGCGGTAATTGTGCAGCAGTTTACCGACTGTGTTGCCTTGCGCAAGGTAAGAAAAAATGGCGTTTTTTAGAAAAGCAAATAGCAGGAAAGATCCTAACGCCGCAGGGCCTACCACTCTGTTTCCTGTCTTACCACCGGATCAGGTGGGTGTCCCTTACACGCTCCCATTTTGGATTGTGTTTCTGAAGGTAGGACTCAAAACCCCGCTCGTGCCTGGCGCCATAAAGGATCACGATTTTCGTCTGTGGCGCATTGGCCACCAGCCCGGCCAGGTGTTCATTCCTCTGTTGCAGGACCAGGGTTTCGATGGCGTCACTGTCAGTTTTCCGGCAATGGTATTTTTCATCCAGTCTGGTTTTCCAATCGCACTCGGACAGGATGATTTCGCCTTTTTCCTTTTCGTACAGGCCGACCAGTACGTTGATGGGCAAATCTGCATTAATGTCGGTAGCCTTATGTACACCCACGTTTTCATCTGTCTGGCTGACGTAGCCTTTAACTGCAAACTGTTGGGTGCTTTTGTTGTTCGGGTCGGCGTAGTGGTTTGGCACGAGTCCGATGATTGTGCGGAATTTGCGCAGTGCCAGATCTTTCTGTACACTGTCGATCGACTCCGACATCGACACGCCTTCGTAGTAGACCGTATACCCTTTGGTCCGGAACGAGTCGACGATGGTTTTGATCCGCGCAAACCGCTCAGGCCGGTTTACATGGCACATCGGTACGAATTGGACGTCTTTTTCGCCATCACTGAAATGCCACACCAGGAAGGTGGCGTTGTAGTTGCTGACGACCATGCGGGTCATCATCTTGCCGCAGGACAACAGGGTGAACGCGGCCAGTGCAAAAAAACCATTTTTTTCATATCAGCTGTTTTAAAAAGCCGGGACCAATGTCCCGGCTCTGATTGTATAAAAATAACGGAAAGATGTCACTCCTTCTTTATTGTAATGATCACATCGTCTTCGAATTTGTATTCGCCCCTTTTATAGATATCCTTGCTGGCGAGTACGACTTCGTAAGTGTAGATTCCTTTAGGCAGGTTGAACACGCATTCCTTGCCGTCGTTCTGGACGACCATCTCTTTTTTGATGTCGTTGTCCTGGCTGTCTTTCCCTTCGAGCCGGAAGGTGATCTTCTCGGCCAGCTTGTTTTTGACGCAGACACTTTCGATGGTCCTGCTGTCTTTCTTAGGGTCCGTCTTCGCGACTTTCAGGATGCTGAGGCCCCCGAGTAATAACTCCCCGGCTTTGAGGGTTTTGTCGAGGTCGGATTGGGGATAGGAGAAGGAAGGAAATATGATTATCAAAAGGCAAAAAAGGGTTTTCATGGCGTGGAAATTTTGATTTTGTTGTGGCGTAGTTATTGTTAAATTAAGACAGTGCTCATATTGATGAATCTTGGATAATCTACCACCTTATCAATGGGTTATTGTGAACGAAGTGCCAATTTGCATCAAATTTCTTCAAATCGTTTTCGAAATTTTTCTGATGTTCTGCACCATACATAATAGCAATTTTTTTATGTTTAGAACGCGTAACAAAGTTAGCTAGATGGCGGTTCCTCAACGTAACCACCATAAATTGTTGATCGCTGATATTTAACTTGTGGCAATTGTATCTATCTGAAAACGAAGTTGACCAATCGCAACCTTCTAGCACTATTCTTCCGCGTTGTTTCTCATACATGGAAACGAGCGTATCGACAGATAAGTCGGCCTGAATATCTCTTTTGCTGTCAATACCGGTGTTTGTTGCAGTCTGCATTACATAACCTTTTAACGCAAGATTTTTATAGGCATCCTGTGTTTTATCCGAATAATCACCGGGCACTATTCCGACAATCTTTCGGAATTTTCGACTTACAGTGTCATTATGCGCGAAGTCTTCGGAATTTTTGAGCTTTACGTTTTCATAATAAACTACGTATCCATTTTCTCTGAGTGAGTCAGTAATTTGTTTGATTCTATCAAACTTTTCGGATTTATTAATATGAGACATCGGAATAAATTGAACATCCTTAATTCCATTTGTATAATGCCAAACCATGAAGGTTCCATTGTAGTTATTTACCATAAACTTTGTCGCCATCTTCCCACATGATGTTAACACGGAAATAATTAGCATGGACAGTGTTATTTTTCTCATATTTCATTTGTTAGAAACGCCAATCTTTTTTGAAAAGATTGGCGTTGAAGTTTTTAGCCTAATATTTGAATCAATGTGATAATTGCAGGAAGTATTTTTTCACTTGCATTAAACCAGCAATCAGCTTTACACTTTCCCCGTCCCTTAATTTTTGTGCCGTCTGGGTTGGTAAAGGTCTTTTTGCATTCGGTTAAGCAATCCGAAAGGCTTTTCCCTTCGGCGGTGTCATCGCTGAGTTTATTTGCGTTGACAACAAAATAATTTGTGGTAACCGTCGTGTTTCTGATCATATTGTCTGAAAACTCCAGACTGATTAAGCCGTTGCCTTCGTCAGGCACTACAAATTTCATTTGACCCTTCTCGGTTTTACCGTCTTTGGTTTTAAAAGACACGTCATAAATGATTGTTTCTGAGGAACCTGCCGGACTCTGTCTGAACGATGGCAGCTCCATTTTTACAAATTTGGTCTGTGCATTGGCGGTTAGTGTAAGCATGCATGTGGCGAATAGAGATAAAATTAATTTTTTCATGGTAATGATTAATTAAAAGTTTATAAAAATTTACATTGTCAAACGTACTGCAGTAATTTGATATCGTAAAGCTATATGCTTTTCTAATCAGACTTTTACGGATTTTCCGTACCAAATGTTAAATTATATAAAACCAAGTCTTTTTGCTTCCCGGATGATGTCTTCATCCTCTCCTTTTTCAATACACAGATAGTCCTTTATGATTTGTTTCCTTTTTTCAATCGCGCTTTTGGATATGCCAAGGATTTCAGGCATATTTTTCATTTTGACACCTTGTGACAGCAGCGTAATGATTTCGCGGTTGACATCGTCCAGGTATTTTTGTCGCGATAACAGTTCCTTAACGCCGGAATTGACGGTGTCACTGTAATATTGTTCTCCGGAAACAATCAAACCGAAGGCCTTCAGGAGTCCGTCGCCGTTGAAATCACTTTTGACCATCAGCCCTTCCGGCGCAATTTTCCTGATGAGCGTGTACAAAATGAATGCCTCTGCATGCGAAGTGATCATGATGATCTTGGTTTTCGGCCAATGCCGGCGGACAAGCAGCGCCAGGTCCTCTCCTGAATGGATGTTTTTCTCAGGAAATGGCGGCAGGCTTAAATCGATAAATGCAACGTCAAATCTTCCTGTTTGTGCGGGATGGGTGATGAGCGCATAGGCATTTTCGCTGTTGTAAACGGCTGTAGTTTCAATCTCGTATCCAAAATCGTTGAGACTGAGAATTACTTTGTATCCTTCGATTTGGGAAGGGTGATCGTCAATCATTAAAATACGGATGAGCATACGCAGCTATTTAACGGTTAATGGGAAATTCACTGTTATTGTAGTGCCGAAGTCCGGCCGGGAATCAATTTTTAGTTTGCCTTGCAGCTCGCGGGCGCGTTCCTTCATATTTCGGAGTCCAAGGCCTTTTCTGGTGTTTTTCTTTTCGAAGCCCTTACCGTCATCATGCACTTCCATACGAAGATTGTCACCCAACTGGTTCAACGTGACGCGTATGGATGTGGCTTCGGCGTATTTCACAATATTCTGGATGGCTTCCTGGAGGATGCGGTAAAGTTGCATTTTAGTATTGTTGGAGAATCGCTGCCAGTCGATTTTTTCATCTGAGATCAGGGTGGTTTGCATCCCTGTTGCAGCTTCGGCGGTTTGCAGCATGTTGCGTACGACGGGAATAAAGTCATTGCCCTCACTGAAGGCTTTTCGGCCAAGATCGTACGCGATGTCCCGGATTTCCTGCTCTACCTCGCGAAGCGTGTCAATGTGCGCGAGGGATTTCCGGATGGTTTCCGGGTCGTTTTTCCTGCTCAATACAAAAAGGTTCATGCGAATCGCTGAGAGTTTGCCCATCACACCGTCGTGGAGTTCGCGTGCGATGCGTTTCTTTTCCTGCTGACGGCCTTCATCGTGCTGCTGCTGCTGGGCGAGTCGCAGCTCGTACAACTCGCTTTCTGATTGCTGCTGGCGGCGGAGGATGGCGAGCTCGCGATTCCTGAGTCGCTGGCGGTTCAGCAGGTAGGTGATGATCATCAACAGGAAGGCAAGTCCGAACAGTCCTGCTACGATCATAAGTTTCTGGTCTTTTTTAGCATTTTCGGCCTTGAGTTGTTTTTGTTGTTGGATGAGGTTGTCTGTTTCGAACTCGATGCGGGCGAATTTGTTGGCGTTTTTTCGATCCGCCAGCTGCAGACTGTCATCGGCTACACTATACATATCCAATAATTCAGTAGCTTTCCCTGGCTGTAAAATGACGAGCTGGTGAATTATTGGCAACATTTCACGCTTTAAGTTATGCGTACTGGCTATTTCATACGCGCGGTTAGCAAAAAATATTGCTTTTGGAATGTCGTTCGATAGGGTGTAATACTCAGATAAATTTAAATTGGACCCTATTATGCCAGGATAATAATTAAGACTATCCTTTATTTTTAAAGCTTCGTAGAGTAATGCTGGTAAATTCGCGAAATTCTTTGTCTTTAATCTGGACATGGCAAGATTCTCTTTTATGGTGGCATACAGTATGGGATTATCATAATAAATCCTCAATTTTGAAGCCATTTCGAAAGTCTTTATGGACTCTTTGTACTTTTTGGAACGTTGTTGAATATATCCGAGATTATTCAACCATCTGGCGCGCTCTTCGGAATGGTTAGCGAATGTACTAATGTACTTAAAGGAAGAGTTTTGAAATTTTAAGGCCCTGTCGAAATCTTTCAGTTCACAATAAGTGATACTTAGCAATTTGTAAGAATTATATTCAACAAAGGCATTTGAATTTGGACTTACATACTTCAACGCTTGAAAAGCGGTTTTTTCTGTCCCCAAGAAATCACCACTATTAAATTGCAATGAACCTTTTTCTAAAGTGACCCGTGCAGCATTCGCATAATCATTTAGCGCCAAATAAAGCTTTTCAGCTTTAAAGTAGTTTTTATAAGCTAACTCCACCATATATTTGTTAGAATAATAGTCGCCCAAGAATTTATAAGCCTTTGCCGTATTTTGACTATCACCAGCTTTTTGAGATAACTGAAGTATTTTTTCGCATGTTTGCTTATACAAGTCCAATTCATTCATATTCCAAAACCTCGCTGCAACTTTAAAATAAAATTTTCTATTTAAAGAATCATTGATTTTAGAAGAAAGGATTTTTAATGCTTTAGAATTAAATTTAAATCGTACGTCAAATGGTAACAATTCACTATTTGCTTTTTCGAGATATAATTTTAGACTATCATCATTATAACCGTATGCCCGATATCTCTCCGTGTGATTACATGAGACGCAAATCAACAACATTATTTGAAGTACTCTTTTCAAGTGATGGAATTTCGTCAAATATAAATATTACGCATCCAACTTATTACCGAATGTTGACACTACGTTACGCATTTTCCACAGCAAATGTTAAATTTTCGAAACCACGAGTCACTTTCCGTATTTTTAAAACATGAGAACATTGGTCATAGGCGACATACACGGCGGGCTGCGCGCGGTACAGCAGGCATTTGAGCGTGCAGGCGTTACCCCCGCCGACAAGCTGATTTTCCTTGGCGACTATGTCGACGGCTGGAGCGAATCGCCGCAGGTACTCGATTTGCTGACGGCGCTGGCGCAAACCAACGAGTGCGTATTCATCCGCGGAAACCACGATGCGCTGCTCTATGAATGGCTGCACGGGCATGACGACAACCTGCTCTGGTACCAGCACGGCGGCGAGGCCACGGTGAATGCCTACGCGAAGGTCTCGCAAGCAAAAAAGCAACAGCACGCCTCGTTCCTTGAAAAACTCGAGAATTACTACCTCGACGGCGAGAATCGCCTGTTTGTACACGCGGGGTTTACAAACCTCAATGGCGTAGCGTTTGAATATTTCCCGAAAATGTTTTTTTGGGAACGCACGCTTTGGGAAACGGCGCTCGCGCTCGACCCTACGATGGAGCGCGGCCACCCGCTGTACCCCAAGCGCTTTACGCTCTACAAGGAAGTCTTCATCGGGCACACCCCCGTGACGCGCATCGGGATGACGGTGCCGGTGCACAAGGCGTGTGTCTGGAATGTCGATACCGGCGCAGCATTCAGGGGGCCATTGACCGTAATGGACGTAGATACCAAGGCGTATTGGCAGAGCGACCCGCTGCCCATGCTGTATCCGGGGGAGCAGGGCAGGAATCGATAGCGGTTGTCTTCGCCCGGATGAAACCGCCGGACGGGCACTAAAAAAAATCACACCGTTACAGACTGCGCCGTTTATAACTTGTTGGTAACTACCCATTCCGCCCGTTGTATCCGACTGCGGCACAACGTACTTTAGTGGGTTAATGAAATACTCCTACATCATTATCGACGACGATCCCGAAAGCGTGGCCAGGACCCAGTCCCTGTTCGACGAGTTTTCGAACTACTTCCTGCTCGGGACGGCATCGACCTATGAGGATGGGGTCAACCTGATCCTGGAGCACAAGCCAAAGCTCGTGGTGATGGAAATCAAGCCGAAATACAAGAAGAACGGGCTGTCGCTGGGACTCATCAACGAGCTGTTCCGGTTCGTAAAGCTGATGCCAAAAATCGTCGTGCTCACCAAGGGCAAGGACATGGCCTATGAGGCGATCAAGCATGAGGCGTTCGATTACCTCGTAAAGCCGCTGGGGATCCATGAGCTGCGCAAGACGCTGATCAAGTTTGAGCGTGGCACCGAGGCGCTGCCCACGACGCTCTGCATCAAATCGTATGGCGATTACCGCTTCATCGACATGGAGGACATTGTCTATGCGAAGGCCGACAACAACTCGACCGACATTTATATGGCCAATGGCGATATGGTCACGGCATTCAAGACGATGAAACATTTCGAAACCACGCTGCCGTCGGAATTCATCCGGATACACAATTCGTACATTATCAACATCAACCACGTATCGCGGATCCACCTGGGCAATAACGTCTGTTACCTCAAGAACAGCAAAGTGCAGATCCCGTTCTCGAAATCCTATAAAAAGAATGTCGACATGCTGATCCACCTGATCACGACCAACGAGAACAAGGAGCTGAGCAAGATTTACCTGAACCTCGACAACATGAATTGACGCCCTTTGCCTTATTTTGGGTAAATGCCTGTAAGTCAAATCCTCTCAAAAACCATCCATCCACACCTGTAAGGCATCCAGTTACATATTCAGGTATTTCTACGCAAGCCTTTTTGTACGAATCCCCGTAGTTTTACACCATCGATTTGAACAAACAGAAAAAAATTAATAACATCCCCTAAATTGAACATCATGAAAAAAATTATCTTAATCGTAGCAATTGTCCTGGTAGCAGTAGTTGGTTTGACTTCTTTTAATGGGAAAGAGGTTAGAAAAGACGAAAAAGGGAAAGCACTTTTTGCCGAATTGAAAGGTGATCCGCAAAAGGTTGCGACAGGAACAAAGAAACCTGACTGATATTTACATACTTTATCAAAAAAGGCTGTCAAAATTTTGACAGCCTTTTTTTATATTCAGATTTTACTATTTTTGATTAGAATCCGATTTAACTTGAAAAACCAACATTTTTTACTTCTATCCGTTATTCTCTTTATCTTATCAGTTTTAAGCTGTAATAAGAGTGAGAATCCGATATCAACCATCGAGCGTTCAGATAGTCTCGCAATTTTCTTCGACCTTGCTAATGACGATTCCGTTCCGTCTAAAAAGCGTTTTCAGTATGCTAAAAAAGCCTTATCAATTATTTCGAAAGAGAAAAACGATTCGATGAATAGGGTTAATTATTTTAAGGTGGCAAACAGGTTTTTCAACATGAATAAGCTAGAAGATTATAAGAGAACAGTTGAAATTCTCTTGCCGAAAGCAATAGAGGCGAATGATACTCTTAGCATAGCGAAAGCCCATGAGTATATAGGTGATTATTTTGGAAAAAAATTTCAGTCGGAAAAAGCGTATTCGGCATATTTAGAGGCTGAAAAATTATATATATCAAAGGAAAAATACTCTAGCACCGCTAAAGTGGTTCTGAACAAAGCTATTATTCAATTAAATGAGAAAGATTTTGTTGGCAGTGAAAAATCCGCATTTAAGGCACTAAAGATTTTAAAGAAAACTAGTGATGAGGAACTAATGTATCAAAGTTACAATATTTTGGGTATTATTTACGATGAGTTAGCTGAGTACAACAAATCAATCGAATATTACGAAAAGGCTTTAAAAATTGCAAAGTCAGGTGACGTTTCTTCAGATATTCAGGCTAAGGCAACAACTTTAAATAACCTCGGCGCATTGAATCAAAAAAAACAGAAATACCAGAAAGCGCTTGAATATTTCAATCTGTCATTAAAGGAAAAAAATCTGTATTCAGACAATCTTCTTTTATATGCTGCCCTCAAATATAATATTGGATACTCAGAATTTAAGATGAAAAATTACACTCATTTGCCCGGACTCTACCATGAGTCTCTGCATCTGGCAGATAGTTTAAAATTCACCCCCAGCATAATCGCTTGTAAGTTAAATCTTTCGGAATATTACCTAGAGATGAAAGACACTCTAAAAGCATTCAATTTTGCTTCTGAAGCATATTCTACGGCAAAAGCAAACAGCAATTCGAAAGATGTTTTAAACTCCCTTAAACAATTGTCAAATGTAAACCCGATAAAGGAGGCTTTTTATTCTGATGAATATATCAAAATAAATGACAGTCTTCAATTAGTCGAACGCCAAACCCGAAACAAACTCGGCCGTATAGAATACGAAACTGACGAACTTGTAACCGAGAAAGCCAACCTCGTCGAGCAGCGCAAGACCCTAACCTATATCGTCCTCGGTATCATCCTGATCGGTGCCTTTATTTTTGTTATCCGTACTCAGGCGGCGAAAAACCGCGAACTCCGGCTCGTGCAGGAACAGCAGGCCGCCAATGAGGAGATCTACCGGCTGATGATTACCCAGCAGGAGCAGGTCGAGGAAACGCGGCAGGCAGAGAAAAAACGTATCGCACAGGAAATCCATGACGGGGTGCTGGGCAAGTTGTTCGGGACGCGCATGCACCTCGGGCTGCTCAATGACAGGGACGGCAGGGAGGCCCATACGGAACGCACGGCCTATATAGACGAACTCAAGACACTCGAGCAGGAACTGCGCGAGATTTCGCACGACCTGAACTCGGAAAAGCAGGCGGTGGCCAATAACTTCGTCCAGATGGTTACAAATTTCATCGCCACGCAACGTACTGTCTGTAAGGCGGCCATCACTATCGACATCGACCGGCAGATTGACTGGGCCAGTGTGGACAGCCTCGCCAAGATCAACCTGTACCGCATCCTGCAGGAGGCCTTCCAGAATGTTAACAAGCATGCGCAGGCCGCCAAGGTAACGGTAACCTTCAGGCAGGTTGAAGACAACATTGTGCTGACGGTTTCCGATGATGGCATAGGCTTTAACTATACCAAAAAGAAGAAAGGCATTGGCATGCTCAACATGCATTCGCGTATCAATGGGTCTGGAGGTACGATGACGGTCAGGACCATGCCGGGAGAGGGGACGAATCTCGATTTTGTATTGCCGGTTGCGGGACGTGCTGACGGAAATAGCGAGGCATTATAGTGTTTTTGTAAGCTATGGCTGTTATGGTAGCCGTAGTAGGTTTGACTTCTTTTAATGGGAAGGCTGAAGTTAAGAAATCAAAAAACACTAGTTTATTGGCTTCAATGATTGAACCAGCTAAAAATGCTGGAGGCACTAAAAAACAAGATTAAATAGATCTTAAAATATAATAAAAAGGCTATCAATTTTGATAGCCTTTTTTTGTATTTACTTTTTACTATTTTTGGATTGAATTCTACTACCTTGAAAAGTAAATACTTATTGCCTCTTATAGCTGTCTTTTTTATATCCTTAATCGGATGTGATAAAAAAGCACATTTAAAAAAACTTCCTGAAAATTCGGATAGTTTGCAAATTCTGTTTGATTTAGCAAACGACGACAAAATCGTTTTTTCAAAAAGGCACCAATACGCCGAAAAAATACTGTCAACTATTTCTAAAAACGACAACGATTCGCTCACCCGCGTTAATTATTTTAAAGTTGCTAATAGATTTTTCAACATGAATGCGTTGGAAGATTATAAAAGTACTGTTGAACTTATTATTCCAAAAGCGAACGAGGCTAGAGACACATTAAGCCTTGCGAAGGCGGATGAATATCTAGGGGATTATTTTGGAAAAAAATTCCATTCTGAGAAAGCATATTCATATTACTTTGATGCGGAACAGCTATACAGCGCAAAAAAAGAGTACGCAAAAACAGCCAAAGTTGTAATAAATAAGGCAATAATACAGTTAAATGAAAAGGATTTTGTAGGCAGTGAAAAATCCGTTTTTAAAGCTTTAAAACTTCTTCAAAAAGAAAATGATGAGGATTTACGGTACCAAGGGACTAATATTCTCGGTATTATCTACGATGAGCTAGCAGAGTACAGTAAGTCGATTGAATACTATGAAAAGGCTCTCCAAATTGCAAGCACTGGTAATGTATCGCGCTCTATGCAAGCAAAAGCCACTACGTTAAACAACTTAGGAGCATTATATCAAAAGAAACACAAGTATAAAGAAGCATTGGAGTATTTCAATCAGTCATTTCAGCAAGAGAATTTATACGCAGATAATCCACTGCTTTTTGGTAATTTGAAATATAACATTGGCTATTCTATGTTCAAGCTGAACGATTTTAGTAAGCTACCTAAATTATATTACGCCGCTTTAAAGATTGCAGACAGCTTGAAATTTGCGCCAGATATCATCGCTTGCAACCTGAACTTGTCGGAGTTTTACCTTGAAAAAAGTGACACTTTAAAGGCCAGGGATTTTGCTACAAAAGCTTATCTACTTGCAAAAGAGAATCGTATTCCTAAGGACATCTTGACGTCTCTGAAACAAATGTCATTATCAGATCCTAAAAGAAAGTCGGATTATTCGGAGCAATACATTAAGATTGCAGACAGTTTACAGCTCGCTGAACGCCAAGTTCGAAACAAGCTAGGTCGTATCGAATACGAAACCGACCAGCTAGCCACCGACAAAGCCAACTTGGTCGAACAACGCAAAACCCTAACTTATATCGTCCTTGGTATCATCCTGATCGGTGCCTTTATTTTTGTTATCCGTACTCAGGCGGCGAAGAACCGCGAACTCCGCCTGGTCCAAGAGCAACAGAAAGCCAATGAGGAGATCTACCGCCTGATGATTACCCAGCAGCAGCAGCGCGACGAAGGCCGCCAACTGGAAAAGAAACGTATCGCCCGCGAATTACACGATGGCGTCATGGGGCAACTCACTGCCATCCGGTTAAACCTGTTTGCGCTGCGCCGGAAGCAGGATCAGGAGACGATACAGCATGCCCTGACATTTATAGATAGGATACAGGATGTTGAAAAGGAAATCCGCAGCATTGCGTACAACCTGGATTCTCCATTGTCAGGCCATACCGATTTTTCAGAGGTCATCCAGACAATCTTTTCAGGCCTGGAGCAACATTCAGGCATCCGTTTTTATCTTGAAACTGAGGATTTCGTTGATTGGGATTCGGTATTGATTGAAACCAAAGTCCAATTGTACCGTATACTTCAGGAGGCGCTGCAAAACATCGTTAAGTACGCACAGGCCGACAAGGTCGTGGTGCACTTGGGAAAGCAGGGGACAATGATCCGTATTGTGGTCGAGGACAACGGCATCGGTTTCGATACAAATCAAATTCGTAAAGGACTCGGCCTAAAAAACATGCAGGAGCGGGCCCTCGAGCTTGGCGGCATGATGAAGGTCCAATCCGCACCCGGCAAAGGGACAAAACTTGAATTCCTATTGCCAACAAGACCGGTTTTGTAGAACAGATTTTACAATACCTGACTTCATTTACTCTCATGAGGCGGTCGTTTACCATTGAACGATAGCCAGTTACTATATCAGGGGTTTTTACGTAGGCGGTTCGCCCGAAGCATTGTAGTTTTACCACATCAAAATTGATAAAACAAACAAAAAATAACACCAATACCCCTAATTGAAAAGTATCATGAAAAAAATTATCTTAATCGCAGCGTTAGTTTTAGTAGCAGTAATTGGCTTAACTTCTTTTAACGGTAAAGAGCAACATAAAGAAAAAGGAAATAGCAGTTTGATTGCGCAGTTAACTGGAGATGGAGACAACAATACTGGGTTAGGAAATGGTGGACTACCAACAGGAAGTGGCAAGAGACCATAATCAAGATCTAATAAAAAAATTAAAAAGACTGTCAGCGCTGACAGTCTTTTTTTTTAGCTAATATTTTTTACATTTGACGGAATCAATAAAATAAACTTGAAAAATAACTTAATCGTTTTTTGTTCATTACTAATTTTTTGTTCTTGTAAAAAGAACAATAAAGACGATTCAGGATATAACAAACAAAACGGATTATCATCATATATAGACTTAGCAAATAATGATACGGTTGCCATACAAAAGAGAAGGGATTATATACAAAAGGCTTTAGCTATAATTTCCAAACAGGAAAACGACACTACCAAGAGATCGAATTATTTTAAGATAGCAAATCGTTATTATAATATTGGCGATTACGATAATTTCAAAAAATATACGAAAGAAGTAATTAGCCTCTCGGAAAAGGATAAGGATACTATAAACTTAGCGAAAGCATATACATTCATGTCAGATTACTATATCACTGTAAATAAGACGGATAGCGTATATGATTATAATTACAAAGCCGAAAAGCTTTACAGGAAATTAAATGATAAAGTCAATCTTACGCAAACTTTATTAAATAAAGCGGTTCTACAACATACATATAGAGATTTTTTAGGTTGTGAAAAAACAGCTGTTGAAATGCTAAGGATTTTAAAAACATATGATAATATTAAAATTGAATATGAAGCCAATAACTTATTAGGAATCGTCTATGCAGACCTTCAGGAATATGCGCTTTCAAAAAAGTATTATGAGCTGGCCATAGAAGTAGCGAATAGAAAGGATGCTCCTCCTGCATCACATTACAATGCGGTCACCGTAAATAATCTTGGCGCAATGTATTCCACTGCTGAAAATTATACACGAGCGAAGAAAGAATTCTCAAAAGCTTTACAAGAAAAAAACCTGTTTAAGGACCGTCCGGATATTTTTGCTATGTCATTAGACAATCTGGCATATGCAGATTTAAAGTTGAGCCAACTTGATAATTTACCAAATCAGTTTTACAAAGCACTTAAGATTAGGGACAGCTTAGGCATAATTCCCGGAATCATCACTAATAAAAAACATTTATCAGAATTTTATGCTGTGATGGGTGATACTTTGAAGTCAATTTCACTGGCAAATGATGCTTATATTCTGGCAACTAAAAATAAGCAGAAAAGGTCTATTTTAACTGTGCTAAAACAACTTTCAAAAGTTGATGCAAAAAATGCGCGTGCGTATTCTACAGAATATTATAAAATAAATGACTCCCTCGACATCGCCGAACGCAAAACCAAAAACAAATTCGCCCGTATCGAGTTTGAAACCGACGAGCTTGCCCAAAACAATGTCCAGCTTGTCGAACAGCGCAAAACCTTAATTTACGTTGCGCTCGCAATCATCCTGACGGGCATATTTGTGTTTGTGATCCGCATCCAGATGGCCAAAAACCGCGAACTCCGCCTCGTCCAAGAGCAGCAAAAAGCCAATGAGGAAATCTACTCGCTGATGATCAGCCAGCAGGATAAGGTCGAGGAATCCCGGCAGGCAGAAAAGAAGCGCATTGCGCAGGAACTGCACGACGGCGTACTGGGCAAACTGTTCGGCACGCGCATGAACCTCGGCGTACTCAACAGCCGCAGGGACGAAGAAGCAGCGCAGCAGCGCGTCGCATACATCGACGAACTCAAGACCCTGGAGCAGGAGATTAGGGAAATTTCCCACGACCTAAATTCGGAAAAGACCGCTGTTTTCAATAACTTTGTGCTGATGGTCAACAATTTTACCGAATCGCAACGTACTGTATGCCAGGCTGCTATTGTCTTGTTAATCGACGACAGCATCGAATGGGGCGTGGTACCCAACGCTGCCAAAATCAACCTGTACCGCATCCTGCAGGAAGCGTTCCAGAACATCAACAAGCATGCCGATGCCCGCCACGTCAGTGTAACGTTCGGGAAAAAATGCGGACTCATAGCAATGGAAGTGAAAGACGACGGCGTCGGATTCATTTACAGCAAAAAACGCAACGGGATCGGCCTGCAGAATATGCGGTCCCGCATCACCGCTTCCGGAGGGACGATGGACATCATCACCAAACCCGGCGACGGTACGACATTACAATTTGAATTGCCCCTAAGCTCAAGTATAAATTAACCTAACAACAAACACATGAAGAAAACTGTACAAGTCTTAATGGTGGATGACCATCCTTTTATCCTCCAGGCGTATAAGAATACGCTGGAGCGGTTTAAGCCCGACGAGTACCACATCGTCGACACGACGGCTGATTCCGGACAAACAGGATACGAGGTAATCGCCAACAGCGCCGTAACCTACGACGTGGCATTCCTGGACATCAGCATCCCGGCCTACGATGAACAGCAAATCGAGTCCGGTATCGACCTGGCCAAACTGCTCCGCCAAAAGATGCCCGGCTGCAAGATCGTCCTGCTGACCATGCATACCGAAAAACTGAAATTCCGCCATTTCTCAGAAACCATACAGCCTGAAGGGCTCGTCGTGAAAAACGACCTGACTTTCGAAGAATTGCTTATTGCCTTCGAGGACATCCTCGACGGGAAGGTGTATTACAGCGAGACCGTACAGAAAATGATGCAGGAACAGCAATAAAAACCATGAAAATGTTCCCGCTGGCAACGGTCAACAGGAACATTTAGGCTTCAAGCGCATCCCATCCCCTTGCACGCAAGGGGATTTTTGTATCTGCACGCGTGATCAGGTGGATACCCTCGGTTTCCTTTACCATATGCCCGATGATCGTAAAATTCGGGTTGCCCTTTATTTTCTCAAAATCGTCCATCTTGATCGTAAACAACAGCTCATAATCCTCGCCGCCATTGATGGCAACCGTGGTCGAATCAATATTGAATTCCTCGCAGGTCGCAATAAGCTGCGGGTCCAGCGGTAACTTTTCCTCATACAGGTTGCAACCCACTTTAGACGCCTTGCAGAGGTGTATGATTTCTGAGGAAAGTCCGTCCGAAATGTCAATCATCGCCGTAGGCCTGATTTCCAGTGCATGCAGCAGCGTACGCACATCCTTGCGCGCCTCAGGCTTAAGCTGCCTTTCAATCAGGTACGTATACGCATCGAGGTCGGGCTGCGAGTTCGGGTTCACCTGAAATACCTGCTTTTCGCGTTCGAGCACCTGCAACCCCATGTAAGCCGCCCCGATGTCGCCGGTCACCACGAGCAGGTCCATTTCTTTCGCCCCGTCGCGGTACACGATTTCGCCCTCATCCGCTTCCCCGATGGCGGTGATACTGATGATAAGGCCTTTCTGCGATGAGGTTGTGTCCCCGCCGATGACGTCAACCCGGTATTCTTTTGCCGCCAGTGCAATGCCGGCAAACAATTCGTCGAGCGCCTCCAGCGGGAAGCGGTTCGATACAGCAACCGAAACGGTAATCTGGGTGGGCAGCGCGTTCATTGCGCAAATATCGGACACGTTCGCCACGACTGCCTTGTAGCCCAAATGCTTCAGCGGCACGTAAGCAAGGTCAAAATGCACGCCTTCAATCAGCAAGTCAGTCGACACGACCACTTTCTTATCCTTAAAATCCAGCACGGCGGCATCGTCGCCAATGCCTTTTAAAGTCGACGGGCGGCTGGTTTCAAAATTTTTCGTCAGGTGTTCTATCAGGCCAAATTCGCCCAGTTGCGACAACGGCGTGCGCTGCGGATTTTTATCTTCTATCATGGTTGCGGTGCAAAGTTGTAAAGCCGCAAAGTTACAAAGTTTCTCACTGCCAATAGCGGCCTGCAGCCGATTACTGATTAGGGCGCGTCCCTGCGCAGGCTACGGGCCGGGCTGTTCGCTGTAGTCCTCGCCCTGCGGGCTGTGGGCTGCCGCTGCCATCCCTCGCGCGGCACCCGGCCAGGATGCGGCCCCGGGTTTTATCAGAATAGCCGTAGCGCCTGACGCCCTGGAAACGAGCCGGCGTAAAAAAAAAGTCAATTTAAAAATCACTGCTGACATACTGTTGTCATTCGCCCCGGATACCTTTGGACTATTAATCGTAAAAACTTATACCATGAATGCAACAGCCACAGCAACAGAACAGATCATCAGCCCATCACAACTCCTGGCACACTGGCAGGGACACCGCAGCCTAACGCGCCGCGTCATCGAGGCGTTCCCGGAAAAGGAATTTTTCGAATACAGTATCGGCGGGATGCGCACGGCCTCACAACTCGTCCTTGAACTGCTAGCCATCGGCGCGCCGGCCATGAAAGCCATCGTGGAACGCGACGAAAAGCCATACACTGAAGCCGGTAACGCCTTAACCACCAAAGCCCTGTTCCTACAGCAATGGGACGCAGACACGGATGCTATCAATACCTATTTTGCACAAGTCCCCACAGAAGATTTTGGCAAGACGTTCAATCTTTTCGGGCAGTATAATTCGCCCATCATCCACAGTATTTTGTATTTCATCGACAACGAAATCCACCACCGCGGCCAGCTCTATGTCTACCTGCGCGGACTGGGTGTAGAGCCGCCGTTTTTCTGGGAGCGGTAGTTTCTGAAAGGGAGATCAGGATGTTGTATCCGGTCTCCCTATTTTTTTTCCGGACGTTTGGTGTTCAATTTCTCCTGCCCAATAGTAAGCAATTCGGCGACGCGCGTTTTCAGGTCTTCCGGTTCGACGATTTCGGCGTAGTCCCCGAACATCATGTACCAGCGCGCAAAACCTTGTTGCGGATCACGGCTCATGAACGTCATCTCTATGCCTTTTTCGGTTTCCCTTTCTGACACGAAGCCATAGCCGCGTCGGTCGCTACTGATGTATTTGGCAACAGTTTTATCGATAAGGATGACAATCTTTACCAGATTTTCCTGCCGGTCCTGATGCAGATAGGTCTCAAGTGCCTCATGCGACAGGGTGAACGGCAAATCGGTGATGGTGATGTTGTGGATCCGGTCTGTCCGGAACTGCCGGTAGTCCCTGCGCAGGTGGCAATACCCAAAAATGTACCAGTTCTGGTTTTCATGAAACACCCCGACCGGCTCAATGACGCGTTCGAGCGGTCCGTCAGATTCGATGCCCTCATAGCGCAATACCACCTGCATTTTCTCGCCGATACTCCTGAATACTGACGCCAGTGCATTCGGCGCTTTCTGATTCACGGCTTCACTGCTGTTGCGGATCAGGACTTTCGATTCCATCTCGGTGACCACGTCTTTATCCGAACTTTTTAATACCGCTTTCAGTTTGTACATCGCCGAAGCGTAATGGTCCCCAAGTTCCTTATCGGTGAATTGCCGCATCAGTTTTTCGGCCGCAATGAAGCTGTGCGCCTCCTCGCGCGTAAACATCACGGGCGGCAGGCGGTAACCGTCCATCAGCGAATATCCTGTACCCGCTTCGCTGTAAATGGGGACGCCCGACACCTCGAGGGTGCGGATGTCGCGGTAAATCGTCCGGAGGCTTACCTCAAAACGGTCGGCCAGGTCCTGGGCACGCACCACCTTGCGCGACTGCAACTGGATCAGGATCGCGATAATACGGTCGAAGCGTTTGGGTGACTCGTCGTACATTTTGGTTCAGGGTACAAAGTTCAGGCTGCAAGGTAGCAAAGTTTTTCGACGCCCGGGCTGCATTGTTTTTTAAGGCAGGCTTTGATTTCCACGTAATTTACCCGAACTTTAGTAGAAATAAACCACTATGAAAAATCCTGACATCGTTACCCTGACGGTCAATCCGTCTCTCGATAAAAGTACTTCGTTCAAGGGCCTTGTACCCGAACAGAAGATCCGCTGTGAAAACCCGGAGTATGATGCCGGCGGCGGAGGCATTAACGTGTCTAAAGCCATCGCGCGGCTCGGCGGGGAGTCGCTTTGTATCTTCACCTCAGGTGGTGATGCCGGACGGCAATTGCAGTCCTTGCTGGAAAAGGAAAAGATCATGACCCAGGCTATAGCGGTAAAAAATGCCACGCGCGAGAACCTGATGGCATTGGATCTGAATACGAATGCCCAATACCGTTTCGGCTTTCCCGGAGCCTCACTGTCGGCTGCGGAACAAGACACGATATTGGATACCGTCAATACGCTCAAACCGAAATTCCTCGTCGCCAGCGGCAGCCTCAACGAAGACGTGGGTTCGGATTTTTACCAAAAGATGGCTGTGGAGGCAAAAAAATCGGGCGTAAAATTTATTGTTGATACTTCAGGCGAGGCACTTCAGAAAGCGCTCGAAGCGGGCGTATACCTTGCCAAACCGAATATCGGCGAACTCGCCAAACTCGTCGGGATCGAAAAGTTGCACGCCGATGAAGCCGATGACGCTGCCAGGACCCTCATCGGGAAAGGGTTCGCGCAGGTGATCGTGGTATCTTTGGGTCCGCAGGGCGCCGTGTTGGTCACGCGGGAAGTCACCGAGTTCATACCCGCGCCCAACGTCCCTAAAAAAAGCACCGTGGGGGCCGGCGACAGTATGGTTGGCGGGATGGTCTGGGCGCTGTCGCAGGGGAAGCCGCTTGGTGAGGTCATCCGCTGGGGTGTGGCCTGCGGCTCAGCAGCGACAATGAATGAAGGCACACAATTGTTTCACGCGGAAGACGCCAGGCGGCTGTTTGACTGGTTGGGACGCAGGTGATTTGGCGCACGATACCCTAGCCCCGATCGCAGCGGCATCCTGCGGCGCAGCGCAGCGGAGCCGCAGATAAAGCGCAGAGCGGGAACAAGCTCCTGAAAAAGTTTCTTAACTTTGGAAAACAAAACCTATCATTTTGAATGCATCGGACATGAACATTCTCCACCTCGACAGCAACCACCCCATTTTATTGCAGCAATTGCAGCAGGCCGGATTCGCAAACGAAGAGGACTTTTTTTCTTCCAAAGCGGAAGTGGAAGCGAAAATTCATCAATATCAGGGCATTGTCATACGCAGCCGTTTCAAGATCGACAAGGATTTTCTGGATCGTGCGAGGAATCTCAGGTTTATAGCGCGGGTGGGCGCAGGGCTTGAAAGCATCGATGTCGAGTACGCCGCCGCGAAAGGCATTGAGCTCATTGCCGCTCCCGAAGGGAACCGAAATGCCGTGGCCGAACACACGCTGGCGATGCTGCTGTCGCTTTTCAACAAGCTCAACAAGGCCGATCGTGAAATCCGGTCAGGACACTGGAACCGCGAGGCAAACCGGGGCCATGAGCTTGACGGCAAGACCGTCGGGATCATCGGGTACGGAAATATGGGAAAATCATTTGCCAGGAAACTGCGCGGTTTTGATGTGCACGTTTTGTGCCATGATATCCTGCAGGGTGTCGACGATGGCAATGCGCGTCAGGTCACGTTGGCGGAATTACAGCAACAGGCCGATGTGCTGAGCCTTCACGTTCCGTGGACGCCGCTGACCGACAGGATGGTGGATGCTGATTTCATCGATGCCTTTGCCAAACCGTTTTGGCTGTTAAACACGTCGCGCGGTAAGAACATTGTGACGGCCGATCTGGTGTCGGCGTTGCAGTCGGGGAAAGTCTTAGGCGCCGGGCTCGACGTGCTGGAATATGAGAAAAGTTCGTTTGAGCATCTTTTCGAAGACGGGCATGTGCCCGAGGCATTCCGGTATTTACTCGATTCGGACAAGGTGTTACTTTCGCCGCACATCGCTGGCTGGACCTTTGAAAGCCACGAGCAGCTGGCGCAGGTTATCGTTGACAAGATTAAGGCGCTGTTTTCTGGTAACAGCGTACAGGAGACAGAAATGCGGCGCGTGACGGGAATCGGCGGTATTTTCTTTAAGTCCAAAGACCCGAAAGCGCTCGTGGCCTGGTATGCCAGACACCTCGGACTGAAAACCGACGCGTATGGCAGCTCGTTTTGGTGGAAGGATGCGGATGGCAACGATTGCATGACGCAATGGTCTCCGTTTAAAGATGACACGAAGTATTTTGATCCGTCTGAAAAAGCCTTTATGCAGAATTTCAGGGTTGCCAATCTCGACAAGTTACTCGCACAGCTGAAAGTTGAAGGCGTGGCTGTCATCGGCGAGCCCGAGCGATTTGATTATGGCAGTTTCGGCTGGATACTCGATCCGGAAGGAAATAAAATCGAACTTTGGGAACCAAAAGACAGCGCATTCCAATAAATTATTTATTTTTATCAACTCAATAACCAAAACCAAACATTATGGAAGTGAATACTATCGAAAGCTGGAACACGCCACAGCCGCCCAACATCCCTTATTTTAAAGTCGACCCGGTAGCGGTTTTGCTGTTGGGCATCGTGACGTGCGGGCTGTACCTGATTTACTGGAACATCAAAGTAGCCGACGTGCTCAACGCCGTTGCCGAAAGGGAAGTGATTTCGCAGCCGGTTGCGATTTTTGCCGGTTGCTGCTCTCCGGTCAATATGTATTTCTACTATCTGGCTGGAAAAGACGGGTTGCCGCATGTGTACCGTCGTGCCGGTGTGGCCCAGAAAGATGATGCGACGTTGCTGTTGATTTTAGGTTTGCTTGTTCCGATGGTGGCTGCAATGATTGTACAGGGTGATATCAACAAATTATACAAGTAATACACGCGTAAAGCGAAAAATTTACGGAATTGCCGGGGCGTTGTTAACGTTGGCAGTTCCGTTTTTTTTTATGCTGCATAACGCCGATAACCATCTGGAGTCGGCGCAGTCGCTGTGCCCGTTTAAGATGCTGACAGGGTTTCCCTGCCCGGGTTGCGGCATTACCAAGTCGCTGGTGTATTTTTACGCGGGCGATATTGGGAAAAGCCTGCATTACCATGTCTTCGGGCCGTTTGTGATTTTGTTTGCCGTGACGACGATTTTGGTGTTGTCAGCGGAACTGATCACCGGGAAAGAATACCTGGACAACTGGCTGTATAACAAAAAGCTCGCGTATGCGCTGGGTATCGCGCTGGCTGCCTATCATCTGATCCGCTTGGTGCTTTTTGTCATCGAGCACAGCTGGGATGATATCTTAAGGCAATCGGTCTGGAAATAAAAAAGGCTCCCATTCGGGAGCCTTTTTTCAAATTCTTTATGCTTTCAATTAATTCGCAGTCATGATCTGTTTGGCGAATTTCAGAAACACCAGTTTCCCGGTGAGCTTGTCCGTGTAAGCGACTTCGAGCAATACATCGGAAAGCGTAATGATATCATAACTTATGGATTCGCTCAATGTCTGTCCTTCCGGAACGAATGTAACGACAATATTTCCCTGCTCCAGGGCGTAAGTCCCTGTAGTTGTTTTTGGGGTACAAGCCTCATCTACCAATACGCTGTAGTTCCTGGTAAAATTAAAATCTTCTGTAAAGCTGACAGTTTGTGCATCGCAGGATCCTTCCATTACCGGCGTGTAAATCAGCGTGCTTTGTGTATTCAGCGCGCCTACAGCGGTCAGTTTCCAGGTTGCGGCTACATAATTCGGCGAAACGTAGTCGCCACCTTCATCGTCGCTTTCACACGACACGAAACTGATGCTCAGAATGCATAATAAGATGGCTGTAAGGGATATGATTTTTTTATTCATTTTTATTGTTTTTCTAAGTGGTGTTACAAAGGCTCCCCGAAGAGAGCCTTTCACTATTTGCTAATATGCCTAGTTGGCAGGCAGGATTTTTACATTGTCAATTTCCCAAGTAGAAGCTGCAGCGGTTGTTGAAGTATACTTAAATGCCACGTACACTTTCTCAGCACCTGAGCCGGTAAATGCAGAAATGTTAAGATTTCCTGAGTTGGCGTAAGCATAGTTTCCTGTTGACAGCGTTGCGCCGCTTAGCGTTGTCCAGGTTCCATTGGAAGTGTCTGTAGGATTTCCAACACCATTATAATCCTTCGAAATTAACACGACAATCGGGTTTCCGTCAAATTTAAAAGCGTTGTCAAATGAAAGCGTGGCGCTTGTCAAAGCGGTTAGATCCTGAGCAGGTGAAATCAACCAGTCTTCATTGGCTTTGTTCCCATTGTTATAACCTGACATTTTAGCCATACCTCCGGGATTTCCGAAAGTTGGGCTATGAGCCCATGTCTCAGCACCCAATACGTTAAAAGTTGTCCAGTTACCAAGGCTGTTGGTGAACGTCTCATTCAATAAGGACTTAACCCTTGGGTTTGTAAGCATGATATCTCTTTCTGTCCTTGCGAGGAATTGGTATCCTGTACCATATTTAGTCAATACACCTCTTACTTTTCCGTTTCCGGTAGCCACCATCTTTCCTGCGAAGTTTGCAAAGCTGCTCGTCCTGAAATCAATTGAATTGCCTTGGATATCGGTAAGCGAAATATTGGTTGCCCCCCCGATGGTATTCGCTGCACCCTCTACGTAATAGGTCTTGTTGATGGCGTCGTCAGCAAATTGTACGTTGTCTAATTCAACCAGTTTGTTGAGATAAGTGTTGCCTTCCAGCAGTTGCGGGATAGTCACGCGTTGCACTAATTGCTCCTCATCTACCACAGTACAAGAGCGAACCACGACTTCCTTAAACTGTGACTCAGGCAACCTTCCTACTGAGGCCGTACCAGATGCATTGATGTAAACGCCGCCGATTCTTGGTCCGATGGCCGCCGTATTCGGCGAATCAGTGTACAGATTTTGCAACTTTATGAAGACCTTACGGCCCGGCTCGAGGTTTACAAATGTTGACGAAGCGTCAACCGGAACGCTGAACGCCCTGGAGCCATCCAGAGTCTGGAACGAGATAGTTTTGAAAAAGTTACCACCCTCGTCACTCGACGTAACGTAGGCTTCAATCACTTCATTGGCAGTATATTGTGCCAGTGTGCCGAAAGGAATTTCAGACACCTCTTTGGTTTTAACCAGGTTCGTTTCAGTACAATCCATCGAAGGAATCGCGTAATCATCGTCATTGACACAGCTGTTGAATCCGGCAGCGAGCGTCACAAAAAGCACTGATTTTAAAATTGTTGTTTTCATAATTATTATTTTTTTCTTTAAAAATATTAAAAGTTTAGGTAAAGGTTTACGAAATACGTCCTGCCGTATCCGTAAAAATATTTGGGGGCAAATGAAGGCGTTCCGCTCGAAACGTCCTGGTTCAGTTCCCTGTAATTGGAGTTACGTGCCTGCTCAAAACCTCCGGTTTTATAAACAATGTCGAAAACGTTGTTTACGCTCGCAAAGAAGCCCAGTGTTTTTCCGTCAATCCTCCATGATTTTCCTCCTGTCAAATTTACTAAAGTAAAGCTATCGAATTTCTCCTGCTTCAATAATTCCCTTCCTCTTGCCAAAGTCGCTTCAGGGAAGAAGTTGCCGGCAGTGCCCTGCGGATTTTCAAAGAAATTGCTTGTCCTTAAAACGGGAGCCACATCAATATAATTGTCTGCAAGGTAATTTACATTTGCGCCAATCCACCAGAATTTTGGATCACGGTACTCCACTCCCGCGGAATACGCCTGCTGTGGTGTACCGGCCACGCGGTAATCTTTCAGTTTTGAACTGCCGAAGTTTACTGTAGGGTTGGTGTTGTTAATCGTCGCCAGAGCGTCCTGGTTGACACTCACAGTTGGGTCATTTGAATAAATGAACTGTCCGTAGGCTGCAGCTCCGCTTAATTTGATTGTTGGGGTAATCTGGTACTCGAGACCCAATTCTCCACCCATATTCTTTTTGTTTACGTGCGTCAGTGTCTCAGCTACAAAAGCGTCACCGCCATCGCCGTTATCGTCTTCAAACAGACCTTCGCCGAAGAAAAATGCCGTTTCAGTGGCGTTCTTGATTTCAGAGAAGTAACCCGTAATCCTGGCTTTGAATTTCGGTGCCCTGATAATATAGCTACCATCAACGCTTGTAATGGTTTCGTTGTCGATGTTGGCGACTGTATTGTTGTTCAGACGGGCATTCGGGAAAACATTTCGCATTGCAGGCGCTTTCGACATGTATACGCCGTTAAAATCGAGGTAATTCCTTCCTGAGATCTTGTACGTCAGGCCGCCTTTGAAACCGAAGTTGTCAAATTCTACCTTAGACCCTTTTCCGAATGAATTCGTTGGGTAATAACCGTTTTTGTAAAGACCTTCCCTTTGGTATTCGGAGCGAATAAATGTCTGTGCCACGTAGAAATCAAATTTCCTGTACGTAAACTTAAACTGCGTGAACGCGTCGATCGTGTTGGCCAGCAGGTTGTAGTTGTAGCCGTATTCATCCCCTTCTACTACCTGACGGTCCGGGTTGTTAAGATCTGATTGTTTCTGGTCACCCACACCGAAAGTATCTACGTCAAGGAAATACAATCCGCCCAACAGGTCGTCAACCTGCTGGTAGTTGTGTGACCTGAGGTTTCTGTAGGTTACCCCTGCAGTCAGAAGGATATTGTCTGACAGCTGCGAGTTCAGGATGGAATTGGCAATAATCTGCTTGTCATCGGTCCTGTCAGAATACAGGATGTATTTGCTTTCTGCCGGAGCCCTGCCCACGACGATACCGTTTTGGGTAATCGGTGTGGAGTTGGCCGTGTACATCGCGGTCCAGTCCAGTTGCCTTTGTGACAGGAATTTCGCGTCAAGCGGATTCGTGGCTGCGGCATAATTTGGGGTAAATAAACCACCGAGTCCGCCAGGCTGGTATGCTGAAGCAGGGATCAGGCCGGTAGTGGCGTCATTTTCATACAAAGAAGAAAAATAACTTGGCAGGTTCCTGTAATAAGTAGGATCAGGGTTATTCACGCCTGAGAAATCAATCCTGCTGTTCCCGATGGTACCTTGCTGGTACGATACATTGGTGTTGAGTTTGTTTTTCTCATTGATTTTCCAATAGTGGCCTAACATCACGATAGGCTCTTCCAGTTCTTTCACCCTTGAATTTCTTTTCCTGCCGTCCTGGTAACCCCAGTAAGAGTTGTATTTCCAGCCTGCTATATTGGTAATTTCCTGTGTGTTCGGAGAATTTTTTCCTCTCTTGTTCTGTGCGTAAATCGACGTAAGGTTCAGGCTGTGGTGTTGGTTGAATCGCTTTTCAACGCTGGCAAACAACGAGTTGGCACTGTAGTTAGTACCTTCAAAATAACCTTCCTCGGCCCATCTTCTTCCCGCTGAAACGACATAAGCCCAACCGTCAGCATTCATGCCTGAAGCGTATGTTCCCATAGCCCTCCAGCTGTAATTGGTATTGGTTCCCGAGAACGAAATTCTTGAACCCGGCCTGTAAATTGAGGCCCTTGTATTGATTTCCTGTGTTCCAAGGATTCCGCCGAACGTATAGTCAGAAGGTGCGGAGCCCATGGTGAATTCCTGGTTCCTGGTGGCATCATTCAGTCCGCCCCAGTTGCCCCATTGCGGTCTTCCGTCATAAAGTTTGTTCATCACGATTCCGTTGATCATAGTCGTTCCGTATTCGTTATCCAAACCACGGATCCTGAAACGTGCCTGTCCCCAGTTGAAGGCAGCTGCCTGCTGGTAAGCGTCACGGCTGGCCTGCAGTAACCCTGAAGTGCTTTCAGAGCCGCTGTTGTCGTCCCCAAGATCATTTTCAGTAATGGTGATCAGGCTGAGCTGCTGCTCAGAAGTCAGGTCTTCTTCCAATACTACGACGCCAAGGTCTAAAACCTGTCCGGGCTTCAATTCCAACGGCATGATTTGTTGGGTGTAGCCTGAGCTGCTCACTTTCAGCAAAGCATTCCCACTGGGAACATCTTTAATCGTGAACGTACCATCCGCATTGCTAATAACGGTTAAGCTGGTGTTTTGGATCGCAGCAACAACACTTTGTAATGGTTTTTGGGTCTTCGAATCGACAACTTTACCATTGACAGTGGCGGTTTGCTGTGCCCATCCAAAAAATACCTGCATCACAAATAGAAAACTAAATACAAGTTTTTTCATAAAAGATATTAAATTAATTAATTCGAAAAGAATAAGAATTTCTTAACAGGGTGCAAATGTACATGTTTAATTAATATTATCTACTTTTGCTCCCAAGTTTATGTTAAACTTGACCTTAAATTAATATACGATTTATGCGAATTAGAAAATTTTTAGCCCTGTTTTTTGTGTTATCCTCAACACTTGCGGGCTATTCCCAAGCCAAAAAGTTTGCTGTAAAGACAGTGGCTTTCTACAATTTCGAAAATTTATTTGACACCATCAACAACCCGAATAACGATGAGGAGTGGCTTCCGTCAGGCGCACAACACTGGACATCAGCCAAATACAGGCAAAAACTTGAAAATCTCGCCCGCGTCATTTCTCAAATCGGCACGAACGACCAACAGAAGGATGCGCCCGTAATTATCGGTGGCGCTGAAATCGAGAACCGCGGTGTACTGGAAGACCTTGTAAAGCAGCCGAAAATGCAGCCCTGGGATTACGGCATCGTGCACTTCGATTCGCCGGACAAACGTGGCATTGATGTGGCCATGCTCTACCAGAAGAAACATTTCAAGCCGACAAGCTACATCAATATTCCACTCCTTATATATAAGGACCAAAAAGCTGAAGAAGCCAAAAAGGAGAAAGAAGAGGCTACTGACGACAAAATTGAAATCAGCAGGGACAACCGGATATACACCCGTGACATCCTATTGGTAACGGGTCTCCTTGACGGTGAAGAGGTCAATGTCATGGTGAACCACTGGCCGTCACGTTCGGGTGGTGAGAAAAAAAGCAGCCCTTACCGTGAGGAAGCGGGCCGACTCGCCCGAAAAGTCATGGACTCCATATATAAGGTAAATCCCAATGCGAAAATCATCTGTATGGGCGACCTTAACGACGGTACTTACAATAAGAGCGTGAAAGAAGGCATTGGCGCCAAGCTCAAGAAAACCGAGGTGAAGCCGTTTGGGGTCTACAATCCTTTCGAGCAGATGGCCAAAGAGGGAAATGCCACACTTTTTTACCGCGACGCCGGCGATATTTTTGACCAGATTATGGTTTCCGAAACACTGATAAAGGAAGGGTACGATTCCCTGAGATACTGGAAAGCGGGCATTTACAACAAGCCGTTCATGATCCAGACCGACGGGCAGTACAAAGGCTATCCGCTGCGGCATTCGGCCAATGAGGTCGGTTTCAGCGATCACTTCCCCGTCTACATTTACCTCATTAAAGAAGTAAAATAAGCACAGGCACAGCAATAAGAAAAGTCGGAGATTTCCGGCTTTTTTAATTTTAAATAGTACATTTGCGCCGCAGATTTCCCAAAATCAACCATTTATGAAAAAAATGTTCGCCCTGCTGCTGCTGCTCTGTGCAGCCCAAGGCTTTTCACAGGATACAATTCCCACGTCACGCGTCAGGGATTTTATAGGAAAGGAAGTGTGGGTAAAAGGCAGGATCGCCGCCGTTAAAGAAGCCAGCACTGAAAACCGCGTAGTGTATATCAATGTTGACAAGGCATTTCCCGATAACGTGTTTACCGTGGTGATGAATGTCAAGTACGCGCAGCGCATGAAGGTCAATCTCGCCACGGCAAAAGGCAAAATGATCTTTGTAAAAGGCACCATCGCCATTGACAAAGCGGGCGGTCCCGTTCCGCAAATCTTCAATCCGACGCAGATTCAGATAAAATAGCGTATTTTTATAGGGCTTTTGAAAACCGCAAACGCGTGAATCTGGAGTCGATTGCCCCACAATCCGACAGTCCGGATTTTAGCTTGCGCAAACTTTAACCATAGATATCGCCATGGCTTCGACAAAACCCTTCAACCTGAACCAATGGATTAATGACCACCGCCACCTGCTCAAGCCGCCGGTGGGGAACAAAAATGTGTATGTGCATTCGCAGGATTACATCGTGATGGTCGTTGCCGGTCCCAACGCGCGAAAGGATTTCCATTACAACGAGACAGAAGAGCTTTTCTACCAGCTTGAAGGCAGTATTAAGGTGGTCATTCAGGAAGATGGCCATCGCAGGGAGATGGAGCTGCATGCCGGCGACATGTACCTGCATGGTGCCCGCATCCCGCATTCACCGGTGCGGTCTGAGAATTCCATCGGTCTGGTCATTGAACGCAAACGCGCCGGCCTCGGATTTACGGACGGCCTGCTTTGGTTCTGTGAAAACTGCAACCACAAACTCTACGAAATCTTCTTCGAGCTGCATGACATCGAGAAGGATTTTCTGCCGCACTACCAACATTTTTACAACTCGGCCGAATTGCGCACCTGCGACAAATGCGGTACGGTGATGGAGGCGGACCCAAAATATACGGGCACCAAGTAACTCAGTTTTAATTTTTTTGGCAGCCTGTCCCGCACTCCGCTGTATCTTTTTGTTTTTAAAGAAAAAACAAAAAGGATGCCGCTGCGATCGGGGCTGCGCGCATCCGCAAACGAAGCGCTCACGTTGCAGCGCGGCGCACCACACAAACAATACATTGAGCGGCGATTACCCATTGCCAATTATCAATTATCAATTACCTTTGCGCGCAAAAGAACTCAATTATGACAACAACAATAGCACAGCAGTTCGGCATGACCGAAGCCCTCGCCCAACTGGGTATTAAAGACATCAACGACGGCACATCCACCGGAATTCAGAATTTTGCCAACGGCGAAATACTCGAATCGTATTCGCCGGTAGACGGGCAACTGATCGGGAAAGTCCGTATGTCGACGCCAGCAGATTACGAGACGGCAATGAAAGCTGCCACGGAAGCCTTCAAGACTTTCCGTTTGATGCCGGCACCGCAGCGTGGTGAAATCGTACGCCAGTTCGGGGAAAAATTGCGTAAGAACAAAGAAGCTTTAGGCAAACTGGTTTCCTATGAAATGGGGAAATCATTGCAGGAGGGTTACGGTGAAGTACAGGAAATGATCGACATCTGTGATTTTGCGGTAGGATTGTCTCGCCAGCTGCACGGACTGACCATGCACTCAGAGCGCCCCGGGCACAGGATGTATGAACAGTACCATCCGCTGGGTGTTGTCGGGATCATCTCGGCGTTCAATTTCCCGGTAGCGGTCTGGTCGTGGAATACGGCATTGGCATGGATTGCCGGTGACGTGTGCATCTGGAAACCATCTGAAAAAACTCCTCTTTGTGGTATCGCCTGCCAGAACATCATTGCTGAAGTAATCAAAGAAAATAATTTACCGGAAGGTATTTCCTGCTTAATCAACGGCGATTACAAGATCGGGGAGCTGATGACTGCCGACACAAGAATTCCTTTGGTTTCTGCCACAGGTTCTACCAGAATGGGTAAAATCGTGGCACAGGCTGTAGCCGGGCGCCTTGGGAAATCGCTTTTGGAACTGGGCGGAAACAATGCCATCATTGTTACACCGGATGCTGACGTGAAAATGACCGTAATCGGTGCCGTGTTCGGTGCTGTGGGTACTGCCGGACAGCGTTGTACGTCAACACGCAGGCTGATTATCCATGAGAGTATGTACGATAAAGTGAAAGATGCCATCGTGTCCGCATACAAGCAATTGAGGATCGGAAATCCATTGGATCAGAACAACCACGTGGGTCCGCTGATCGATACCGATGCCGTCGCGCTATACCAAAAGGCATTGGAGCAAGTCGTTGCCGAGGGCGGAAAAATCCTTGTTGAAGGCGGCGTGCTTTCAGGCGAAGGTTACGAAAGCGGCTGCTACGTGAAACCTGCCATCGCAGAAGCTGACAACAGTTTCCGGATTGTACAGCATGAAACCTTCGCGCCGGTATTGTATCTGTTGAAATATTCAGGCGATGTTGAAAATGCGATTGCCCTGCAGAATGGCGTAGCGCAGGGGCTGTCATCCGCCATCATGACCAACAATCTTCGTGAGGCAGAACGTTTCCTTTCGGTTGCCGGTTCCGATTGTGGGATTGCCAACGTCAACATCGGGACATCGGGAGCTGAAATCGGTGGTGCATTCGGCGGTGAAAAGGAAACCGGCGGTGGCCGTGAGTCCGGCTCTGACGCCTGGAAAATTTATATGAGAAGGCAGACCAATACCATCAATTATACTACAAACCTGCCATTGGCTCAAGGGATCAAGTTTGATTTATAGGATGAAGCCCTGAAATAAAAAAAGGTTGCCGTCAGGCAACCTTTTGTGTTTTATATCTATGGATCATGAACAGTCCGTAACCGACACCCGCAACAAGCAGGTATAAAATGCCGCTGTCAATCGGATTTCCCGGAGGTCCGGGCGGGATAGGCGGCGGAGGGCCATCAGCAGGTGGTCCTGCGAGGCAAAATCCACAAGTGAGGACCGCAATGACAGCGAATGCAATGTATAATTTTCTGGGGACGATTTTCATACGGCACAAAAATATAAAATTAATCGTTCAAACAAAACTTTGCCAGAGGTATTCTTGTTTTGCCTTAGTTACGGCATTTTCCGGTTTGCGGATGTAATGTAGTGATTAATTGCGGTTTTAGTTTACAGCGTGGCTGCCAATTCTTTAAAAATAAGCCCTGAGTTGCACGCTGCCCGTATGGATCGCCTTGCTGGTTTCGCTTTTCCGGCCCTGGTAGCTCAGGTTGATGTCGAGAAATTGCGTGAGGTTCTTCTGCAGCAGCAACCGCCACGTGGTGTTCTGGCCAGGCTGCAACCCTTCAAGCATCTGGTAAGCGACGGGTGCGAGCGCATCTCCGTCAAACTGGTTTTGGTATAAGGAAAATTCCCCGTTTACCGTAAACTGTTTTTCTCCGGCGAATGTAAATGAGGTGCCGAACCGTTGCTGCGAAAGACTTTCCATTCCGCCGATCCTGTTGTCCTTCCGCTGGAATTCATAAAACAAATCCCAGCTCGCGCTTTTGTTGAACAGGTAAGAAATTTTTGGCGAAATTTTGTAATTCCCGACGTCGTAATTGCGCGCCGCATAATTTTCCGAAACCGATGAAGAGGTCCCGGCTGCCGTGCCCAGATTGACCAGCCAGCTTTTTCCGAGCAAATGCGTATACTGCAACTGATGCGAACCGATAAACGCATACTGCGATCCTGCCGAGAGCAGGCTTTTCGATTCTGATTCCAGGAAAGTATAGGTGACCGAATGTTTTTGCTTGCCGCGGTTGTAAAACAGGCTGTTCCGGAAATTGAAGTTCAGGCCAAGGAGTTCGCCTTCATCTGCGGAAGCGAACGGATTAAAATCGAAATTGCCATTGCGGTTCTCTATTTTCCTTTCCGTGAGAAATGTCGTCTGGTTGTAGAAATACGAAAGCAGTTTCCGAATGCCTTTTTCGTTTTGCCACTGCAACGGGTTAAGTGTCAACGAGGCGGAAAACTTGTTTTGATGCGTGCGTAAAAACACCTGGTTCGGCAGGAAAACCCTCACATATTTCGCCTGGTCTGAAAATTGCGCCACTTCAAACTCCTCAAGCTCCGGAACGCCGTTGCCATTGTAGTCGTTCCAGGTGTACACGCCTTGGCCTGCGTCGACTTCAACGTACGAAAACTCCTGCTGTGCAATCGTTCCCGAGAAATTTTCATAAGCCGCGGTCACCTGCACCAATTGGTTGAAATAGCGGTCATTGTACAAAAGCCTTGAGTTCAGCGACGGCTCGCTTTCCCTGGTAGGATCCTCGAATTTGAGCGTCCGGTAGTTGGCAAAAAGCGTCAGGTCGCTGCGGTCGGTTTTCAGCAGGCGCGATTTGATATAATAGGAATGGGACGTGTTTACTTTGCGAAGTGACCCCAGCTGCAGGCTGTCGTTGACCCGGTGCAGGTAGCCCAACTCCACGAAAACCTTAGTGGAATCGCCTCGCCCGATGAAAGTCCCATATTCGGTGAATCGCTGGCTTAAGGCCGAAAGTTGGTTTGTCGCCTTTAATTTTTCCTGATTGTCCTCAAGTCGCAATGAACCGCCAATCCAGTCTTTTCCGAAATGGTAACGCAGTTGTGTCTGGTTCCGCAGAAATTCCGACGACGCGTCGTTGCTATCGCTTTTAAGGTAACTCGCCTCCTGCCGGACCGCAAGTTTTTCAAGATTGATGTTGCCTTTGATGACCTGGCGCGCACCCGAAAAACGCTCCGTGAAATCGAGTTTTTCAAACTGGTACGTGAACTGTCCCTGTTGCGCAAGCCGGAAATCCAGTCCGGTAACGACAAGGCTTTGGTCGCCAAGGGGATTGATAAGGTTCCAGTCGCGGTCAAATTCAATAGTGAACAGGCGCTCTATGGGCTGGAATTTTTTCTGCACAAGCTGGTAATTGGCAAACGCATCCAGCGTCCATTTACCCGAATACAGCCTTTGCCTTGCATTGACTTTTCCCGCGAGGCCCTGGTTGTCCCCGTCGTCCAGTGACGAGTATAGGTTTTTGTCATTGTTGCTGAGGGCCATTTCAAAGTCAACAGCCGTCTTTTCATCAGGATGGTATGCACCTGCTATTGTGGCCACCTGGAGTTTTACGGGCGGCACCAGGCGCGTTATGGGTTCGTAATTTCCCTGCAAAATACCGTTTAGTGGTGCGCGGTATTCGTAAATCTTCCCGATGCCGGTCACGGTTTTGAGGATGTAATTGCCCTGGTTATTGCCGACGAGGGAAAACCGTACATTGTACAGGACATCGTCCGGATTGGTGGAGTATTCAAAAATCTCCGTGCCGTCGGCCAATACTTTTCTGTATAAAATCTTATTATCCGAAAACGCATCCTCGTACGCCGAGGGAACAATCATTTGCGTCGGGTTGTCGCCCGCTGCAGCCAGCGCCTGCACCTGTTCCGCCGAAAGATTTTGCTGGACAGGCTGGTTCTTCACGTCATTTTCGGAATACAGGTAGCCGCTCAGGCTCCATTTTTCCTGCTCATGTGATGCGCCGGCATACGTCACGAAGCGGGTGTAATTTTTGTCCGAATATTGATACTCGATGTTGATGCGCATCTCAGAGGTGATCGGGAACAGTGAGGTAAAGGTGATTTCGCCCGCATTATAATCGATTACATAATCGTTGCTTTCGCCCCGTTTCAGTAAAAT